>JAJQCT010000037.1 GCA_021202555.1 Clostridiales bacterium
GACGATAACTGTTCCCAAAACAGGTCACACCGAGGGCGAAGCGGTCATCGAAAACAGCGTCGATGCAACCTGCACGACGGACGGATCGTATGATGAGGTGATTTACTGCACGGTCTGCGGAGAGGAAATCAGCCGCACGACGGTGACGGTTGCGGCGACGGGTCACACCACCGAAATTCAGAACGTGAAGGACGCGACCTGCACCGAAGGCGGCTACACGGGCGACGAGGTTTGCACCGTGTGCGGCGCGACCGTGCAATCAGGCGAGGTGATTCCGGCGACGGGACATAGCTGGGATGATGGCGAAGTCACAAAAGCGGCGACGTGTACGGAAGCCGGCGAGATGACCTACACTTGCATGGATTGCGGAGATACTTATACAGAGGCAATCGCAGCAACGGGACATAACTATCTGGCAGTTGTAACCGCTCCGACTTGCACCGAGGGTGGTTACACCACCTACACGTGTTCAATCTGCGGCGACAGCTATGTAGCAGATGAAACCGACGCGACGGGACATAGTTATGAAGCAGTAGTTACAGCTCCTACTTGCACCGAAGGAGGTTACACCACTTACACGTGTTCAATCTGTGGCGACAGCTATGTAGCAGATGAGACCGCGGCGACAGGACATAGCTGGGACGATGGAGTTGTCACAACAGAGCCGACGGCAACTACAGACGGCGTGATGACCTACACCTGCACGGTATGCGGTGAGACTTACACGGAGGCAATCGCAGCCACAGGCGAGGTGGAATCCATCAACAATATCAGCATTTCCGAGCTGACCGAGGTGCCGGAAGGACTTGCCGGAATTTACAGCTCGGTGACGGAATTGACAAATGACCTGATAGCGAGAGTAGTTTCCGTATCGGCAGGCTATTCGGAAGACAATGTCGTTATTTACGATGTGAAGCTTCAGTTCAGCCGAGACGGCGGAATCACGTGGGAGGATGCCACGGAAGAGAATTTCCCGGCTGAGGGCATTACCGTAACGCTTTCGTATCCGAATGATGAAGTTAAGGCAAGCTACGAAAATTATGATTTTGTTGTTCTGCATATGTTCACGTCGGGCGAGAAGGCAGGTCAGACGGAAACTCCGGCGGTGACAAAGACAGCCGACGGCATAGTGGTAACGCTTACAGGCTTTTCTCCTGTGGCGGTTGCATGGAAGTTAAGTGCGGCGGCATCACCTCAAACGGGCAATGACTCGATTGTGCAGTTTGGAGCTATCGCGATACTCTCGGGCGGCGCCTCAGCGATCTGCATTGGCATTGCCATAAGAAAAAGAAAGCAACGGAAAAGCAGCGTAGTTGATAGTAAATGACGCACAAACAATCCCCCTTGCTGAATGGCGAGGGGGATTGTTGCTGCAATTATATCACTTTGCTTTTTATTCCGTTCTGAGTGCGCCGACAGCGCGCAGAATGCCAATTTTCTTCGTGCGTTCAAGCACTGAAGCGTGTAGTTGCGCCAATAACCTTCGCAATGGACTGCGCTACCCTGGGCTTTTCAGCGGTGACTAAAATCAATATGTATGCCTCCTTAGAATAATGTGTATTTTGTTGCCTGATTTACTCAGAAAAATGTGCGAAAACCGTATTGATAATCGCAGAAAAATGTGTTATAATAACATTGAGCAACAAAGCAAAGCATTGTCGCTCAAGTTAGTTGAATATTTTTTCAAATCGTAGATTTGAAAAAATATTCACGGTACACCGCTCGATATGATACAATGTTATCGACCGCTCAGAAAGGATGGTGATATGCTTGAAACGCAATGCAATGGGGGACCTGATAAGATGGAAATCCAGCGAGGATCGCAAGCCGATGGTACTCAAAGGCGCACGACAGGTCGGCAAGACCTGGCTTATGAAGGAGTTCGGGCGGAACTACTATGGCAGCTTCGTTTATTTTAACTTTGACGAAGAAGATGAACTCAAATCCATCTTTGAAGCAAACAAAAATCCTCAGCGCATTATCGAGCTGCTTTCCATGATTGCCGGCGAGAAAATCCTTCCGGGTGAGACGCTGATCATATTTGATGAGATTCAGGAATGCCCCGAAGCGCTGAACACGCTCAAATATTTTAAGGAAAAGGCAAACGACTATCATGTAATTGCAGCCGGAAGCTTGCTCGGTACGCTTCTTGCAAAGCCAAAGTCCTATCCCGTTGGTATGGTGAATCTGCTCGACATTTATCCTCTTACCTTTGACGAGTTTCTTGAGGCAGTAGATCCGGCACTTTACGCTTATTACGAAAGCATTCAGAAAGAGCAGCAAATCGAAGAGATTTTCCATAACCGCCTGCTCGAAGCGTACAATAACTATCTCATAATCGGCGGGATGCCAGAATGTGTTGCTTCATGGGTCAGGTACAAAGACCCTGCGAAAGTCTGCCGGATTCAGCGAGAGCTTATTGAAGTATACGAGAATGACTTTTCCAAGCATAACGGAAAGGTCAACAGCGGACGCATACTCATGGTATTTCGCAGCATCACCTCTCAGCTTGCAAAGCCTAACGAGAAGTTTATGTACGGAGCAGTCCGTGAAGGCGGCAGGGCTCGTGACTTTGAAGAAGCAATCGAATGGCTTGTCTCAGCCGGTATGCTGAACCGTGTCTACAATGTCTCAAAGATGGATCATCCTCTGTCCGCATTTGACAAGCTGGATCAGTTCAAGCTGTTCGTCTTTGACACCGGACTTCTCAAGCACATGGCGGGCATTGATAACAGCGCGATTCTTTTGAAAGCAGACTATCAATTCAAGGGACCGCTGACAGAGAACTTTGTCTTGCAGCAGCTTCGAGGTCAGTTTGATGTGGAGCCTCGGTATTATTCCGACAAGAACAGCGAGATTGATTTTGTGATTCAATATGGCACCGAAATCATTCCTGTCGAAGCCAAAGGGGGCGAAGATAAGTCCGCTCCGTCTTTCAAGAAGTATATTGCCGACCACCAGCCCGAACACGCCCTGCGCTTTTCCAAGCGAGGGTATCGGAAGGATGGGTATATTACCAACCTACCGCTGTACCTCGCACGAAAAACAAAAGAGCTTTTATAATGGAATATCCTTGAAGAACGAATCACAGATTCAAAGACGTTCCGTTGTGAATCAAAGATTCACAATGGAAGTCGTCAAGTTAGATGAATATTGAATTTGCATTCAATATTCACGGTGCAGAGCTTGATTTATGAAACAATCCCCTCACAGCGATGTGAGGGGATTGTTTCATGCCGTTAAGTGTCTTTCTTAAAAGTTATGCACTATGTACCGTCAGTATTCAACACCTTCCTGCTCGAAGATATAGAACGATACTTCTCAGGGTCAGACCCTGTGCGCAGGAGCAGGGCACTAATAACCGAACTGAGGGTAATATTCACGGTGACGGTGATGTGTGAATGATGAATGGATTTGAAACTGCTTTTCCCGCATCAAAAATATCATTTTCCCATTGACAAACGCAAATATTTGTGATACACTGTATATGAAAATGATAAAACGAACTTTTTTTGGAGGCGTGACGAATGGATTTACATGATATTAGGCAGATGCTAAGGACAAAATCCATATACGATATACCGCTGCGCGTGACATACTATGCCCGCGTATCGTCGGAATCGGATGAACAGCTTAACTCACTCGGAAACCAGATCACGTATTATGAGGATTTAATCAAGCGCAATTCGGCGTGGACGTATGTTTCGGGCTATATCGACGAGGGACTTTCGGGAATCTCGACAAAAAAGCGTGAGAATTTCAATCGTATGATAGACGATGCGGCGGACGATAAGTTTGATTTGATAATTACCAAGGAAATTTCGCGTTTTGCCCGCAATACGCTCGATTCGATTCAGTTTACAAGACAACTTCTTTCAGACGGAGTAGGCGTATTTTTTCAAAACGACAACATCAATACGTTTGATGATGACTCCGAGCTGCGACTGTCAATCATGTCGTCAATAGCGCAGGACGAGCTTCGCAAGCTTTCATCGCGTGTGAAATTCGGACATCAGCAGGCGATAAAATCAAGCGTTGTTCTCGGCAACAGCAGAATATTCGGATATTGCAAGAACGACGGTCGTTTGGTTGTTGACGAGAAAGAAGCCGTTATGGTGCGTGAGCTGTTTGAACTTTACGCTACCGACGAATATTCAATGAAGCAGATTGAGACAATTTTTTGGGAAAAGGGATACCGCAATCATAACGGCAACAAAATAGCGCATACCACAATGTCTAATATGATTTCCAACCCGAAATATAAAGGCTATTATGTTGGCAACAAAGTCAAGGTAATTGATATGTTCACCAAAAAACAAAAATTTCTGCCGCCGGAGGAATGGGTGATGTTTAAGGATGAAAGCGGGCAAATTGTACCCGCAATAGTTTCCGAAGAATTGTGGGAGGAGGCAAATGCCGTGCTGCGCCGAAGAAGCGAGGATGTGAAAAATCGTCAGGGAATATGCAATCACGCAAATCTGCTGACCGGAAAGCTTTACTGCACTGAGTGTGGAGAGCCGTACTACCGGCGCGAATCCAAGGATAAAGCGGGCAATGTAAATTCCAAATGGGTTTGCTCCGGAAAGATAAAAAACGGTAAGGAATCCTGCGGGTCGTTTCCGATTTACGAAAGTGAAATAGTCCCTGTACTTTTTGAGGTATTCAGGGATACGAAAGACTTGTCCGCCGCGATGCTCGACGAGTACGGCAGAATATATCGCAGCATGAACTCGGATGAGGAATTCGGCAGGTTAATAAAGGTGCAGGAGGAGATTATAGAAACGGCGCGCAAGAAAAAGAACAAGCTTTTGCTTCTTGCCGCAAATGACAATATCACAGATACAGACTTTAAGGAAATGACGGCGCAGTGCAACGATGAAATCGCAAAAGCCGAAAACGAGCTTGCGGAGCTTCGCGCGGGTCAGGATTCAAAAGAGGATTTCCGCCGACATATGGAGCATGTGCGCGCAGTTCTTCACGCGGCAGAACAGGATGCGGTGCAGGGCGCAATCACAAAGGAATTTGTGGATACATTTATAGATAAGATATTCGTGACGCCCGACGGCGACGGCTCTATGCGGCTTGATATTCGCATTTTCACGGGCGATACAACGTCAAAGTACCTGCAAAAGCTAAAGCGCCGCAGCGTCTCGGCTGAAGCGGCTTCTGATGACAATATCGTTCCAAAGAAGGGCGTATATAGCAATAATTCTGACGTTTCTGCGGGTCACACGTTCAAGAAAATGGTCGAGAAGTACGAGAACGAAATTAAGGCAACAAAGTAAATTCTGCTTTATAACGCAAAAAAGGAAGAGGGAAACCTCTTCCTTTTTTGCGCGTCGCACACGCGACAGCATACGCGCGGCAAAGCAAACCGTGCGTTCGCCGCATCCGTATCAGAACTTCAAAATGAGCGGCATCGATATGCATCAACCCAGCAATTGCAGATTTTTGCAATGCCCTTTCTGCAAAACAGGGAATCGATTTTTATATATCCTCCCACATTACGAGAAGCGCGCCGCGCTCGACTGTCACGGTCACGGGATTTCCCGTTGAGTGATTGCTCACGCCGAGCGGAAACTCGGGCAAGAGCGAAATTCCCTCGACCTCGTACTGCCCGCCGCGAATCGTCACGCCGTCCGCGCTGCCGCCGAACGCGAAAACAGATACCATTCCTGCCGATTTAAATGTAAATGTGCCGTCTTTGATTACCGTCGCCGCCGTGTCGGCGCCGTAAAGGCAGCCGCGGGCGCCGCGGTTTGCAATATAAAGGAGCGATTGGAGATTCGCCACCGTGTGATCGAGACGACCGCCGGTGCCGCCGTAAATGTGAAATTCGCGGCAGCCCTCGGAAAGTCCGTGCTTGATTGAGTAAATCATGTCGGTGTCGTCCTTGACGACGGGAAGAATTATTACGTCCGTCTCGTACATCGGCTCGGGAGAGGAATCAAAATCCCCGATTACGAGCGTCGGCTTCACGCCGAGCGCCTCGCACAGCGCCTGACCGCCGTCGGCGGCAATTACAGTATCGCCCGCGGCGGGCTTTTCGCGCAGCGTCTCGAATTCGCCCGCGCCGAAAATGAAACAGCGTTTCTCCATGTAAACCTCGCTTAGCTTTGATTATGCGTTCTTTTTGTTATCGGACGTCCTTTTCGCGGCGACCGACACGATTATAGCGCCGATGACAGCAGCCGCGGTCACAGCGACGACGCTTATCCAGTCAACCTCGGAAATCTGCGTTATGTCAAATCCCGATTCGCCCTGAATAACCGAGAATACGGCGGCAACGTCGTATATGAGCGCCGCTGCGATAAACAGTCCCGAAACAAGCGTTCCAACGCCGCCTTTTGATTTTGCGCTTTCCGCGCGCTTCATGCGAACGGGCTCGTCTGTGCGGAAATCAATCGCCGAGCCGAGATAGAACGCGATTATTGCCATTATGAGCATTTCGGGGAGCATATATGTCGCGTTATAGATGAGCGAATACGCGAGAGCGTCCGCTGTGGGAATCGAAATTCCAGCCCAGACGGTCGCGCCCGTTATCACATGGCATATATACCGCAAAACGCACACAAGCACAGACCCCGCCGTAAGCGCGACCGCCTGATTTTTGATAATATTGCGGAATGCGCCTCCAAGCCCGGATACGGCGAAGGCGATGATGTAGTCGAGCAGCACGACCGCGAGAACGCTCTGCCATGTCGTAACCCATGAGAGCGTTGACAGTCCCGTGAGCTGTTCAACGGCGGCGTACACAAGCCCCGAGCCAAGTCCCCATGAAACACCGTGACGATATGAAATTATCACGATGGGGAGCATCGATGCGAGCGTCACCGAGCCGCCGTAGGGCAGATCGGCGAGCTTGATGAAGCTCAAAATGACCGAAAGTGCCACTAAAATTGCGCTTTCCGTAAGCGCGCGAGTTTTTGTCTTTTCCATAACTGTGTCCCTCCGATAAAGCAAAATTTACGGAGCACACCGAAAGAAACGCTCCGCAAATTATAGGGCGCCGGCGCACCCAAAAAAAGCTTTATCATTCCTACGGCGGCATTATCCGCATCAGGTTCATAGGGTCCCGTGGATGATTTCCAACGTCTCAGCCGCGCACACGCAGCGCCCCTTTTATGGTTGACGATGATATTGTAGCGCATAATTTGCCGAATGTCAAGCTTTTTTTGAAAAAAAGCGAGATAGTGTTCTGCGCAACAAAAAGATATGACCCGAAAAGCCTGAAAAATCGCCGCAAGTCTGATTTTTTTTGAAAAAAACGCTTGACAAACGAAAATTTTATGATACAATAATACTGCTGGGGGGGGGGGCGAGCCGAAATTCATTTCCCT
>JAJQCT010000015.1 GCA_021202555.1 Clostridiales bacterium
TCCGGCGAAGACCGTTTCATGGAGTGGAAAACGAAGGATGGCAGCTACGAGAATACACAGTATGCACAGTTTGACACGTTCTTTGAGGGAATGTTCACAAAGGAGCGGCTGCTTGATATTATAAAGAATTTTATTTGCTTTTCTAATGAGGGGTTGAATCAGGTAAAAATACTGGCGGGGTACCATCAGTATTTTGCTGTGAAAAAAGCAATTGAATCAACCAAGCACGCCACTGTTACGGATGGCAAGGGCGGCGTATTCTGGCATACACAAGGCAGCGGAAAGTCGCTGTCTATGGTGTTCTATGCTCATCTTCTGCAGGAGGCGCTCGACAGCCCGACTATTGTTGTACTCACAGATAGGAATGACCTTGATGACCAGCTTTACGGTCAGTTTGCAAAGTGCAAATCATTTCTGCGCCAGGAGCCGATGCACGCCGAGAGTCGGGAGCATTTGAAGTCTCTTCTTGCCGGTCGTCAGGCAAACGGTATCATTTTTACCACCATGCAGAAGTTTGAGGAGTCACACGATTCTCTGTCTGACAGGCGCAACATCGTTGTTATGGCAGACGAAGCTCACCGCGGACAGTATGGATTGGCGGAAAAAATAAAAATAACGAAGAATGATGACGGAGTGGATGTCGCAAAGCGTGTAGTCGGTACGGCACGAATCATCCGAAACAGTCTGCCGAACGCTACCTACATCGGTTTTACCGGCACGCCCATCTCGTCCAAAGACCGCAGCACCCGTGAGGTGTTCGGCGACTACATAGATATTTATGATATGACGCAGGCAGTCGAGGATGGAGCAACCAGACCCGTCTATTATGAAAGCCGCGTCATAAAGCTGAAGCTGGACGAGGCAACGCTGAAGCTCATTGATACCGAATACGATATTATGGCGAACAACGCCGACCCGGATGTTGTGGAGAAAAGCAAGCACACCCTTGGTCAAATGGAAGCCGTACTTGGCAATGACGAAACCATCAACTCGCTGGTGTGTGATATTCTTGACCACTACGAAAACTATCGTGAGAATCTGCTGACCGGCAAGGCACTGATTGTTGCATACTCCCGTGCCATTGCGATGAAGATATATAACCGAATTCTCGAACTCAGACCGGGATGGACGGAAAAAATCGCAGTTGTTATGACCGAGAGCAATAAAGACCCGGAAGAATGGCGCAAGGTTATCGGCAACAAGCACCATAAAGACGAACTGGCGAAGGAATTCAAAGACAATGACAGCCCTCTGAAAATCGCTATCGTTGTGGATATGTGGCTGACGGGATTTGATGTTCCCTCCCTCGCCACAATGTATGTGTACAAGCCGATGTCCGGTCATAACCTGATGCAGGCAATTGCCCGTGTGAATCGTGTCTTCCGTGATAAGGAAGGCGGACTTGTCGTGGACTATGTCGGGATCGCTTCTGCCCTCAAACAGGCAATGAATGATTATACCGTCCGCGACAAGAAAAATTATGGTGATACGGACATTTCAAAGGCGGCATATCCGAAGTTTCTGGAGAAGCTGTCGGTCTGCCGAGACCTGTTTCACGGCTTTGATTATACTCTGTTTACCACAGGCAGTGACCTTGAACGGGCAAGGACAATCAGCGGTGCTGTAAACTTTATCGTTGACCGAAACAAGGAAGCGGATAAGAACACATTTATCAAGGAAGCATTGATGCTCCATCAGGCTTTGTCCCTCTGTTCTTCTCTCGTGCCGGAAGATTTGCGATTTGAGGCTGCGTTCTTCGAGTCCGTGCGTGTGCTTACCATTCGGCTAATGAATCAGGGCGGCGGCAAAAAAATATCGTTGCCGGAGATGAACCAGCGCATAAATGACCTCTTAAAGCAGAGCATCAAAAGCGAAGGTGTAATTAACCTGTTTTCTGATGTACAGCAGGAGTTTTCTCTGTTTGATCCGAAGTTTCTCGAAGAAGTCTCAAAGATGAAGGAAAAGAACCTCGCTGTGGAACTCCTGAAAAAGCTGATCGCAGAACAAGTGCAGGTCTATCGCCGCACAAATGTTGTGAAGTCGGAGAAGTTCAGCGAGATTTTAGGGCGAACCATGAACGCCTATCTTAACGGGATGCTGACTAATGAGCAGGTAATTGAAGAACTCATGAACCTTGCCAAGCAGATATCCGAAGCACACAAGGAAGGCGAGCAGCTCGGACTCACGGCAGATGAGCTTGCCTTTTATGACGCGCTCACAAAACCGCAGGCGATAAAGGATTTTTATGATAATGAGAAACTAATCGCCATCACAAAAGAGCTTGCCGACGCACTTCGTAAGAATCGCACTATCGACTGGCAAAAGAGAGATTCCGCAAGAGCCGGAATGCGGATGATGATTAGGAGACTTTTGAAAAAGCATAATTATCCGCCGGAGAAGCGGGAGGATGCTGTAGAGACAGTCATAAAGCAGTGTGAGCTGTGGGCGGATAATGAGGAGTTTGAAGAAACTGATTAGGAGGTCGTATATTATGACTTTCAGGGCAATAGTAGCAGAACCCGCATCTCCCTATGGGAAGAAGAACTAAGGCAGGAGGCAGAGCATGGACGCACGAAAAGGAGAATACTGAACTAAGACCTACAAGCGGATTTGATACTACTTACAAAAGAATAAAATTGGATGAACCCTGCTCGACAATCTTAACAAATTTCAGTATGATATCAGGGTGTAGGAATGTCCATCCTACTGCAGCAAAATCACTAACAATACTCGAAACCGCACGTGTGCAATAATTCCCAGATAAGAATAATTTTAAAGGTGAATGGGGTATATTAGAAAGTGCTAGGAAATGCGGTGCCTCCGTTATTAGTGCAAGTTATTGCATATGTCATTAAAAGTCAGCATTTCAATAAATAAGGAACATAAGACGACCTAGTATTTATCACAGCCCGCCTTATATCCATATGATATTCGATTAAATATGGCGAAAATAGCCTGCTTTAAGATTGAATTGCAATTGAGTAGGGTGCTGCTTCTGCCCGCCTCTTTGAAATTGTATGAATCCAAATCTAGGGGCAAAGTGAACATTGTTATCGTTCTTGTAGGTACCTTTTCTTATTACATATTTAGATAGAACAAAACCACTGTATTGGTGTGATATTGTTGCAATTTCATCCATTGTGAATATTGCAGTTTCGCAAGAATTAAAATCATCAAATTTTGTAGTTTGATGCAACAGGAAATCTGGAGCATACGTATCGTCCCTGTATGCTTTTTGGAAGAGCAACAGAGATATATCATCTTGATGTGTTAAAAAAATGCTCTCCCATTCTTTTTGAGATTCTATAGTTGTCTCCTCCCAGTAATACCTATTAGGATCAGATACTCTTTGGGATAATTGACTTTCTGACATAAGGTCTAATGGACGAAATCCAGTATCACCGCAAAACATAGATAGTCCATCTTCAGCAATATCCGAAACTTCAATTTCATTAGTTCTCAATAATGTACAGAAAGCACGTGCAGTGGTGAAGAACATCTGATCATTTGTTGGAGTTCTTTTATTGCATGTTTTAATGGATACACCAATAGTTTTATCAGAATTATCTTTACACGTGATTCTTAACAATATGTCGGATTTGCTTTTCGTTATGGGATTACCCTGTTCGTCAACAATGGCGTCACCCAAACCAGATGTCGCCAATCCTCCAAGCCAAGAAGATTTCACATTAACGATCTCGATTGTTAATGCATTAGATATATACTGTATTAGTTGGATTGCGGGATTACCCTGAAAAAGGTGTTTGTTGTTCTTTAATGGGAAAAATGATTTGTCAGACAAACTGTTAATTTCACTGGACAAAATTGATTCAAATTTGTGTCCGTTGTCTCTTCCTTTTATACCAGCTTCTATTTGTTTTTTATGTGCTTCATTGATTGGTGTTAATGCCATTTTATGCCTCGTTAATCAAATAGGTTCAATTGCTTTAATGTTATTTTGACAAAGCTTGATTCATAAGATAACTTGCATCAGATACCTTTTTCAGTCATCATCGGTTCTTCTCCGCATATAGGGCACTTGCCCTTTCTCCGTACAGGTAAGGTATTTTCTGCGACTTCTACAATAAAACCAATCCGTCTTATGTCAGATTGATACTGCTGACGAAGGACAGCAAAGTTGTGTCCTACAGTTTTGGACTCTGAGAGTTTGCCGTTCCACTCATAAATCTGAGACATGATTTCCTGGCTTTATTTTATGGCGGAATCCAGTTGCGCCTGGAGATCTGCAATTTCCTTTCGCACCTGCTCAATACTTGCATGAGGGTCTGTTATATTTGCAGCAGAAAGAGTTTCCTCCAGTTTTTCGCGCCTTGTGCCTAAGTCGTTTACCTTCTCCTGAATGTAAGCGATAAGGGCTTTTTTCTTTGATTCACTAATTTTGGGGTCTTCATTTGCCTCAAGATCGTTCGCATCCTGCCCGGTCAGGAAAAATAGCAACGCTGCGGCGGAGCTGGTAGATCCTACGCTTCTTGGAGCTAACAGTGAAGAACTCTCCCTCGCGACATCACCCTGACGAATGAAAAACAGGTGAAGCATACTCCTCCATGTCAGCGCTTGGGTCTTGAAATCTTTTTCAGCCGAGCGTATAGAATGTGGCTCATCAATGCCAAGGAGATGAAGGAATACAGAGTTGATATTCTTTTTAGCACTATTGCTTACGCTGTAAGAACCATGATCAACGCTGGGGTCAGTTCCGCTAACAGTTATTTTTGAATCACCGATTTTACGCTCCAGAATTACAGTTCCCTTGTCTGTTGCCAGATGAAGAACGATGCTCTCATAACCATAATTGTTATCAACGATTTTGGATGGGTGGGTCTTCTTAGGTGTAAAACCGAACACATAGTCTATGCAGTCCATAATAAGGCTTTTGCCTGTATTGGACGGTCCCAAAACAAAATTCAATCCCGGTTTAAAATCAATAACAGTCGTTTTGTGTCCGCCGCCGGACACGACGAGTTTTTCAATATAAAATCTATTCATGCCCGACCTCCTTTAGGGACTGAACCGTGAGTCTGTTAATTTCACGCAACATCTGTTCATCATCAGTCGCTTCCTCCGGAACCGGTACTTCAGCCGGACGGGGAAGCGCTTTTGTTTTTTTCCTGGATATCGTCAACCAATTTTAAACCTATTTCCGTCTCTTGTGCATTTTGTGTCACGCTGCTTTTTTGGATGATATCCAGTAATATGTCTTCAAGTAATTTCTGGCACACTCTTTCAGGCTCATCAGTACTAATTCCCCAATTATTAAGCCACTCTATGACGCCATTATAAGAGTCAGCATCACCCATGCGTTCCCACATCCACTTGGTGAACTTCTCCTTATCCTTCTGCTCATAAATATATTGAGCTGCCTTTTGTGGAATAGAACGATCCCCTGTGACGTACCGATATTTTTTGTATCATCTTTTCGTTTCAAAATCTGACATGAATCCATAGCGGCATCTTTTATGAAGCTTCCGATTAGTTCTGTAAAATAATAGGGTTCTGTTTCTCCACAAGAGGGGATGAAAAAGTCCTATTGCATATTCAGAAAATGTCATACCTCTATACCTCCCTTCTGTAGAGCTTAGTCTTGTCCGAATCTGTCCGAGCATGTCCGAGAAGTCCGATTTCTAAAATGGCCGTTTTGCTATACTGGAGTCAGTAAATCAAATCGGTAGAAATATGCGGGATACTCCCAGCTTTGACAGAGTGTACAAATATATTATATCACACTTGAAATCAAATTTCTGCACTTTTTGCAAATTTGAATGCTGCGAACGCACTTCAAATTTAGCGAGAATAAAAATTTGGTTTACACTGCTGCCATGAGCAGTAAAAAAATAATCTCTTAGTCCGAGATGGCCATTAGGACGATGGGATGCATAAGAGTTGAGGACACAGCGATAAAGGCTGTGTTCGAAACGAAGATTCCCCACCGTTAGATTTGCTGCACCCATTTTCGGATTGCCGGAGCCTGTGGTCATCTTCGACTGAAGGCTCTTTTTGTGTCCCACCGTTCTTCCCTCGGACGGAAAGGACCAAAGATGAAAAAGAACAATGATTCACAGGGCTTTGGGAGGAAGAGCCACTTCAACAACAACCGTGACAGTTATGTGGATGAGAACGGCAACTACGTCTATACCCAGTGGGTGAAGCGCCCCAATGGTAAATGGGAACGTGTTGTGGTCGACATCATCCCGCTGACTGCGGAAAACAGAGACGTCATCATCCTGCTCGATGAGTACGACCACGATAACGACCTGCAGGCGCGGTATGACGAAGAAAACGCGGATTATGGCATCCGCAACCAGCGAGATAACCGCCACGGAGAATCTGAGGATGAGGACAGCTTTGACGCTGATCCGCTTGAGAGCATTGCTGACCCCAGCGGTGATGTGTTTGACCAGCTGTACCCGGAGGAGATACCTGTCGACCCGAAGGTGGCGCAGGCAGAGGCGTTTATCCATGAGAAGCTCAAGTCGGAGCAGCAGGACATGGTCTACGCACACCTCGGTGAGATGAAATATCTGGAGGATATCCGCCGTGAAGAGGAAGCGGCAACAGGAAAGAAGGTCACAAAACAGGCTGTCCACGGCCGCTGGGACAGGATTATCACAAAAGCCTGTAAGGAGTTCGGCGTAGAAAAGCCGAAGCAGGAACACAAGAAGAGCAGTAAGGAATAACAGCCGGAAAAGGGATGGGGTTGACTTTTTCGGCTCGTACCAGAGGAAGGACACCCCCTCCTCCCCAATCCATGAAGAACAGGAGTACAATTTTATGAACGTAAAAAAACAGCGTTGCCAACCGTAGCGGGAGCAAGCAGGAAGTTATGCAGAGCAGCCGTATGTGACTGCCTAAAAGACTGCTTACGCTCCTCTTCGGAGATTTTTGCGAAATTCTTGTCTTAGCTCCGGGTGAGACTGTGCAGGGAATCGAAATCCAGGAAATGCGGGGTGGCTGCGATGAGTAACAATATCGAACTGATGATGCCGATTAAGGCTGTGCCGTATGAGCATCAGAAGCGAGCCTTCGAGTTCACCTGCGATAAATTTGGTGTCTTTGACAACCGGCTGAAAAGCCGAGGGGTGGCGCTTTTGATGGAAATGGACACCGGTAAGACTCTGGTGAGCGTTGCTGTGGTCGGCTGCTTGTACCAGCATGGAAAGGTTGACCGGGTGCTGGTTGTCGCTCCCCTCTCAATTTTAGGCGTGTGGCAGGAGGAATTCGACAAATTTGCTGACTTCCCATATACGCTGACCATTTTGAAAGGCACGGCTGCAAAGAAAAAGGAGCAGCTGGCGAAGCTGTCCGGCGAGGGGCTACAGATAGTAATCGTAAATTATGAATCGGCATGGCGGTTGGAAAAAGAGTTGCTCGCCTATAACGCAGACCTGATTGTTGCGGACGAGGGCCACAAGCTGAAGGAAAACCGCACCTCCCAGAGCAAAGGTATGCACCACTTGGGCGATAAGGCAAAGTACAAATTACTGCTGAAGGGTACGGTCATTACGAATAGGGAGATGGATGTTTTCTCACAGTACCGTTTCCTGAATCCTCAGATATTCGGTACATCGTTCTATTCCTTCCGCAGCCAGTATTTTGACATGGGCGGCTATGGATTGCATACACCAATCTTCAGAAAGTGGATGACGGATGATTTCCTGCGGAAAATGCACTCCATCGCTTTTCGTGTGACCAAATCTGAGTGTTTGGATCTGCCGGAGATTACGGAGGAAGTCCGCTCGGTGGATTTGGAAAGGGACGCCCTGAAAATATATGACGCCATCGAAGATGAGAGCTATGCGGAACTGGACGATTCGGAGGTTACCACAGCCAATATCCTGACGCGGCTTTTGCGCCTGTCGCAGATAACGGGCGGGCATCTGACCGATGATGATGGCGCGGTCAATAACGTGAGCAAGGCAAAGCTGGACGCCCTTCCCGATATTATCGATACTGCTATGGCGGAGGATAAAAAGCTCGTTATCATGGCTCGGTTCGTGCCGGAACTGGATGATATCCAAGAGCTTCTGGAAAAGAAGAAAATCGGATACGCAGTCGTGCGCGGCGGCATCAGAAATCGTGATGATGAGATACATCGCTTTCAGTATGACGGTAAGTGCCGTGTATTTGTGGGGCAGATTGCGGCGGCAGGTCTCGGCATTACTCTGACCGCTGCGTCCACAATGGTTTTTTTATTCCCTCGACTACAGCATGAGCAATTTTGAGCAGGCAAAGGCCCGCATCCACAGGGCTGGGCAGAAGGAGAACTGCCATTACATATACCTCGTTTGTAAAGGAACGGTTGACCGCAAGGTCCTTTATGCGCTCCGTAAAAAAATAGACCTGGCAAAGATGCTCGTTGACGATTACCGCAAGGGCAGGAACCCGTTCAGGAAAGCTGAACCGCGTGATCACAAAGATTATGCTGAAGAAAGCGACCAATGCGTCTGGCATTGCGTTCTCCCAGGCTGTGTCTCGTTCGTCCGTATGCTGGACGCTGATGAGTCAGCGGCGATTGCTGGGGTGACGGAGTCGGTTAAGGCGTATGCGGCAAACCTTGCTCCTGCCGCTTTGATGGATGACATCCCGTTCGTGGATACGGAAACGGGAGAAGTGATTGAACCTTTGAAGTAACCACATGACCTGCCCGGAGGGGCAAACCTCTCCTGGTATTCCCGTGGGAGATTTTTACATGAATAAAGACTATAAATGCGTGACCACGGTGGATGGGGTTCGGAAATATATAGGTGACAGCAGGATTGTCGCTTTCGACTTTGAAACTGCGCCAGTCAAATGACAAAATGAAATCGGACAGTAAAAAGAAAAGTCACAGCGAATCAGGTATAATAGAAAGAGACCAATCAAACTACGGTACCCAAAGGAGAAACGCTATGACTGAAAGATATAATAACACAGGACGAAGGAAATTTCAACATTTAACGAAAGAAAAAAGGGCTCAGCTTGAAATGCTTCTGAAAATCAAGCCCAAAATCGCAAAGGTAAAAATCGCAGAGATGCTCGAAATTTCCCGATCAACGCTATACGAGGAATTAAAACGAGGTACGGTTGAACAATTAGATACGAACCTTGTCAAACATCAAGTGTATTTTGCTGACGCCGGACAAAGAGTATATGAGGAGCATCGAAAAAACAGCAGAAATCCCTTGATGCTTGGTACGTATTCCGATCAATTAAAGCTGACAATGGCAGTGAATTTGCAAAGCTAAATCTTATTTTAAATGATCTTCTGATATTCTATGCTTATCCATATTCATCGTTTGAGCGTGGTATAAACGAAAGGCAAAATTCTCTTGTCTGCAGATTTTTTCCGAAGAGTTCACTTCAAAAAGGTTTCTCGTAAAATCTTTGATTACTCTTTCTCTTATTCTCTATTTCTCTCTTTCCTTCATTCTTTTTAATTTGTCCGATTTGATATTGACATTAGCAATTTTGTCAGCTTTGGCGATGTTCTCGTCATTTTTGGCAGAAAAATTGTTAAATTTTACAAAGTTCAGCCGTTGTGTATGCAACGCAGCGGAATATTCACGCTTCCCTATAAAACTCTGCCTGTTTGTCAAACATATCGGTATATATTCCACCCATCGCGTAAAGCTCCGAGTGCGTACCGTATTCGGCGACGTGACCATCCGCGAGCACCGCGACCTTGTCGGCAAGCTGAACCGCCGAGAGACGGTGCGTGATGAGTACGGCGCATTTTCCGCTTGTCATTTCGTGGAACGTCGAATAAATCTCATACTCTGCCTTTGGGGTCAAGTGCCGCCGTCGGCTCATCGAGCAGATAAATATCCCCGCCCGTGATAAGCCGCCCGCTAAATTGACAAAATACGTGCATTTTTGCCCCATTATATGGCACTTTTGGATGTGGTACAATAAAGCATCGGGAAATCGCGAACGCCGCGGCTTCTCATGTACATTATATTTTTTAACAGGAGGTGTCGCTATGACATCAAAGCTCCATTTACGTCCGCGGGGTGAGATTGTTTCGGCTCTCACGTCGCACAGCCAAAGCGAGGAAGGCTCGCTTTTCACCGTGTACATACTCACAAAATCCCGCGTTTTCGGGGATTACGGCGTCGAATACGATTCGTTTTCGATTCTCTGTATGTCGATGAACATCGTAGAGGGCGAAAATCAACTGCCCGAAACGGACGAAAAATTTTTGCCCGACGTTTTCCTTGACGAGGATGAGGCACTGCGGTTTATCGAGGAAATCGCAGAGTGCGACGTCACTCCGTGTACGCTTACCGACGTCGCCGTTGACAGAATCTCGCAGCGGTAAACGCGCGGGAAAGAGAGCGGAAAATTTAATCCAGCAAAAAAGCAGGTCGCCGACCTGCTTTTTTGGGTGTTTGTTCAACTTCATTCTGTGGTTTGCCTTATCATCCCTCCGTACTCGTCCCGCTTCAGGATCACAAGGGTTTTCGCCACCGCATTTGACGCATTTATCGTCACCGTTGTACTCGACTTGCTCACCGTAACCGTCCAAGGGTCGTCCTCGTCCTTCGTATATCCCGTAGGCACAGTCGATTCTGTCACCGTGTACGAACCGTAAGGAACCTTAATCGCAGCAACACCGCTTGAATTTGTCGTGCCGGTATATTTTGTTCCGGTTGACTTGTTCGTTGCGGTAAATGTCGCTCCCGAAAGGGCGCTTCCGCTGTTGTCTACCTTATTGATCGTAATAGTTCCGTAGCCCGTATCCTCTGCGTTGATTGTAACAGCAGAATTTGACGAGCTCACCGTGACCGTCCACGGGTCATCCGCATCCTTTTCAGTATATCCCGAAGGCATCGTTGTCTCCGTTACGGTATACGTGCCATACGGAATCTCGCTGTTTATCGCGTACCCGCTTGAGTTGGTGGGTCCGATAGAATACGTGTCGCCCGTTGAAGTATCCGTCGCGGTAAAGTAAGCGCCCGAAAGATTGCTTCCATCCTCCGCCGCCGTCTTATACACCTCAATTGAGCCGTAAGCCGACGTGTTCGTCACCGTATACGTCAATGTCGTTGACGTCGTTGATGCCAACGTGGTGCCCGAGCTTGACTTAATTGTTATGCCCGAGCCGCTCACCGTGACCGTCCACGGATCCTCGCTGCTCGCCTCGTACCCGTCGGGAACATATGATTCCGTCAGCTTGTACGTCCCGGACGGAATGCCCGTAAACTGTGCCGAAGCGAGAGTTCCGCTTGTTGTCACCGTCTTTGAATAGCCCGAATAGCTCGTTGACGTCAGCGTAAACTTTGCCGTCGTTATCTGTCCCCCGTCCTCGTCCCGTTTCAGGATCACGAGACTTTTCGTCACCGCATTCGACGCGTTTATCGTCACCGTGGGGGTTGACGAGCTCACCGTGACCGTCCACGGGTCGTCGTCATCCTTGACCGTATACCCCGAAGGCATCGTCGTCTCCGTCACCGTGTACGTGCCGTAAGGGATAGTTCTATTTTCTGCATATCCGCTTGAGTTCGTCGGTCCTATCGTGTACGTGTCGCCCGTTGAGGTATTCATCGCCGTAAAGACCGCGCCCGAAAGGTAGTCGCCGTTCTCGTCGGTCTTGTAGACCTTGATGGTGCCGTACTCTTCAGGGTCTTCCGTATACAGCTTCAAGTATCCGTATGCGGGTTCCTGTACAGAGGTTTTTGAAAACACAACGAAATCCTGTAAGTCACCACCGCTGTTAGACGTGCCGTAAATACCGTCAGTCCAAAAAAGAACTTCTTTGTGATTAAGCTGGCTTTTTTTAGCCGTTAGAATTGCGGGATTATTTTCAGAAATTGCCGCCGTTGATGTAATCGTAACGGAATATACCTGTGATCCGCTTGTCTTTGCATATTCTTCAATGGTGACATTCACATTATCAACACTGAGAGTATACCTCGAAAGGTTTTCAACATATTCCCGCTCAATTGCGGTTCCGCTGCTGTCGGTAGTCAAAGTATAGGTATACACCTGATTTACCGAATCCCACGTCATCTCATATGCGGTAGCATCAGCTACGGTTGAGCTAAATATAGACGCGAGAGCATTTTGCACAACTTTCGTCTGTACCTGTTCCACTATGGTATCGTATTGGTCTTTGATTGTGCTGTAGAACGGATGATTCGTACTTATCATGTCAAAGACCGCATCATAGCTGCCCGTATTAACATGATTGAAATCCGTGTCACGTTCGCCAACAACGATTTCCCACACAAGCAACTGTGTCGCAAGCGACCGTGAAATGGCTGTTTCATAGTTTTCGGGATTATCCGCCCAATCTGTATTGACGGCACCCGTATACGAATTTTCCGCACTGAAAAGAAAGCTCAAAAGCTCTATCATTTCATCTTCCGAAAGCATACTGTTCCCTGCGGCAAAATTAACGAGACTTGCAAAACCATCCGCATCATAGCACGTATATACGGAAGATCCGTCTGCGTTTATTCCGGGCTGAATACAGTATGCTATCTGATAATCCCCGTCATCGTCTATGAAGTAGTAAACCCATGTACGCTGTGTTGTGTCGTGCGTCCAGCCGTTCATCAGAGTGACCGCTTGGTAGCCCCACGTTCCCGTACTGCCCGAAATCCTTATGTATCGCGCCTTTGTTGTTTCAGCCGCAGAAACGGTGGACGTTGCGGGAATCATCTCAGCAAAAGCGGTGAGAAGCATTGCAATCACAAGCACTACCGATATAAATCGAGTACCGGTCTTATTTGTTTCCGTCATTCTTTCCTCCTTAATGAAAGATTTTTTGTATTTGCGACTTTTCGTCGTATGAAAAAAGCACGGCTGTTCGCCGTGCGGTCATGTTTGTTTTCTGCTTTCTCACGGAGGCTCCCTCCCCCTTTGCCGCCGCAGCATTTTAAGCACACCAATTTGTTTGAGCATTTCGTTGCCCTCCTTTCAGATTTTTTATTACAAACAAAAAAGGACTCTCGAATGAAAGTCCTTCTCTGTGTGTTATCCTGTTTTTATGAAGCGTTATTCTTCGGTGTTGTTGTCTCCATTTCCGTCGCCGTCGTCGTGGTTTTCCGCATCGGAGCTTTCGGATTCGGAATCACCTTCGGCTGTGTCGGTGCCTTCTTCAATGTCAGTGATTTCATCGCCATTCTTTTTCTTTTTAAGAACAGCGAAAGTCACCGCGCCCGCCGCCACGATAAGCAGTACAACAACAAGAGCGACTATCCAAGCATTGGAACCGTTTTCTTCATCGACAACTGCGCCGCCGTTGCTGTCACCGTCGTTCGCCAAAGCCGCGTTGTCTGTGTCGCTTTTCTCGGAAGTGTTTTCATCATCGGACGTTCCGATTTCTGCTTTGGCTTCCGTTTCGCTCGTTGTATCTGTTTCGTCATCCGTTTCGGTTTCTGTTGCGTCAGTCGTTTCCTCATCGGGAGCTTCAGTGGTTTCGACGGGTGTTTCTCCCGTGGTTTCTCCAGTAGTTTCTTCGTCAGGCGTTCCCGTAGTTTCTTCATCAAGTTCCAACAAAGTTTCCGAGTCGGAATCTAGTGCTGTAGTTTCTTCGGAAACCATAATTTTCTCATTAGACACGGTGGTTTCGTCCTCGCCAGGTTCCAACGAGGTTTCAGGCACGGCGGTTGTAGTTTCCGCCGTCTTTGTTGTTTCCGTGCCGCTGGAAGCGGTCGTGTTTGCTGTCCAATGCGCATAAAGCGTCAGATCTTTCGTCACCGCTGTATCAAAGTCATACTTTGTACCGTCTTCTGCCTCGGTATACCACCCTGTAAAAGTGTAACCGCTTCTCGTAGGTGTTGTCGGCTCGGTTGCCGTCGAGTTATACGCGACCGTTTGTGATGAAATACTGCTTCCACCATCCGAATCGAATGCAACGGTGTAGCCGGACAAAACAACAACTTCCACACTTTGGGGCGATGCTCCTTCGTAGGCATATAAATATAGATAGCCGCTACCCGTCGAAGTGGGTGTGATTGTCATGTTGCCTTCCAAGTCAACGGACGTTGTTGCTATGACCTCACCTGTACTCTCGTCTTTAACATCAGGAACGGCGGTGGGCATAACATAAGCGGAGCCCGGTGCCTTTGACACGCGCACGCTAAGACGATACGTCGCTTGTGTACCGATAACAAGAGAATCGGCAAGAGATCCGCTC
This sequence comes from Clostridiales bacterium, assembly GCA_021202555.1. GTDB lineage: Bacteria > Bacillota > Clostridia > Oscillospirales > CAG-272 > DTU064. Next base: position 14,138 of record JAJQCT010000015.1, read on the forward strand.
CAATATGAAACGCTGATGTACTCCAAGTTGCTTGTATATGTTGAAATTGTAAAAGCTTGCGTTTTCGAGCCCGAATAAGTACACCGTTGTATTGAGTCTCCCCGACCAAATATTTGAATCCAATACGTATATCCACCCATTTTGACACATCCCACGCCAATAGTTGTTGTATCTGTGCGAAGTATATTAGATCTGTGTCCCTCGGAGTTCATCCAACTGTCCACAACTATTGTCGGCGTCGTTTGTCCTGCCGCCGCATTTTCTCCCGTAACCGTAACCCCAGAGTGTTCACCCAAAGCGGCAGAGAACTTTGTTCCATCTGGGCGAGTGTGAGAATAATAAATAGCAAGTTCGGCGGCTCGCTGCATTGCCCCTTCAGTAAGTCGTTCATCCATCACCAAGGGATCCAAACCTTCGGCGGCTCTTTCTTCGTTTACAAGTGCCACAACCTCGTTCGCATAGTCGTAGTTTGCAGTACCCGAAACCGTAACACTGACAATCTCATCATCGGCACTTGCTGTTATAGACACGGCGGGCATAATTCCGACTACCATTATAAGAGTAAGTATGATAGATATAGCCTTGTTTCTCATTTTAAGAAACCTCCCTTATTTAGTGCCGAAATGTCAAGTCAATCACAATATCGGCTTTTTTCTGCATCCATTATACCATTCTTCGGATAAAAAAGCAAATGTGCGATGCCAAAAAATCGCACATTTTGGTATAAATTTTTCGAGGGCAATCAGGTCGCTTTTTTGGTTGTTTTGACGAAACCGGCGATTATGGTCATCATGACCAGAAAGGGGGAGGGATTATATTGTGATTAAGTGAAAGCGGGTCACTGTATATTGAGCGGCGAAGCCCGGCTTCGCCGCTCAATGTCTTATTCGCGTCATTGCTTGTCCTTTCGCGTTCGCGTCAGTTTGATTTGACGCACTTGCCGACATATATGCCGTTATGATTCCATTTATCGCAAAAAACAAAATCACCCGCCGCCGCTTATGTATTCGTAGAGCTCGTGCAGCGTGCTTTTTTCGATGCGCGAAACGTAGGAGCGCGATATTCCGAGCGCCTCGGCGACCTCGCGCTGCGTCATTGCCCTGCCACCGTCAAGTCCATATCGCGAAATCATGATTTTTCGTTCCCGCTCGCCGAGGCGTTTTTTTATGTATTCGAGCGCCTTTTCCGACTTCATTTTTCTGTCTATCGTTTCGGCTATGTTGTCCTCGACGGATATTACGTCTGCGTATGTTAAGGGATTTCCGTCCCTGTCCGTGTCTATTGCGTCGTTGATTGAAATTTCCGCAGACAGCTTTTTCTGCGAGCGAAAATACATGAGAATTTCATTTTGTATGCACCTTGACGCATACGTCGCGAGCCTTGCCCCGTTTTGCGGATCAAACGTATCGACTGCCTTTATAAGCCCTATCGAGCCTATCGAAATCAAATCGTCCTGATTTTTGTTTCCCGAATAATATTTGCGCACGATATGCGACACGAGGCGCAGATTGTGCTCGATTAAAAGGCTGCGCGCCTCCGCGTCGCCTGCGGTTGAGCGAGCAAGAAGCGCCTCTTCCTCATCGCGCGAAAGGGGCGGCAAAAAGCTTGAACCGTCGGATACCGAAAGGAGCAGCGTCAGAAACAATGAGAGCAGGACATCAAACGAAAACATATTTTCACCTCTGCGAACAAACTCTACGTTCCGCGAAGCGGATACGTATGTTCCGCGCAGCGGATACGTTATGTTCCGCGCAGCGGATACATTGCGTTCCGCATAGCGGATACGTTGCGTTCCGCGTAGCGGATACGTTATGTTCCGCGCAGCGGATACGTTATGTTCCGCGCAGCGGATACGTATGTTCCGCGCAGCGGATACATTGCGTTCCGCGTAGCGGAGACATTATGTTCCGCGTAGCGGATACATTGCGTTCGCATCATCATTATATGAAAAATTCCGACACCGTGCCACACGGGAATTCAAAAAAAGCAAGAGCGAAAATTCAGCGCGAAAACTTTTTCCTTTCGCGTATATTTTCACCGCCGCAAGGGGAAAATTAAATCGCAATCTTTTTTTCGGAGGCTGAAAATGATTTTTTCAAGCAAAAGCGTTCAAACAAGAGCGGCAGCCGTATTCCTCGCCGTTCTTCTCATCATCCCCGCGGCAGCGTTTGCCGCCGATGCGACAGCCGACACGGCTGACACGACTGCAATCGTCTCGCCCGCGCTCTCGGTGATTTCCCGCGAATCCGTCATGACCGTTACCGGAATGAACGGCGGCAGCGCCGTATTTACGTCTGAGGCATTCGACCTTTATCTCGGCGTCGAGGCTGACAGCATAACTGTTCTGACAGTCCCCGACGCGACTGACGGCACGCTTTATCTCGGCTCCGTCCCCGTCACATCCGGACAAACCGTCTCGCGCAAAAATTTTTCAAACCTTATCTTTAAGGCTGCGGGCGACGCCGCCGACTGCACATTTTCGTTCACACATGACGGCACCTATGCGACGACCTGCCGTGTGCGCGTAATCGATTCTGTGAATCTCGCGCCCGCCTTTGACGACGACGGGGCGTCCGTCACGACGCTGAAGGAAATTTCCGTTTACGGCTCTGTCTCGGCGGCGGATCCCGAGGGCGATTCCCTCACATATGTCGTCACCTCGTCCCCCGCGAAGGGCTCGGTAACGATTACGGATGCATCCTACGGCGAATTTATGTATACGCCGTCGGCAGGAAAGCGCGGAACGGACAGCTTCGGCGTGCGCGCGTATGACGAATACGGCAACTGGTCGGACGAAATCACAGTAAGCGTGACGATAAACAGAAACACGTCGGGCATAACGTACACCGACCTTGAAGGCGATATGTCGTACAACGCGGCGATTAAAATGACCTCTCTCGGCGTAATGGGAGGCGTATACGTCAACGGCGACGCGTACTTTTATCCGGACGTGACGGTGAGCCGCGAGGATTTCGTCGTCATGCTCATGAAAACAATCGGGCTTTCCGAAATCCCCGAAATCGACACAGTTTATTTTGCCGACGACGAGCTTATAAGCGATGACGCGCGGAATTACGTCCGTGCGGCGGCAAAGCTCGGATTTATAAACGGTACAAAGGACGAGCTCGGCGTCTCATATTTTAATCCCGACGAGGAAATTACACGCGCGGAGGCTGCAGTGATTCTGCAAAACGTCATCGGTGCGGAAACGGGAGACACAGTCGCGGTATTTTCCGACAGAGACAGCATTCCCTCGTGGGCTGAGGCATCCGTATACGCCATGTACGAGATTGGCGTAATGTCCTCTTACGGCGGCGATTTTTCACCGACCGACGCTCTGACGCGCGGTCAGGCGGCGATAATTCTCTCAAATGTCGCCGACATGGTTGTATAGCGCATAAATAAATAGTGAGTGAATAGTCACATAGCTCTCCACTCACTCACAGCCCCGAAGGACAGGTCAATGATTTGTCCTTCAGGGCTTTTTTCTCGTCGGCTTGACGTTAACGGCAGGATTTATTTTGCCGTCGATTTTCCCGTTTTCATCCTCGAATTTTTTGATGCTCTCCCGAATCAGTACAAGTATGTGACTGTTGACGGAGCGCCCCTCATAATCAGCCACAAAGCCAAGCTTGTTGAGCATTTCCTCCTCGATTCTTATCGATACGCTTTTAACGGACATGAAACACACCTCACTTTGAATATATGGTATGTTTATTTTATAGTCGTTATGTGCTATAATGTGATAAACAGATATACCGTATATCTGAAAAATCGCATATAACGGAGGATTTGCGTATGAAAATCGCGGTTATAGGCTCAAGAGGGCTGACAATTGAGAATATCGGGGAATATCTGCCGCCCGATACGGATGAAATAATATCGGGAGGCGCGCACGGCGTTGACACATCTGCTCGCGAATACGCGCTTGCCCGCGAATTAAAGCTGACGGAGTATCTGCCCGAATATGAAAGGTACGGGCGCGCGGCGCCGCTTCGGCGAAACGAGAAAATCGCGGATGCCGCCGACGCTGTAATCGCCTTCTGGGACGGGGAATCACGCGGAACTCGATTTGTCATCGATTACTGCAAAAAGCACGGCATACCCGTGAACGTACACGTCATAAAAATCGAGGGGCGCGCGAATCAAGCCTAAGGGTCTGTCGCGCATCAGCATAAGATTCACACAAAAAGAAAATACCCTGCGGAAGAACCCCTCCGCAGGGCATTTTTCATATGCGGGTAACAGGACTTGAACCTGCACCCTCTTGCAAAGACAAGAACCTGAATCTTGCGCGTCTGCCAATTCCGCCATACCCGCATACAGCCGCGGGCGTAAGCGCCCCGACCAATATAAAGTATAGCACACTCACGCGCCGTTGTCAAGCGTTTTTTTTGATAAAAATCAATAAGGGCTCATCTTTTTTCAGCAAATCAGGCACTCATTTTGGATTATTATTCACGTTATTTGAGCCGCTTCCGTCACTCCGCCTCCGCTGCCTTGATTTCTGCGGCGTATGCGGCTAAATTGTCAGCGACCTCGGACGGAATCGAATAGTAGACGTATTCGTTTTCAAAAAAATTCCTGTATCCGTAATATCCGACGGCATATGTATCATATATTGTCATCTCATAGAGTTCGTCAAGCGTCATTCCCGCTGTTTTTGATTCATCATCCGATATTGAAAACGACGCCGAGACATTACTTATAATTTCCCATTCGTCAATCATAAGCAGTTCCCTCGCGGTTTCCATTTTCATTGTATACTCTCCGGCTTTGCCGTCAATATAAATGCAGACACACGCGCCGGGGTAATACTCGGGGTTAAATCTAACATCATTTAGATACGAAAGCGAAAGCGTATTCGGCACAAAACCGTAAGAAAGGCGAATCAACATCGCGGCGAGGACTAAAATCACAAGAAGCACAAGAAGCTTTTTTACGGAAAATTTCTTCGTCATAGTGCCTCTCCTTTGTTCCGTCGGTGCGAGCCGCACGTTATTTTTCTATATTAAGTATACACAAAAGACAGCGATTTGTCAAGTATAAATTGAAATATTTCCATTTTTCAATGAGTGATTTGCAAAATCACCAAGCACTCCCTCGAATATTCTTTTCATTGCCGCGTCATATTGCGGCGAGGCTCGCCATATAAATGCGGTATGAGAAACGAAAGCGAAAACGGCGCGGGACGAATTTTTCGTGACCGCCGCCTTGATGAAATAACGGACATACTGCCGCCGGACGTTCGCCGCGCGGTAAGCGCGGCGGCGTCGGACGCGGCATCTCTTCTGGGAGGCGAGCCGTCCGTGAGCGAAATCCGCCTTCGCGTCGGCGGCATATCGTCGATTGCGTCGGGCGGGCGCACATTTCCGCTCCGCTTGACAGTATCGCCCGACAAAATGAGCGAGATTATACGCGCGCTGACGGACGGCTCGCTTTATGCGCACGCCGATACGATACGCGACGGATATATTTTCTCGCACGGCGCGAGGTGCGGGGTATGCGGAAGAGCCGTTGTGCGCGGCGGCAAAATCGATTCGGTGTGCGACATCACGTCTGTGACAATGCGAATCCCGCACGACGTAGGCGGGTGCGCCTCGGGCGTTTTCAGGATTTTCTCCTCAAAGCTGAAATCCGCCCGCGGGATTATCGTCTATTCGCCGCCGGGCGTCGGCAAAACGACGCTTCTGCGCGACTTCATTCTCGCCGCGTCGCGCAGGCTGAACGTCGCCGTCGCCGACGAAAGGGGTGAGCTTTACAGAAATGACGCATCGGGCAGCGTCGATTATCTTCTCGGCTATCCGAAGCACGCGGCTATAATACAGGCGGTGCGTTCCCTCTCCCCCTCGCTCATCATATGCGACGAGCTTTTCGGCAGCGATGACGCCGACGTGGCGATGTACGCATATTCGTGCGGCGTGCCGCTTATCGCGAGCGCTCACGCGGGAAATTTTGCGGAGCTTTTGGCGCGGCTCGATATTTCGCGGCTGACAGACGCGCGCGCGTTCGGCTGCTGCGTCGGAATATCGAGGGCGGCGGGAGGCGGAAGCTTTTCGCTTGAAACGGAGTATCTTTCATGATAAGCGCGGAGAGCGCGTCGATTTTCGCAAAATGCCTTGGCGTAATGCTCGTTATCGCCTCGTGCCTTTTGCTGTCGCTCTGGTATTCGCGCGCAAAAAATCATACGCTTGAGCTCGCGCGTGACGCAGAGGATTTTATCTCGTTTGCAGAGGCTTCCGTGAGGACAAGACGCGATACGTGCGGGAAAATCATCGCGTCCTACGAGCCGAAATACGAGGGAGCTAGACCGCTTTGGGAGGCGGCGAGGGAATCCTCCTTAAAGGATGCGCTCACCTCGGAGGCAGCCGACTGCTATGACGAGACGACGCGGGCGCTGCTTCTGCGGTTTGCGGAAAATACGGGGACGGGATACGAGGAGGACGAGCTTACGCTCTGCGACACTCTTCTGGATGCGCTTCGCGAAAACAGGGAGGCGCTTGAGGTGTCAACCGAGAGCGCCGTGAAGACGTTTTACGCCGTCATCTCATTTTTTGGCGTATGCCTCATAATCATAACAATATAGGTGCAATTATGGACGCGACACTGATAATCAAAATAGCGGGAATCGGAATAATGACTGCGGTTACGGCGCAGATTCTCTCAAAGTCCGGGCGCGACGAGCAGGCGACGCTTATCTCGATTGCGGGAATTGTGCTTGTGATGATAACGCTTGTCGAGCGGATTTCATATCTTTTCGAGGCGCTGGAGACGGCGTTCGGGCTGTGATTAAAATTTGCGGTCTGGCGCTTGTCGCGGCGGCTGCGGGGGTAATTCTTCGCGGAATCAAGGCGTCGGACGAGGTTAAAAATATGCTTGAAATAATCGCGTACTGCGCGCTCGCAGCGGCTGGAATCGTCTCGCTTTCCGCTGCATTCACCTCGCTTTCCGACATGGTGGGCGACGAGGAAACGGGAAAGTATATGGAAACGCTGCTGCGAGCGCTCGGAATCGGATATTCGGCGGAGATAACGGCTGACATATGCGCCGCCGCAGGCTCGGCACAGCTCGCCTCCGCCGTGATTTTCGCGGGCAGAGTGGGAATTTTCTCTGTGGCGCTCCCGCTCGCGTCAGAGCTTTTGTCGTCGGCGGTGTCGATGCTTTGATTTCAAAAAAAGGGTGTGTAAAATGAAGCATTTTGTCGTAATCATTATCGCTTGCGCTCTGATGCCCGCCTTTGCGGTCGCCGTTTTTGCCGACGACGAGACTGAGGACTTCGGATATTCGGAGCTTGAAGAATATATTCCCGACGATATTCTTGACGATATTCCGGAGGGACTTCTGTCGGGGGACGCCGACGCGGAGGATTTGAGCGCCGGATACATATTCGATAAAATTCTCGAGTATGCGAAGGGAACGCTTTTCCCCTCGGCGTCGCTCCTCTCAACGCTTTTGGGACTGACGATAATCTCCTCATCCTTTGAGCTTTTTTCATCGGAAATTTCAGGCGGCAAAATGAAAAAATGCGTTTCAGAGGTTGCGGTTTTGCTTGCGGCGTCAAGAGTTTTCACCTTCGAGCTTGAAATTATGGAAAGCGTTACAGCGCTCATCACCGTAATGACGACGTTTTCGAGCGCAGCCGCGCCCGTTCTTGCGTCAACCGAGCTTGCGACAGGTAATGTGAGCGGCGCCGCCGTAACGTCATACGGTCTTTTCTTCTTTTCCTCGGCGCTCGAGCTTATAACGTCGTTTGTATTTGTTCCGCTCTGCCGCGCCTGTCTCGCCCTCGCCGTCGTTTCGGCGGTATCGTTTTCGGGCGGCGCGGGAGATGGAATCGGCTCCGTCTGCGGACTTATAAAGCGAACCTTCACATCGCTTTTGTCGGCGGCGGCAATGATATTTTCCGCCGTTATCTGCTGCCAGACCTCGCTTTCGTCGTCGTCCGATACGCTCGCGTCAAGGGGAATCAAATTTGCCGTCGGCAGCTCGATTCCCATTGTCGGAGGCGCGCTCGGAGACGCTATAACGACGACGGCAGCGGGAATATCGATAATAAAGAGCCATGCGGGCACTCTCGGAATAGTCGTTCTGATTCTCACCTCCGCTCCCGTCATAATAAATCTTTTCGCAAACGGCGCAGTAATGGGGCTTGCCGCCGTCGCGGCAAATCTTTTAGGCGCGCCGCGCCTTGCATCGTTTTACGGCGAGATAAAGGAAATTTCGGGGCTTGCGCTTGCGATGACAGCGCTTTCCGTCACGGTTTTCATAATCGTTCTGGCGCTTTACATGAACGTGTCCCCCGCGATAGCGGCATGAACGCTTACTTTGTCTCCGTGATGACGGCTGCCGTCGCCGTATCAGCGGCTGAAATCATCTTTCCCGACGGCAAAACGGCAAAATATGTCGGTTATGTGGCGGGAATTATAATCCTGACCGTCATATCTGCGCCTCTTTTCGCAATTTTCGGGGACGGCGGGACGGATGATGCGGGCGGCGTCACATTTCCCGAATATGAAACCTACAGCGGCGAGGCGTATTCCGCGCTTATTTTGGAGACGGAGCGCATTTTAAGCGAAAAAATCAAATCGGAGCTTGACGCGGACGACGTGACGGTAACGCTCCGGCTTTCGGTCGATGAGGATGAATATGTTCTATCGGTATGCTCTATAACCGTGACGCTTCCCGTCGGACGCGAGGGAGAGGTTGACGGAATAATACTCAAATATGAGGAAGAATACGACTTTGAGGTGACTGTGCTATATGAACGGTAAACTGAAAACTCCGCTTTTTTCGGGAATTTCAAAAGGAAAGCTGCTGCTTGCGGCGGCGACGGCGGCGCTTGGCGCGGCGCTCATAATTTACGGCGGCGCAATCTCGGGCGATGGCGATGACGGAGCTGAGGATGAGGAAACCTCGGACGCGGAGGCGGCGATTTCATATTATGACGACGCATCCCTGCTTGAGGAGGAAATTGCGGCGCTCTGCGGGCGAGTTGACGGGGTGGACGACGTTTTCGTCATGCTCACGCTCGACGGCGACCTCTCCGTAAACGGCGTCGCCGTCGTCTGCACGGGCGGGAACGAAATTTCAATCAAAAAGACGCTCACAGAGCTAATCTCCCGTGCGCTCGGCATACCAATCTCGAAAATTTCTGTCGCGGGTGCGAGTGCAGGTGCGAGTGCGGAATAGGGCGGCACGGAATATTTGCGGCGCTCTGCTCATATAAATGAAGCGCATGAAAAAATCATTCGGAGGTTTGCTTATGAAAATAACGAAGGATTCGATTAAAGACGCGCTTTGCGGCGCAAAATCGAAAATGATTCTTATCGGGCGCAGGGTGGGCGCGAAAAACATGATAATTTTGTGCGCCGTCTTTGTCTGCGCCGTCGCCGTGACGCTGAATTTCATCATATCCGGAATCAGCGGCGGCAGCGAGGATGAGGAGACGAAAAACTCGTCGGGCTACGTCATCGATTCGTCGTATTATGCGTCTCTTCTCTCGGCGGATGACACGGATGAGGCGCTCGCGTCGTCTGATTCTGACGATGCGAGCGAGGTCTCGTCGAGAGACGAATATTTTGAGACGGCGGCGTACAACCGCGACGTGGCGCGTGATGAGGCAATCCAGGTTCTGGCGACGGTCGCGGAAAGCGACAGCGCAATTCAGGAGGTGAAGGATCAGGCAAGCGCCGACATTGCCGCGCTCGCTGCGGAAATTACGGCGGAGGCGAAAATCGAGGAAATGGTCAAGGCGAAAGGCTTTGAGGATTGTGTGGCGATTATAAGCGGAGATGTCGCTAGCGTAATTGTCAAAAGCGACGGACTTCTCGCCTCAGAAATAGCACAGATAACGGAAATTGTCTATCAGCAGGCGGGCATTCTGCCGACAAATCTCAATATCGTGGAAAAATGAAAAAACGGGGGATTTGCTTTCAGCAAATCCCCGTTATTGTTTGTTTCCCTCACCCAGCCAGCTCATCTGCCAGCCGCGCAAAATCCTCGGGCGTGAGCGCCTCAGCCCGCACGCGGACATCAAGTCCGAGACGAGAAAGCGCCCCCTCTAAATCCGCCTTTTCAAATCCGGTGTTTGACGAAACGGAGTTGACAAGCGTCTTTCTGCGATTTGCAAACGCGGATGACAAAAGCTCGAAATACGCTTCCTTCGATTTGGGTCGCAGCGTGCTTTCGTTTTTCCCGTAAAGCGTGATTTTCACGACTGCGGAATCCACCTTTGGCGCGGGATAAAAGCTTCCCGCCGACACGCGCATTACGCGGGACGCGCGCCCGAAATAAGCTACTCCCGCCGTTATCGCTCCGTAATCCTTCGTTCCCGCACGCGCCGTCAGCCTGTCGGCGACCTCGCTTTGCACCATGACAGTGACGGATTTCAGACGTTCGCCGCCCTCCGTCAAGAGCTTCGTTATAACAGGTGTCGTAATATAATATGGAAGATTTGCGCAAACGCAGAAGTCCCCGCCCGCAAATTCCTCATCCGAAAGGCGGGCAATATCGAGCTTCATTATGTCCGATTCGATTACCCTGACGTTGCCGCACCCCGAAAGCGTCTTTTGAAGAAGCAAAATGAGCTTTTTGTCTATTTCGACGGCGGCGACGCGCGAAAATTTTCGCGACAGCTCGCGCGTCAAACATCCGATTCCCGGTCCTATCTCCAGTACGTTTTCGGGCGCGTCCTCTCCGGCGACCTCGGCGATTTTTTTCGGCACTGATTCGTTTATGAGAAAATTCTGCCCGAAATCCTTTCTCGGCGCGGCGTCAAATTCATCAAGCAGCCCGCGTATAACGGCGGGACTGCAAAGCTTCAGCTCTCCTTCCATTTTTCAGCGTCGCTTCGGGTCGGCAGCCACCGCGTGAACGTAAGGGAGGGGTCAAGCTTTGATTTTATCGCCGCGAGCCTCTCGTCAGGAGACTTTTCTATGAGCTTTGCGACAGCCCCCGCGAAAATGAGCGCTCCCCTGCGGCAAAGATGCGTGTCATCGCGGCTTCCTCCCGCGTAAACTCCCGAATATTCGCCCTCCTTTGTCCAAAGATAAAGCGATTTTGTCGCGTCCGCGCCGAGCGTTTCGCATATTTCCCCGCAGATGCTTCGGCTTTCAAGCCCGAGGTCGATATACGGAATGTCAAGCTCACGCGCAACAGAAATCACAGCCGCCCTGTGCTCGGGAAATGAAATGTTGAACTCTCCCGTTTCGGGATTTATGCTCCGGCGCGATACGGGAGTGACAAGCACCGGCGTCACCTCGCGCGCCATTGCGGAGAGAGCATATTTTTTTATGTATTCGCGAAATTCTTCAACCGATGTATATCTGTTAGGACGCGCCTTCGTCGAATCGTTGTGCCCGAATTGAATGAGGATAAAGTCGCCCCTCTGACATCTGAAAAGCAGCTCGCTCCATTTTCCCTCCAGCATGAACGAGCGCGAGCTTCTGCCGCCTATCGAGCGGTTTTCTATTATGATTTCCGGCAGCTCGTAGGCACGGCAGAGCGAATACGTCGCGCCCTCGGGAATATATTCAAAGGCGAAATCCGCATCCTTAAAATATTTGTAGAGCATCTGCCCCCAGCCCGTCTGCGGGTAATTTTTGTCGCCGTATGACTGCGCCGTCGAGTCCGACGCAATGAATACCGTCGGCTTTTTTCGTGTGCATTCGCGCTCAAGCCGCTTTACCGAAAGCGAGCGGAGCGAAAGCGTGGCAGCGGAATCAAGCCCCTCATTGACGCGCTCCCCGTCAGCGGCAAAAAATCGAAGCGACATCGTTTTGTCGGATGCCGCGGCGCGAAGCGTCACGACAGCGCGTCCGTCCTCTCCCGCCTCACCGACATCGCGATATAAAATCCCATCGACGAGAGCGGATATTTTTAAGCCTTCGGGAGGCGCGTCGAACACAGCCGAAATCTCAAAATCGCCGTATTCCGCCTCAAATGTGAATTCGGGCGCTTCGACGTAATCGTAAACACCCCATCCCGTTTTCTCCGTTTCGCGGAAGCATCTGCATTCAAAGCGAGCGCTCCCCTCGTTCCCATCGTTCCCATCGTCCGAGATAACCATTTTTGTGTCGCCGTATACGACCCTGCGTGGCGTATAAACGCCGTTTTCTCCCCACCCCTCGGCGGGCGTCGGATACGACGCATCCCTGACTGAAAAAATTCCGTATTTCATTATACCGTCCTCATAGCCTTTGTTGATATGATCATTATACCATAAAAAGCGCTGTACCGTGAATATTGCGCTGCGCGCAATATTCATCTAACTTGACGACTTCCGTTACGAATTTGTAATTCGCAACGGAATGTCTTCGAGGCTATGCCTTGTTGTTCAATGTTATTATACCATATCGAGTGCAAAGCCGCAAATATTTGATTTGAATCTGTGATTCAAATCGAATATTTGACAGACTTGAGAAATGGGCACAGCCCATTTCTCAATGTCTTATTATACCATAAAAAGCGCTGTACCGCAAATAATTTCGCAGAATCTGTGACTTGAAAGCGTTGAGAAACGGGCTGTGCCTATTTCTTAATGTATTAAAAGATTCTTGATGAAATCATACCCCTCCTTGTCAATCGGCGTGAGCGGAAGTCGAAGCTCATTTTCGCAAAGCCCCAGAATTGAGCAAGCCGCCTTCACGGGTATCGGATTTGAGCGGATGAACATCGCCCTCGCGAGCGGCATAAGCTCCGCGTCAATCGCACGCGCCCTTTCAATGTCGGATAAAGCGGCAGCGCATAACTGCGACACCTCACGCGCCATAATATTTGAAAGCACGGATATAACGCCCTCGCAGCCGACTGCAAGCGCCGGAAGATTCAGTTCGTCCGAGCCGCAGTAAATCGAGAGCGCGCCCGAGAGTGTATGACATATCTCCGTTATGAGCTTTATGTCTCCCGACGCCTCCTTTACGCCGACAATATTTTCATGCTCCGACAGCAGCGCGTAGGTATCTGGCGTGAGCTGTGTCCCCGTGCGGGACGGAACAGTATATACGATGAGCGGGAGCGGCGACGCCTCGGCGATTTTATAAAAATGAGCGATAATCCCGTCCTTTGTCGGTCTGTTGTAATACGGAGTGACCGCCATCACCGCGTCGGCGCCCGAAATGAAGGCGTCCCTCGCGGCAGTGACGCTTTTTGCCGTGTCCGCGCATCCGACGCCGACAATCACGGGGATTTTATCGCCGACGCGCGATTTGACGTTTGACGCTATTGCTTTTGCCTCGTCTCTTGTGAGCGTCGGTGCTTCTCCCGTTGTCCCGCACATGACAAGCGCCGAAATTTTCTCCTTCATCTGTCGGTCAACAATCCTGCCGAGCGCGGCAAAATCTATTCCGTCCGACGAAAAGGGCGTTATAAGTGCCGTCGCCGCTCCCGAAAAGATTACGGGCTTGCCTGACGACAGAATTTTTTTGTATTCCATTTGATGTACTCCTCTTCGGTTGCAAATTTTCACGCAATATGTTATATTATATTAAAGAGCGGCGTGCCGTTCATCTGACATTATATGCGACAGATAACGGCGAGGTTACGCCGCACGGAGGTGATTTTACGAATACGGAAAAAGAGAGAGTGGACGGTCTTAAAACGAGCGATTTTTATTTCGACCTGCCGCATGAGCTTATCGCGCAGACGCCGACAGAACCGCGCGACGCATCAAAGCTTCTTAAAATCGACATGAAAACGGGCGAGCTTGAGGACCACATATTCCGCGACATCGAATATCTTCTGAAGCCGGGAGACACGCTTGTTATAAACGATTCAAAGGTGATTCCCGCGCGCATATACGGAAACCGCACCGACGGCGACGGCGGGCGCGTTGAGCTGCTTCTCGTCAAGCACACAAGGGAGGACGAATGGGAGTGCCTTATCAAGCCGGGACGGCGCGTCCGCGAGGGATGCCGACTCACGTTCGGCGGCGGGGAGCTTTCGGGGATTGTGACGGGTATTCTGCCCGACGGGAGCAGAACCGTTTCGTTTTCGTTCGACCGCGAAAAATACGGCAGCATCTTCGCCGTGCTCGATGAAATAGGCACGATGCCGACGCCGCCCTACATAACGGAAAGGCTTGAGGACAAAAGCAGATACCAGACCGTTTACGCCAAAACCGAAGGGTCAGCCGCCGCGCCGACAGCGGGGCTTCACTTCACGCCTGAGCTTATGGCAAGGCTCGAGGCAAGGGATATAAAATTCGTGCGCGTCATGCTCCACATCGGGCTTGGGACCTTCAGTCCCGTGCGCGAGGAAAATATCGCGGATCACGTAATGCACACGGAATATTATTCCGTGTCGAAGGATGCCGCCGATACGATAAATTCACGCCGCGCAGCGGGCGGTCGCACCGTGTGCGTCGGCACCACATCGTGCAGAACGCTTGAAACTGTCGCGAATGAGGACGGAATCATCGTTCCCTCCGCGGGCTACACGGGGATTTTCATCTCCCCCGGATATAAAATCAAGGCAACGGACGCGCTGATAACGAATTTTCATCTGCCCGAAAGCACGCTTATTATGCTTGTTTCCGCGTTCACGGGACGTGAGCGCATTCTCGCCGCGTACAAATACGCCGTCGAGCATAAATACCGCTTTTTCTCGTTTGGCGATGCGTGCCTGATTTGCTGAAAAAAATTACATCGCACCGCAAAAAAATTCATTCATGCGCCTCATGCCCTTGACATTTTCCGCGCTTTGTGCTACACTTTAGCCATATAAATTCTATGGAGGGCACGAAGGTGACAGTGCATGACATCTTTTACATAATTGTCGGTTATCTATCCGGAAGCGTGCTTTATGCGCGCGTTTTCGGCTTTATTTTCGCGTCAAAAAACGTCGCCGACGAAAGCCCCGACAAAAATCCCGGCACCGCCAACGCTTTCGTCTACGGCGGATTTTTGTGCGGTGTTTTTACGTTGCTCTGCGATATACTGAAGGGCTTTTTTCCCGTTTACTTTTACATGATTAAAACCGAATCCCCTCCCGCTCTTCCGCTCGCGCTTGTTATCGCGGCGCCCGTCGTCGGGCACGTTCTTCCCCTCTTTTTCAGATTCAAAGGCGGCAAGGGAATTGCCACCTCCTTCGGTGTAACCCTCGGACTTGTGCCTATAATCGTTCCCGTCGTGACGCTCGCGTTCTTCTTCATCTTTTTCTCGACAATTCTGCACGTTACGCCGCATTATCACAGAACAATTCTCACATATGTCGCCACGTCCGTTTCGCTTACGCTCGAAAATCCCTCGACGTACATAACTCTGGGCTTTCTTTTGGTGACCGCTGTCATAATCACCCGTCTGATTCTGAGCCGCGAGGAAAAGGAAAAGCCAAAGGTGCAGCTATTATGGAAGCGCTGATTCTGTCGTGCAGCACGGGCGGCGGGCACAATTCGGCTGCGGCTGCAATCAAAGAAGCGTTTGAGTCGCGCGGTCACAGCGTCACGCTTCTTGATCCGTATTCGCTTGTGAAGGGCGAGCATCATGTTGACCGCAAGGTGGGCGGCGCGTATATCAGTGTTGTTCGCCATACTCCCCTGCTTTTCGGCGCGATTTACAGTCTCGGCGAGCTTTACAGCACGGCGGAGCGAAAAATGAACGTCCGCTCACCCGTCTACCACATCAACCGCCTGATGAAACGCCCGATGGCAGAATACCTCGCCGCGCATCATTTCGACGTAATAATAACGACGCACCTTTTCCCGTCCGAAATCCTTACGGCGCTGAAGCAGAGCGGCGTACCCCTTCCGACGACAATATTTGTCGCGACGGATTACACCTGCATCCCCTTCACTGAGGAAACGGACTGCGATTTTTTCGTAATACCCGCGGCAGACCTCGATTATGCGTATAAATCGCGCGGCATTCCGCCCGAAAAAATTCTCCCCTACGGCATACCCGTAAGGCATGATTTCGCAGTCACAGAAGACAAAAAGACGGCTGCCGAATCGCTCGGGCTTGACCCCTCGCGGCGATATATTCTGCTTTCCGGCGGCAGCATCGGCGCCGGAAACATAAAAAGCACAGTGCGGACGCTGCGGCTTTATCTCAGAATGCACACCGACACGACGCTCATAGTGCTTTGCGGAAGCAATGAAGCGCTCTTTTCAGACCTTTCGGAAAAATACAAAAACGACGCCTCGATTCTGCCGATGAAAAGCACCGACAGAATTGCGGAGCTTATGCGGGCATCCGATATGATAATTTCCAAGCCCGGCGGACTTTCCTCGACCGAGGCGGCAGTTTCTGGTACGCCGCTCATTCATATAGCGCCGATTCCGGGCTGCGAGACGAAAAACACGCGGTATTTTGAGAAAAACGGAATGAGCGTTTCCGTCGGCAACAGCCGAATAAGGCTGCTTTTGTCCGTGTCAAGACTGAGCGATTCTGGCGAAGCGGAGCGGATGTCTGAAATCCAGCGCCGCAGCATAAGCCCGAACGCAGCGCTCGACATCTGCCTTTTGTCGGAAAGCGCCTCGTCGGGAAATATGTCATAATTGGACATAAAACGTCGGCTTGCCGACAGTTCTCGGCGCAATATAATATGCCAAAGACGACAGGGCTGAAATGCTGAAAATTTCCGATGGAGGTCGCCGACAAATGAAAAAGCTTAAAATTCGCGGCGAGCTTCTCATCGTCGAAATCACAAAACGCACGGTCAGGCTCGCGCGGGTCTTAAACTCGGGAAATTCGGCAAAGCTTCTTTCCGGCGTCGCGCTCCCGCTCCCCGAGGGGACGGCGGATGATGGAAAAATTCTCGACAGACCTCGCCTTTTCGCCCTGCTTTCGTCGGCGCTGTCCGAAAACCCCGAGCTGAAAGCAGAATCGAAAAAGGTCGTTTTCCTGCTCTCAACGTCACGCACGCTTTTCACAACTATAGACATCCCGACCGCAGTATCGGACAGAAAAATCGGCGCGTTCATTTCCTCAAACGACGACATTCTCTTTCCCGAAAAAATTTCCGACAAGACAACCGTATACGAAACGACGTCTCCCGTGTTCCGTGACAAAAACGGAACCGAATGCCGTCGGGTACGGATATGGGCGACCTCCGTCGATATTCTGAAGGAATATTACGAGCTTGCCGACGACCTCGGGCTGAGTACTGTCGGAATAGAGCATTTCGTAAACGCCTTCGCGTCCTGCTGCGGGCTCACCTTTTTTGGTGATGCGGAAAAATGCAGTGACGACGTTAGGCTTTACGTCCGAGGCGATGAAGATTATATAATCCTTTTGCTTGCTCGCGGAGGTTCCGTCGAGCTTTTTCGTATAATAAGGCGAACGGACGCGGAGTGCGACACAAGCGAGGTGAATCTCGCCCTCGAATATTATAAATCAAAGTACGGCAGGGACGGATTTTCGGAAAAAATGGTGTGCGCGGTGTCAGGACCCGCCTTTGCGGAAAAGGAATTTTCACGTCAATTCTCCGCGCGTATGCCGTTCTTTTGCGACACGGGCGATAACTCGGAATTTGCTCTTTGCCTCGGAGCCGCGAAAATGTCCGTCAATTCCGGGCTGCCGCGGCGTGCGCGCAAGCCGCGCGCATCAACGATAAAAACAATGTCCCTCGCAGGAGCGGCAGCTCTCACCGCCGCCCTCGCCCTAACGGTAAATTCGCTTTTGACATGGAACGACGAGATTGCAGCGCTTCGGCAAAAGTCGTTCGACCTTGAGGCGTCCGTTTCGGCAATTCCGTCATACGAAAGCGAAATCGAGCAGTACGAAAAATACTCAAGCGACAGCGCGGCGCTCAAATCCCGCCTCGACGACTCAGAATTCGGAGAGGTGATTCACGAAATTGAAGCAAGCCTCGGCAGCTCGTCGCTTGACGGATTTGACACGGACGACGGCAGCATCACGGCAAGCTTCAGCTCCCCGTCGCCATCTGACGCGGCGGAGCTTATCGCGGCGCTCCGCACGCTGCAAAGCGCCAAGCTTACAGATGTCGGCGACCTTTTCATTTCAGACGACGGCATAGTCTCATTTGAAGTCAGACTGATATTCCCGTGACGCCAAAATCCGCTTGTTTTCGCAGCAAAATTCCCCCACAGCAACACTCGCTGCGGGGGAATTTTTCATTTTATGCGTTTGTCTTTCAAAATCCGCTCATTTTCGACACTTGCAATGAGCTCATATTGCTGAGTCGCCGTCGAAAATTCTGTCGTAAGCGGCGTAAGTCTTCGTTGCTTTCTCAATAATCCTTGCTCAGCAGAAAATCGGCGATGTGCATGGTCTTGATTCCCTTATAATTGCCGTCGGCAAATGGGTCTGTCCGCAGCACATACTTCGGGTAATTATCCTTAACTTGCAGCAAACGCTCGTATTCCCGCTTTTCCGTTTTCTCAGAGCGAATCTCCTGCGTCACCTGTACATACAGCTTTTCGTTCTGCCTTTCCGCAACGAAGTCAATCTCGCAGTCTCCCAACTTTCCAATGTACACCGTATATCCTCTGCGGCACAGTTCAAGATAGACAATGTTCTCAAGACTTGCGGCAACGCAGCCCTCGGAATAACCGAGAACGCTATACCGAAGGGACACATCCGCAAGGTAAAACTTCTCCTGTGTTTTCAGAATTTCCTTGCCCTGCAAATCATAACGGGAGCAGCGGTGAAGCAAATAAGCCTTTTCCAACTTTTCTAAGTAGCTGTACACCGTTTCATTGTCCAGCTTTCGGTTCTCAGATTTCAAGTAGTCCGAGATGGATTTTGCCGAAAAGGTGTTTCCAAGATTGTTAAAAGCGTATTTTACAACCCGTTCCAGCTGGTCGATTTTACGAACCTGATTTCGTTTCACAATATCCGAGAAAATCGTGGAATTGTATATATCCCTGACAATAGTGTATACTTCGTCATCCGAATACGCCTGCAAATGCGTCGCCGGGAACCCGCCCAGGCGGACATAATTGGCAAGCTCTGCTTTCGCATCACCAACCGTGCCGTATTTGGCTTTAAAAGCGAGATATTCGTCAAATGAAAGCGTGTAAATGCGAAAGGACACATAGCGCCCGGTAAGATAGGTTGAAATCTCCGAGGACATCATCCGGGAATTGGAGCCTGTCACATAGATGTCCACATCGTAGTCCGAGAAAAGAGAGTTAACGACCTTTTCCCAGCCCGTCACCTCCTGCACCTCATCGAGAAACAGATATGTTTTCACATCAGGCTGAATCCTTCTTTTCAGCATTGTGAACATCTGCTTCGCCGTCATATCCTCGTATTCCATGGAATCAAATCGATAGGATACAATGCGCTCGGCATTGATTCCCCTTTCTTCCTGGAGCTTCCCAATAATCATCTTTAAAATTGTGGACTTACCGCAGCGGCGAACGCCAGTGAGAATCTTGACAAATGGGGTATCTACATACGCCATAATTCTGTCCACATATAGGGGTCTATAAATCATTGCAATCACCTCCACTGTCAATATTATACTGCAAAATCAAGAATAGTGCAAGTACTTTTGCGGTTTATAACCGCAATATTTTATTGGACTCTGCTCGTTATCCGATAAGGTTAATCATAATTGAACAGTTCTAAACGCCGACCTTTATTTTCCCAACTCTTTTTTCACCTTTTTACTCATAGCAATCTCCTTTTGCGCCGCTCCTCGCGATGTTATTGTAGAATCTTTACCAAAGCTTCGGCAATAAAATCTACATCCTCTAC
>JAJQCT010000009.1 GCA_021202555.1 Clostridiales bacterium
CGATATAATTGTGGTTTTACTGAAAAATCGGGTGATGAATTATATTTATTCACTTGAAATAATATATAAAAGTGACCTCCGAAACATTTACAAATCATTTTGCGTGAATAATAATGCAAAACGCGTTTGATTTGCTCAGAAAAATGTGTGAAAACCGCATTGATAATCGCAATTCGCAGAAAAATATGCTATAATAAGACATTGCTTGACGAAGCATAGCATCGTCAAGCAAGTCTGTCAAATATTCAATTCCAATCAAAGATTTGAATCGAATATTTGCAGCACCCCACCCAATATGCTATAATTTATACAGGAGAACATCGCCCTCACCATCGGTTGTGGGAACAAATCAAAAAATTCTGGAGGCTGATCATGAACAAAAGCAGTGACGATAATCCGATGTGGTTTGATGTACCCGACATAAATCATGACGGGAAGATTGACCCTGTCGAACGCGAACTTGAATATGATTTGTTCGAGCTTGAAGAGGATGAGGGCAGTCATGCGCTTTCGGATGACGACGAATTTATCTGGGACATCAACGAGCTTGATGATGATGACGGCGATGAAGATGACGACGGTGGCGACATCTGGGGCATCGACGAGCTTGACAATGATGATGACGATGAAGACAATGATGATGACGGCGACGATGACATCTGGGACATCGACGAGCATGATGATGACGACGATGATGACGCGGGCGACAAACCGTTCAGCGTAGCCGTCAAGGTCACACTCGGCGGCAGCACGGAGAATGACACGTCGGGACATGACACGATTCCAATATCATTTTCGCTCCCTTTCCGCTTTACCGGATATGAAAGCTCGCTCCTGCTTCGCAAATCGGATTTTCCGAACGAAAGAACATATGATGCCGCTATCGCACTTTGCGCCTTGAACCAAGGCACCGCATATATTTCAGAAAGCAGAAACCACGACACTGAAATCGAAAAATGCAAAATGATTCTCTATCCCGAAACGATTGCCGCAAAATACCTGACCGTGGATTACGGATTTCTTTACGCGCAGGCAGTCAAGGAAAATTTTGCGCTTCCGATTGATGTCCCCGACGAGGACAAACATCCCGTCACAAGCTTCTATAACCTTTTTATCGAGCTGGCGGAGGAGGACACGGCGCTCGCCGTCAAAACGTGGGTGTGGTGTGTAAAGGAGTTCGGTCCGTATAAAGAATATATGAAAGGCAAAATGGAATTGTACTACCGGATAATATCAAATTCTCGAGATTTCCCGCCCGAATTTATGGATTTGGCTGTTGCCGAGATGTCGGAAAATCCCGAATTCAGACGCGGCGTCCTGACAGAAAATACAGAGTTTTCATGTCCCTTCAGATATGTCGCCCATGCGCTGAAAAAAGGAGATTTCGATGCCGCCGAGGCAATTTACCGTGACGCCGTCGAATTTCCCGACGTAAAAGGAACGTCTCTTGAATATTTCATCGACAAAATCATTTCAGAGTGCTACAGTCCGGACGGGCTTGAGACGATGGAGGCGTTCAAATTTCACATTCTTCCGATTATAGCGTTATCAGAAAACAAGCGCATACAAAGGCTTTACCCCGAATTTGAAAAAAGAGTCAACGACCACATCCGATTCGCAGAGACATCCTTGGAAAAATACCAATATTCGCGTCGTTTTTCATGGAGACGAGACTGTCCCGACGGCAGCAAATACGGCTTGAATCCGCTGAATTTTGAGACGGATGAGGAATACCGCAGCGCTCTTTTAAATCGGAAATACGGTTGGAGAACGTGGCGGTGGAACATTGACGGCGCCGAGAAATATGGGCTTGACGTTACGGCGTATGAGACGCACGAGGAGTTTGTGGCGGCGCTTGACGAAAAGCGCAGACAGGCAAGAGAGGCTGACGCCGTGAAGCGAGCAAAAGAAAAAGCCGAAGAAAAAAGGCGTCAGGCAGCGTCCGATCCGAAGTCGGAAACAGATATGACGGTTTACACGTTCTGCGGCGTCATGTTTGCAGGCGGGAACACAGTCTATCATTACCGGACGGATGACGATTCCATCGACATCGGCGACATGGTAATCGTTCCCGTCGGCGAGGATGAGCGCGAGCTTGCCGCTGAGGTCGTTTCCGTTGAGCGGCACCGCCGGAAAACGGCGCCGTATCCCGTCGATAGGGCAAAATTTATCCTTCGCCGAAAAGAGAAAGAAGATGCGAAATGACTGATTTTGAAAAAACGGCACAAAAACCGCTATATATAACTTCAAATCAGAGCTGCGGAGGCAACGATGGTTGCAAAAGAAGCTAAAGGAATGGCTCGATGAGGCGGATGATGCGGAAACGGGGACAATGTAAAGAAAAATTTTTCGCAAGTTAAAATTCTAAATTCAAAGGAGTTTGCAAATATGAACATAATCTACAAAACCACCCACGACTTAACTGCCGACGAGTTGCAAGACTTATTCCTATCGGTCAACTGGTCATCGGGGCATTATCCCGATAAGCTGTCGGCGGCTATGAAAATTTTTGAAACAGTCTATACAGCATGGGACGCTGATAAACTCATAGGGTTGATTTGCGCTATGGACGACGGAGTTATGACTGCGTATGTGCATTATCTGCTTGTAAATCCCGATTATCAAGACTTGGGTATAGGCAAAAACCTTGTCGAGCGAATAAAGCAGCATTATAAGGATTATTTGCGGATTGTCATTGTGGCTTATAATGAGGAAATAGGCTTCTACGAATCCTGCGGGTTCACAAAAGCGGATAATGCAAGCCCTATGTTTATTACTACATTGTGGACTTAATTTCTATCATGAAGAAATAACAAAGTGAGCTATATAAGGAGGCTGTAAAATGGATTTTTACGAAGCAGTGGAACGGCGGAGAACAACAAGAGAATTCTTAGATAAAGAAGTTGATTTTGAAGCGATAAAAAGAATCCTTGAGGCAGGCAACAAGGCTCCGACATGGAATCATAACCGCAGCTGGAGCTTTATCGTTTTGAGAACAGATGAGGAAAAGGAATTTGCTTTTGAAGAAGCAAAGAAAACAGCGGATAAATTTGACGCAGAGAAATACCTGAATGTTCCAAGACCATATCCTGTTACGCTTGGACAGAAAATGTATGCCCACGCAATGCCGAGGCAATTTACAATGCTGAAAGACGCTCCTTACGTCATAATCCCTGTATTTAAGTGTAAGGAACTGAATGGCGGGAGCGTTTCTGAATTAAATCCGTTTTCTACAATCTGGTGCGTTGTGGAGAACATATTTCTGGCGGCTACAGCCGAAGGCTTATCCTGTTCTATGAGGATACCGCTGAATGACGAACACGATAAAGTGAAAGCACGCCTGAAGGTCCCGGCAACATATATGATGCCTGTCTTTATCGGAATCGGCTATGCTGATCCAAACGAAACGGAATTGGAGCAAAAATATCCTGACATTGAAAAGCAGATTCATTTTGGCAGATGGAAATGACTGGACAGTAATCTTTTTAAGATAAAATCCATGCTTCAACCCGAACCTAACACAAAAATATCCAAGAGCGACCGCACTGTCCCGACCTCCAGTTCATTAGATTCTTGGTCTAACTTTTTGGGTCGGGACACTTGATAATAATTTCACTGATTGGACACGCTGCTGTCTTTCTTTTCTCATTTTGATATGGTATACTATTTGTTGTACGCGAGTACAAATCGGAATATTCTATAAGATAGTGATATTTAATGAGGTTTGAATATGGGGAAATTATATGAACGGGCAGATATATATGATCTGATTGAAAGCAAAGAAAGATTCGAAGCTAATAAAAAGCACTGGGCTGCATTATTAGAAAAAAGAGATATTAAATCCGTTTTCGATGTCAGTATTGGAACAGGGAGTTCGTCTTTACCTCTTCTTGAGTTAGGTGTACAATTGTCAGGTTCTGACCTCAGTCAGGATATGCTCGATAAATGTAGGGAAAAGTCGGTAAATATGCGAAAGGAAATCAAACTTACACAATGCGATTTTCGAGAATTATCCTCTAAAATCACCGGACAATTTGATTGCGTAGCAAGTACAGGAAATTCTCTTCCCTATGTAACGAACGGGGAAGTGCTGCAGGTTTTAGAACAGATGGATAAGCTGATTCGTCCGGGAGGATATTTATATTTTGACATCCGGAACTGGGATAAAATTCTAAGGGAGCATCAGAGATTTTATTTGTATAACCCAATATTTTTTAATGAAAACAGAGTTAATTTGATACAGGTATGGGATTATGAAAATGACGGTTCTATGATATTTAATCTGATATTTACATTTGAGCAGGATAATAAAATTGTGCAAAAAGAGCATTTTGCGGAGCACTATTACCCGATTTTAAAGAATGTGCTTTTAAAAAAATTGAAAGAAATGCAATATGCGGACATACAGGTTTTGTGTTATCCAGCATATGTCACGGAAATAAATATTGATGATGTTGATTGGTATACAGTCATTGCACAGAAGGCAAGATGATCGCCTGCATGTGCGATATCAGAAGCGTTCAAAGAAGATTTCAGTTTATCGACCCGAACCTAACACAAAAATATCCAAGAACGACTATGCTGTCCCGATCCCAGAAGGTCAGACCGGAATATAGCGAAGAGAAGGTCGGGCTTTTCGGGTCATATCCTTTTGTGACACAGAAAAAAATTTTATTTTTTTTGCAAAACCGCTTGACATCGCAAATTTTATGTGATATAATAGCACTCGTCGCAGTAAAGAGAGCGGATTTGCTGGTGTGGCTCAACGGTAGAGCAGCTGATTTGTAATCAGCAGGTTGTTGGTTCGATTCCGATCACCAGCTTAGTGAACGGAAAAGGGCGGAAATACACGGCGGTGACGTCGGATACGCGGCATTCCATTCACGGAATAAAAATGGGGGAATTCCCGAGCGGCCAAAGGGGGCAGACTGTAAATCTGTTGTGCTTTCACTTCGGTGGTCCGAATCCACCTTCCCCCAATAAAAAAACAGGCACCCGCCTGTTTTTTTATTGTGCTGAGGTTTGATGAGGAACGGCGGCAAGGACACGCAATTTCATCAAGTATGCAAAAACGGATTACAGTCCTTGCACGACAGACGCGGGAATCCGCGGCTGTACGTGTGTGGTCAAAAGTCCCCTTCCCCCAATAAAATTACAGATAAATCGCCGTCCGAAGCCCCGAAAAACAGGTTTCGGGGCTTGACAATATTTTTCGTTGGGTATATAATTGTTGCGGCGCAGTATCGCGCGATAATTCACACACTTATAAGAGGTGATAGATATGCCTTTTTTGAAGGAGGACAAACGCACTCATTATGCGACTGAGCTTTCAGAGTGCGACATCGGAAAAAAAGTTACCGTAAACGGCTGGTGTGCGCGTCAGCGCGATCTCGGCAGCCTTATATTCATAGATCTGCGCGACAGGTCGGGAATCATTCAAATCGCGTTTGACGAAAACACAGACCGCGATGTCTTCGGCGTCGCGTCAGACGTGCGCTCCGAATACGTCCTCACCGTCACGGGTACGGTGCGCTCGCGCGGAGCCGACGTAAACAAATCGCGTGCGACTGGAGCCATCGAAATTTACGCCGAAAAAATCAAGATTCTCTGCACGGCGGAGACGACGCCTTTTGAGATTAACGACGACGTGAATGTGAGGGGTGACCTCAGAATGCAGTTTCGCTATCTCGATCTGCGCCGTCCGTCCGTCACCGAAAACATAATTACTCGCTCGAAAATCACGTCCCTTGCGCTCGATTATTACGCGAAAAACGGATTTTTGTACATCGAAACGCCGTGCCTCATAAGACCTACACCTGAGGGTGCGCGCGATTATCTCGTGCCGAGCCGCATCGCAAACGGGAAATTCTACGCGCTGCCGCAGTCGCCGCAGCTTTATAAGCAGCTTCTGATGTACGCGGGCTTCGATCGCTATGTGCAGCTTGCGCGCTGCTTCCGCGATGAGGATCTGCGCGCGGACAGGCAGCCCGAATTTACACAGCTTGACCTTGAAATGTCGTTCATGGACGAGGACGACATCATGACCGTAAACGAGGAATTTGTCGCGAAGCTCTTTCATGAAATGCTCGGTGTCGAAATAAAGACACCGCTTCCGCGCATGACGTGGCGCGAGGCGATGGAGAGATTCGGCTCCGACAAGCCCGATTTGCGGTTCGGCTTTGAGCTTGTGAATCTCACGGATATACTGAAGGACTGCGCGTTCCGCGTATTCGCCGGGGCGATTTCCGGCGGCGGCAGCGTCCGCGCGATAAACGTAAAGGGCGGCGCGAAATTCTCACGCAAGGAGATAGATTCGCTCACCGAATTTGCAAAATCCTACCGCGCGAAGGGCGTCGCGTGGCTCAAATCGTCGGGCGGCGAGCGCTCGTCCTCCTACGCGAAATTCCTCACCGATGAGGAAAACGCGAAAATCGAGGAGGCGGTCGGATTTGAGGATGGAGACCTCGTGCTTATCGTCGCCGACAGAAACTCTGTCGTATTCGATACTCTCGGCGCGCTTCGCCGCGAATGCGCGAGACGTCTCGGACTTCTTGACCCGCATGAATTTAAGATGCTGTGGGTCACGGAATTTCCGCTTTTTGAGCTTGACGAGGAGACGGGAGCGTATAAGCCGATGCATCATCCCTTCACAGCACCGATGGAAGAGGATCTGCCCCTGCTTGACACCGACACGGGCGCCGTTCGCTCGCGCGCTTATGATATTGTAATAAACGGAACGGAAATAGGCGGCGGCTCGATAAGAATAAGCACTCCCGAAATGCAGACGCTCATGTTCTCCAAGCTCGGAATCGGGAAAGAAGAGGCGAACGCAAAATTCGGATTTCTCATGGAGGCGCTCAAATACGGCATTCCCCCGCACGGCGGAATGGCGTTCGGGCTTGACAGGCTCGTAGCCGAAATCGTCGGCACGGAGGATATACGCGACGTAATCGCGTTCCCGAAGGCGCAGAACGCGAGCGAGCTGATGTCAAAGGCTCCCTCAGACCCAGATCCCAAAGCGCTTTTGGAGCTTGGTCTTAAGCTTGATGTGAAAGAGGAAGATAAATAAGAGGGAATTTCTCCCTTATTGAACCCACTCAATCCATGTATTGTCAAATCTCGGTCCGCACCGCGAAAAAAATTTCGGAATTTTCGAGCTTTTTTGAAAAACGCCCTTGACAAGGGCGTTTTT
Source organism: Clostridiales bacterium (assembly GCA_021202555.1). GTDB lineage: Bacteria > Bacillota > Clostridia > Oscillospirales > CAG-272 > DTU064. The sequence continues at coordinate 7,193 of JAJQCT010000009.1, forward strand.
TATGTGGTATAATTTTATCACCTCGACGGGGTTCTTTTTTTGCGCGCTCACTTGGCGTGCGATTACGGCACTGCCGCGCCACGACAGGTCGGATGCCGCCGAGGGAGGTACGAATTATTTTAAGGGAGGTGCCGCTCAAAAATGAGAGTCAAAATCACACTCGCGTGCAGCGAATGCAAACAGCGCAACTACGACACGATGAAAAACAAGAAGAATACTCCCGACAGGCTTGAGATGACCAAGTACTGCCGCTTCTGTCGCAAGCACACTCTTCACAGGGAAACCAAGTAAGGAGAGATGATGAAAAACAGAAGAATTGGTAAGCTTCTTGCACTGCTTCTCGCGCTCATGCTCACGGTATCGTTTGCAACGGTATTTGTGAGTGCCGACACTGAGGAAGAATCGACCGCGGAAACCGCCGAGACGGATGAAACATCATCCGCTGATGAAACGTCTGAGGAAACAGCATCGGAGGATGAAACGTCTGAGGATTCAACATCTGAGGACACAACGGCAGATACTGATGATGAAACATCAGCAGATACTGACGACACATCATCTGACGAAGATACATCATCTGACGACGATGATGGAACCTCATTCCTTTCGTCGTTTTTGTCGTTTCTCGGATCGTCCGGCGGGATAACACTGATAATCATTATCGTTATCGCGATAATCTATCTCGTATGGTGGGCAAGACACAGAGAAAGAGCGTCGAAAACATGGCGCGCTTTCAAGAGCGAATTTAAAAAGATAGTCTGGGCTGACAAACACGAGACGCTGAAAAATACGATAGTCGTTATTATCGTAATTCTCGCCTTCGCGCTTGTTCTCGGCGTCGTTGATTATCTCCTGTCGCTTCTTGTGGATGCGCTTGCGCTTCTCGGATAACGGGAAATGAGCGATATTAACGAAATGGCGGTTCTCGGACCGAGATGGTATGTGGCGCATACTTATTCGGGATATGAGAACAAGGTCAAAAGCAGTATCGAGAAAATCGTCGAAAACAGAAATCTCGAAAATATGATTTTCGAGGTTGTTATTCCGATGGAAAAGGTCACCGAAACTAACGGCGGCGAAGAAAAAACGTCGGAATCGAAGAAATTTCCGAGCTACGTACTCATTAAAATGGTGATGAGCGACGAAAGCTGGCACATTGTCCGCAACATAAGCGGCGTCACGGGATTTGTGGGACCCGGCTCAAAGCCTGTTCCGCTCACCGACGCGGAGGTTGCGGCAATCGAGCTGGAAAGTCACGTCGAGCATTCCACGATAGACGTCGGCGACGAGGTTTCTATTGTGAGCGGTCCGTTTGTGGGCTACAGCGGTATCGTTCAGTCGTTTGCGGATGACAGGACAAGCGTCACAGTTACGATTTCGGTCGCGGGACGCGATATGCCCGTCATGATGGAGACGAAAAACATCAAAAAATCATAAAAAGGCGGTCGCAGCACCGCCGCGTGGGAGGGAGAAAATTCAAGGTAATTCTCCCGCAAATAACCACACACGGAGGAATTTAAAGCATGGCAAAGAAAATCACGGGCTATATCAAGCTCCAGCTTCCCGCAGGGAAAGCTACTCCGCAGCCTCCCGTAGGACCCGCACTCGGTCAGTACGGCGTTTCGATTCCTAACTTCACGAAGGAATTCAACGAGAGGACGAAGAACGACATAGGTCTTATTATCCCCGTCATCATCACGGTTTACGCAGACTGCTCGTTTACGTTTATCACAAAAACGCCTCCCGCAGCCGTTTTAATCAAGAAGGCGTGCGGCATTGAATCGGGTTCCGGCGTTCCCAACAAGACGAAGGTTGCAACGATAACACGCGAGCAGATAAAGCAGATAGCGGAAACAAAGCTTCCCGATCTCAACGCGGGTTCAGTTGAAGCGGCGATGAGCATGATAGCGGGAACGGCGCGCAGCATGGGCGTCACCGTAGTCGATTAAGGGAGGCAGAGCGATGTTTAAGAGCAAAAAGTATAAGGAAAGCGCAAAGCTTATCGAGAAATCGAAGCAGTACGATTCGTCCGAGGCGCTCGACCTCGTGGTAAAGACCGCTAAGTCGAATTTCGACGAAACGATAGAGCTTCACGTTCGTCTCGGCGTCGATTCGCGTCACGCCGATCAGCAGGTGCGCGGCGCCGTCGTGCTTCCGAACGGAACGGGCAAAAAGGTGCGTGTTCTCGCAATTGCGAAGGACGACAAGGCTGACGAGGCGAGAGCGGCTGGAGCCGACTATGTGGGCGATCAGGACATGATCGACAAAATCCAGAAGGAGAGCTGGTTCGATTACGACGTAATCATCACAACTCCCAACATGATGGGTATGATCGGTCGTCTCGGTCGTGTGCTCGGTCCTAAGGGACTTATGCCTAACCCCAAGTCGGGAACCGTTACGATGGACATCGGCAAGGCTATCAAGGACGCCAAAGCAGGTAAGGTTGAGTACCGTCTTGATAAGACGAACATCATTCACTGCCCGATAGGAAAGGCTTCCTTCGGCACCGAAAAGCTTCAGGAGAATTTCGATACGCTGATGGACGCGATTTTAAAGGCAAGACCCGCTGCGGCAAAGGGACAGTATGTCAAGAGCTGCGTTGTTGCCTCAACGATGGGTCCCGGCATAAAAATCAACACATCCCGTATGTAAACTGTTGCCATAATATGGTATCGAAAGATACCATATTATGGCAAAGTATTCAAGTGAAATGCGGCATCAGGCGACGTCGTTTTATGGCAAAAAACAAAGAATCCCGGCATATGGCGGGATTCTTTTCGTATATTTAGGCGTCATGCTTTTCATTCGTCAATCTGCGAAAGGGAATGCAGATGACCGCGGCGCTTTTTCATTTTGTATGCATTTTTTCGCGGTGCTTGATTTCCTGCGACAAATTATAAAGCCTTGACATTTTGCAGAAGCGGAACGCGGCTCTCACCACCTTGTCGCTTCTCCCGTTTCGTATCTTAAGCGTGGGATTCACGTTGTCTATGACGTATTTGTATCTTTGAAGCGCATCATCAACGACCTCATCCCATGAAACCGCGAGATTTTTTGCCGCGCCCTCGCCGACTTTTTTGACAAGCTCCGGCTTTTTATACGTATTTGCGAGCGTTTCGTAAAGGCTTTCGGCGTTTTCCTCGCACATAAAGCAGTCAATCCCCTCGCTTGCGTCCTCGGAGGCGCCAGAGCCGCGTATCAGAACTGACGGGGTATAGCTTGCCGCCGCCTCATGTACGACAAGACCGTTCGTGTCGTATGTGGACGGGAAAATGAATATGTCAGCCATCGAATAAAAATCCGAGAGCAAGAGCCTATCCGTGATTCTGCCCGTAAACCGGCAGCAGTCGCCGATTCCGCACTCCTCGGCGTATTTCTCGATTTCATCCTTGTCCATTCCGTCGCCGATGAAAATCATCGTAAAGGGCATATCATTCCGCTTCATCATCGAGAGCGCGTCAATCGCGATTTTGATTCCCTTATACCACATCTGCCGCCCGACGAAAAGATATACGGGATTTCTTCTGTCGATTCCGAACTCGAGAGCCGCCGCCTCGATTCGCTCCTCCGGAGCGCGTCCGCGCCTGAAATCGACGCCGTTTCGCATAACCCTCACGTCGCCCTCATATCCGAGGCTGTAAAGGCTCGCCTTCGCGCCCTCGCTCACAGCCCATACCTCGTCGCAGGCGTTTACGTTGTCGAGCAGAACCTTGACGACGATGCTTTTTGCGAGCGACGACTTCACAATCGTGCCAATATCAAAATCAAATCGGGTATGATACGTGAAAACTATGGGCGCTCCCGTCGCCTCGCGAAGCTCACGCGCCATATATGTCGAGATAAACGGGCAGTGCGTATGTATTATGTCGGGATGAAACTGCGCGAGCCGCGTAACCGCCTTGACCGAAAACGGATAGCCCGCGCGGTATCCGATTCTTTTCATTGTGTTGATGCTTGAATATCGTATCACGGGAAAGGGATAGCTGTCCGAAATTCCGGGATATTTCGGCGTCGCCACCATGACGTTCCCCTGCTTTTTATTTATCGAGCGCGCGTAATTGAGCGTTGCGTTCGCAACCCCGTCAATCGCTGTCGGGGGAAATGAATCGTTCAAAAGACATACGTTCACAAATTTTTACCTGTCTTTTTGCTGTTGTCCGATTTCATGCCGTGAGAGGGGCGACCTTGGCTTCCGTATATGCTGTCAGCTCGGACGAGGATACCTTCATCTGAAGCCCGCGCTGTCCCGCCGACACGTAGATAAAATCGTAAAGCTCCGACAGCTCGTCGATATATGTCGGAAATTTCTTTTTCATTCCGACGGGAGAGCAGCCGCCGCGGATATATCCCGTCACGCCTAAAAGCTCGCTTTGCTTTATCATTGAAACGCTCTTGCAGCCCGCTGCGCGCGCGCATTTTTTGAAGTCCAGCTCCTCGTTTACGGGTATGACAAAAACGGAGATTTCTCCGCGCTCATTCCGGCAGACGAGCGTCTTGAACATCAGGTCGGGGTCAATTCCCGAAATTTTCGCCGCGTGTGTTCCCGAAAGGTCGCTCTCGTCAACCTCGTATTCGACAGTCTCGTATTTTATTCCTGCCGTATCGAGCATACGAAGCGCGTTTGTTTTGGCGCTCTGCCTCGCGCCGCCGTCCGATGCTTTCACTGTGGATAGCTCCTTATATGAGTATAAATATATTTTACCGCATATCTCACCAAATTTCAAGAGGAATTTTCTTAAGAATCGTTTAATTCTCAAAATTCGGATGAATGCGCGCGGTCGGCGTATCCGCACCCGTTTCATTCCCCGTTTCGCTGAAATTCGGCGCTCCAAAAAAATATTTTTGTTAATTTTCGTCTTTTCCCCTTTTATAATCTGCGAGAATGTGATATTATAAACAGTGTGTCGATTACACTATTAAATCAAAAACGAGGCTTTACATGGACTTATCCGAATTTTCACTTCTTTATCCCCCGGGACACGACGCGGCAAGCTCGCGCCCCGACATTTCAGCCGAAACCTCCGAGCAGCTTGAGCTTGATATTTTGTTCGATCTGAAAAATGCGTCCCTTGAGGATTTTTACACGACATCCCCCGAGGTGATTCGCTACCGTGAGGATATATTCCGCGATATGGTCGATTATCCCGAGGTCGCGGAGACGCTCATGAAGGTTGTTCCCGTGCTGCTCGACATTTCGGAGATAAGGCGTCTTGAATCGGGACTCGCTGCGGCGGGTTCGACGGACACCCGCTCGTATCTTTTCTCGCTCACCGAAATCGAGCTTTACACCTCATGCCTGAATATAATGTATAAGGGGCTTTCGGGCTGCCGCGGAAAGCTGAGAAGCGAGGCTCTTATCGCCATGGCGGACAGGATAACGGAGCTGACGGAAAGCGACTACTACGCCGATCTCAACAAAAAGCTGAATGATTTGACGCAGCGTGTGCGCGACATCAAATCCGTGACGATAGGCGTTAATCTCGACGCGCAGCTTCGCCCCGTTTACGCCGGTGTGCTTTCGATAAATTCAAATACCTTCAAAAGCGGCGAGGTTATAGAGAAAATCCTTTCGCTCAACTTCAAAAAGGACGATTTTACGTGCATAGCGCCCCTTCAGCCGTTTTTGAAGGGGCAGTCGGACAATCAGCAGTACGCGACGACGCACGCGTTTTACAGCGCGATAAACGACGTTTTCAAAAGCTCCGTGCGCTCATGGAAGCGCGTCGTTTCGGAGTATGTGCTTGAAAATACGGATTTTCTGCTTCATATTCTGCCCGAAATCGAATTTGTCGTGAAGGGCGCGAAGGTGATAACGGCGCTGAAGCGCAGGGATATTCCGCTCTGCCGCCCCGAGATTTGCCCGATGGAGGAAAAGAGGCTTTCGTTCAAATCGCTCTGCAACCCCGTAGTTGCGCTCAAAATAGACGACAAAATCGTGCCGAACGACCTTGTTTTCGATGAAAACGCGATGGTGTACATCCTCACGGGACCGAACAGGGGCGGAAAATCCGTCATCACCTGCGCGCTCGGTCAGGCTGTGGCGCTCTGTATGCTGGGGCTTCCCGTTCCCGCGGAGGAGGCGGTAATTTCCCCTGTTGACGGGATTTACACACACTTCCCGACGGGGAGCGAGGACACGATAGACAAGGGGCGTCTCGGCGAGGAATGCGCGAGGCTTGAGGATATCTTCAATCACATAACGGAAAACAGCCTCGTGCTGCTTGACGAATCGCTCTCATCAACGGGAGCGTATGAGGCGTCGTATATTGCGGCGGAGGTGCTGACGGGCTTCGCCGTGCTCGGATGTCGCGCGCTCTTCTCGACGCATTTACACGAGCTTGCGGCGAAAACGGATGAAATCAACGCGGAATCCGTGTCGCGCGGCGGAGTCAGGGTAGATAATCTTGTCGCCGATATAAGCGCGGGACAGAGAAGCTTTCTCATCAAGAGGGCAAAGCCCGACGGCAAGAGCTACGCGCATGACATCGCGGAAAAATACGGGCTTTCGTTCCCGCAGATAATGAAAAAGGTGTCGCGCGGCAAGGAAGGCAAAGAATAAGAAAGGACTGTCATGAACGAAATACTTAATTTAATCGAATCGAACAGCAAGCTGACGGCAAAGGAAATTGCCGCCATGCTCGGCAAGGAGGAGGGCGACATCAAAAGCGCGCTCGAAAAATATGAAAATGACGGCGTAATTCTCGGATACCACACGATAATCGACTGGGATAAGACAGACCGCGAATACGTCACAGCCATCATTGAGATTAAAATCACGCCGCAGCGCGACCGCGGATTTGACAAAATCGCCGAGAGAATATATAATTATCCCGAGGTGCAGTCGCTTTATCTCATGTCGGGAAGCTATGACCTCGCGGTAATAATCGAGGGAAAGACAATGAAGGAGGTCGCATACTTTGTGGCGCAGAAGCTCGCTCCGATTGAGGACGTCGTATCTACGGCGACGCATTTTGTCCTGCGCAAATACAAGGCGGACGGCGTCGTTTACGGCGCGTCCGAGGAGGACCTTCGGGGAGTTGACTTTATATGAAGCCGTACAGTGAGCTTTTGTCCCGCATGGTGACGGAGCTGGAGCCGTCGGGAATACGCAAATTTTTCGATATTCTCGGCGACATGAAGGATGTCATATCGCTGACGGTCGGACAGCCCGATTTCGTTACCCCGTGGCATATCCGCGAGGCGGGAATCAAAAGCCTTGAGGAGGGTCGCACATATTATACCTCAAACAGCGGGCTTTCTGAGCTTCGAGGTGAAATTTCATCATATCTTTCGCGCAGATTCGGACTTAAATACGACCCGACGTCCGAAATCACTGTCACGGTCGGCGGCAGCGAGGCGATAGACATCGCCATTCGCACCGTATGCAATCCCGGCGACGAGGTTATTATACCCGTGCCGTGCTTCGTGTGCTATGAGCCGCTTGTAAAAAGCGCCGGCGGCGTTCCCGTATTGCTCGAAACGAAGCTTTGCGACAATTTCAAGATAAAGCCCGACGAGCTTTCGGCGCTCATAACGGAAAGGACAAAGCTTCTGATTCTTCCGTATCCGAATAATCCTACGGGAGCCGTAATGACGGGTGAGGAGCTTGAGAAAATCGCCGAGGTTTTGCGTGGTACTGACATTCTGATTTTATCCGATGAGATTTATGCGGAGCTTACATACGAGCGCCGTCACGTTTCGATTGCGTCGCTTGACGAAATGCGCGAGAGGACGATACTCGTCTCGGGATTTTCAAAGGCATACGCGATGACGGGCTGGCGTCTCGGATATGTCTGCGCGCCCGCGCCGATAACGCACGAGCTTTTCAAGCTCCATCAGTACTCGATTATGTGCGCGCCCGTGACCTCGCAGTACGCAGCCGTTGAGGCGCTTCGGTCGGGGGATTCCGACATTGAGACGATGAAGGCGGAATACAACCGCCGCCGCCGCTATCTTTTGTCGGGACTTCGCGAGCTTGGAATTGACTGCTTTACTCCCGAGGGCGCGTTTTATGTCTGGCCTGACATCAGAAAATTCGGACTTTCAAGCGAGAAATTCTGCGAGCGGCTGCTTTATGAGGGCGGTGTCGCCATCGTTCCCGGAACAGCGTTCGGCAAATGCGGCGAGGGCTTTGCGAGAATATCGTACGCTTACTCCGTCAAGCACCTGATGATGGCGCTTGACAAAATCGGCGCGTTCGTCGAGAGCCTCAGAGGCGAAAAATGACCGACGTTGACGAAAAAATCAAGGTTTACTGCTCGACGGGAACCGTTGTCGGCAGAGCTACGAATTACGATTATTCCGTAATATACGAGCGTTTGCCCGAAGTTTGCGCGGAGTGCGGAATCGACGGGGTTGAACACGTCCTCTCGGCAAGATATGATCTGCTTGAGGAGTCAGTCAGCTCCGTGATAAAATCGAAGCTTCCATGTCCCTTAATTCACGCAGACAAGGAAATCGGAATACTTTTATCAAACGGCGGGGATGAAAACGCGGGTGAGGCGATGAGGCGCTGGCGCATCAACTGCGAGGCGGCAAAAACGCTCGGCGCATCCCGCGCGGTGCTTCATTTGTGGGGCGATAAGATGTCGGATATTCATTTCGATTTCAATCTTTCCTTTATCGACGAGATGATAGAAATCGCCGATTTGTACGGCGTGAGGATTCTCATCGAGAATATCCCATGCGTCGCCTCCGACCCTATGACCCACTGGCGGCAGCTTGCGCCTCACGACTGCGGATTCGTGTACGACGTGAGATTTGGGCAGTTTCAGGGGCAAAATCCCGAAATTCTCGCATCGGATTTCATCAAAAACGGCAAAATCGAGCATATGCACATCGCGGATTTCGGCGGGGAGAGGCGCGATTTTGCGAAAATCCGTCCGATTCTTCATCCGAACGAGGGAAAAACCGATTTCGAGCTTATCAGGCGTGGTCTTAAAGAGGCGCGATACCGCGGCACCATGACGCTCGAATCCCCCGTATTCGGAAACGGAGCGCTTGATATGCAAAAGCTCTCGCGCACGCTTTCATGGCTGCGCGAATACGCGGACGACATATCAAGCGCAACATAAACAAATCAAATGGAAAAGATACGCATTCAAAAATATTTTTCCGAGGCGGGCGTGATGTCGCGCAGGACGGCGGAGGCTGAAATCGCGGCAGGGCGCGTCACGGTAAACGGAGAGGCGGCAAAGCTCGGCGACAAAATCGACCCCGACGCCGACACTGTTATGTGGAACGGACGCGAGGTCAGAGCCGCCGTCGGAAAGAAAATTTATATCATGCTCAATAAGCCCGTCGGCGTCGTCTCAACGATGTCGGACGAGCGCGGTCGGAAATGCGTCGCGGAGCTTGTGTCCTCCGTCGGCGCGCGGGTTTTCCCGATAGGAAGGCTCGATATGTATTCGGACGGGCTTCTTCTTATGACAAATGACGGTGAGGTGGCTCACCGCGCGGCTCATCCGTCGGGCGGGGGCGAAAAAATCTACCGCGTCACGCTTTCGGGCGAGGTATCGGACGATAAGCTCGCGGCACTCGGCTCTCCCGTGACGATAACGGAGCGTGACGGAGGAAAGTACACTGTCGCGCCATGCCCGACAAGAAGGGTTTACAGAGACGGCATGAAAACCGTCGTCGAAATGACACTTCACGAGGGGCGCAACCGCCAGATAAGGCGAATGTGCGAAGCGCTTGATTTGAAAATTATGCGCCTTACAAGAATATCGGAATGCGGAATCGAGCTTGGCTCGCTTCCGACTGGAAGCTGGCGGCATCTTAAAAACGACGAAATAAAAAAGCTTTTGCGTATTTAGGCAAAAACGGAGGTTATACTATTATGGCAGGCGAAAACGGATACGGCAACGGGGAATATAACGGTCAGGGCGGCGGGGACGGCGTAAACCGCCGCAGCACCGCGCGCCCGAACTCAAACGGACAGGTCAACCGGACGGGAATGCAGGGACGAGGCGGCAGCGCACAGCGCCGTCCCGCGCCGGGTCAGCCCGCAAATCGCTCGGGTCAGCCGTATCGCGGCGCGTCCATTCCGCCGCACAGCGCTGCACCCCGCAGAGGATACGGCACGGTACAGCGCAGACGCAGGCGTCGGCGACCGACGGCGTTTGTGCTTCTTCTTGCGGTTTTCATAATCCTTTTGCTCATCATAATATTCACGAGCAAGAGCTGCAAAAATTTCATGGAAGGTCTCGGCGGCGATGAAACGCAGTCGGACACGTCATCGGACTCGACCTCTGCGGAGGAAACATCCGCAGACACGACCGAAGCTTCCACATCGGCGGAGGACACGACAGACGATACCGCCACGCTTGACAGCTCGTCCGAACCTGACGAAGAGGGAATTGTCAGCGACGACGGGGTATTCACAATCTGCATTGACCCGGGTCACGGCTTTGAGGACACGGGCGCGTCGTCTGATTATCTCGGCGGGCTTTATGAAAGCGACATCAACCTTCTTGTCGCGAAGGCAATATACGATATAATCGCCGCCGACGGCTACAATGTCATTCTCACGCACGACGGGGAGACATTCCCGATAACGAGCATTGACGACGGAAACTACATTTACAATATCGTCGAGCGCTCGTATTACGCGAACACGCAGGATGTTGACCTTTTCGTTTCAATTCACTGCGATTCGTACACGGATTCCGGCACCTCAGGCGCAAGAATTTATTACTGCTCGAATTATACATATGCGACATGGGCGGCGCAGTTTGCGGCATCAGTTGCCTCAGCGATAAACTCGACGACGCTCTCGTCAAATACAGTAAACTATATAGGCTATGAGATGGGCGACGCATATTACGTCACCGCGCATCTGAACTGTCCGTCGATTTTAATCGAGCTTGGATTCGTATCGAATGCGAGCGACGCGGAAAAGCTCCTCGACGAGCAGTGGCGTGCGGAAATGAGCGCCGCTATTGCGGCAACTATCGAGTCATACGCGGACAGCGCCGACTGGGAATAGACAAGATACATACTGCATTGATTTTATCAATGCAGTATGTACTTCCCGAACTATATCGCAGAAGCGATATAGTTCGACAAAAAGGTAATAAAAGATACACATTACATCGATGAAATCGATGTAATGTGTACTTCATGAAATATCTCGCTTCGCGATATATTTCGGCAAAAAGGTAATAAAAGATACATACTGCATAGATTTTATCAATGCAGTATGTACTTCCTGTACTATATCGCGAAGCGATATAGTTCGGCAAAAGATATAGCGTTATGATGTAGCTTTATACCACCATATCGCACAGAAGCTCCGCCATGCTCTCGCAGCTTTCCTCTCTGTCGGATAAAAGCCAGCCGATGAACATATTGTAAAACGCGCCTGTAATCTGATAAAGCCTGTATTTTGACTGCTTTGTTTCGGGGGCAAACGTCGTCTCCATGAAGCTGTTGAGCCATTTGAGCACAATTCCGCTAAGACCGGCATTGTAAATTGCCAAAATCTCGTCGCTGTACGCGGAAAGTCCCTCGAAAAGCGCGCAAAAATACGTTTTTTTGTCGCCGCACGAGAAAAAGCTGCCGCATATATCGTGAATTTTGCGCCCGATATATTCAACGCAGCTTGAAATGACGTCCTCCTTTGACGAAAATCTTCGATAAAACGTCATCCGCGATATTCCGGCGTCCTCGGTTATATCCGAGACGGTTATTTCCGAAAGCGGTTTCTTTTTCAAAAGACCGAGAAGCGATTCGGTGACGGTGCCGACAATATCCTTACATTTCATTTTGCGTCATCCTTTCCGGCGTTTATTCGGGCACACGGCGCCCTACACGTTTTATTATACACTTTGCTATCGTTTTTGTCAACCTTTTAATCGGTTATTTGAGTACCGATGAGAGAAATTTTATATAAAAATCTTTTGAACATCATGGAGGTGTGATGATGGAATATAGGGAAATGAAAAATCTTGGGATTAAAACATCCCTGCTCGGCTTCGGCTGTATGCGCTTCAACGGACCTGCGGGCGGCGACTACGACCGCGAAAAGGCTTACGCCATGATTGACCGCGCATACGCGGCGGGCGTCAATTACTTTGACACCGCCTACGTCTACATGAACGGCGAGAGCGAAAAGATTCTCGGTCACGCGATAACAAAATATCCGCGCGAAAGCTATTATGTCGCGACAAAGCTGCCATTCTGGGGCACGGATTCGGTCGAAAAGGCGAAGGAGATATTCGAGGAATCGCTCGCGCGTCTCGGCACGGGCTACATCGACTTTTATCTGCTTCACTCGATGAACGGAAAAAGCTACGACAAATTTGTCGAGGACGGAATCGTCGATTTCTGCGAAGGGCTTAAGGAAGAGGGCAAAATTCGCTATCTCGGATTCTCGTTCCACGATAATTACGAGGCGTTCGAGCATATAATCACGTCGCGCAAGTGGGACTTCTGCCAGATTCAGTACAATTACATGGACTGCGACGATCAGGCGACGACAAAGGGACTTGAGCTTGCCGAAAGCCTCGGTGTACCCGTCATAATCATGGAGCCAATCAAAGGCGGAACGCTTGCCGCCCTGCCGGCGGAGGCAGAAGTGCCGCTGCGGGCGATTGACGGGAGCGCGACGGATTCGTCGTGGGCGCTTCGCTGGGTCGCGTCCCATTCGGGCGTGAAGGTCATTCTTTCGGGAATGAACGAGCCTGATCAGCTCACTGACAATCTTGAAACGCTCGGCAATTTCAAGCCGCTGACGGATGCGGAATTTTCCGCCGTTGATGAAGCGAAGCGAATTATTCTCTCACGTGTGCGCAACGGCTGCACGGGATGCCGCTACTGTATGCCATGCCCGCAGGGCGTTGACATTCCGCGCGTATTCTCCATGTGGAATCAGTACGCGCGCTATGAGCGCCCTGACAGCGCGCATCATTACGTACATATGCGCCCCGAAACAAAGCCCGATAACTGCATAGAATGCGGACTTTGCGAGACAAAATGCCCGCAGTCAATCAACATAAGAGAGGATTTGCAGCGGGCAAAAGCGGAGCTGGAAAAAGTGGCGACAGGACAATGATAAGACCAAAGGGGGACTTTTTGCAAAAAGTCCCCCTTTGAAACCCTTCAAAAAACCTTTACCGCCCACCATGCAAGGCATGGCGGGCTGAATTTTTTCTTTCTGACACGGGTTAATTGCAATATTTAGAGCGCTGTCACAGACTTTCCGCGATGAATCTGTAATTTCTTCATTTAGCGCACTATCGCGTGAATATTTGATTCAAAGCTGTGCTTTGAATCAAATATTCATCAGATTTCCGCGATGAATCTTAGATTCATCGCGGAATATCTTGCCGTCCTTCTTTTTTTCATTCCGAGCGCTTTCTCGTGAATATTTAGATTGAATCTATGATTCAATCTAAATATTCATCAGATTTCCGAGACGAATCTAAGATTCGTCTCGGAATATCTTGCCGTCTGTCATCTCAATAACTCGCCCCGCGCGGGCGGCTACATCCATGTCGTGCGTCACCATGATTATCGTCTGCCCGTCGCGCTCGTTCGCCTCTGCAAGCAGCGACATCACCTCGGCTGTGTTTTTGCTGTCCAGATTTCCCGTCGGCTCATCGGCAAGCAGAATCGCGGGCGAGGTTATAAGCGCACGCGCTATAGCGGCGCGCTGCTGCTCGCCTCCCGACATCTGACTCGGATAATGAAATTCCTTTTCCTCGATTCCGAGCGATTTCAGTACGGAAAGCAGCTCCTTGTCGCTGCATTTCCTCCCGTCAAGCTCAAGCGGAAGCGTCACATTCGACCTCACGTTCAGCATCGGCAAAAGATTATAAAACTGATATATTATCGACACCCGTCGCCGCCTGTATTCCGCAAGCCTGCGCGCGGAAAATCCCGCAATATCCTCCCCGTCAACGATGACGCGCCCGGATGTCGGAGTGTCAACGCCGCCGAGAATATGCAGAAGCGTTGATTTTCCCGAACCGCTCGTGCCGACAACGGCGACAAATTCGCCCTTTTCAACAGTGAACGACACGCCGTCAAGCGCCGTCGTTTCGCTGTCGTAAATCTTATAAATCTTTTTCAGATTTTCAACACGCAGTATTTCACTCATTGCACTACCTCACCAATTATTTTTAAGCAGCTCAACCGTTTTGATTTTGCGCACCGACAGCGACATGAAAAGCGACAGCGCAAGCGTTATCAGCAGCACACCGCCAAACGCGGCGCCAATTTCCGTCGTCGGCATTATAAACGTAATTTCGGTTGGCTGCCACGCCCATAGAAAATAATACGCGGCATAATCTATTGCAAACGTCCCGACAGCAATAAAGACGAACGTATATATTCCGTAGTATATCGCCTCAACGGCAACCATCGCGGAAAGTGAGCGCTTTTCCATTCCGAGCGATTCAAGCGCCGCAAACTCCGAATAACGCCGCTTGAAATTTGTGTAAAATGAGCCCGACGCGCCGAAAATACAAAGCAGGAACACCAAAGCAAACAACATATACAGAAATATTTTCACGTTATTTGAAATTTCTTCGCCGTTAAGCTGCGAAAGATATCCGAAAAGAAGCGAAATCAAAACGAAAATCAGCGATGAGAGCGAAATCGTCATTGAAAATGAGCGGTATCGCGGCTTGTTGTTCTGATAATTCGCGGCGGCAAGCTTCCCCGTCACGCCGAAAAGCCTTTCCATCAGCCTGTCAAGGCGCGATTCGCGCAGCGATACGTTTATCGCGTTCGTTGCCCTCGCCGCCTCGACGGCGGGACGCCTTATCATCTTGAGCGCGGGAATCGCGGCGGCAATAATGACGGCGGCAAATCCGACAAGAAAGCACCTCTCGAGCGAGAAAACCCAAAACGGCGTGTTTTTCCCGAAAACCTCAACGCCGTAAATCCCGATTTCATAAAAGAAATTCTCATTCATGAAATCAAGCATTGCTGAGGACAGCAAGTATCCGAAAAGAATACCGAGCGGAACCCCTATAATTGAAATTATCGCAACGTCAAGCAGAAGATACACAGCCTTTTGCCATGTTGTCGCGCCAAGAGTTGACAGCACGGAAAGGATTTTTGTCCGTTCGCCCTCCGTCGTCTTGAAAGCGCTGCCGACAGCGAAAATCACCAAAAGCGCGGCAATGACAATAAAGAGCTTAAAAATGCACAGGAAAACATATTCGAGGCGTTCAATATCAGTCAGATTTTCAACCGTAAGCTCCCACAGCTCCTCGTCGCTGCGATTTGGACGGTCTCGCTTCAGATCCTCGAACTCATATAAAGCCTCGGCGTTGATAATCCAGTCAACAACGGACGATATGAGGACGAAAACCGCAACGGCAAATATGATAGAGATGAGCATAACAGCCATGATACGCTTATTTCTCAAAATCGACCCAAACGATATTTTAAGTACAGCTTTCATGAAAATTCATCTCCCCTGCGTTTTCGGTGCCTTTCGCATCGGCGTGTCTTTGCTTTACGGTATAATTATACATTTTCTGCTCTTGATTGTCAAGGCGTTTTTGGAAAAATTCCAATATATTAAGCGAGATTATCTCAATTTATACTTGACCGTTCCGCTCAAAGTCAAAAATATACTGCTGAAGCACTCCCGCATAGGGAGCAAGCTCGCCGAAATCGATTTCCTCCGGAAAAGATGTGCCGAAATATTTTCCGACGCTTCGCTTGATCCATACATCGACGGGAAACGCCTCCTTGTGTCCGAAGCCGAAAAGAAGCGTACACGCCGATACCTTCGCGCCGACACCGCGAATCGTGCGCAGCATCGAATCTGCCGTTTCAAAGTCCGCGCGGCTCACACGAAAAAGAAAATCAGGCTCGTTTGAGACGCGCTCTGCTGCGCCGCAAAGATACTTGTCGCGAAATCCCATTCGCGCCGGCGAAAGCGCGCCGATACCCGCCGCAGATACTGCGTTTGCTGTGGGAAATGCGTATTTTCCGCCGCCTATAGGCTCGCCGAGCGAGCGTGACAGGCGCTCGATTATCCCCTTGATTCGGGGGATATTGTTGTTTTGCGAGATGATAAAGGATGCGAGCGCCTCCCAGCTATCCTGACGCATGATATGTATGCCGCGACCCGCGGCGGCGGCACGGTATATAAGGCTTTTGCGACCGAAGCGCTCGCCCGTCATATCGACTATTTGCCCGTAATCGAAATCAAGGTCGAAATAGCGTATGAAATCGTCCGCCTCCTCAAAGCTCACGCCCTCAAAAAGTGCTGTGTTCTCATCGGGTGATGAAACCCTTATGTATTTCCCGAGCGCGACCCCTTCAAATACGCCTTTCCCATCCTCCGTCTCGTCAAAGCGGAAGCACTGACCGCACGTGAGCGTTTTTTTTGCGTCGAAGGGATAAACGTCCGATATTTTCACGGCGCTGCCGCAAAAATCCGACGCCGCCTCCTCAATTTTCAGATTTTTTGTCAAAAGCATGGCTCTCACCTCTCATTTTTAACAACAAAGCACTTGCGAAACAAGACCGTTTGTGGTAAAATAGGATATTGAACGAATCAATGATTCGTTTATCGGAATCTCATCACCCGCATGAATTATTTAAAGCAGAGCAGCGCGTGATAAGCTCGCTTAATCACGCTTGCGACTGCTCGTAATAAGTGCAATGAGCCGTAAGGCTCCGCTGTCTTTCAGTGGCATATGCACTTATTATATCGCTTTTTTAATATAAAATCAAGCTTTGGAGCAAGGACGCAATGGAACAGATTTATACAATTCCCGTAAACGAAAAATTTGAGGAGTGCGCCGCCGCAGAGGAGGTTTCATGTCCGTTCTGCGCGCTTTACCGCTCGCTTGAGGAAAATGAGCTTGACCTCATTCTCGGCGCGTCGATGATGGAGCCTGATGTCCGCATAAAAACGAACGAGCTTGGATTCTGCAAGACGCATTTCGATATGATGTTCGAGCGCAAAAACAGGCTCGGGCTTGCGCTCATGCTCGAATCTCACTTGCATGAAAAGCTTCACGCCGTCGAGGGCGGCGGGCTTGCGGATAAGCTTCATCCGGGCGAGGGCACGATAAAGGAGCTTTCAAGGCTGAATGATTCATGCTATGTATGCGGGCGAATTGAGCATAATTTCAGGCTTATGGTCGAGACAGCCGTAATGCTCTGGGAGCGCGACGAGAGCTTCCGACCGAAAATGGCAGGGCAGAAATGCTTTTGCCTGCCGCATTACGAGCTTCTTCTCGAAACGGCAAAGTCAAGGCTTCAGAAAAAGCAATTTCCGGAGTTTTACGGTATTGTGTCCGGAATCGAGGTCTCGTACATGACATCGCTTTCGGAGGATGTTTCGTGGTTCTGCAAGAAATTTGATTATCGCTACAGCGAGGAGCCGTGGGGAAATGCTAAGGATGCTGTTCAGCGCGCGCTGAAATTCCTGTCGGGAGATATTCACAGACCTCCCGAAAAGTCTGAAAGATAAATCTTTCAGACTCCGCGTTTTGCGGCTTTCGTCACTCGAAATTAAGGCGACGATTTCGCTTCGCGAAACCAGCCGCAATTCCGAAAGAAAGGATGACAAAAGATATGACGGGAATCGCTATATATGAGCTTTTTCATCTGAAAATGAAGCGAATGAAGCGCCCTGCCGCGGTGATTTTCTCGCTTGCGGCGGCGGGTGCCGGGCTTCTGTCGGGGCTTCTTTACGGCGGAATCTGGGGACTTTTCTTCATTCCCGTGTCCTCCGCCGTGCTTGCCTCGCTCATTTATATGTACCGCTCGCCCTTTGTCTACGCGGCGCCCGTAGTATCCGCGCTTCTGACGCTTGCGATAAAGCACGGGGGAGGCGCCGCTCTGTTTGCAGCCCTTTATGCCGTGCCGGCAACTGTGCTTGCGGTTTCGATTTATAGGGAAAAGCCGAAGGTACACGCCGTCGTTTCCGCGTCCGTATCGATTTTTGCCGCAGCCGCGCTTTTTGCGCTCGGCGTATACGTTATATCGCCCGATTCGCTTCTGACATACGACGGCATAATCAAATCCGTCGAAAACGCGCTTTCGTCCGTGACTGTCAATTCGGGCAGCGGTCAGGTTCGCTTTTTCACGGATGAGGGAATTTCGGCTGTGACGGAATATCTTTCGATTTCGCTTCCCGCCTTTATCGTGCTTATAGCTTACGCCGTTTCATACGCCTCGGCGTCCCTGCTCTCGGCAATGATGAAGCTTTTCTCGTTTGCGGACAAAATTCCGGGAGGCGTCGGCAAATGGATATATGAGTCAAGCCCCGTCTCGGCTCTGATGTTTCTAATCTCGTACTTTGTATCGGTGCTTCTGATACCGTATACGAACGCCGACGCTGTCGGCGTCGCCGCCGAGAATCTGCTTCTGATTTTAACGCCGCCGATGATGATTGCGGGCGAACGGATATTTTTCGGATTCGCGTCGGCGCATTACAAAATGACGATTGCGGTCGTTGTTACCGTCATAGCCGTGCTTGTCACCCCGTCGATGTATCTCATGATAATCTCGATTCTGGGTGCCGGGTATATTCTTTATAAGGCATCCTCGCCGTATATATCAAAGCTTATCGGCAAATTCGGCGGCGATGACGACGATGATGATGACGACGACGATTTTTACGAATAATTTGAGTGAAGCATAAAAGAGGGAGGTGACGATATGCCAAAGAGCGCTCCGAAGGAGAAAAAAACAAAAAAGACCGCAGGAACTCCGCTTATCGGCTCGGACGTTCTTTTGTATATCGTGACGGCGGTGCTGTGCCTTGCCGCCGCGTCATATGCGTGCGCTGTTTCGGGTCTTTATATTATCGGCGTCGTCCCGATTCTTATATACATTATCGCCTCTCTTCTGATAACGCTCGTTTTGCGCAGAAGAAAAATCGTGTCGGTGGACGAGGAAAAGGTGTCGTCTTATCTGAACGAGATTCTTGCCGATGCCATGACCTCCGCGTCAACCCCGTCTGCGATTACAACCTCGGGCGGCGGAATCGTATGGACAAACGGAGCGTTTGATTCGCTTGCCGTCTCGCTCGGCGCGCGGCGCAATCTTCGCGGACGGCAGTTTTCGACCGTCATCCCCCAGTCGTGGGATAAAATTGCGGACAGCCGCGAGTCGTCGGGCAATCCCGTAAGCTTTGACGGCAACAGCTTCAATATCGAAAGCTATCCCTTCCGCGTGAGCGGTCATATGTTTTATATGATTTCCGTCTATGACCGCACCGAAACGGAGTCGCTTATCCGCGAGCTTGACGAAAACAGAACTCTCGTCGCG
The DNA here is from genome assembly GCA_021202555.1 of Clostridiales bacterium. Classification (GTDB taxonomy): domain Bacteria; phylum Bacillota; class Clostridia; order Oscillospirales; family CAG-272; genus DTU064. Next base: position 26,444 of record JAJQCT010000009.1, read on the forward strand.
CATATCGCCATCGACAACCTGACAGAGCTGTCGCAGTATGAGCACGGCGAATACCGCAACGCGAGCCGCGATGTCGATGCGGTGCTCAAGGATTTCACCGACAGCACGGGAGGCGTAATCCGCGAATATGAGCGCAGCAGATATATACTTTTTTTCGATAAAAAGCACCTTGAGGAGATGAAAAGCAGGCGGTTCGACGTGCTCGACCGCGTGCGGGACGTGAGAATCGGTCAGAATTTCATGCCCGTCACGATTTCCGTCGGAATCGCCCTCACCGGGGATTCGCTTTACGAGCGTGAGCGCGCCTCGTTCGCGGCGCTCGACACGGCGCTTCAGCGCGGCGGCGATCAGGTTGTCCTTCGCACAGCCGACAGTACGGAATTTTACGGCGGGCGCACAAAATCGGTGCAGAAGCTCTCGAAAACGCGCTCCCGCGTCATCGCGGGCGAGCTTGCCTCGCTCATATGCAGGTCGGGAAATGTGCTTATAATGGGACACAGATACCCCGATTTCGATTCGATAGGCTCATGCGTCGGATGCGCGCGTCTTGCCGCGCACTGCGGCGTCGAGGCGCATATAATCATAAATCCGAAGGAAAAAGCGATTTCCGAGGCGGCACAGCACGTCGCGAATCTGCCGGGATACGAGACGACGTTCATCGACGGCAGCACCGCGCTTGACATGATGCGCTCCGATACGCTTGTTATAATATGCGACGTGAACAATTTCGCCATGCTTGAGGCGCCCGAGGTCGCGCTGAAGTCGCCCGAGCTTGTTATAATAGACCACCACATAAAGACGCCGAATCCGCCAAGGGAAGCGGGGCTTTCGTATATCGAGCCGTCGGCGTCGTCCGCCTGCGAGCTTATTTCCGACATCCTCGAGCAGGAATACAGGCAGGGCGGACTTATGCCCGCGGAGGCTGACGTGATGTACGCGGGAATTTTGCTTGACACAAAAAAGCTTTCGCGCAACACATCCCCGCGCACGTTTTCAGCGGCAATGTATCTGCAAAGCTGCGGCGCCGATCCCGTGAAAGCAGCCGACTTTTTCCGCGACGGGCTTGACGATTTCACGCGCGAGGCGAAATTTGAATCAAACGTCGTCATTTACAGGGGAAATATCGCGATTTCCGCTTCAAACGGAAGTGGTGTGCCGGAGGACAGGATTGCTGCCGCGAAGGCGGCTGACAAGCTTCTCACTGTCAGGGGCGTTTCCGCTGCGTTTGCGGCAGTCGAAATCGGCGGCGTCGTACACATTTCGGCGCGCTCGGACGGCTCGGTGAATGTGCAGATTATACTTGAAAAGCTCGGCGGCGGCGGACACTTCGACGTCGCGGGAGCGCAGATAAAGGATTCCGACGTTGAGGCGGTTTTAATTTCGCTGAAGGGAGCGATTGACGAATTTCTTGACAGCGCGGAAAACAAAAAGACGGACACCTCGTCCGCCGATTAAAAAGGGAGAGACATATTATGAAGGTTTTGCTTTTGGAGGACGTGAAGGGACACGGCAAAAAGAACGACATCGTGAAGGTGTCGGACGGATACGCGAAAAATTTTCTCATACCGAGAAAGCTTGCGCTTGAGGCGACGCCCGCCGTCATGCGCGAGGTGGAAATGCGTCATGAGGAAGAAAAGCGCCGCGAGGCGGAGGAGCGCCGCGAGGCGGAAAAAACAGCCGAGCTGCTCGGCGGCAAAATTATAAAGCTATCGCTTAAAAAAAGCGCCGACGGGAAGGTTTTCGGCTCGATTACCTCAAAGGACATATGCGACGCGCTTGAAGCGCAGCACAAAATCAAAATCGAAAAGCATAAGCTTATGCTGACAGAGCCTATAAAGAGCTTCGGGACGTTTGAGGTCAAGGTAAAGATTTACGGCGACGTGACGGGAAATCTCAACGTGCTGATAACCGAAAAGTAATGGCTGACGAATTATCGACAAGGAAGATACCCTTTTCGCTTGAGGCTGAGCAGTCGGTGCTGGGTTCGATTTTGATTTCGCCCGAGTGCTTTGACAATATCGCCGAAATAATCTCAAGCTCCGATTTTTATCTTGAGGAGCATAAAGAGATATACATGGCGATGCAGTCCCTCTTTCTCGAAAGCCGCGACATCGACCCGATTCTCGTCGCCGACACGCTTGTAAAGCTCGGAATATACGACGAATCGGGCGGAAAGGAATATCTCCGCACGCTGGCGGAAATCGTGCCGACTCCCGCGAACGTGCGCGACTACGCAGAGATAGTAAAGGACAAAAGCCGTCTGCGCGAGCTTATCTCGATATGCGAGGACGTCGCGGGGGCGGCGTACTCGGGCGCAGAGGACACCGACCTTCTGATTGACAGCGCCGAATCGCGCATTCTCGCGCTTTCGGGCGGCGGAAAGGGAGCGGGCTTTGTCCACATAAAGGATGTCCTCTTAAAGCAGTTCAATTATTATCAGAGCATAGCCGGAAACGAGGAGCAGAATACCACAACGCCGACGGGATTTTCGGATATCGACAGGCTTCTTGTCGGAATGTCTGCGGGAGATCTTGTGCTTGTCGGTGCGCGCCCGGGTATGGGCAAAACGGCGTTCGCGATGAATGTCGCCGTGAACGCCGCGAAAAAAACAAAAAAGAACGTCTGCGTATTTTCGCTTGAAATGTCCTCCGAGCAGCTTGCGTCGCGAATGCTTTCGAGCGAGGCGCTCGTAGACGGCACATCCCTGCGCCGCGGCGCGCTTTCACACGATGACTGGAAACGGCTTGCCGAGGCGTCCGCAGCGCTTTCGTCGTGCAATATTTATATAGACGACACGTCCGGACTTACGATTTCCGCGATGAGAGCAAAGCTTCATCGAATGAAAAATATCGGGCTTATCGTACTCGATTATTTGCAGCTCATGCAAAGCGACCACAGGGTCGAGAACAGAGTTCAGGAGGTCGCGGATTATTCGCGCAATCTGAAGCTCATCGCAAAGGAGCTGAATGTGCCGCTCATATGCTGCGCGCAGCTTTCAAGAGGACCCGAATCACGAAACGACAAGCGCCCGATGCTTTCGGATCTGCGCGATTCGGGAGCAATTGAGCAGGACGCCGACATGGTGCTTTTCCTTTACCGAGGCGAATACTACAAGACGACGGGAGCCGCCGAGGAGGACGCGGAGGTGATAATCGCCAAAAACCGTCACGGCTCCGTCGGAAACGTCACGGTGAGCTGGATAGGAAAATACACGAAGTTCTTTACTAAAAATCGGGACGATGCTCCCGGAACACCCTTGCCCGCAGAGGCTTGACATTGCCCGCCGCAGGGTATATAATCTTGTAACAATAACCGTATCGGAGGAAATAATATATGCAGTGGCAGTCACTGAACACACTTCGCGAAAAATATCTTGAATTTTTTGAAAGCAAGGGGCATCTTCGCCTGCCGAGCTTTCCGCTTGTCCCGCAGCACGACAAAAGTCTGCTTCTCATAAACGCGGGAATGGCGCCCATGAAAAAATACTTCACGGGCGAGGAGGAGCCGCCCCGTCACCGCGTGACGACGTGCCAGCGCTGCGTGCGCACGCTTGACATCGAAAACGTCGGCAAAACGGCGCGTCACGGGACATACTTTGAAATGCTCGGAAATTTCAGCTTCGGGGATTACTTCAAATCGGAGGCTATTCCGTGGGCTTGGGAATTTCTCACGCGCGTGCTTGAAATACCGGATGAGCTTCTCTACGCGACTGTATACGAAAACGACGATGAGGCTTACGATATTTGGCATAATACTGTAGGTCTGCCGACCGACCATATCGTTCGTCTCGGACGCGACAGCAACTTCTGGGATCTTTCGTCGGGTCCCTGCGGTCCCTGCTCGGAGATTTACTTTGACCGCGGCGAAAAATACGGCTGCGGCAAGCCCGACTGCGCCCCCGGGTGCGACTGCGACAGATATATCGAAATATGGAATAACGTATTCACGCAGTTCAATAACGACGGGAATGACAATTACACAGAGCTGAAGCAGAAAAATATTGACACGGGAATGGGACTTGAGCGCCTCGCCTGCGTCATGCAGGGCGTGGACAACCTCTTTGAGGTTGACACGATTCGCAAAATTCTCGACACCGTATGCTCCATCGCGGGCAAAACATACGGCGAGAATTACAAAAACGACGTTTCCGTGCGCGTCATTACCGACCACATCAGAACGGCGACGTTCCTCATCTTCGACGGAGTGCTTCCCTCAAACGAGGGACGCGGCTATATTCTCCGCCGTGTGCTTCGCCGCGCCGCGCGTCACGGTCGCCTTCTCGGCATAGAAGGCTCGTTTCTGCCGACGCTTTGCGATGTCGTGGTAAACGAAAATCTCACGGCATACCCCGCGCTTGAGGAAAAACGCGAATATATCAAGAAAATTATCAAAATCGAGGAGGAGCGCTTCGATTTAACGATTGATTCGGGGCTTGAAATTCTCTCCGGTCTTATTGACGAGACGAAATCGGCAGGCGGCAGCGTCCTTTCGGGCGACGAAATCTTCCGCCTTTACGACACATTCGGATTCCCCGTCGATCTGACGCGCGAAATCGCCGCCGAGGCCGGAATGACAGTTGACGAGGACAAATTCGCCGCGCTTATGAAGGAGCAGCGCGAGCGCGCCAGAAACAACCGCAAGCTCGGTCTTGGATGGGAGGGCACGTCAAATCTTCACATCAAGGATTTTGACAAAACGGAGTTTACAGGCTATACCGAGGATGAATCCGACGCTAAAGTAAGCTTTATTTTCACCGACGAGGAGGTCGGGAGCGTATCCGAGGGCGAATTTACCCTGATTCTCGACCGCACACCGTTTTACGGCGAGGGCGGCGGTCAGGTCGGTGACACGGGATTTATCGTCGGTGAGGGCGGCGAGGCTGTCGTTATCGACACAAAGAAGGATTCGGGCGTTTATCTTCATATCTGCCGTATGCAGTCGGGTATTTTGTCTGTCGGCGACGCCGTTACGGCGAAAATCAACAAATCCCGCCGCGAGGCGATACGCCGCAATCACTCCTCCGTTCATCTTCTGCAGTCGGCTCTGCGGACAGTTCTCGGAAATCACGTTGAGCAGAGCGGCTCATATGTTGATGAAAAGCGCGGCAGATTCGATTTCTCGCATTTCGCCGCAATGACAAAGGATGAAATATCAAGGGTTGAGAGCCTTGTAAATTCGTATATCCTGTCGGGGTACGATGTGACGACGGAAATTACCGATGTTGAATCCGCGAAGGCTGCGGGCGCGATGGCGCTTTTCGGCGAAAAATACGGCTCGTCCGTTCGCATGGTTTCGATGGGAGACGTTTCGCGCGAGCTTTGCGGCGGAACGCACGTCTCAAACACGTCGAAAATCGGTCTTTTCAAGATTATATACGAGGGTTCTGTCGCCGCGGGAGTTCGCAGAATCGAATCCGTGACGGGAGAGGGCGTGCTGGAGCTTATTTCCGAAAAGGACGCGCTTCTCGAAACGACTGCGCACGAGCTTAAAGCGGCAAATGTAAACGATACGCCGAAGCGCGCGTCGGCTGTGACTGATGAACTTCGCCGCACGAAGCGCGAGCTTGAGGCTGCGAACGCAAGGCTCGCATCGCTCAAGGCAGCAGAATATATAAACGGCGCGAGAAATGTCGGCGATACGGGAATAAAGCTCATTACGGCATCGCTTGACGGAATGGATCTTGCTGCGGCAAGGGAGCTTTCGGATAAGGTGAAGGCGGAGCATTCGGACACTGTGGCAGTATTTGCCGTAAGCTTCGGCGGAAAGCTCAATTTTGTCGTCTCATGCGGCGCGGACGCGGTGTCTCACGGCGTGCACGCGGGCAGGCTTGCGATGAAGGTCGCCGCTCTGACGGGCGGCAAGGGCGGCGGTCGCCCCGACAGCGCCGTCGCAGGCGGCGTAGATACGTCGAAGGTCAGCGACGCGCTCGGAGCGGCAGAGGGAATAATTCTCGAAATGTCAGCGTCGTGAAAATCAAAAAATCATCCCCCGAAGGTGAAGCTTTGCTTCACCTTCGGGGGAATTTTATACGCTGGACATCGTTATCTTGCTCTCTTTTTCACGCGGCAGGCAATGCCGAGCGATGCGACAGCCAGAAATGTCAGAAGCGCCGCGCCGCTTCCCGTCTGAGGAGAGGTTTCGTAAACGCCGCCATCAAAGCTTCCAACCGAATCGGCATAAAAGCTCACGCTTTCAAGCGTGTATTTGCTGTAATCGTCGCGGTCTGCCTCGTTTTCCGGCTCCGCGTAGGAAAGCGTCATGTAATAGGCATCGCAGAATACGACATTTGCGGTGCCGAAGCGATACCCGACATACTGCCCGTTATATGAGGAAACGCATCGTATCGTCGTGGGCGAGTTCGAGAACGCTCCATAAGCACAGGTAACATCGGAAATATCGATTCCGTATCTTGCGTGCAATTCAATGCCGTCGGAAAAAGTGTTGTCGTAATAAATACCGTAAATATAAGGTCTTGTTACCCAGTATACATAGCCCGTATCCACGGTTTCATCATCAACCCTCTCCGTTAATGTCTCGCTTGAGCGGTATTTAATATATTCATCTATCCCCGCCGCAGTTTCAAAATTTTCAAGATATTCTAAAAGATCCTCGTTCAGAAGGTCAAAAGCGGTCTTCTCAACAATCACGGAATTTGAAGAATAATGTCCGCTGTTTGGAATTTCCGTAACTATACATTCAATCGAAATTCCGTCCGCCGAAAGTGTCTTAATCGCCGATTCACTTCCTTCGTAATTCTCCGTATCATAATATTCGACAAATCCGAAAAGCGAATAAAATTCCTCGCCGACGGGAACGGTTGATGTCCCGTATTCCGAAATCGAGACATCCTCCGCCGTCAGTAAAGACAGAATTTCCTTCGGGTTGTCAGACATGATAAAGCCGTTCATTGCCGTCTGAAGCTCTGCACTGTAGTAGTCGAGTTCCTCGCTTACATACGTGAGATATTCCTCCGACGGTGTAATTGTCTGTGCCGATACGGACGCGGCGAGCGTGAACGCCATCGCCAGTATGAGTAAAATTGAAAGTGTCCTTTTCATGGTATGTTCTCCCGATTATTGATTTAATAAATCCGATTGACTATGTATCTCACTGTATCGGACTCTGTTAATATTATAAATCATAAAATTGCGTTTGTCAACATTTTTTCTCAAAAAAAAAAAAAAAAACAACGGATTTTTTGCCGTCGTGGCAATTGTGTTCAAAAAAGTTTATATATATTTATTTTTTTTTAAAGTATGGTGTTAATACCGG
>JAJQCT010000010.1 GCA_021202555.1 Clostridiales bacterium
CCAGCTTATTTTTTCTGCTTTTTTTGGTCTCACATCATTGACAAACGAACATAATGCGAAATTTTTTTGAAAAGCGTTCTATGTCAGAACTTCTCAAAGTAAATCCGAAACAGGAAGCGACAGAAGCTGCCGCGGGAGTCATGATTCCACGACTTTTGCGATTTTGGGTGCAGAGCCTATTGACATATGCCATAAAATATGATACGATACCTGTGAACAGGAGATGGGACGCCATGGAGTTAAACGAATACTTTCCCATGTGGGATAAATTGACCTCTGCGCAGCAGTCAAGGCTTTTATCAGCCTCGGATAGGCGGAGCTACAAAAAGGGACAGATTGTCCACAACGGAATGACAGACTGCACGGGTCTGTTTCTGATACAGTCCGGTCAGCTAAGGGCATATACCATTTCGGACGAGGGACGCGAGATTACCGTGTACCGTCTTTTTGAGCGGGATATTTGTCTGTTTTCCGCCTCCTGCATGATACGGAGCATTCAGTTTGACATTGTGATTGAAGCGGAGAAGGACACGGAAATCCGGCTGATACAGGCGGAAGCGTACAAAAAGGTAATGGAAGAATCTGCGTCTTTGGCTAATTATACGAATGAGATTATGGCAAGCCGGTTTTCGGATGTCATGTGGCTGATGGATCAGATCATGTGGAAGAGCCTTGACCGGCGGCTGGCGGAATTTCTTCTGGAGGAGTCGCTGCTTGAGAATACGTCAAAGTTAAAAATCACACATGAGATTATCGGGAACCATCTGGGAACCGCCCGTGAGGTCGTTACCCGGATGCTGCGATATTTTCAGAGCGAGGGAATGGTAAAGCTTTCCCGAGGCACGGTGGAGCTGACAGATATGGACAAGCTCAAAAAGTTGAACAGCTAAAATCAACACCCGCCGCGGTATCTTATCGGAACCCGGCGGGTGTTTTTCTCATTGCAGATTCATGCCGCAATCGCAGGCGCGGTCAATCAGACAGCGGTCATTTATTACGGCATCATAAAAACGATAGCCTCCGGCAAAATTATAGCAGTCATATCCGTTCCCGGAGAGAATCCGTGATGCAATATAGCTGCGAAGCCCGCTCTGACAGATTACATATACGGGTTTGCCCCTTTCGATTTCAGTCAGACGATCCCGAAGCTCGTCCACCGGAATATTGATGAAGCCTTCGATATGCCCCTCTGCGTATTCTTCTTTGGTGCGCGTATCCAACAGAGTAAACCTGCCATCGCGGGGCAGACTGTCAATATCCTCCAAATACCACTGCCTCACAACGCCGTTTGCAAGGTTGTCGATGATATATCCAGCCATATTGACCGGGTCTTTAGCCGAAGAATAAGGCGGCGCATAGGAAAGATCAAGGTCCTTCAGGTCAAGCGCGCTGAGTCCTGCCCGTATCGCAGTTGCCAATACGTCAATGCGCTTATCCACACCCTCATAACCGATAATCTGTGCGCCAAGCAGTCGGTACGTCCCCTGTTCAAAGATTACCTTCATTGTCATAAGCCTGCCGCCGGGGTAATAGCCGGCGTGACTCATGGGTGATAAGATTACCTTATCTGCGAGCAGTCCCGCTGCCTTCGCGCCGGATGCATTTAATCCTGTTGCGGCTGCCGTCAGGTCAAAAACCTTAATAACAGAGCTGCCCTGACTTCCCTTGTAACGGCTGTCCCCGCCGCAGATATTGTCGGCAGCGATCCGCCCCTGCTTGTTGGCAGGACCTGCCAGAGATATCAGCGTATCCTGACCTGAGACGAAATGCTTCACCTGCACAGCGTCACCTACGGCATAAACATCAGAAGCAGAGGTTTCCATCCGATCATTAACCAGAATGCTGTCTTTGACGCCAAGCTCCAGTCCCGCCTCTTTTGCAAGATGGCTGTCGGGCGTTACGCCTATGGCAAGGACAACCATATCGGCTTTCAACGGTGCCGTATCCTTCAGCAGCACACCGATGCCGCTGTCGGTTTCCTCAAACCCCTCCACCGTATGCCCCAGCGCAAGCTTTACGCCATGCTTTCGCATTTCACCGTGAATAAATGACGCCATATCCCGATCAAAGGGATTCATGAGCTGCTTCGGACGCTGTACGATTGTCACGTCAATTCCCAGATTCCGCAGGCTTTCAGCAGTCTCAAGACTAATGAACCCACCGCCTGCCAGCACAGCGGATTTTGGTCGATGAAGATCAATGTATTCACGGATGCGCAGAGCATCCTCCACCGTTCGCAGTGTAAAAACCCTGCTTATATCTACGCCCGGCAGACGGGGACGGGTGGGCTTTGCGCCCATGGAAAGCAGCAGCTTGTCGTAGCTTTCTTCAAACTCCTCGCCGGTTTCCAGATTTTTCACCAGAACCTTTTTTCGTTCCGGATGTATTGACAGTACCTCATGATGTACCCGCATCTGAACGCGGAAACGATTATAGAAGCTGTCCGGCGTCTGAAGTGTCAGCTCGGAGCGGTCTTTGATAACGCCGCCGATATAATAGGGCAGTCCGCAATTTGCATAAGAAATATATCCGGAGCGTTCAAAAACGATGATTTCCGCCTTTTCGTTCAGTCGGCGGATTCGCGCGGCGGCAGTTGCGCCCCCTGCCACGCCGCCAACAATTACTACCTTCATATCAGTACTCCACCTTCCCTTTGTAGGAGGTAATCCCTCCAATATTTTTTACATTGGTATATCCCATCCGAACCAGCGCAGCCGCCGCCTGATGACTTCTGGAACCGCTGCGGCAGTAAACGTAAATGGGCGTCTCTTTCCTGTCGATTATATTTACCGCATTGCCGATTGTCTGCAAGGGTATATTTTTACTTTCAGGGAGATGCCCCTCCCTGTATTCCTGCGGAGTCCGCACATCCAGCAATACCGCCTCTGCGGTAGATTGAAATTCTTTCAGTTCCCGGTTAATGTCCGGGCTGCGGAACAAATCAAAATAGCTCATATCGTCACCTCACATCATCGCAAGAATCTGACTTTTCGGTCGCGCGCCAACGGCTTTGCTGACAACCTTTCCATCCTTCATAACAACCAGCGTGGGTATGCTCATAACATGGAACTGAGACGCCAGCTCCGACTGCTCGGACACATTGACCTTGCCAACCTTGATGTCGGGACGTTCAGCGGCGATTTCATCTACAATCGGACTGACCATCCGGCAGGGACCGCACCAGCTTGCCCAAAAATCTAAAAGCACTGTCCTGTCGGAATTCAGAACTTCCTCACGAAAATTGTTTTGATTTATATTGATAGCACTCATTGTATTTCCTCCTGTACTTTATTTGGCTATGGCTGTATTATATCAGTATTCCCAAGTGACTTCTGTGATATTATCACATTTCTCCGAAAAAAAATCAAAAATTATCCCGACCACAAAATGTCAGACCAAGAATCCAACAAAAATGAGGTCGGGATTTTCATGTCAAAATAACACGGCTCGTGTCTTAGCACATAAGACGCGCAGCGTCTTATGTGCTCTGTTCCTTTGCATTTGCGAGCATGAGCTTGATTCGGTTTTCCTGATTGACCCTTGTCGCGCCCGCGTCGTAGTCGATGGCGACAATGTTGATGTCGGGATTTTTTGCCTTTATCGGCTTCATCATCCCCTTTCCGCAGATGTGATTCGGCAAACATCCGAAGGGCTGTGTGCATACGATGTTGTTCACGCCCTTATCGGCAAGCTCGAGCATCTCCGCTGTCAGCAGCCACCCTTCTCCCATCTTCACGCCCATTCCGATATATCCCTGCACGAGGTCTATCGTATGCGTGAAAAGCGTCGGCGGCATAAGCACCCCGTCGCTCTCCTCATTCATGATGTCAATCATGTCGCGCTCACGGGCGACGAGGTATTTATACGCGATTTTGTAAAGCGCGCGCACTTTTCCGTTCATGCGGTAAAGCTTATAATCGAGAATGTTGTTGTATACGCAGTAAAGGCAGAAATCAAGCAGCCCAGGCATGACGGGCTCCGCGCCCTCCTCTACCAGAAAATCGGCAAGCCCGTTATTTCCGAGCGGAGAATATTTCACGTAAATCTCCCCGACAATTCCGACCTTTGTCTTTTTCACGCTCCTGTCAGTCGGAATTTCGAGAAAGGAATGTATCATTTTGCGGTAATTCGCCTTTACAGCCTTATAATTGTGTCCGCCCGTGTCCATTTCGTCGGCGAGCCTCGCCGTCCACTCGTCCGCCAGCGCCTCCGCGTCGCCCTTGTTTTTCTCGTAGGGCTTCGTCTGATTCACGAGCGTCAGGAGCAAATCGCCGTAAAACACCGCGTAAAGCAGCTTTATCATGAGCGGCACGGAAATTCTGAAGCCCGGATGGCGTTCGATTCCCGAAAGACTCATCGATATAACGGGCACCTGCGGAAGTCCCGCCTTTTCGAGCGCCTTTCGCAAAAGATAAATGTAATTCGACGCGCGGCAGCCGCCTCCCGTCTGAAACTGTATGAGCGCAACGCGGTCGGGGTCGTATTTTCCGCTCCCGAGCGCGTCGAGAAACTGTCCTATAACCAGAATTGCGGGATAGCAGGTGTCGTTATGCACATATTTCAGCCCCGTTTCCGCGATTTCAGGTCCCGACGTTTCAAGCACATCGACGTGATACCCCACCTTTTCAAGCACCCTTGCTATCAGCTTGAAGTGCATAGGGAGCATATTCGGTATGAGTATCGTGTGCGTCGAAATCATCTCCTTTGTAAAGGGGACGTATGTTTTATCCGTCTTTTTGCTTGTCGCCATTGTAACCTCTCAAAAATATCCTACGTAATTTTATGCGTTTGCCGCCTTGTCCGCCTGTTTTCTTTCAAGCGCTCCGATAAGGCTGCGCAGGCGGATTTTCACCGCGCCCTGATTCGTGATTTCGTCAATCTTTATCTGCGTGTAGAGCTTGCCGCTCCCCTCGAGAATCGACCTCACCTCGTCAGTCGTTATCGCGTCAACGCCGCACCCGAATGAGACGAGCTGCACAAGCTGTGTGTCATCATGAAGGGAGGCGTATTTTGCCGCGCGGTAAAGGCGGGCGTGATACGTCCATTGGTTGAGAATCCTCACAGGAACCCTCTCCGCCAGATGATAAACGCTGTCCTCGCTTAAAACGACGAATCCGAGCGATACGGCGAGCTTGTCGATTCCGTGACCTATTTCGGGGTCGATGTGATATGGGCGACCCGCGAGTATCATTATCGGCATATTATGCGCGTGCGCGTATTCTATCGCGCGCTCGCCCGAACGCCTCACCTCGTCCATATGCGCCTCGTAGGCGCCGTAGGCGGCGGCGACAGCGCGCTTCATGTCAGCCTTTGTTACCGAATGCGGAAACGCGCCGTCAATCGCAGTATAAAGCTCGCGCGCAAGCTCCGTTTTGTCGTTTATGTTCAGAAACGGGTAGAGGAATTTCACCTTCGCGAGGTCATCGACGTTTCCCGCCAGAAGCTCCGAATAATACGCGACGACGGGACAGTTATAGTGATTGTCGCTTTTATGCTCATCGACATTATAGGTGAGGCAGGGATAAAATATCGCATCAACGCCGTCCTCGATAAGCTCCTCTATATGACCGTGCATTATCTTTGCAGGATAGCAGGCGGTGTCGGACGGAATCGAAAATTGTCCCTTTTCGTATGTCCGCCTCGTCGAGAAATTTGAGATTTTGACATCAAAGCCGAGATTTCTGAAAAGCTCGTTCCAGAGCGGAAGAAGCTCGTACATTCCGAGCGCGAGCGGAAGTCCCACCGTTCCCTTTTTCGACGGCGAAATTTTAGCCATTTCGTCGTCCTCTTTTCGCATAGCCTCGAACATATCGCGCTTTTTCGCGTGAAGGTTCGGGATTTCCTCCGATACCTCGATTCCGAGACCGCGCTGGCACTGATTGCCCGAGATAAAGCGCTTGCCGTCGCCGAATGTATTTACCGTCAGGCGGCAGTGATTGGCGCAGCCGCCGCAGACAGCGGATTTTGATTTGTGCGTGAAGCTCGCGAGCGCCTCCTTTGAGATAATCGAGGACTCACGCACCCCCATATCCATGCAGTAAAGCGCCGCGCCGTAAGCTCCCATCAGCCCCGCTATGGCGGGACGGATGACATTTTTGCCAAGCTCGCGCTCAAATGCGCGAAGCACCGCATCATTATAGAACGTGCCGCCCTGAACGACGACGTGCTCGCCAAGCTCATCGGCGCTGCCCGCGCGAATTACCTTGTAAATCGCGTTTTTCACAACGGAAACGGAAAGCCCCGCCGAAATATCCTCTACCGTCGCGCCGTCCTTCTGCGACTGCTTGACGGATGAATTCATGAACACCGTGCAGCGCGAGCCGAGATTGACGGGTGCCTTCGCGTGAAGTCCGCGCTCCGCGAAATCGGCGATGTCATATCCCATCGAGCGCGCAAATGTCTCAATAAACGACCCGCATCCCGACGAGCAGGCTTCGTTGAGCATTATCGAGTCGATAGCGCCGTTTTTGATTTTGAAGCACTTGATGTCCTGCCCGCCGATGTCCAAAATGAAATCAACATCGGGGCAGAATCGGCTTGCAGCCGTGTAGTGCGCTATCGTTTCGACGACGCCGACGTCAATTGAAAATGCGTTTTTGATAAGCTCCTCGCCGTAGCCGGTTACGGCGGAGCCGCATATTTTTATTCTGTCGCCGCAAAGCTCGTATATCTCGCCGAGACGCTCCCTTATAAGCTCGACGGGATTTCCCCTGTTCGAGCTGTAGTATGTATATATAAGCTCGCGGTTTTCCGTCAGAAGAGCCAGCTTCGTCGTCGTGCTTCCGCAGTCGATTCCGAGCCATGCGTTCCCCGTATAGTCCGCGATGTCAATGGACGCCACGTCCGCGCCCGCGTGGCGGATGCAGAACTCGTCGTATTCCTCCTTTGAGGAGAAAAGCGGCGGGAGCCTGTCGCGCCCCGTATATGAATTTATGCTGTCGCGGATTTTTTCGGATATTTCATCAGGCGTAGCGCTAAAGCCCGTGCGCGAGCCGTATACGGCGGCTCCCATCGCGACGGCGTAAAGCGCGTAATCGGGGAATATCGCCTCCTCATCCGAAAGCCCGAGGGTTTCCTTGAAGCGAATGCGGAGTCCCTTGTTGTAGTAAAGAGGACCTCCGAGGAAAAGCACCTTTCCCGTAATTCTGCGTCCCTGCGCAAGCCCCGCAATCGTCTGATTGACGACAGCCTGATAAATGCTGGCGGCGACGTCCTCCTTTCGCGCGCCCTGATTCAGAAGCGGCTGAATGTCCGTTTTCGCGAACACGCCGCAGCGCGACGCTATAGGATAAATTCTCGTCGCGCCGAGTGAAAGCTCGTCCATCTCGTCAGCGGTCACGTCAAGAAGCGTCGCCATCTGGTCGATAAACGCGCCCGTACCGCCCGCGCATGAGCCGTTCATTCTCTCATCGACGCCGCCGGCGAAAAATATTATCTTCGCGTCCTCGCCGCCAAGCTCGATTACAGCCGTCGTGTCAGGCTCAAGTCGCTTCACGACCTCTCCCGTCGCGAAAACCTCCTGTACGAACGGAATCCCCGTCGATTCGGCGATTCCAAGCCCCGCGCTGCCCGACATGGAGACATTGACCGGCTCGCCGCCCATGAGCGGCGCCGCCTCGGAAATAAGCTCGAGCGTCTTTTTGCGCACCTCCGACATATGCCGGCTGTATTTTTTGTATATTATTTCGTCGCCTTGCATGAGTACGACCTTTACTGTCGTGCTGCCGACGTCTAATACGATCTAAAGTTTCCCGCTCTCTTTGATTTTTTCTTCCGCTTTGCTCATTTTCTCACACTCTCCCGTCAAACATCGTCTTTTTTTGCACCCCTCGCAAAGGCAATCGTCTGCTTCAGCGCGCTCTCCCTCTCAACGCCCGCAAGCCGCAGCCTGTGCGCGTATTTCATCGCTTCGCCGAACGCCTCGTCCGGCAAAATTCCCGCGTCAATCAAATCCTGTCCCTTTACATACGGGCGCGCCATATATTCGCGGTAAATTTCAAGCCTTGACGACAAAAATTCACCGTACCGCCCGCGCTCGTCATCCCCGCCCGAGGGAACGCTGCCCGAAACGTCAGCTTCGGATAAAAGAAGCAGGTCGTCAGGGTCTGCCGATTCGTCGAAAAGCGCGTTTGTCGCCTTGACGGAGGAATTTGCCGCCGCGTACATAAGCGGCTTCATGTGAAGCTTCGTCATCGATTTTACGTATGAAACAAGCCTTTTTTCGTCCGTCAGGCGGCGGATGAATTTGTCCGCAATAGGCACCCCCGCCTCGTCGTGTCCGTAGGCGTGAATGCTCCTGTCCGCGTCAATTGTCGTCGTCAGCGCCTTGCCGAAATCGTGCGTGAGCGCCGACATCATATATCCGAGCGCATAATTTGCGCGTCCGCGGCGGCGCGCAGCCTCGTCAACAACCATCATCGTATGCGTGAAAACATCGCCCTCCGCGTGATGCTTTTTTCCCTGAACGACGCCGATAAGCGATTTTACCTCGCAAAACCATGGCGAAAGCTGCTCCATTTCGGCAAGCTCGCGGAAAAATACGGACGGCTTTTCAGCCGCAAGCATAGCCTTTTCAAGCTCGCCCATGACGCGCTCGCGCGAAAGCGACGACAAATCCACAGACCTCGAAAGCGCCCGCGTCTCCCCGGCAATTTCAAATCCGAGCCTTGCGGCAAACTGCGCGCCGCGCAGAACGCGAAGCGGATCGTCCGCGAACGTACCGTCACTCACATGGCGAAGAATTTTATGCTTTATGTCGTCCCTGCCGCCGAAAAAATCGAGTATTTCACCTGTTATGACGTTTTCCATCATGGCGTTGACAGTAAAATCGCGCCTTGACGCCGCCGTCCTCTCGCCGACAAAGGGATTTACGATGACATCGAAATCCTTATGCCCTCTTGAGCGCTCGTTTTCGCGACCGTTCAGACCGCGGGCGAAATCCTCGCGCGGCATGGAAATATCAATATCGACCCCGCGAAGCTTATATACGCCGAAGCTCGCGCCGACCTCGATTCTCTCGCCGACGCCGTTGAGTATTTTCTCAAGAATCGCGGGCGCGATTTTGTGTACCTCAATATCGACATCCTTCGATTCGATTCCCATAATCCTGTCGCGGACGCATCCGCCGACAAAGTATGTCTCCCCGCCGAGCGCCTTAACCTCGGCTGCGATTTTCATCGCCGCGTCAAGTGCGCCGCAGCAGGGCAAATTTTCCGATTTATTGTTTGTTATGTTAGTCATTTCATATCTCTTTATCGCCGTCTAATATATTACGTTCCTACCGTAAACGCAAAATAAACTTTGAAAATGTATATTTTTCCGCCGCACACCGCCGCGCATAAAATTTTACTATATATTGTATCATATTATATCAAACTCTGTACCGTGAATATTGCGCTGTGCGCAATATTCATCAACTTGAGTGACGAAGCTGCACTTCGTCACTCAATGTTTTAAGCACTGTACCGTGAATATTGCGCTGCGCGCAATATTCATCAACTTGAGTGACGAAGCTACGCTTCGTCACTCAATGTTATTATATCATAAAATCGAGGAATATGCAAGCGCTGTCCGCGGCACTGTGCGGCAAAAGCGCTCACGTGCTGCCTTTCCTCTGCATAAAATATATCGGGCGGCGATTAACAAATCAGACCCTTGGCAATAATATTACTGCGGGGGCGTTCCGCCGCCGAAAGAAAAAGCAAAGGATGAAGAAAGGACGGTTTTTGTGACAAAATGAACGGTGTCAGAAGAGGAGATATTTATTACGCGGATCTCTCACCCGTAATCGGCTCGGAGCAGGGCGGGGTGCGTCCCGTGCTTATCGTGCAGAACGACGTGGGGAACAGATACAGTCCGACCGTTATCGCTGCGGCGATAACAAGCCGCACGGACAAAACAAGCCTGCCGACACACATCGATATAAGCGCGTACAACACGGGGCTGTCGAAATCCTCCGTCGTACTGATGGAGCAGATACGAACGCTTGACAAGCGCCGCCTGCGCGAGCGTATCGGACATCTTGACGAGGATTTCATGGGAGTAATCGACGAGGCGCTTTCGGTCAGCTTCGGGCTTATGCCAAGCGAGACAAATACCGCATACGGCACGTCTGGCAAAAATACCGCAACATGAATTACATACGCGGGAGACTGCAAAAAGCGGTCTCCCGCGTATCGATTCACGGGGAATGAGTGAATTTGCGGGTAATCACGGAAAAGCAGCACGCGCTGCGTACAGCACGTGCTGCGTGCTTTTTCCGTCGGATAACAAAAGTCTCGGTTTTACCCGCAGCAGAATTTATCCTTTACCTTCTGGATTTTTGACGGCTCCGCGTTCTCGGCGGGGTACCATCCCTGCGCCATCATCTTTTTGTAGATGTCGTCCTGCATTTTGAGCGATTCGTCGAGTGCGCAGCCGAACGTGCCGTGCACATCAGGCGTCGCGGACTCTATCGTTCCGTGCATATAAAGGTCGCATACTCCCTTTGCCTCAAGCAGAAGATCCTGCATCAATGATTTGTCGTCCATGCTCTCGCTCCATTCATACAAGCTGATATAATTTGCCGAATATCTCGCGGTGCTTTGCCGCCATCTGTTCGGTAAAATTCTTCAGCTCAGTGTTCTGAAGCTGCTGCGACGTTTCGGCGCATTTCTTTTCGAGATGCTTTTCATGGTCGAGCGCGTCTTCGATATAAAGTAGTTCCTTCGGGCTCATATCGTCCCCTCCGATTCCGGTATTGACAAAAGCTTCTCTCGCTTTGCCTATACTTAGTATCACCGGAGGATTGTCCGATTATGTATGCTTATTTCTCAAATTTGATGAAATTCAGGTCAAAGTCCGTACCCGGCAGGAAGATGAGCGACGCACTGTACGTACCTGCCTCAATTTCAATCGGTATTGTCACGGTGGAGTATTCGTCAGTTCTCATAAACCTGAAGCTTATGCTGCGTCTGGAAACACGTCCCGTACCTTCTGTATTGAGCGTGACAAATTCGACGGCGTTTCTCGTGCGCCCCGACACTGTGACGCGCGACGCGCCCTCGGTAAATTCAAGCGATGTGAATCCGACAGTCACGTTGTTGCCGATTCCCGTCACCTCGCGCTCCCCGCGCGTGAATTTGTCGCCGTAAAGCACATCGGCGCCCGCGGCGTAAAGCGTGCGATAGGCACGGCTTTCGCCGTCGGATTTCTCATCTCCGAAGCCCGAAACGACGACGGGAATCTCGGAAATTACCGACGGATAAGGCGTTCCGTTTTTGCACGACGCGCGAACTGTATATTTCCCGTCGTGCGCGCCAGCCGCACCTTTAATCGTGACATTTCCGCTCCCGTCCTCGGAAATCTCAAATCCGCGCGCCTCCATGCCGTTAAGAAGGATTTTCCACGAAAGGTCGCGGTATATAGCCCCGCTCGGCAAAAGCCTCGGCGTGACAGTCAGAGGGCTTTCGGGCGTTATCTCCCCGCCGCCGGTGCAAAGCTCGATTTTGCGAAGCGGAATTTCGTCTGACGGCTGCGTATTTTCGCACTGCCCGACAATGTCCATGCCCTTCCGAACGTCCGCTGTGGAAGCCGTGAAGTGCGCCTCCGCCTCTCCGACGCCCGGCACCGATGCCTTGAGAACTATGTCCCCTGTCTTTTCCGTCGCCTCAATCATCGCGAGCAGACGCCCGGAGAAGAGCCGTCTCGACGTTGATTTATATTCCTCAAAATCCGTGCTGTCGCCGTTGTCAAGCCCGACAAGACGTCCCGCGCCCGTGAGCGTGAGATTCACGCGGCAGCGCGCGTTGGCGACAAAGGTGCCGTTTTCATCGACGGTCGAAATGTCGGCAAAGATGATGTCGCGCCCGTCGGCTGAAAGCGTCTTTTTGTCGGAGCTTATTATTACCCTCACGGGGTCGCCGAACGAGCATATCTCGTCGCGCGCCCTCTCGCAGCCGTCCTCGTCGTAAGCGATTGCCGTAAGCGTTCCCTTGTGATACGGAAGCTTATAGTGGGGCGTTATCTCGCGCCCGTCCTTATGATTGTAGACGTATCTGCCGACAAGCTCGCCGTTAAAATAAAGCTCGGAGGAGGCGAGATTTGAATGCACCGTCAGGTCTATTATCTGTCCTTCGTTGAAGTCCCAGTATGACGGGGTTATATGCACCATCGGGGATTTTTTTCCGTCCGTCCACTCGGCGCGGTATGCGTAATACGAATCCTTCGAGAATCCCGCCGTGTCAATCTGCCCGAAATAGGAATTTTTCGTGTCATACGGCGTCGGCTCGCCTATATAGTCAAAGCCCGTCCAGATAAACTGTCCCGCACAGAATTCGGCGTTTCTGTCGCTTGTGATGTTATACTCCGTTGAAGGAGAACCCCACGAGGTCGAGCCGTTGTAAATCGACGAGCATTGATAGTCCTCATGCTGAACGGCAGTCTGCTCATAAGGGAAGTGATATATTCCGCGGCTCTGCACCGTAGAGGACGTTTCGCTGCCGTAAATGCAGTATTCGGGATATTTCCGGTGATGCTCGTTATATAGATTCTCTGCATAATTGTAGCCGACGGTATCAAGGCAGCCCGAGCCGCGCTGCGCCGTTTCGCTGTACATATGATTCGACGCTATCGTCGTCACGGCGTTTCCGCGCCTGTCGTAAAGCCTCACAAGGCGCGCAAGCTCGCGCGTAACCTCTGTTCCGCGCTCGTTTGTTGTGTCGCCTATCTCGTTTCCTATAGACCACATGATGACGCACGGGTGATTTCTGTCGCGCGTAACCCATGATTTTACGTCGCGCTCGTGCCACTCGGGGAAAAACTCGGCATAATCGTGCGCTGTCTTATGATATTCCCACATATCGAAGCTCTCGTCGATTATGACAATTCCCATCCTGTCGCAAAGCTCGACAAGCTCCGTCGCCGGGGGATTGTGCGAGGTGCGGATTGAGTTTACTCCCATCGTGACGAGCATTTTGAGCTTTCGCGTCAGCGCCGCCTCATTCATCGCCGCGCCGAGCGCGCCGAGATCGTGATGCTCGCATACGCCGTGAAGCTTCATATGGCGGTCGTTTATGAAAAATCCGCCGTCAGGGTCAAATTTTATTGTGCGGAAGCCAAAAACGGACGACGACGCATCAACAGCTTTCCCATCCGAAAGAAGCTCCGTTTCAAGTGTGTAAAGGTATGGGTCGTCAGGGTTCCAAAGACGCGGAGACTTGACGTCGAGGTAAAAATCGCGGTTTTCCGGCTCCGCGTCGCCCGATGCGAGAGCTTTGCCGTCCGCGCCGACGATTTTATGTGAAAGCGTGTAATTCCCCGCGCCCGTTCCCTCTGTGTCGGTTTCAATATACACTCTCCATCCGCCGTCTGTTTTCTTCGGCGCAATATATACGCCGTCGGGAGCTATTCGCGTGTCGGGCGAGGTCACAAGCCACACCCGTCTGTAAATTCCCGCGCCCGAATACCAGCGTGTATTGGGGTCATTATATACGACGCGCACAGCGACGGTGTTTTCGCCGTCATGAAGGTACCTCGTTATATCCGCATCAAACGTGCTGTAGCCGTATTTCCATTCAAACGCAGCCTCCCCGTTGACAAAGACGGTCGAATTCATGTATACGCCCTCAAATCGAAGCTCGTACCTTGTCCCCTTTTGGGGAGTAAGCGTGAACGTCTTTTTATACCAGCCCTCGCAGGTTCTGTATAAATCGGCGACGTGCCAGATCATCATGTCGTGCGGAATTTCGACGGGTCGGTATTCGTCCGAGGAAAGCATTGCCTCGGTGTCACTGCCGAGCGGCGCTTCTGTGAAGCTCCAGCCGTCGGAAAAAAGCTTTTTTTCGGTTATCATTTTAAAATTAGGTCTCCTTTCCCTCATCGGGATTTGTATCCTCGCCGACCCGAGCCGGCGTATTTTCGGAATCCGGAGGCGAGGCGGAATCAGGCGCGGACTGCATTGACGCCGGCGGTATGGTCGCAAGCTCAAACCAGAAGTCGCTGCCGACATGAAGCTCGCTTGAGACGCCGAAGCGCGCGCCGTGAAGCGTAAGTATCTCACGCACAATCGAAAGTCCGAGTCCCGTCCCTCCGACGCCGCGCCTGTGTACCTTGTCAACCTTATAGTACCTGTCCCATACGAGCGGCAAATCCTCCTTCGCGATGCCCTCGCCCGTGTCGATAACGGACACCCTGACAACGCCGTCATTTATAGTCTGGCGAATTGTCACAGTCCTGTCATCCCCCGTGAAGCTCACGGCATTGCCGACGAGATTGTAAAGCACCTGCAAAATCCTTGTTCTGTCGGCGTTTACCCATACGTCCCCCTCGACCTCGAGCCTGATTATATATCCCTCCGGCTCGTAGAGATGCATCACGCGGTTTATCGTCTCGCGGAGCGCCTCGGTGAGATTGAACGGCTCAAACGCGAGCGTTCTTCTTCCCGTGCGGAACTGCGACACCTCGAGCAGGTCGGACACAAGCGTTGAAAGGCGCTTCGTCTCGTCGATTATTATCTGCAGATTCTCGGGCTTGTTCTCGCTCGGAATGTCGCGCATCATTTCGGCGTATCCGCCGATAAGCGTGAGCGGCGTCCGCAAATCGTGCGATACGTTCGCGATAAGCTCCTTCTGGGTCATATCCGCCTTTGAAAGCTCGACGGCGGCGTGTGAGAGAGTTTCGTTCAGCTCATTTATCTCCCTGTAGCCGCGATGCACCTTGTTTCCGTCATACGTGTAGTTCGCGAGAGATTTCGCCTCACGGTTCACGTCCGTTATCGGGCGCGCGACGTGATTCGCTATTATTATCGCGACAACAAGCACGCAGGCGATTGTTATAAGCGATATTATCATGAGCGTCGTCGTGAGCGACTGCACGGACGCCTCGTCGGGCGTAATCTGGCAGTTCAGGAATATCGCTATTTCCGTGCCGTCCTTCGATGTCGTCGCGACGGTGTAAATCACCGAATCGGGAAGGCTGCTGTCGGAAAGCTCGTCGTCGCCCGACTGTGACGCGAAGCTGAAGCCCGTCATTTTTGCGCGGTAAATGTAAACTCCGTCCTCGGAAGCCTTTGCATTTGCGTAAAGCGAGGAGAGCGTGTCAGAGGTCGTGCTGTGCAGCAGACACCCCGACGACACATGGATATTCACAAGGGAGGTAAACTGGTTCGTGTCCGTCAGCTTATATACCGTAACGCACATTCCCTCGTCAAGACCTATTGACGAGACGATTCTGTCAAGCCCGTCGTCAAGGTGATTTTCCACCATTTCAGCCTCGCGCGTAAGCTTTGAGATTACCACGCTGCTGTATATGTAATCAAAGAGAAATATCTGAAAAAACCAGATAAGCAAAAGTATTATTATGACGAAAAGAAGCATATAGGCAAGTATCTTGCTCTTTATGCTCATTCCCGTTTTGGATTTTTTTATTTGCTTTGCGTCGTTCATAATCTTATGACGTGATGTCAGATATTCGCGTCGAAGCGGTAGCCGACACCGCGAAGCGTCACTATCAATGACGCATATTTGCCAAGACTCTTGCGCAAAAGCTTGATGTGCGTGTCGAGCGTTCTGTCGTCTCCGAAAAAGTCATATCCCCACACCTCGGAGATAAGGCGCTCGCGCGTCAAGGCGATATTCCTGTTTTTGAGCATATAGAAGAAGAGGTCGTATTCCTTCGGTGACATTTCCACCTTTTCGTCGTCCACGTAAACGATTCTTGCGGTAAGATCCGCCTTCAGCCCCTCGATTTCGATTATCTCGTGTTCGGTGCCCGAGCCGCCAATGCCCGAGCTTTTTTTGCCGGCACGCTTCATAATCGCATCGATTCGCATCATAAGCTCCTTCGGTGAGAAGGGCTTGACAACGTAATCATCGACGCCCAGTCCAAAGCCGTTCAGCTTGTCGTACTCCTCGCCCCTTGCCGAAAGCATTATTATCGGCACGTCGGAGAACTTGCGTATCTCGCGGCACGCGGAGAATCCGTCAAGCTCGGGCATCATAATGTCGATTATGAGTATGTCGTATTTGTTTTTGCGGCATTTTTCGATTGCCTCGATTCCGTCGGACGCCTCCTCCGTCGAATATCCCTCAAGCTCTGCATATTTCGTTATCATGCGGCGTATTCTTTCCTCGTCGTCCACAACAAGAATTTTATACATATGTCCCACCGTTCCTTTCAGCAGCTTTCTGCTTTAATTATATAATATCCAAAAGGATATTTCAAGACCAAATTTAATTTTTTGCTACGATTTTGTGCCCTGCAAAATTGATAATTTAAGGAGGGGACAGTGCCTTTACGCGCGCTGCTGCGCGCATATTAGCTCTTTCCCCTCCCGAAATTTGTGTTTTAATCGGAGAAGCTTACCGAATCGTCCGAATTTGTCTTTTCATAGCAGGTAAGCGTTACGGTCAGATACTGTCCGCTTCTCACTATCATCGCCTCAAGCGTGTCTCCGACGCTGCACGAGCTGAGAATCGCCTTAAGCTCCGCGTATGTGGAGATTTCCGTGCCGTTTATCTGCACGATTCTGTCGCCGCTCTGAAGCACGTCGTCGTTATAGCCCTCCTCGGTGCTGTAAACATAAACTCCGAGCGAGCTTACGCGGTACATCTGAGCGGTTGAATAATCGGAAATTTCGATGACGCTTATATAAAGCGAAACTCTGCCGCGCACATAGCCGTATTCGAGAATTTCGTTCGCGATTTCAACAGCGTCGTCAATCGGGATTGCAAATGCAAGGCCCTCGATTCCCGTGTCGGAGTATTTCGCGTTTACGATTCCGACGAGCTGACCCGCCATATTGAACATTCCGCCGCCCGAGTTGCCGGGGTTGACTGCCGCGTTTGTCTGAAGGAGATTCATCGTCTCGTCCTCAACCGTTATCTCGCGGTCAAGCGCCGAGATTATTCCGTTTGTGACCGTTCCGCCGAGAGTTCCGAGAGGGTTGCCGATTATGATTATTTCCTCGCCGACCGCAAGATTGCCGCTCACGCCGATTTCAGCCGCCGTAAGCTCTGTATCTCCCGCGTCGATTTTCAGCACCGCTATATCCGAATCCGTATCGTAGCCTACGATTTCAGCCTCATAAGAGCTTCCGTCGGTGAGCTGCGCGATTATGGTCGATGCCGTGCCGTAATCGTCGTCAACGATTACGTGCGCGCAGGTGATTATATAGCCTGCCTCATCGATTATAACACCGCTTCCCGCGCCCGACGTATAGTAAAAGCTGTTCACGGAGGCGTATTCCGTCGTGATTTCAACTACGGAATCAGCCGTCTTTTCGACGACCTCGGCGTATGTCCCCGCCTCAACGGTTACGTTATTCTGCTCAAGCTGAACGCCCGTGCTGGGGTCTGCCGCCGTCGTTTCATCGCCGTCACCGCTGTCGGTGACATCAGACGTTTCCGTGCCGTCCGTGGTATCGACCGTTTCGGCGTTCTTGAAAATTCCGTAAGCTGCAACCGCTGTAACCGCGACGACAGCGACAATCACAATGGCTATTACGGCAACAAGTGCCGCCTTCGATTTCTTTTTGGGAGGTTTCCCTCCGTTCGGGGGCGTCGTGGGAGGAGGCGTCGGCTGACCGTAGCCGCCGTAGGGACTGTAATACTGCCCGCCGTAGCCCGGATTCTGCCCGTACTGCTGTCCGCCATACTGTCCGTATTGCTGCCCTCCGTTGCTGTACGCGCCGCCGTTGTAGGCGGTTCCGTTCGGCGTGTACGTCTGTCCGCCCGCGTTCGGATTCGCTCCCCCATAAGGCGAATACGTTGACTGACCGGGCGTATAGCGGTAATGATACGATGTTTCCGCGTTCGCCTGACCGGCAGTCCCGTCAGCATTTGCATTTGCGTTCGCGTTTGACGAGCCGTTTTCGGGGCTTGAGCCCTGAGAATTTGCATTCACAGAGCCTGCGTTTTCGCCTTTTCCGGCATTTTCGCCGTTTCCTGCGGCTGCGCTGTTTCCGGCGGTTGCGCCGTTTCCGGCGGCTGCATCGTTCGGCTTTTCTTCATTTGAGGAATAGCCTTCATTTTCATCGTCGCTTTTCCCGTTATAGATATATTCTGACATGACAGTCTCCTTCTTTACAAAAAATATTCCGCAAAAGCACATTTTCCACTTGCTTTTGTCTTTCAAATAGATTATAATTCTATTATGTGATGGTTTTTTGATTGTTGCAGTAAAATTCATTGAAATGAAAAAGGGGTTGAATGCCCGCATTTCGGACAAAGGGGGAATTGAAACCAATGAAGCTCAACTATAAGCGCACGATATGCGTGGGATTCGCATTTTTCCTCATTACCGCCTTCTGGCAGGCGTATGACAGCATTATCCCGAAGAGATATTGACGGACAAATTCGGAATGTCGCAGACGTGGTCGGGCGTCGTCATGGCGCTTGACAATGTGCTTGCGCTCTTTCTTTTGCCGCTTTTCGGCTCGCTTTCCGACAAATCAAAGAGCAAATACGGGCGGCGCACGCCGTATATCGTCGTCGGCACAATTGCTGCCGCCGCGGCGTTTTTAGCGCTTTCCTTTGCCGACGGAATGCAGCTTACAAATATATCGGCAGTATCGGACATTGACAGCGTATCGTCCCTTGAGACGCTTTACGACCACGAATATTCGACGACGGTGAAAACTCCCGACGGGGACGAATTTGTCATGACGGAAATTTTCACTCGCGAGGAATTTCTGAATATCACAAGCTCCGAGGACTGCGCCGCGACCTTAAACGAGGACGGCACGTATTCCGTTGCTATCTGGGACACGAGCGAATATACGCCCGAGGATTCCGTCAGCCCGTACACAGAGTTCGTTGTGCCGCTTCGTCAGGCTTATGCGTGGGATATGACGCTCAAATCCCCCGTAACGCTCGTCTTTTTCATGGTGCTGCTTTTAATCTGCCTTCTTTCGATGGCAACCTTCCGCTCGCCCGCTGTGGCTCTCATGCCCGACGTGACTATCAAGCCGCTTCGCTCAAAGGGCAACGCCGTAATAAATCTCATGGGTACCGTCGGCGGAATAATCGTGCTTGTTCTCGGAATCGTATTCGGGACGGGACAGACGGAAAACGCGCTCATGTCGTATACGGGATTTTTCGCCTGCATATCGGGACTTATGATAGTGGCGCTCATTATTTTCCTCATCACCGTCAGGGAACCGAAATTCGTCCATGAAATGCACGAGGAAAGTATGCGCTACGGCATCGACGTCTCGGACAACTCAAGTGACGAGGTCGGGGGCAGTCACCAGCTCTCGCGTGAAGAGAAAACATCGCTGATTTTAATACTCGCCTCCGTCGTTCTCTGGTTTTTCGGCTACAACGCGGCGACGAGCAAATATTCCGTTTACGCGGGAACGGTGCTTGGGCTTGACTACAACATGACGCTTATAATCGCGCAGGCGGCTGCCATCATCTCCTACATACCCGTCGGGATTATCTCCTCGAAAATCGGGCGCAAGCGGGTGATACAGGCGGGAATCATTATGCTCGCCGCAGCCTTTTTCGCCGCTTCCTTCATGCGCGAGGGCTGCTCGGTTCTGCTTCTGAATATCCTTTTCTCGCTTGCGGGAATCGGCTGGGCGTCGATTAACGTAAACAGCTTCCCCATGGTCGTTGAGCTTTCAAAGAACAGCGACGTCGGGAAGTACACGGGACTTTATTATACGGCGTCGATGGCGGCGCAGACGGTCACGCCGATTGTTTCGGGATTTTTCCTCGACATAAAGATGACGACGCTTTTCCCCTACGCGACGATATTCGTTGTGCTTTCGTTTATCACGATTTCGTTTGCAAAGCACGGCGACAGCAAGCCTGCCGAGTCGGACTCGGTGCTTGAAAGCTTCTCCGATATGGAATAACGGGAGAGAGTGTAAATGGTAATTACGGTTATAATCGCGGCGGCTGCCTGCGTGACGGCTGCTGCCGCCGCGATAATTGTCTTTTTGACGGCGGGCAGAAAATCAAGCCCCGAATATGCTGATTTTTACGGGACGCGCTTCGCGCACCGCGGACTTTACGACAATTCGCCCGACAAAAACAGACCCGAAAATTCCCTTGCCGCATTCGCGCTTGCCGTCAGGTGCGGGCTTGGCGTCGAGTTTGACATACACCTATCGCGCGACGGCGTTCCCGTCGTATATCATGACGACAGTCTCTCGCGTCTTTGCGGAATCGATAAGCCTATCGCTTCCTTCACCGCCGACGAGCTTCATGAAATTAAAATTCTCGGCACAAACCAGTATATACCGCGCCTTTCGGAGGTGCTCGGCGTTATCGGCGGGAAGGTGCCGATTATAGCGGAATTCAAATGCACTCCCGGCGGCGAATACTCGGTTCTGGAGCTTTGCGAAAAGGCAGCACCCATGCTTGAGGAATACGGCGGCAGCTACTGCATTGAATCTTTTAATCCGTATGTCGTCGGCTGGTATAAGAAAAATCGTCCCGATGTTTTCCGCGGACAGCTTTCCGAAAAATTCAGCACAAAAGCCGGACGCCGCGACAGAGCCGCGCTTTTCATGCTCTCCGAGCTGCTTCTGAATTTCGTCGGTCGCCCGGATTTTGTATCGTACAACTGCCGCGACATCTACACCTTCGGATTCAGGCTCTGGCGTCACATTTACGGCGGCGCCGTTTCGCTCTGGACTGTGCGCGACGAGGGCTTGATGACCTCGC
The DNA here is from genome assembly GCA_021202555.1 of Clostridiales bacterium. Classification (GTDB taxonomy): domain Bacteria; phylum Bacillota; class Clostridia; order Oscillospirales; family CAG-272; genus DTU064. The sequence continues at coordinate 20,652 of JAJQCT010000010.1, forward strand.
TATGCGAGCGGGGCGAGGCTGACTGCTGCATATTTGAAAGCTTTGTGCCTGCCGATATTTATCTGAACGGCGCGGGTGCCGCCTCATGAACGGGCGCGGGAAAATAAAATTCACGCGAATCGCGGCGTTTTTTTCGCTGCTCCTTTTTACGTTAATTCTGATTTACGTCACGGAGAGCCGCGCCGTGCGGTCGATTTCGTTTGCGATTTCGACGCTGTCGGCTGACCCGAGCGACGAGGAGATGTATCAGGCGCAGCAGCCCGACGAGGACAGCGAAAACGTGACGAGCATAATCCTCGCCGCCGACAAAAAATACGACATCGACGCCGGATTTATAGAGTTCTGCATAAACGACGAAAATATCAACACAGACGGACAGCTTCTTTCAAATATAATTTACTATATCGGCAGCTCGGGCTACCGTGACGATATGTGGGGAGAGCTTACGGGGCTTTCATTTTCCGTACTTTACGATATTTACACGGGAGCCGCGTCGGCGGACGGCTCGGGCGACCCGAGCATTACGGTATTCGGCGACCTTTACGAATCCTCTACGACAACGATTTCCTTCGCGGGCGACGTGAATCTTTCATACGACTGGTATCTGCTTGAATATTTCCGCGCGCACTATTCCACGGTCGAGGACTGCTTTTCATCGGATTTGCTCGACCTTATGCGCGGCTCCGACATTTTCGTCGTAAATAACGAATTTTCAATATCTGCGCGCGGCACGACGCTTTCGGGCAAGCTTTACACCTTCCGCGCCGACCCCGACGATATTCATTTTCTCACCGATATTGGCGTTGACCTTGTGACGCTGGCGAACAATCACGTCTACGACTACGGCGAGGAGGCATTTTTTGACACGATTTCGCATCTTGAGGACGCCGGAATTATCACCGTCGGCGCGGGAGAGAGCATAAATGAGGCGTCGGAGGTGAAATATATAATCTCGGGCGGCATGAAAATCGCGTTCTGCGCCGCAAGCTCCGCCGAAACAAGCAGATACACCCCCGTCGCCGACGAGGAAACGGCGGGCGTTATGGGAATTTACGACACGGCGGCGTTTCTCGCGGAAATCGAGGAGGCGGCGGCAAATTCCGATTATGTTGTCGTGCTTGCGCATTTCGGCACGGAAAATTCAAGCGTCATAAACGACACACAGCGCGCGGCGGCAGAGGCGATGATTGACGCGGGAGCCGACATTGTTGTCGGCGCGCATCCGCACGTTTTGCAGCCTATCGAATATTATAACGGCGGTCTTATCGCCTACAGCCTCGGGAATTTCTGGTTCAATATGAATACAGTCGATACGGGCGTGCTTACAGTCTCCGTTGATGTGAATCTGCGAACAACGTATAAGTTTACGCCGTGCATTCAGTCGGCGGGAGCCGTCACGACGGCGGAGGGCGACGAGAAAACGCGCATTTTGGAGTGGATGAATTCGGTTTCCGATACCGCAGTCATAGGCGAAAACCTGAAAATAAGCGAAAAATAAATCCGCAAAAAAAGGATTCCTTACGCGAAAGGAATCCTTTTTTTGCGTTATTTTATTTTTTCTTCGACCCCGATTTTTTCGCGCCCGTGTTTGCGCTGCCCTCGTTCTTTGGCTTTACATCCTCGCCCGCAATTGCGGCTGCGTCTGCTGCCGCCTTGGCAGCGTCAATCTTTTTCTGCCGGCGCGTCTTTTTCTCCGGCGCGACGAGCCTATAAATCTCGTCGGAGCGATTCGCCACCTCCTGCGAATGCGTCACGATAATCACGCACTTTCCGCTGTCCGCAAGCTCGCGGAATATGTCCATTATCTCGTTCTGCGTCTCCCCGTCGAGATTTCCCGTCGGCTCGTCCGCCAGAATGAGATGCGGTCCGTATGAAAGCGCACGCGCGATTGCGACGCGCTGCTGCTGACCGCCCGAAAGCTTCAGCACGCGCCTGTCCGCCTCATCGCGGTCAAGCCCCATGTCGTCAAGAAGCTCATATGCGCGCTCCTTTTCATCCTTCTTGTGCAGTCCCGCAATTTCCATCGAAAGCACAATGTTTTCCGCCGCCGTCAGCTTCGTCAGAAGATTGAAGCTCTGAAATACAACGCCGACGTATTTGCTTCTGTATTCGTATTGGTTAATTTCCGTAATGTCGCGCCCCTCGTAAAGGATTTTTCCCTCCGTCGGCTTCGCAAGCCCCGAAAGCAGGGAGAGAAGCGTCGTTTTGCCCGCGCCAGATTTGCCCATCACGGCGTACATTTTGCCCTCGTCGAACGAATATGATATGCCCTCGAACACGGGCTTTCCCTTGACGTAGGAATATCCGATATTATCAAGCTCAAGTAATGCCATTTTCAAATACCTCCCGATTATCAGTCCCTGTTCGCCAGAATCTTCAGCGAATCATAGCGCATTATGAATATTACCGACGCGGCGCTCGCAATGAGAGTAAGCAGCACCGCAATTAAGAGAAGCTGAACGAGAACCGTGAGATTCGTCGCCGAGGAAACCTCCGAGACGTAGCTTGTCGTTGCTGAGCTGAACGAGTCAATCGCCCCCATGAAGCCCGTGCGCTCCCCGTCTGTATCAACGTCAATATCTGACGGCATATCGCCGACATCTCCCATGCTTCCGCCCATTTCGCGCCCGAAATTGGCGGTCTGCTGCTCGCTTGTCGCACTCTGCGATTCAATCTGGCTTGCAAGAAGCGAATTTGTTATCGGCACCGACGATACCGCGCCTATAAGACCGCCGATAACGACTGCCGTTACCGTTATAATCAGCGTCTCGCACATGAACTGTATCGACACGCGGCTCTTTTTCATGCCGATGGCTGTCAGAACGCCGACCTCGTATTTGCGCTCGCGCACATTGAATATATTGAGCACAATCAGCACTATCGCGCCGATTGCGATTACGACGATTAAGAAGTAAAGCGCCATAGTCGAGAGATTTTCAAGCGGCAGCAGGCTCGATTCGTAGCTCGAAAGGTCGGATGAGCTGACTGTGTAGTCCTCCGAAAGCCCCGCCTCGTAAACCTCCTCGCAGAAGGTTTCGTAATCGTCAACGCTCGCGAATACGTATGTTCCCGAAACCTGCGAGGGAAGCGCCGTCGTCGTTTCCGTTCCCGTGTCCTCGTCCGTCTCAACAGTCGCGTTTTCCTCCGACTCCGAAAGAATCGCCTCAAGCGCTGCGGCGCTCATATAAATCTGGTTCGACGAATCCGTTGACGACGAAAATCCGCTTATTACGGAGCTGTCAGTCACGGTTGACTGGCTGTTTATATAGATTCCGACAATCGTGAGCGTGTATGTCTCGTCCTCATCGTTCGGATTCGCAAGCGTTATCGTATCGCCGACGGAAAGCGAGTTATAAACCGCAAGCTCATACGATATAACGCAGGTAAGCTCCTCAGTTCCCTCCTCGAACATTGTGCCGTAATACGACTCGTCATATTCGGAGTCCTCATCCGTATCGGAGCTGATAATTATGCTCGTCCCGTTAATGAACGACGTCATCGCCTCGTCCGAGCTGTAGCCTATGACCGTGAAATCGCCCTCCGTTCCCATCGTGCCGATTTCAAAGCCCATGCTTCCTCTCATATCGCCCATCCCGTCGGGAATATCGGTAAAATCCGATTCCTCCTCGGCGTCCTCATCGGTGTCGTCGGTGTCCTCATCCTCATCGTCGTCAGACGAGCCGCCGATAGGATCAACGTCGCCGCCGTTGAAGCTCACGCTCACGGTGTAGTAAAAGCTCGACACCGAATCAAGCTCCGCGTATGTCTCAAGCTCCTCCGCCATAAGCGATGAAACGGACGAAAGCGCGCTCGAAAATGCGTCTCTGTCAAACGAGCCGTCCTCCGCCGAGCCTGAGCTTGCGATACTGGACATCATGCTCGTCCTGTCAACCGAAATCGACGCGGTAATTGAAATTCCCGAGAGCGTTTCCTCCTTTGCCGTCTCCGCTGCCTAGCGAATCGAAAGACCCACGCAGCAGGCGGTGGCAATAACAAGCACGATGATTCCGATAAGAATCGTTCTCCCCTTTGAACGCGAAAGCGTCAAAAAAGCGTTTTTGATTATGTACATTTCTGCCTCCTACAGTCGGACAGGTGGTCTTTGATTGCCCGACCCGTTCATTTTACGCGCGTTACAATAAAAAAGATTTAAAAAAATCGCCGATTTTCCAAGTTTCAGAAAACCTTCTCATAAAGTGCATAACAATCACTCCGGTTTCACGAAAAAATCAAAATCGGGTCGCTTCCCGTCATGCCCGCCGCCGCCCGCTGTCATAACGAAATCCGCCGCCGCATAGAATAAACCGTAATTTTTTGTTTTGCGGTGTCGGAGGGGTCATGTCTGGGGCAAAGCGATTTTTCAAAAACGCGATACTGATGTCGGCGGCGGCGCTTTTTATGCGCACTGTTTCCGTCGGATACAACGTATATGTAACGAATATTGTCGGCGCGGAGGGAATCGGGCTTTTCACGCTCGTAATGACTGCGTACAGCTTCGCCGTTACCTTCGCGACGTCGGGAATTTCCCTCGCCGTCACCCGCATGACGGCGGAAACGGTGCTGACGGCGCCATTTGGCGAGGAGCAAAAGCGCCTTTCAAACGTAATGGCGACGTCCGTTCTATACTGTCTTTTTTTCGGCATACTCGGCGGCGCCGTTCTCTTTTTCGGCGCCGAATATATCGGCGGCGAGCTTCTCGGCGACGACAGAACGGTGCTGTCGCTTAAAATTCTCGCCCTGACCCTTGCCCCCACATCTCTTTCCTCCGCGCTATCGGGATATTTCAACGCCTGCCGCCGCGTATTCAAAAACGCCGCCGTCTCCGTCGTCGGACAGTTTGTGAAAATAGCGCTGACTGCGTTCGGACTTTCGCTGCTTCTGCCAAAAGGCGCAGAATATGCGCTCGCGGCTCTTGTCGGCGGCGGCGCGATTTCGGAGGCGGGCACATTCCTGCTCTCGTGGGCGCTTTACGTATGCGACAGGCACAGTCACTTCGGCGCGCGGGCGAAAAAGCGCGGGGCGAGGTGCAGCTCGGGCGATATTAAAGGCACGGAGCTTTCAGCCGGCACAAAAACGGACGCGGCGGCAAGCATACTTTCCTCGGCACTCCCGGTCGCGATTTCATCATATGTAAGAAGCGGATTTCTGACGCTCGAGCATATTTTAATACCGCGCGGGCTTGAAAAATGGGGGCAGTCGTATTCGGCGGCGCTCGCCTCATACGGCACGCTTCAGGGTATGGTAATGCCCGTGATAATGTTTCCATACGCGATTCTCGGCAGCTTCACCTCGCTGCTCGTACCCGAGATTTCCGAAAGCCGCGCGCGAGGTGAGGACGCACGCATAAAATACATAACGCGCCGCGTATTCAGAACGACGCTTCTTTTCGCCGTCTGCACCTCCGCCCTCATGATTTGCTTTTCAAACGAGCTTGGCGTGATTTTATACGACAGCGAGGAGGCGGGATATTATATCCGCGTGCTTGCCCCCGTTATTCCCGTCATGTATCTCGATACCGCGACTGACAGTCTGCTCAAGGGGCTGGGCGAACAGCTTTTCTGCATGAGGGTGAACATATTCGATTCGGCGCTTTCCGTCGTCCTCGTGTGGCTTCTTGTTCCCGTATGGGGCGTCGTCGGCTACGCCGCCGTTATCATTGTCTGCGAGGTTATAAACGCCTCCCTTTCAATATGGCGCCTTCTTTCCGTTACGGGAGTGCGCCCGAAAATTCTGGGCTGGCTCGTCGTCCCCGCGCTCACTGCCGCCGCCTCGTGCCTCATCGTAAGCGCCCTTTCGGTCGTTGCAGCGAAAGATCTCGCTATAGGAGGCACGGCTGCTTTTGCGATTTTATCGGCGCTCCTTGCGGCGTCGCTCTATTTCGCTTTGCTCGCCGTTTCGGGAAATCTTTCGCGTGAGGAGACGGGATATGCAAAAATGATATTTTCCCGAGGTAGGAAGGGCGCGGGGTAGCATTCGGACGCGGGGACGCATAAAATAAAAGTGCATTTCAAGTTATCAAAAACAAAGGAACGCACATTTTATGAGAGAAATAAGAAGCATATATATTTTCGAGGGGACGGACGCGCGTATGCGCCGCCTGTCCTCGGTTTTATCGGAAAAATTCAAAATAAAGCGCTCGTTCCCGCCGAGGAATGCGGACGCGGTAATTTTCCCGCTTCCGACGACGCGCGACGGCGAGACTGTTTCGGGGACGTTTCCCGCGATGAGGCTCTCCGACGCCGTAAGCCGCATACATTCATGCTCCGACGGCGCGCTTTTTATCACGGGAATGGCACCCGAGGGCTTTCGCGCCGAATGCGAAGGACTGTCGCACCCATGCCGCGACATATACGATTCGGAAACATTTGCCGAGGAAAATGCAGCGATAACGGCTGAGGGCGCGCTTTTTTCTTACATGAAGGAGGGACGCGGAACGGTGCGCGGCAAGCGCGCGCTTATCACCGGCTTCGGGCGCGTCGCGAGGAATACCGCCGGGCTTTTCGCGTCCCTCGGCGCCGAGGTCACCGTCGCCGCACGGTCGGAGTCCGCGCTTTCCGAAGCGGCGGCGAACGGCTACGGCACAGCAAAGCTTTTCGACTGCGGCGAAAAGCTTTCGGCAATATCAAGGGCGGATTTGATTATAAACACGGTGCCGGCGCGGATTATATCGGGATATGAGCTGGCGGCGATAGAGGACGGCGCGGTCATAATCGAGCTTGCGTCCGCTCCGTACGGAATCGACCCCGCCGAGGCGGAAAAATACGGTCACACAGTCATCCGCCTGCCCTCGCTGCCCGCGTCATACGCGCCGCGCGAGGCGGCTGACATAATAAAAAACGAGGTTTTGCGGATTTTCGGCGAGCTTGGAGGCACGACATGATAGGCTACGCGATGTGCGGCTCGTTCTGCACGCTTTCCGAATCGCTCGGCGTGCTTGAAGGGCTTTCCTCAAAATACGAGCTTTTGCCGATAATGAGCTATAACGCATCCTCGACAGACACGCGCTTCGGGCGCGCTGAGGATTTCATGCGCCGCGCGGAGGAGATATGCGGAAGGCGCGCCGTTCTGACGATAAAGGACGCGGAGCCGCTCGGACCGAAATGTCCGCTCGACGCGCTGATTGTATGTCCGTGTACGGGAAATACGCTTGCCAAAATCTCATGCGCCGTCACCGACACTCCCGTGACGATGGCTGTCAAGGCGCATATGCGAAACGCGGGAACGCTTTTGATTGCGCTCGCGTCAAACGATGCGCTCGCGGCGAATTTATCGAACATCGGCGAGGTTCTCGGGCGCAAAAACGTCTATTTCGTGCCGATGAGACAGGATGATGTTGTGAAAAAGCCGCATTCGCTCGTCGCGGATATGAGGCTTGTGCCGGACGCGCTGGCGGCAGCGCTTTCGGGACGTCAGCTCCGACCGCTCTTTATCTGAAAGGTCGGCATGATTCAAATATTTTCATCGAAAAAACGGGGAATTTCGCGGGAAACTAATTTCACAAGCAATGAATCCTACAGGTAATGTAAAATGAGAAAATTTCCCGCGATCCCCGCAGTTTTATATTTTATAATCATGTCAGCGTCGATTTTCTGGGGCTTTTTTTCGTCAATCGAGGCAAAAAACGCATACGCGGACGCCGCCGCCGAAAGGGAGGGCTGCGCTTTTGAGGCGTATCTTTCCTTTTCGGAATATATCGAGGTGATGGACGACGCCTCAGGCGAGAGGCTTTCCGCGCTTGCGATGTGCGCGGACGACGCGCTTTCGCGCTGCGAGCTTTTTTCGGGCGGCGAGCCTCACAAGTCCCTTCACCGCTTTCTTTCGGAATTTATCCGCGGCGCCGCACCCGCGGGAGGCATCTCCCCCACTGTGATTTACTCGGCGCTCCTCGCCGCGGGCGGCGGCAGCTCGCCCGAGACGGCGCTCGCCTCGGCGGAGGGAGCGGTGGAGCTTTTGATTTCCCCGTGTGATGACGCGGCATTCCAAAGATCGGACAGGCACAGCTCGCTTCTTTCAAATCTCTCTGAGGTGAGTGAGGCGGAGGCGCATAAAATTGCGGCGCAATATGCCGGCGTCGGCGCGAAGCTCACACTCGCTGACGAGGACAGCGGGGTATACACATACGTCTGCGGCAACATTGTAATCGAGATAACAAGGCGCGGCGGCAGACTCTATAGGCTTTATAAATTCTGTCTCGGGGACGCCGACGGTGACGGTGAGGGAACGACGCTCTCGGCGGCGCGCGAAATGCTGCGCCGCGCTGGATTTTCGTCGCCCGACAGCCGTCCGCTCTCTCTTTCCGCGTCTGACGCGAAATACGACGTTTACGACTCGGGCGGTGTCACGCTGCGCGTCTCAAAGGAGAAAAATCGCTGTCTTGTCTTTGACGCCGCGGGATATTACGGCGAATATTCCGAATGAGGGGCGCGTGTCCTTTATCAAAACTGCCGTTTCGTTATGAAGCAGAGCTTCATGACGGAATGGCTTTTCTTCATTGAACGCGCCGCAGGGCGCGCAGGGTGATGAATCTCTGATTTTTCTTTGAATGTTTTGTCGATGCGCTTCAAATAAATTTGCATTTCTGCGATTTTTATGATACAATGTATATGGAGTATTATTGCCGCGACGATAACGATTGTTTCGGAGCGCATATTCAATATTTTTCAAAGGGGAGGAAATAATGCCGAAAGAGATGTCAAAGGACAGGAAAACAAAGGAGAAGAATCCGCGCATGGGGCGCGTTGGTGGAGAAGCTCTTCTTGAGGGCGTAATGATGCGCTGCGGCGAGAGGATAGCAATATCCGTGCGCGCCGAGGACGGCTCGATAAACACAAAGGAAAGCACATATGTGTCGCTTCGGAAGCGCCACAAAATCTGCAATATACCTATAATCCGCGGCTGCATCAGCTATATCGAGTCGATGAAGCTGTCGTTTTCGTCGCTCGACACCTCGACGGAGCTGTTGGGGCTTGACGAGGAGCTTGAGGAATCGAAAGCGGAAAAGTGGCTGCGCAATAAATTCGGCAAGGGGCTGATGGACGTCGTGATGGTAATCGGCGTAATTCTGGGGCTTGCGCTCGGAATCGGTCTTTTCGCGCTTTTGCCGACGTATCTTGCAAACGTCATAAAAAACGCCGCGGGCATGGAGCATGGCTGGTTTGTAAGCCTCACGGCGGGAGTTGTGCGAATCGTTCTTTTTGTGCTTTATATGTGGCTCGTCTCGCTTATGAGCGATATTCGCCGCACATTTGAATATCACGGCGCCGAGCATAAGTCAATCGCCTGCTACGAGTCGGGGATGGAGCTTACGCCCGAAAACGCAAAAACCTGCACCCGCTTTCATCCGAGGTGCGGCACAAGCTTCATTTTCGTAATTCTGATACTCTCGATTTTAATTTACTCAGTAGTTCCCAGCACATGGGCTTGGTATTTCCAGTCGCTCTGCAAGCTCGCGCTTCTGCCGCTCGTCATGGGGATAAGCTACGAATATCTCATGTACGCGGGCAAGCACGATAATCTTCTGACTAAAATCTGCTCGGCGCCGGGGCTTTGGATGCAGCGTATAACGACGCGCGAGCCTGACCTTGAAGAACTGGCGGTTGCAATAACGTCGCTCAAGCTCTCGATGCCGGATGAATTTCCCGATTTTGACCCGATGACGTACAGTCTCAAAAAGGACGCCGACACAAAAGGCGACGCAAATGAACGCGACGACGGCGGGCTTTCTCCCGAGGGCGGCAACGCTTGACGCTTCGCGGGCTTGAATCAGTGCTTTCGGCGGCGGGAGTTCCCGAGCCGAAAAACGACCTGCTTATTCTGGCAGGGCTTGCGTCGGGAATGTCCTTCGCGTCGCTTCTCGCGCGGTATGACGAGGACCTTTCTGCGGCTGCATGGTATTCGGAGCTTGAAGCTCTGATTTCGCGGCGCGAAAAGCGCGAGCCGCTTCAATATATCGTGGGACAGGCTGATTTTTACGGCGAGACCTACAGGGTAACGCCCGACACGCTCATTCCCCGACCCGACACGGAAACGCTCGTCGATTATGCGCTCACGCGCCTGCGTGACGGGTGCCGCGCAGCGGATTTATGCTGCGGCTCGGGAATTATCGGCATCGCAATTTGCAAAAAAGCCGACGTTTTATGCGATTCTCTCGATATATCGCCAAAGGCGCTCGCGGTCGCGCAGGAAAACGCAAAAGCACTCGGAGTTTGCGAAAGGATGACGTTTCGCTTGGGCGATGTTTTTCTCGGCGAGGGGCTTTCGGGACAGTACGACATGATTCTGTCAAATCCGCCGTATATAAAATCGGGGGAGCTTCCCTCACTCGCGCCCGAGCTTTCATATGAGCCGGAAATCGCGCTTGACGGCGGAGGCGACGGACTTGATTTTTACCGAGCGCTGCTTGACGGATATGAAAAAAATCTTTCAAAAAGCGGCGAGTTTGTATTTGAAATCGGGTACGACGAATCAAATGAAATCGGAAAAATCGCGTGCGAGCGCGGCTTTGAATGCCGTATACTGCGGGATTTGTCAAAAAATCCGCGTGCGGCGGTCATAAAACGTCGTTCTGACTAACGTCAAAATGACGTCGGTCATTCTGACGCAGAACAATAACCAACGTATAAACAAACACATCTTCACGGAGGGCTGATAATATATGAAAATTGAGATTTACGACACAACACTGCGCGACGGCGCGCAGGGCGCGGGAATTGATTTCACCGACGACAACAGAATATCGATAATTCACGCGCTCGACGACCTCGGTGTAACATATATAGAGGCGGGCAATATCGCGTCGGCGTCGGACGCGGCGTTTTTCGCGCACTGCGACGAGGTTAAGCTCAAAAATTCGCAGCTTGTCGTATTCTGCTCGACAAGACACGCGAAAAAAAGTGTCGAGGACGACGCGGGACTTGCCGCAATAGCGAAATCTCCCGTCGAAAACGTCGCGATTTTCGGAAAGTGCTGGGAATATCAGGTCACAACCGTTCTCGGCACAACGACTGAGGAAAACTATAAAATGATACGCGAGTCGATAGAATACCTCAAGCGCGCGGGAAAGCGCGTATTCTTCGACGCGGAGCATTTCTTCGACGGATTTTCTGACAGTCCGGATTTCGCGATAAGCGTACTTGAAACGGCGCTCGACGCGGGCGCGGATTACTTAGTGCTGTGCGACACAAACGGCGGAATGATGCCGCAGGCGATAGGCGTCGCGGTATCGACGGTGAAAAAGCGCCTGCCGTCGGCGAAAATATCGATACACTGCCACAACGACCTCGGAATGGCAGTCGCAGGCTCCGCCGAAGCGGTGCTTTCAGGCGCCGTGCAGGTGCAGTGCACAATGTGCGGAATCGGCGAGCGGTGCGGCAACTGCAATCTCACCACGATTTTGCCGCTGCTTCAGCTCAAGCTCGGATATTCGTGCATAACGCCCGAGCAGCTCAAAATGCTCACAAAAACGGCGCGCTACATCATGGAATCGGCGAATCTCTCATTTGACGAGCATGAGCCGTTCGTCGGCGGATACGCATTCACGCATAAGGCGGGAATGCACATCGACGGCGTTCGCAAAAAGCCCCGCACATTCGAGCATATAAGCCCCGAGCTTGTGGGAAACGCCGACAATCTTCTGATTTCTAGCATGGCGGGGCGGAGCGCTTACCGCGCCGCGCTTTCAAGAATCGCGCCCGAGCTTAATATTGTGGGCGACGACGAAAAGCTGTCGGCTGTAATCGCGAGAATCAAGGAATATGAGGCGAAGGGCTTTCAGTTTGAAAGCGCAGAGGCGTCAATGTACCTCATCATGCTTGAGGCGCTCGGAATGAACTGCCATTCGTTCGACCTTCTCACCTTCCGCGTCATGATAAGCGAGCCTCTTTCGATTAACCCGAATTCAAAGACTTCGGCTCTCATCAAGGTGTCGATTCCGAACGGCGACGGGGAGACTGTCGAGGAAATTACGGCGGGCGAGGGCGACGGACCCGTAAACGCACTCGACGTGGCTCTGCGCCGCGCGCTTTCGGGATTTTATCCGAAGCTTTCGGGAATGTGGCTCTCCGACTTCAAGGTGCGTGTGCTTGATTCGAGCAACACAACCGCGTCCTCCGTCAGAGTTTACATAGAAAGCACGGACGGCGTGTCGCTCTGGCGCACGGTCGGCGTGTCTGTAGACATCGTTGACGCGAGCTGGCAGGCGCTGCGCGACTCGATTGACTATTACCTTTTGAAGGGAGCAAATCTGTAACCGCAAAAGCGCCTCACTTTTGATTCAGAGGCGGATGGGTGCGGAACAAATCAATTCCGAAGGGGAATTAAAATCATGAAAAAAAACGTACTTTGTCTTTTCGGCGGGCGGTCTGGCGAATATAAGGTTTCGCTTCGCTCCGCCGAGAGCGTACTTAAAAATATCGACCGTGAAAAATATAACGTCCTCACAGCGGGAATAACGCGCGACGGGACGTGGTATCTTTACAGCGGCGGCACGGACGACATCGTGTCCGACACTTGGCACACGAAATCCGATAATCTTCGCCGGATTCTGCTCGACCCATCGCATTCGTGCGGCGGATATTACATCATGGACGGCGGCGCGCTCACGCCGCTCTCGGTTGATGTAATATTCCCCGTCATGCACGGGCAGTATTCGGAGGACGGAACGCTTCAGGGAATGCTCTCGCTTGCGGGAATCCCGTATGTCGGCAGCGGCTGCGGCGCTTCCGCCGACTGCATGAACAAATCCGTGACAAAAGCGGTGCTTTCGGGCTATGACGTGCCGATGGCAAAATCCATCGTCCTCAGAGCGAGCGATTTTGAGGGCGGCACTGCGGCGGAAAAAATCGAGAAATTTTTCGGGAATTACCCCGTATTCATAAAGCCCTCATCGTCAGGCTCCTCTCTCGGCGCGTCGCGCGCGGACGACAGGGCGGGTCTTGACCGCGCGCTTGCGCTCGCGTTCGGCGTTGATTCGACGGTTCTTGCAGAGGAGTGCATTGTCGGGCGCGAGGTCGAAATCGCGGCGCTCGAGACGGCAGGGGGCGAGATTTTCTTTTCATGCTGCGGTGAGATTGACCCGGGCGACGGCTTTTACGATTACGACACCAAATACGAAAACGACAACGCGAGCTATTTTATCCCCGCGCGGATAAGCGAGAAAACATACGCGCGCATAAAGGAGGTTGCGGGAACTGTGTTCTCTGCCCTCTCGTGCCGCGGCTTTGCGAGAATAGACTTTTTCGTAGTCGGCATGGGAGAGGACGAGCGCGTGATTTTCAACGAAATCAACACGCTTCCTGGCTTCACCTCGATAAGTATGTATCCGCAGCTCATGGAAAAATCGGGAATCGGCTACACGGAGCTTATCTCGCGCCTTCTCGAGGGCGCGGGCGAATGAACGGCGGCTGGAAAATTCAAAACGGGATTATATTTTGAAAAATAAAGGAGACGAATCATGTCGGAATTCAAAAGAATCGGAGTGCTTACCTCGGGAGGCGATTCTCCCGGAATGAACGCAGCCGTTCGTGCGGTCGTGCGTTCGGCAATCGAGCGCGGAGTTGAGGTATACGGAATTTACAAGGGATATCGCGGGCTTATCGACAACGAAATGAAGAAATTTTCGTACCGTGACGTGTCGGGGTGCCTTGAAAAGGGCGGAACAATCCTTTATTCCGACCGCTGCCATCGTTTCCGCTCGCTCGAAGGGCAGCAGCAGGCGGCTAAAACGTGCCGCGACAACGGAATCGACGGAGTTGTCGTCATCGGCGGAGACGGTACGTTCCGCGGAGGCGTCGATCTGACGGCGCAGGGAATCAACACGATAGGAATCCCCGGCACAATCGACAACGACATCACCTCGACGGATTACACAATAGGCTTCGATACAGCCGTCAACACGTCAATTTCAATGGTAGACCGTCTGCGCGACACGTGCGAATCTCACGCGAGGGCTAACGTCGTCGAGGTCATGGGACGCGACGCGGGCGACATCGCGCTTGAGGTAGGAATCTCATGCGGCGCCATCGCAATAGCGATAAAGGAAATCGATTTTGACGAGGAGGCGTTCATAAACAAAATCGCCGACGGCGTGAAGGACGGCAAGCGCCACTTCATCGTAATCGTATCGGAGGGTCTCGGCGATTATTCGGAAAAGCTTGCAAAGCTCATACCCGAGAAAACGGGCGTTGAAACGCGCTTCGCGCGTCTCGCTCACGTCGTGCGCGGAGGCGCGCCGACGCTGCGCGACCGTATGCTCGCCACACGTATGGGCGACAAAGCCGTGCAGTGCCTGCTTGAGGGCGAGGCGAATCTTGTCATGTGCGAGCGCAACGGCGAGATTACGCCGATGGACATTACATACGCGCTCAAGCTCGACCGTATGTACAAGGGCAAGCTCACCGAGGGCGAGCTTCGCGGATATTCGCTTGCCGACATATCGGAAATGCGGCATATGTGCCATGAAAAGCGCGAGGCGATAAAATACAAATACGACCTTGCCGACAGGCTTTCAAAATAAAAAAGCGCAGCAAAACGCCGCCGGAATCCGGCGGCGTTTTGCCACATTAAGGAGTGTATCACCAAAAAAAGTTTTATGACCCGTACGGGAATCGAACCCATGTTTGCGCCGTGAGAGGGCGCCGTCTTAGCCGCTTGACCAACGGGCCTTATTCAATGCATTACAGAATGAAGCTGCGATTCATCAATCAAATTCGCACTGTGCCGCAAATAATTTTATTGAATCTGTGATTTAATAAAATTATTTGACAAGCTGACGTGCGAAGCTTTGCTTCACCAATCAATTCGCACTGTGCCGTGAATATTGAAGCCGAAATCTATGATGAGGATTCAATATTCATTGCATTACAGAATGAATCTGTGATTCATTCTGTAATGTTATTATACCACATATTTTTTCGGATTGCAAGCGTTTTTCAAAAAAACTTCGCGTTTTCATGAGATTTTTTTCGCGCGCGGGCAAGCCGCGCGCGAAAAAATCATTCTCCGAGTGCCTCGCGTGCGACCGCAACCATTCCCGTTGCCTCGGCTGTGTAATAGTCGGCGCCTATATCGTCCGCAATTTCCTGCGTCAGCACCGCGCCGCCGACGGCAATTCTGCAAAACGGCGCTTTTTCCTTAACCGCCGCAATCGTCTCCCTCATCGCGGGAACAGTCGTCGTCATGAGTGCCGAAAGCCCGAGAAGCTTCGCTTTAGTCCCCAAAACCTCCCCGACAATCGTATCGACAGGCACATCCCGCCCGAGGTCGTGAATTTCGTATCCGTAATTTTCAAGCACGGCGTGAACGATGTTTTTGCCTATGTCATGTATATCCCCATGCACCGTCGCCAGAACGATTATTCCGTGCGATTTTATATCCGATGCGCCGATATGAGATTTCAGCTCCGAAAATGCCGCCGTCGCCGCGTCCGTACCCGCTATGAGCTGCGGCAGAAAGATTTTATTTTCGTCGTATTCGCGGCAGAGTGACGTAAGCCCGGGAATTATATCCTCTCCGATGATGTCAAGCGGCTTTTTTGTGAGCGCAAGCTCCTTTGTAAGGCGCAGAGCGTCATTTGCGCGCCCCGCCGCAATCGCACCGGCGAGATTCCCGACGCCCTGCTCAGAAACGTCCGATTTTTTCACGGCAGCGGCATTTTCTGTCGTCGTTTTGATTCCCGCGCGAAGCTTGCTGTATTCAACTCCGCACCTGTCATAGCCCGCAAGCAAAAGATACGCGCGGTACGCGCCCATCATAACACTGCTTTCGGGATTTATAATCGCAGCCGACAGCCCCCGCTTCATTGCGAGCGTGTAAAACGCCGCGTTGACAGTCTCGCGGTCGGGCAGTCCGAAGGAAATATTTGATACGCCGAGCACCGTGTTCACTCCCAGCTCGCGCCTGCAAATTTCAAGCGCTTCAATCGTCACCTCAGCGGAGTCGGGAACGGTCGAGACAGCCATCGTAAGCGTGTCGATAATCAAATCCTTCTTTTCGATTCCGTATTTGCCTGCCTCCTCGATGATTCGCTTGGCAATCCCTACGCGCCCCGCTGCGGTGTCGGGGATTCCGTCCTCATCGATAGTGAGGCAGACGACGACCCCTCCGTATTTTTTCACAATAGGGAAAATCGCGTCCATGACCTCCCTTTTGCCGTTCACGGAATTGATTATCGGCTTGCCTCGGTAAATCCGCACGGCAGCCTCCATAGCCGTTTTGTCCGACGTGTCGATTTCAAGCGGGGTAGGCACCGCCGCCTGAATGTCATGTACCGCGCGCGCAAGCGCCGCAGGCTCGTCAATGTCGGGAAGCCCGCAGTTTACGTCAAGCGCGTGCGCACCCGCGTCGCGCTCGCGGTATGCCATATTGACAAGGTATTCAAAATCCCCCGCCCGCAGCGCCTCGCGCAGCCTCGGCTTTCCCGTCGGGTTAATCCGCTCGCCTATTATAAGCGGCTCATTTCCGAAAACAATCGTTTCGGACGCGGAGCAGGCGCGGGTGAAATTTTTCTTTTTGGGCGGCGAAAACGGAACCGAGCGGCATCTGTCGGACACCTCCCTTATATAGTCGGGCGTCGTGCCGCAGCAGCCGCCGACAACAGAGGCGCCTGCCCTCACAATTCTGAGAAGCGTGTCGGCAAATTCGTCGGGTGAAACATTATAGTGCGACCTGCCGTCCGCGTCGATTTCGGGAAGCCCCGCGTTCGGGTTGATTATAATCGGGAGCGACGTTGACGCTGACAGCTCCGGCATAAGCTCCTCCATCGTGTCGGGTCCCACCCCGCAGTTGAAGCCGAGCGCGCAAACGCCCAGCCCTTCGAGCATTGTGACGACCGTATCAATATCCGCGCCCGTCATAAGCCTTCGCTTTGAATCCATCGTAACCGTCGCGAAAATCGGAAGAGAGATGCATTCCTTTGCCGCTATAATCGCAGCCTTCAGCTCGTAAATGTCCGTAAACGTCTCAAAAATTATAAGGTCGCAGGCGTCCGCGCCCGCGCGTATCGCCTCGGAATACATTCCTACTGCGTCCTCAAACGTCAGCTCTCCGAGCGGCTCCATCAAAAGCCCCGTCGGTCCCATGTCGAAGGCGACATATCCGCGTCCCGCCTCCAAAACCGCTGCTCTCGCAATCTCCGCGCCCGCGCGCGCGAGTCTTTCCACCTCTCCCGCGCCCGGGTGATTATGCCTGTTTGTGACAAACGTGTTCGTTTTGATTATATCAGCGCCCGCGTCAAGATATGATTTGTGAATCGCCCCAATTCTCTCGGGATGAGTGAGATTCCATGTGTCGGACGGCTCGCCCGGCAAAAGCCCCATTTCAAGAAGCCTCGTTCCCATAGCGCCGTCGGTTATAAGCAGTCTTTTCCCGAGCAACTCCGTTATTTTCGTCATCATGCGCGTTCCTTTATTATCTCCGAAAGCCCCGACATGATGGCGCCGACCGTTTCGGGACTGTTCATTGTGTAAATATGTATGTGATTCACGCCGTTTGAGAGAAGGTCTACAATCTGCTCCTCGGCGTAAGCGATTCCCGCCTGCCTCATCGCCGCGGGATTGTCTCCGAATTTGTCTGCCATCGAAAGCACGCGGCGCGGCATAGGCGAACCTGAGAGCTGCGCCGAGCGGAATACCTGACTTTTCTTTGTTATCGGCATAATTCCCGCAATGACGGGGATTTTGATTCCCGCCTTGAGCATACGGTAGCGGAACGCATAGTAAATGTTGTTGTCGAAGAACATCTGCGTCGTGAGGAAATCCGCGCCCGCGTCCTCCTTCATTTTGAGATATTCTATATCCATGTCATATGACGTCGATTCGGGATGCGCGTCGGGATAGCATGCGCCGCCTACGCAGAAATCACCGTGAGCTTTTATATACGCCGTCAGGTCGCTCGCGTGCGCAAAATCCGTCCTGATTTCGCTCCCGTCCGTCGGAGGGTCGCCGCGAAGCGCTAAAATGTTGTCAATTCCCTCAGACGACAAAAGCCTCATCGTCTCGTCAACTCCCCGCATATCGGAGGAATAACACGTCAGGTGAGCGAGAGAGGGCACGCCGCCCGCCTCGACCGCCGATGCTACCGCAGCCGTATAATCAATCGAGCTGCCCGAGCGGCACGTCACCGACATAAACGACGGCGAAAGCTCCGTCATTTTCGATACGACATTCCGCGTCTCCTCAAGGCTCTGCCATGCCTTCGGCGGGAATACCTCAAACGATATTGATATTTTCCCAGAATTTATTATTTCGCTGATTTTCATATAAATACCCCTTGACAAAATAGGAATTTGTCTTATTATACATCATCCGCCGCAAAAACGCAACAGCCGTCGGTGCGAATTTCGGTTTTCGGCAAAAAAACGTCCTCTCGGCAAAAAGCGAGGGGACGCTTTGCGGCTTACATTGTCATGATTCCCGTCTGCTCCGTGCGCGTGCGCGATATGTTTATCGCTCCCTCGGGTATGTGCGCGATATTGTCGAGCGATTTTCCCGTGCCGAGCGCGACGCATGAAACGGCGTTTTTCGCAACGCGCGTGGGGATTCCCGTGACGTTTGAAAGCAGAATATCAAGCCCGTAAAGAAGCGAGCCGCCGCCCGTCATGACGATTCCGTTTTCCACAACGTCTCCGATAAGCTCGGGAGGCGTCCTTTCGATTACGGCGCAGACAGCCTCGACGATTGACGTTATCGGCTCGTCGAGCGCCTCAATCATCTCATCCGACCATATGCGCACCATTTTCGGCAGCCCCTGAATGAGACATCTTCCCTTTACGTCTATTGATTTTCGCTCCTCGCGCGTCCAGACGGAGCCTATAGCGATTTTAATCTCCTCCGCCGTCCTCTCGCCGATAAGGACATTGTATTTCTTGCGCACAAAGCGCATAATCGCCTCGTCAAATTTGTCGCCCGCCACCTTTATGGATTCCGATACGACGACGCCTCCGAGCGAAATTACGGCAATATCAGTCGTGCCGCCCCCTATATCGACGACCATATTCCCGTTCGGTACGGAAATGTCAATTCCCGCTCCTATCGCGGCGGCGACCGGCTCCTCAATCAAATATGTTTTTTTCGCGCCCGCCTGAGTAGCCGCGTCAACGACCGCGCGCTCCTCAACCTCCGTGATTCCGCTCGGCACGCATATCATCACGCGCGGCTTGAAAATCGCGGGACCGCTCGCCTGACGTATGAAATGCTGTATCATGCGAAGCGTAATCTCGTACTGGCTTATAACCCCGTCGCGAAGCGGGCGAATCGCAATTATATTTCCCGGTGTGCGCCCGAGCATTTCCTGCGCGTCGCGCCCCACCTTCAGTATTCTGTCTGTATTTTTGTCAATGGCTACGACTGACGGTTCCTTTAAGACAATTCCTTTGCCCTTTACATAAACAAGCACCGTCGCCGTGCCGAGATCTATTCCTATATCCTTGCCGAACATTTATCGTCTCCGTTAATTTGTCGGGCATCCGATTTGCCGCAGTACCCGTCATATATAGACTGTATCACAAAACGCGGCGAAAAACAACCCTATTTCCCGACATTGTTTGCTCTTTCGCCGAAAGCCGACGCCAAAGTAAAGATTTTTATCTCATCCGCGCCCGCCGCCCGCAGCTTTTCGGCGCACGAAAGGCAGGTCGCGCCTGTCGTAAGTACATCGTCCAGAATGATAAATTTTACGCCGCGCGCATATTTTGCGCGTCGGTTGCAAATCCTAATGTTGCCTGATGCGGACGCCTCGCGCTCGAGAGCGCTTTTCTCCTTCTGAGCGCCCCTTGAGGTATTCCTGAACATCGGGACGAAATCCGCTCCCAGATTATCAGCCGTGCGCTTTGCCGCCAGCCTCATGTGATCGGCGCCGTAATTTCGTATCGAGCGCCCGCCTCGCGGCGCGAACGTGATTACAAAATCGCGCGCATTATACCCTTCAATCATCGCCTCCCGCGCAATTCTGTCAGACAAAAGCCTCGCCGCAGCGTCAATTGAGGCGCCGTTTTCCGTGCTTTTGAGCGAAAAAATAAGCCTTGACGCGGCAGAACCCCGCGCATTTTTGTCATAATGAAAGCATTTATACGCCGAATCAATGCCGTGCGAACGCAAAAGCTTCGTTGAGCATTCGCATTCGTATATTGGTTTCCCGCACCGGGGGCATTTATGACGGCAGTACTCGATAAATTCGAGCCGGCACTCCTCGCAGAATATGCGAGTGAGCGAGCCCTTCGGCGCCTCCCTGTCCGTTTCCCCGCCGCATACGATGCAGCGTTCGGGATAAAGATAGTACGCGACATCGTTAAGAAGTCGGAAAAATGCGCCCGTCATCCGCCGAATTCCCGCATAAGGAACATGCAAAGCCCCGTATATTTGCCGTCGTCAACATTGAAATCGACCATTCGCCGCACGATGTCCTCGCGTCCGACAAGAATAGCCATGCGTGACGCTCTCGTTATGGCAGTATACAGAAGATGGCGCGTCAGAAGCTGCGGCGCGCACTCGTAAATCGGGATTATGACTGCGGGATATTCGCTTCCCTGACTTTTGTGTACCGTAATCGCATAGGCGTGATCGAGCTCCTCCGCCGACTCGGCGTCATATTTTACAGTCCTGTCGTCAAATAAAGCCGTTATCTCGCCGTCGCCGTCAATTTTCTCAATTACGCCGATGTCGCCGTTGAAAATTCCGATTCCGCTCGCCCCGTCATCCCCGCTCTCCTTTTCATCATCGTCAAGGCTAAGCGAGACGCCGCCGCGGCGATGCCATTCGAGCTTATAATTGTTCTTCGTCTGCATAATCCTGTCGCCCTCGCGGAATATTACACCGTGAAGCCTGATTTCGCGCTTGCCGTCTGCGTGCGGATTAAGCCTTTCCCCGAGTGCTGCGTTGAGCGCCTCCGTTCCCGACGCACCGCGCCGCGACGGAGTTATTACCTGTATGCCGTCGGCAAATTCCCGACCGTAAGCCGCGGGAAGCCTGCGCTCGCATAAATCCACGACAGTACTTGCGACCGCCTCGTCCGTCCCGCGCGAAATGAAAAAGAAATCGCTCTTCTTTTCCGAAAGATTCGGGTATTCGCCGTTTATTATGCGCGCAGCGTTTGTAATTATGCAGCTTTCCTTTGACTGGCGAAAAATTTCAGTGAGGCAGACGGTGCGCAGTTTGCCCGAGGAAATGATGTCGAGCAGCACATTTCCCGCTCCGACGGGCGGAAGCTGATTCCGGTCGCCGATTAAGATAAGATGCGTCCCCGGCTTTATCGCGCGAAGAAGCGAATACATAAGCATTGTGTCAACCATCGACGTTTCGTCGACGATTATAACGTCCGCGTCGATTTTGTCCTCCTCGTTTTTCGCAAAGCGGGGGTACGTGTCGTCGTTATATTCCATCTCAAGCAGACGGTGTATCGTGCGCGCCTCGAGCGTGTCGGAGCCGCCCTCTCCCGTCGCGTCCGTCATGCGCTTCGCGGCGCGTCCCGTCGGCGCGGCAAGCTCGATTTTGTCAAGCCCCATGCGCCTGTAAATGTCTATAAGCGCGCGGACGACGGTGGTTTTTCCAGTTCCGGGACCTCCCGTCAGAATTAACACGCCGCCGATAAGGGCATTTTTTATCGCGAGCCGCTGAAGCTCGGCATATTCGATGCCGTAGCGCAGCTCAAGCATTTTTATGAATCTCTCGGCGTCCGCGTCGTCAATCGCGGGACATGATGCGTCGATTATTCTAAGCAGCCTCGCAATTTCGCGCTCCGCGCGGTAATAGCTTTCAAGATAGCAGGCATGATAACCGTTTATGTCGTCCGCTTTGATTTTGCCGCTCTCAATCATCCCCGAAATTGCCGCGTCCGCCGTCTCCTCGTCAAGCGACAAAAGCTCCGCCACGCCCGACGCGAGAGTTTCACGCGGCAGGAAAACATGACCGTGAACGGATGCGTTATGCGAAAGAAGATATATCGCCGCGCCCTCGAGCCTTTCTCTGCTGTCGGCGGGAAGCCCGAGCGAGAGCGCGATTTCATCCGCCTTCGCAAAGCCGACGCCGTTTATACGCCCGCAAAGTCGATACGGATTTTCGCGTATCATATCTGCCGCCGACGCGCCCCACGCCTTATATATTCGCATTGACATCGTGGGCGAGAAATAATCGCGGCAGAACATCATCACGCTTCGCGAGCCGGTGTTTTCGACAAAGCTGTCGTGAATCTCGGCGGCTTTCCGCTTTGAAATTCCTGTTATTTCCGTCAGCCAGTCGGGATGATTCTCGATGACGACAAACGCCTCGGTGCCGTAGCGCTCGACAATGCGCTTAGCCGTCGCCTTGCCGACGCCCTTTATCGTACCGGACGCAAGATAGCGCTCGATTTCAGCCTCGCCCTCGGGCAGGCACGTCTCCGCGCTCTCGGCGGCAAACTGCCGCCCGAAGCTCGCGTGATTTACCCATTTTCCGTAAAGCTTGACCGCCTCGCCCTCGGAAATGTGCGGCATTATTCCGACGGCGGTAAAGAAATCCCCGTCGTCGGCTTCTATATCGGCGACGGTGTAGCCGTTATCGGGATTTTTGTAAATTATCCCGTCAACGACGCCGCTGACCGTTAAATTAACGCCCTCGCCATCATTTTTCATGCCGCCGCCTCCAAAAATTTATTTGCCGAATCGCTCCTTTAAGTCATCCGCAAGGTCGCGCGCCTCCCACGGTACGTTCAGATCCTCGCGCCCCATGTGACCGTAAGTCGATACCGCCCTGTATATCGGTCGGAAAAGGTCGAATCTTTCGATTATCGCCGCGGGACGCAGGTCAACCGTCTCGTAAATGTACCTTGCAAGCGCCTCCTCGTCCACCGCGCACGTTCCGAACGTCTCAATCATGATCGACACGGGACGCGCGACGCCTATGGCGTAAGCGAGCTGAAGCTCGCACCGCTTGGCAAGACCTGCCGCGACGATGTTTTTCGCGACATAACGCGCCGCATACGCGGCTGTCCTGTCAACCTTCGTCGGGTCCTTGCCCGAAAATGATCCGCCGCCGTGACGCGAATATCCGCCGTATGTATCAACAATGAGCTTTCTTCCCGTAAGCCCGCTGTCGCCCGCAGGACCGCCTATTACGAATCTTCCCGTCGGATTGACGTAAAGCTTCGTATTTTTGTCGAAAAGCTCGTCCCCGAGCGTCGGCGCGATTACCTTTGAGATTAAATCCGCGCGTATCCGGGACAGCTCCGCCTCAGGCGAATGCTGCGTCGATACGACGACGGTGTCTACGTGAATCGGCTTTCCGTCCCCGTCGTATTCGACCGTCACCTGCGTTTTGCCGTCGGGGCGAAGATACGGAATCTCCCCCGACTTTCTCACGTCGGCAAGCTTTTTTGAAAGCCTGTGCGCGAGCGTTATCGGCATCGGCATAAGCTCCGGCGTCTCATCGCAGGCGTAGCCGAAAATTATTCCCTGATCGCCCGCGCCAATGTCAAATTTGTCCGTAATCACGCCCTCCTTCGCCTCGAGCGCGCGGTCTACCCCGAGCGCAATATCGGGGCTTTGCTCGTGAATGGAGTTCATGACGGCGCACGTATGACCGTCAAAGCCGTATTCCTCGCGGTTGTAGCCGATTTCGTTCACGACGCGCCTGACAGTCGCCTCAATATCGACATATCCCTCCGTCGTTACCTCTCCGAGCACAAGCACAAGTCCCGTCGTCGAGCATACCTCGACGGCGGAGCGCGATTTTTTGTCGTTTTTCAGAAGCTCGTCGAGTATCGCGTCCGCGATTTGGTCGCACACCTTATCGGGATGTCCCTCCGTGACGGATTCCGACGTGAAAAGCTTGTTTTTAAGCATATATTCCTCCTATAATTGCTGCCGATTTTGCAAAGTGAAAGACTTATTTTACGTGAGAAATCCGAGAAATCCCACAAATCCGTAAGCCGCAAGCGTCATTATGACCGAGGCGAGCAAAATTCCCGCGAAAACCGAAAGCATCGCCTTTTTGCGGTCGATTCCGAGAAGAGCTGCGATGAGGGAGCCCGTCCATGCGCCCGTGCCGGGAAGCGGTATTCCGACAAAAAGCAGAAGCCCGAAGGTCGCGTATTTTGTCACCCTGTCGGAGCGCTTCGAGCCGTGACGCTCAATCCATTCGGCAATCGGCGCGAGAATTTTCACCTTTTTCATCAAATCGAGTATTTTTCTGATGAAAAACAGTATAAACGGCACGGGAATCATGTTTCCGATAATGCTGACTATCATACATTGATACCACGTAACTCCCATGGCGGCACCGACTACAATCGAGCCGCGAAGCTCGATTAGCGGAACCATTGAAATAAAAAATATGTATATGAGGTCTGACACCCGACACCTCCGAAAAATCCTTATTGTTTATATTTTCTTCGCAAATACGCGCTTCCTACACCCGACGCGCCGCACCCGTGAATATTTGCTCGCATCTCACCCGACGCACTGCACCCGTGAATATTTACTCGCATCACAGATGCGAGTAAATATTCAACAGGCTTCAATTATGAATCTATGATTCATAATTGAATGCCTTATTATACAACACTGAGCACAAAATATCAACTATAAAAAAGCAAAATATCAACCGCAAAAATGAAAATACCGCGCGCCTCCGAGGCTTCCAGAAAATTTATCGCATAATCCCCGTCAGCGCTGCAAAAGCTTTAAGCGAAGCGGAGGACTGCATGAGTACAATACTTATACGAACATTCATCATATATACTGCGCTCGGATTTGCCATGAAGCTCATGGGAAAGCGTCAGGTCGGCGAATTTCAGATATCGGAGCTTATAACAACGCTCCTTTTGTCGGAGCTGGCGTCGCTGCCGATGACAGACCCGGATATTCCGCTGCTCTATGTCGCGCTGCCCGTGCTTTTAATCATTTCAATCGAGGTCGTCACCTCGTTTCTCACAATGAAAAGCGTCGGCGCGCGCAAGCTAATAGTGGGCAAGCCCGCCGTCATCGTTTGCCGCGGCGCGCTCGACCAAAGGGAGCTGTACCGACTGCGAATAAGCGTAAGCGAGCTGCTCGGTCAGATGAGACAGAACGGAATTTCCGACATTGCCGACGTCGAATACGCTATAGTAGAGGACGACGGAAGGGTTTCTGTATTTCCGAAGCGCAATAAGCGCCCGCCGCACGTAGATGAATTTGACAAAAACGGCGCCGTACCGCCCGAGCCTGAAACGGGCGTCGCGCACGCGCTCATAGTTGACGGCAAAATCATAAAGGAAAATCTCAAAACCGCCGGCAGAACGCAGGATTATGTGCGGTGTGAGCTTTCCGCAAGGAAGCTCTCGGCGCGCGAGGTGCTGCTTTTAACGGCTGACGACGCGGGAAACGTAAACGTAATCAAAAAGGAGCGACACCGATGAGAACATTTATACTCTCCCTTATAATTCTGGCGATAATAATTGCCGCATCCGCCTTTTTGTCATCGGCGGCGATAAATGCACTCTCAACCCTCGGCGGCACGGCAAGCCTCGCATATGACGCCGACGAGAATACGCGAGCAGAGCTTACGGCAGAGCTTGTCCGCCTGCTTGAAGAGCACACATTCAC
Organism: Clostridiales bacterium; assembly: GCA_021202555.1. Taxonomy (GTDB): domain Bacteria; phylum Bacillota; class Clostridia; order Oscillospirales; family CAG-272; genus DTU064. The sequence continues at coordinate 46,198 of JAJQCT010000010.1, forward strand.
GCTCTCCCTTTCGCTTTACGGAAACGATATACGCGACCTTGCCGACGAAATTGACACGCTCTCGGAGCTTTGTCTCGGCGAATATGAGGACAGCGAATACCGCGTATCCTGCCGCCTTTTGATAGATGACCTCGAAAAGCTCTCTGACAAGCTTAAAATATCGCTTGAAGGGGTGCTTTGATTATCTGAAAATCCCGCCGTCCGCGCCGAATATCCGAAGCCGCATTATATCGTAGTAATCCTCTCCCGGCGCTATGTCGTCGCCGTAGCCGATTTTATCCTTCAGCGCCGTCACGACGTATTCGGGATTCAGATACATTTCGGGATCGGCTGAAAGCGTCACGGAAAGCGAAAGCCTTCTGTGACCGTCCTCAATTTCATCAAAGCAGATCATTTCAAGCTTTTTGATATATTCCCTTATATCGCACTCGCTCTCGCCGCGCTTTGAGCGCTTCATTACGGTAAGCGGCTGCGTCATCGCGTCCGCCGCCGCCAAAGGCGCGTCGGAGGCGAGTGTTTTTGAGCAAAAATCAATGCGATACTCCGCATACGCAATATCGCGGAATTTTGTGCTCGGCACATAAACCTCGAGAATTTCAATCTCGGGCGGCGCCTCACGCGTGAGCGCCTCTTTTATTTTGCCGCAGTCAGCCTCTCCCCATACCTTGAAATCGACAAGCTCGCATACGCTTTCAGTTCCGACTGAAAGCGGGAGCGCGAATACAAGCTTCGGCTTCGGATTGAAGCCTTCCGTATAGTATACGTTCACGTCAGCGCGCAGAATGAGCCTTGTCATCGTGCGCATGAGGTCAAGATGCGATATGAACTGTAACGACCCCGTCTTTGTGAATTTTACGCGGACGGGTGAAAGCGTCACTGCGTTTTGAGCTTCGGACATAATATTTTACCCCCGTACTTATTCGCGCCGCAGGCGCTGCATCCCTCGCGGCAGTTGCGCGACGGCTCGCTTCTCTTTGATTTTTCACGCTCGCGCGCAAGATAGCGCTTGTCAACTCCGCAGTCGATTACGTCCCACGGGAGCGCCTCTCCCGAATCGCGCTCGCGCGCCGTATAAAACGACGGATCGATGCCGGCAGCCTCAAACGCCGCGCGCCACATATCGTAGTCGAAGCATTCGTCCCATGCGTCGAATCTCGCGCCCATTTTGTGAACCTCAAGGAGCGCGCGTGAAAGCCTTCTGTCGCCGCGCGCGAGAACAGCCTCGATGAACGACACGTCCGAATCGTGAAAATGATAAATTATCCGCCTGTCGCGAATATTTTCCGAGAGGAGCCTCTGGCGGCGCATAAATTCCTCGCGCGACACCTGCGCCTCCCACTGAAACGGCGTGAACGGCTTCGGAATGAAGCACGCCGTCGAAAGCGTCACCTGCGGCGGACGCTTTTTGTTCCGCCCCTCGGTTTTATAATATTCGTCAATGATTTTCTTCGCAAGCTCCGCAATTCCGATGATGTCCTCGTCCGTTTCCGTCGGAAGTCCTATCATGAAATAAAGCTTCACCTGCGATTTTCCCGCCGCGAACGCGATATGAACGGCGTTCAGAATATCCTTTTCGTATACGTTTTTGTTTATCGCGTCGCGAAGCCGCTGCGTCCCCGCCTCAGGCGCGAACGTAAGCCCCGATGAGCGCACGCCGCTTATCTTGCGCATAAGCTCCTCGGTGAAGCTGTCGGCTCTCAGTGATGGCAAAGAGAGCGAGATTTTGCTCTCGTCCGTCCATTTTATAAGCGCGTCCGTCAGCTCGTCCACGTTCGTGTAGTCGTCAATCGCGAGCGAAGTGAGCGAAATCTCGTCATATCCCGTATTTTTGTACATTTCCGCCGCCTGCCGGCAAAGCGTATCAACTCCTCTGTCGCGCACGGGGCGGTAAATCATCCCCGCCTGACAGAATCTGCACCCGCGTATGCATCCGCGAAAGACCTCAAGCATGATTCTGTCCTGAATGACCTCGGTGTAGGGCATGACGGGGGATGTCGAAAAATACGACGTGTCAAAATCGTGAATTATGCGCTTTTCGACGCGGGACGGCACCTTTTCGTCCCTCGGCGATATGCTACTCACCGTTCCGTCCTCGTTATAATCGACCGAGTAAAGCGACGGCACGTAAAATCCGACAAGCTCAGTCGCTGCGGCGTACAGAAATGCGGCTTTTGTATAGCTTCCGTCGCTTTTCATTTTAATGTAGAGCGCCGCAAGCTCGGGAAGCGCCTCCTCGCCCTCGCCAATTGAGAAAATATCAAAAAAATCAGCCATCGGCTCCGCGTTGTAGGAACAGGGACCGCCGCCGATGATTATAGGGTCGTCCTCGCCGCGCTCGGAGGACAAAAGCGGAATCCCCGCAAGCTCCAGCATCATTAAAACATTCGTGTAGCACATCTCGTACTGAAGCGTGAACGCCACAATGTCAAATTCAGAAATCGGGTCTCCGCTTTCATGCGCCATGAGAGGAATGCTGTATTTTTTCATCATATCCGCCATGTCGCCCCACGGAGCGTATACGCGCTCGCACCAAACGTCCGGGCGTTCGTTCAAAGAGCCGTAGAGCAGCCTCACGCCCAGATTCGACATTCCGACCTCATATGTGTCGGGGAAGCAGAACGCCCATCTGCACTTAACGTCCGATTTATCCTTTATTACCTGATTGCGCTCGCCGCCCGTGTAGCGCGCGGGCTTCGATACACGCTTCAGAATGCTTCTGTATTTTTTATAGTCCAAAGGAAACCTCCCGAAAAAAGACGCGCAAACGAGGTCGAGATTTGCCCCGACCTCGCTTTGCCGTTATTTTTTGTTTCAGATGAGCGCGAGCGATATAATCAGCATAGGTATCATCCACAAAAGCTGATATATCGCTATTGTCAGTGACGTAAGCGGAATCGCGCCGAAAAGAATCGACAGCGTCGCGATAAGAAGCCCCGCAAAGATTGAAATCACGACCGTCATCGTATTTATAGACCTTACGTGCATAATCCTCTCGCAAAGTCCCACAAGCGTGAGAAGCGATTTTGACGAATCCTTCGATATAAGCCCGCTGCGGATTTCCTCCGAAACCGTAAGCCTGTCGTCAATCGAGTTGCACCTTATTATCCTTATTTGATAAGCGTCCATATCAATCATCCGTCCGAGAAATTCCTCGGTAAGGTTCGGGTCAAATGTGCGGATACCCACGTAAAGACCGCTCTTGTCAAGGTCTGCGAGTGTGCTTTCAAAATCGGGCGACACCTTATATTCCGTGAGAATCCTCGCCGCGAATTTGCCGTTGAGCACCATGTACATCGCGCTTGCATTGAACGGAATCTCCGCCTCCTCCAGCGCCTTAAGCTTGCGCGGAACGCGCCTGCCCTCGCGCTCGAGGACGTCAAGCGTTCCTATCGCGATGAAGTTTCCGTTCACCTGCGCCTCTATAAGCCCGGGAATGCACCTCATGAGCGTCACGTCGTCGGAATGTCCTATATCCTTCGTCGCCCGCTCAAAAAGATTTGAAAGCGGTCCTCCCGTCGTGCAGAAAACGCTCGCGGCATAGTAGAATACGCGGTCGATTCTCGCGTTGTCAAACATATTTATTTCGCGCACAGAAACGCCCGACCTTCCGAATACGTTCGTGTCGTCAAATGAGACGACGGCTGCATCCGAATATTCATCGACGGACGCCTCGCCGATTATAGCGTCTCCGTTTTCGTGAGCCTTTTCCGTCGCGCGGCAGAAGGGCATTGAAAACATGAAGAAGAGCGATACGGGCATACAGGTGAAAAACGACTTGGCGGCGGCGTAAATTCCCTCGTACACGCTCGACGTCGTGCTGTACTTGTAGGCGAAAAACGCCGCGGAAATTACAAATATCGCGGGAATTACAAACCCGATGAACTTCCTTCCGCTCGGATAGTGATTCGTCCGAAGAAAGAAATCGTTTACAAAATCGGAGCGCTCGACGCGCAGCACGTTTATGTCGTCGGGGTCGTCATCGTCGTCCATCATATCCGAAAACGCCTCCAGCTCGCGGTGCGCCTTCGATATGGGAAGCCCCGTGAGCGCGTATTTCACGTTCTTGGACGCGACTATGCTGAAGCTGTATATTTCGCTTCTCAGATTCAGAAGCTCATACAGGTAGAGCATGACGAAGCAGACGGCGACGGTAAAATTGAACGTCTCGGGGCCCTCGCTTCCAAAGCTGCCGTAAATTGAAATCACCGCGCTGTAAATTATGTCTGCGAGAAGAACCGCCGCTGCCACGCATTCGGGGCTCGGCTTTCCGTGAAAGAACGCCGCGATGCCCGCCCGCATAGGCTTTAAGCCCATAACGGCGATAAAGAACACTATCTGAAGCCCGACCATTATGTAGACAACGGGGTAAATTGTCGGGTCAAACGCGCCCGTAAGCTCGATTCCGAAAAGCGAGCGGCACTCGAAAAGCAAAAGCACAAACGCAAACAGAACCGACGCGGCAAGCTTCAGCTTCGCCGTCGTGTACTGACCCGCGTAAGCGGACATTATATCTTTTTTCTGCGATTTTGCCGTATATTCATAGTCGAGCGACGCACGTTCCTCATTCAGCTTCTGCGCTTTTGCGATGTCAGCCTGCTGACGCGCGACGAATTTCATCACCTTGTCCGTTCCGACTGTTTCCTGAAGCTCGTCCTCAAGCCCCAGCCCGAGCATGATGTTCATATCGAAGTCGTCGATTTCAACGTCCTCATCTGCGTCGTCCTCGGCGTTGTCATCGCCGTTGTCACCGGCGTCCTCATCGCCATCGGAATCTTCACCGTTGGCATCGGCATTTTCATCCGCGGCGTTCTCATCCGCCCCGCTGATGTGAGGCTCGTTTTCGTTCTCGTCCGCCGCAATATCGCCGTCGGCACCGACCTCCGGCTCGTTTCCTGCCGGCACCTCACCAATCGCGCTGCTGTCAAGGTCGGCAAAATCGTCCGTCGCGTCGTCCTGCCCGTAAGCGCCGAACATATCGACACCGGCACCTGTCACCTCTGGCGGACTTTGCACGGACGAGTTCTCATCCGATGCTGTCAGCTCACCGTTTTCATCCTCGCCCGCATTTTCATCTTCGGTATCGACGGTATCGACGTCGGCATTCATGCCGTTTTCGCCCCCGGCGTTCTCGACGGTGTCGGCGTTCTCGACGGGTCTTTTTATATATTTTTCGAGAATCGAGCTTATATCAGCCTCATCGCCGTTTATTTTTTCATTGTTATCGGACATGAATTTAGCAGTCCTCCCCTTTGTGATTTCCCTGATTTCATGCGTTGCCTGTGTGCGTTGCCTGCGTGCATTGCCGATGCGCGCCGTCTACATTCTTCTCCATCTTCTCATCTGACGCGCCGCCTCCGACAAAAGCACCGCAGCCGCACACGACACGTTGAGCGAATCGACCTTCCCGTACATCGGAATCGATACGATCCCGTCGGCTCTTTCCTTCAGAAGTCTGCTCACCCCGTCGCCCTCGTTCCCGAGAATGATTGCAGTCGGCGACGTAAAATCGCATTCGTCGTATGGTGTCCCGTCGGCATCCGCTGCGTAAACCCAGACGCCGCGCGATTTGAGCGTGTTTACTGCGGCGGCAAGATTCGTCTCCTTTACTATTGCCATATGCGAAATCGCGCCTGCCGACGCCCTTGAAACGACGGGAGAAAGTCCGACGCTGTGACGCTTCGGAATAATCACCCCGTGCGCCCCGCTGCATTCGGCGGAGCGTATTATCGCGCCGAGATTGCCGGGGTCGGTGATGTTTTCGGTGATAACTATGAGAGGCTTCTCGCCCCGCCCGCGCGCGATTTCAAATACGTCGTCGAGCGTCGAATATTCCTTTTCGGCTGCAAACGCGGCGATTCCCTGATGAACCGCACCGCCCGCCATCGCGTCAAGCTTCGCCTCGTCCACCTCGATTACGGGAATTTTGCGCTCTCTCGCGTCGGCGACGATTCCCATAAGCGAGCCGTCACGCGCGCCGCGGGCGACAAATATCTTGTCAATCGGGCTGTCCGTGTGAATCAGCTCGCGCACCGCGTTTCTGCCCGCAACACACCCCTCGGATGCGCCCGAATGCGCTCTTTTTGGATTTTTATGCTCCGCGCGGGGCGCTTTTGCCGTATTCTTTTTTTCAGTCGGACGACCCCGCCCGAGCTCTCTGCCGTATTTTTCGTTTTTCATTGCATTACACCATCCCGCGCCGCATTATCACTTTTTTATATTTCAGAGTCAAGCACTGAAGACTTGAGAAATAGGCTGTGCCTGTTTCTCGGTATCTTGAAATAGAGCGCTACACCGCAAATATTCGATTCAAATCTATGATTTCAATCGAATATTTGACAGACTTGAGAATAGGCTGCGCTTCACTCTTGCCATCTTCAAACCAAGCGCTATACCGTGAATATTGCGCTATGCGCAATATTCATCGACTTGAGAAATGAAACTGCGTTTCATTTCTCAACATCCTAATACCTCAATAGAGCGCTACACCGCAAATATTCGATTCAAATCTATGATTTCAATCGAATATTTGACAGACTTGATGAGGGAAGCTGCGCTTCACTCATCAACGTCTTATTATACCATACATTATTGAGAAATGCAAATATTTTAAGGTGACCTTTTCGCTCGGCGCGCGAATAAAGACATTGAGACAATGAATCATTGATTCATTGTCTCAATGTCCGATAAAATTCAAGCCGCATTTCCGTAGTCGCGACGCTGTCGCGCGGAAATTGCCTCGGCGTCAGCATTTAAGCGCGTATGCCGAGATTGCCGAAAAAACGGTGTTTACGCTTGATTTTTTCTTTTCGCAAAGCATTCGCTGCAATATACCGGGCGCTCGCCTGTCGGTTTGAAATTAACCTTGCAGGGCTTGCCGCAGTCAGCACATACAGCGTCGTACTTTTCGCGTCTTGCGTCCTTGCAGGCTTTACAGTGCTTAGGCTCATGCTCAAGCCCTTTTTGCGCGTAAAACTCCTGCTCTCCCGCAGTAAAGGTAAACTCTTTGCCGCAGGTAACGCAGACAAGTGTCTTGTCCTCGTACATGGAAAACCTGTCCTTTCTATAAATATCTATAAATTAAATTATTCGTATCGCGCACTGATGTCTGTCTTATGAAGTCACCGGCGGAATGTCCGATTACGACCTCCCGCTGCCGATTATTCCCTTCAGCTTCGAGCGCATCCGATAAAGCGCGTTTTCAGCGCTTCTTTTGGAAAGCGAAAGATTTTTTTCAATCGTTTCCGTGTCCGCGCCGTCAAGACAAAGCTTATATACCTCATATTCAAGCGGCGACATAGCGCATCTTATTTGCTCATCAAGCTCGCCCTCGCGCTCCTTTTCAATGAGCGCCACTGACGGGTCGTCGTCTCTCACAAATTCAGCCGCGCCGTCCTCGTCGTCTATCCGGAGCATAATTTCCTCGCCGCATTTTCGCGATACGATTGACGAGAGCCGCCTCCTCACGCAAATTTTTGCGTACAGTCCGAAGCTCACCTCGTCGGATTTCCCGTTATATGTCATTGCCGCGCGGTAAAGCTTAATTGCAGCCTCCTGACGAAGCTCATCCTCGTCAGCGCCCATTCCCGACTGATTCTCCGACGAAAACGCGGAAATTTTAGACATCGCGTCCGCGACGGCGCTGTTTATCATCGGCGCATAGCGCCTCATCAGCTCCGCGCAGACGTCGTCCGCCTCGCTTTCGGTGTCAAATGCGTCAGCGTCGGCACCGCGCCTGATATAGGAAATCAGCTCGTCAATGGTAAGGTCCCTATATTCAATCATCTGCTGTGTCGTTTTATCGTCGGCAAAGCCTAAAAGATGAAATTTACGTCGCCCGACAGTAGCGCGAGCGTTCCGCGCAGGATCACCTCGGGATTTTCAATGAAATTTTCGTGAATCTTCTCGGCGCGTGCCTCCGAATCAACACGAAGCGTCGTTTTATATACAGTCTTCCCGTGCTCCGTTACCTCACACGTCACAAGAATGCCGTTCCCATTCTCATCGTCCTCGCGGCTGAAATGAAGCTCTGCGCCGCGCTTTTTGAGAGAGAGCAGCCGCAGCGCGCTTTTGAGACTGCGGTCGCGGATTTCCGAAAGAATGTCTCCCGACAGATTTTCGGCAATGCTCGAGCCCTTGTTGCTCGCCATATATTTGCAAGTACCGTCCTCGTCCTTGATTTCAAGCACGATTCCATCCTCAAGCATTTCGGCGAAGCACGGAGCGAAATCAAAATATCCGACGTAGCCGTCCTGAATCACAACGTCGTTTATTGTGTTGTAATCGAGCGGATATCCGATATTTTCAAGCAGATAAAGCACGAAAACCTTGACAAAATTTTTATCCCTGACGGGAGATGACATATACCTCTCCTTTTCAAAGAGCATACAAGGGCGAGGGGGCAGCGCCCCTCACCCTTTATTTATTTGATTATTCTTCCTCGGTCGATGCCTCGGTGGTATCGAAGAGAACCTTCCACGTCATGTAGTCATCCATCTTCACGCGGTTGAAGCTCACTATGCTGTAATAGTTGCTTTCAAATCCCGAAAGAACGCTGCTGTACATATATGCGTTCTGGTTGAATATAACGGGAATGATGGGCAAATCCTCGCAGAGAAGCGCTTCCGCCTCATGGAGAATTTCCGCTCTCTTCGCGGAATCCTTTTCCGCGTAAGCAGCCTCGATTATCGCGTCGTATTCCTCGCTCGAATAGCCCGTCACGTGTCCGGTTACAGGATATTCCTCGTCCGTCGTTGAGGACGTAAGCTCAACGCCGTTGCCCGAGAAAGTGGTTGCGAAGGGCGCAAGCGCCGACCATGCCTCCTCTGAGAGCATCTGATAATCTATAGCGAGTACATCCCATTGACCAGACTGTGCGCTTTCAACGGTGTAGTACTGCTCGAACACATCGTTATAAATCGTCGAGTCCTCACTGTTCTGCCTTGCGGAAACCGATCGCGCCGTTACCGTGAATCCGAGCGAGCTCCATACCTCCGCCGTATACTCGGCGATTGCTGCGCTCACGTCGTCCTCCGCGCGATACCTGATGGTGAAGCTGTAATCGCTCGGATTGATTCCCGATTCGTCAAGCAGCGCCTGCGCCTCCGTTAGATTTGCAGTCGTCTCGATTAGCGTCCCCACGTCATCGCGGAATGACGTGCCGACAGAGCCGTCAGTCACCCCATATGGGATGAAGCCCGTCGCCGCCTTCGCAAATACTACAATCGAGCTTGCGATATACTCCCTGTCAATCGCGGCAGAGAGCGCCTGACGCACCTTCTCGTTCTGGAATAGCTCATTGTACATATTGAAATAGTAGCAGTGCGTTGACATCTCGTCCTCAACCGTCACATAGCCCTGATCGAGCATACTCTGACGGTATGAAAGCGGGATTTCGTTTATGTAGAATATCTCGTTGTTGACATAAGCCGTGAGCTGCTGGGTGAGCGTAAGCGAATAGTCAGTCTCAAGCCTGTAGGGTATGACGTATTTGTCCGCGTATTCGTTCTTCTCCGAATCGAGGAAATAATAGCTCGAGCGCTCAAGCCTCAGAACCTCGCCGTATGTAACCGACTTTATCTGGAAGGGTCCGCTCGTAACTATCGTTGACGCCTTCTTTGCCCAGTCGTCCGTCTGGGTGACTATATCCTCGCGAAGCGGAACGAGTGCGGGGCTTGAAAGGTTGCGCAAAAACTGCGTGTAGTCTATCGATTCCTCAAATTCGATTTCGACAACAAGCGTTTCGGGCGCAGTGATTCCGACGTCGTCAATCGACGCGTCGCCCTGCTTCGCCGCGTAAGCGTTCTTTATATCGTAAAGAAGGCAGGCAGCCTCGCTGTCGTAATCTACGTCAAGCAGGCGCTTCCACGCATAAACGACATCAGACGCCTGAACCGCGCGTCCGTCGCTCCATGACGTGTCCTTCAGCGTTATCATCATCTTGTATTCGCCGTCGCGGTTTCCGTCAACGATTTCATACGAATCGATAAGCGTAAGCTCAAGCTTTCCGTTGTCGTCGATGCTCGTAAGCCCGACATAAAGCAGGCTGAGAATCTTCGCCATCGAATCATTTGTGTACGCTGTGCCGGGGTCAAAATTATACTGCTCGGTGCCAAGGTACACGGGGATAATCGCGCCGTCGTCATACTCGCCTGTTTCGGAATCATACTCAAGTGTTGTACATCCTCCGAGTATGATAAGCAGCAGCGCTGCGCAGATAATAAGGGACATTGCTCTTTTCATGGTTACGGGACATCCTCCTTATGCAAAACTGCATATTTAATTCGTCATAATGCAAATCTGTCGGCGATGCCGCGCCTCAGTAAAGCGCGCCGAATCCGCCGACGGCGAAACCTACATCAATTCTAATATATATTATACCACTTCTCGGTCTTATAATCAACCAAATCTTTTGTGTCTCTCTAAATTTTCAGAGAGTTGCACAATTTTTCGTTTCTCAATTGTGCACATTGCACAACTTTGGACTTTACAAATCCTATACTTAAATTTTGTTTTTAAGTTTACGATGTGATTCTACGCATTTTTGTGGGTTTTTGCCCTTCTTTTGGCGGCAAATTGCACCTTTTTTGCTCGTCGGGGGTGGAATTTCAGCCCATCGGGCAGCTCGCCGCACGGGGTCGCATCTCTACCGCATTCACGCCAGATTTCGCGCCGGCAGGGAGTTTTGATAATTTTCGTCCATGCTGTCATATTCCCGTCCGTCACCCGCGTATCAATTAAAAGGACAAAAGGCACTGCCGATTTTCGGAGGGAATTTCAAACATGAAGGTCAATTTCAAAATTATCGTCTGCGCATCTCTTTCCGCGCTCTTTCTTGCATCACTTGCCCTCGCGGCGTCATATGAGGCATACGGGCTTGTCACCGATGCCGATAAATTCACGTCGCTTTCGTTTTCCGCGCTTTACGGAATGCCCTCGTCGAACGTAATTTACGCCGAGGACGGCGGAAATTCATCAGATGAGACGTCCGACGAGGCGGACACGCCCTCCGATGAAAACGACTTGTCAGACAGTGATGTCACATCCGACGGTGATGACAATGCAAAATGCGATGCCGACGATAACGCCAATGACAGCACTGCAGACGGCGGCGAACAATACGCCATCATCTCGTCCGATTTGTCAACAGGCGCCGAATACGGGCTTGAAGCCTCAAACCAGACCTCATACGAAATAAATCTGCTCGATTATCTCAAAAGCGAGCCGACAACGCCGACGCTTGACGAGATAAAGAGCGAATTTTCGCTCGACGAGTACGTTCCCGTCGTGCTTATCATCCACACGCACGGCACGGAAGCATATTCCGACGGGAACACATATTCCGAAAGCGAGGATTTCCGCAGCACGAACATTGACGAAAACGTCGTCGCCGTAGGGAGCGTCATGAGCGATTACTTCAATTCCGTCGGAATCACGACGATTCACTGCACGGAAATGTTCGATCTTGAGTCCTACGTTGACGCATACGCGAAAAGCACTGCTGCCGTGAGCGAATACACGGCGATTTATCCGTCGATTTCATACGTTTTCGACGTTCACCGCGACTGTATCATAAATGACGAGCTTGAATGCGTAAGTGCCGTAACGACTGTGAACGGCGAGAGCGTCGCGCAGTTCATGTGCGTTGTCGGAACTGACGAATATGCAGGGCTTCATACGGGCTGGCAGGACAATTTAGCGTTCGCCTGCCGCCTGCAATATACGCTCTGGAGCATTTCTCCCTCGCTGACGCGCCGTCTCTCGATTCGCAGCGCCTCGTACAATCAGCTTTATGCGTCAGGCTCCCTTCTTTTTGAAATCGGAACCTGCGGGAACATGCTCGACGAGGCGAAAGCCTGCGCGCTTTATGTGGCAGAGGCTGTCGCCGGAATCATCCTCGGCGGCTGAACTGCGCGCTTCATTTTTAATTTCCCCATATTTCAGAATAAGGAAGCGCGGTCCGCAATATGCGGCTTCGCTTCCTTATCGTTTGAAACGCTCAAATTTTATCGATGCGCGGCACACGTCGTGCCGCCCCATTACTCGCCGTCAACGAGCCTGATGAGCGCCATTTCCGCGGAATCTCCGCGTCTCGGACCGAGCTTGTAAATCTCGGTATATCCGCCCTTTCTGTCCTCATACTTGGGCGCGATTTCCGAAAAGAGCTTCGACACAACGTCTTCTTTCGTTATATATGCAAGCGCAGCACGTCGTGTGGCGAGCGTATTTTTCTTTCCGAGCGTGATCATTTTCTCGGTTATGCTCTGCACTTCCTTGGCGCGTGCGAGCGTCGTCTCGATTGATCCGTTCTCAAGAAGAAATGTTACCATGCCTCTCAGCATCGCCCGCCTTTGATCGCTGGGTCTGCCGAGCTTTCTGTTACCGGACATTTCTCATTACCTCCTCTGTAAATTTCGTCACTCGTCCGACTTTCTCAGGTCAAGACCGAGCGAATGCAGCTTCTGAACAACTTCTTCAAGCGATTTCTTACCGAGATTCCGCACCTTAATCATCTCATCCTCAGACTTCGAGACGAGGGTTTCGACGGTATCTATCCCCGCGCGCTTCAAGCAATTAAAGCTTCGCACAGACAGGTCAAGATCTTCAATGGCCATCTCAAGTACCTTTTCCTTGACGTTTTCCTCACGTTCAACCAGTATTTCTGCCTTCTTCGCTTCATCGGAAAGATTCACAAAGAGGTTGAGATGCTCGTTGAGTATCTTGGCTCCGAGTGAAATCGCTTCTCTCGCCGTAATGGTGCCGTTCGTAAGCACCTCAAATGTAAGCTTGTCGTAATCGGTTATGTTTCCGACGCGGGTGTTTTCCACCTTGTAGCTCACATTGTATACGGGAGTATAGATTGAATCCGTATAAATCACACCGATGGGAGCGGAAACGCTCGACGACAGATACGAATTATGGCTCTGCTTGTTCTTCTCCTGCGAAACGTACCCGCGACCGTAGTCGAAGGTCAGCTCCATGGAAAAGCGGACATTCTGCGTCACCGTGCAGATATGAAGCTCCGGATTGAGGATTTCGATATCCACATCCTGCTTTATATCACCCGCTGTCACCTCGCATTCGCCGTTGACGTCAATCGTGCAGATTTTCGGTCCGTTTGAATGCAGTCTCGCGATAATCCCCTTGACATTCAGAACAATTTCCGTAACGTCCTCTCTCACTCCGGGAATCGTCGAAATTTCATGCTGAACGCCGTCAATTTTAATTGACGAAACAGCATATCCCGGCAGGCTTGAAAGAAGCACGCGCCTGAGCGAATTTCCGAGAGTTACCCCATAGCCGCGCTCAAGAGGCTCGACGATGAAACGTCCTCTCGTTCCGTCCTCGCTTACGTCATCTGTGATTATATTGGGCTTTTCAATTTCAATCATTACAATAACAACCCTCCGTTATTCATTTTCATTCCGACGGCAGCCGTTTGGCGTACCGTCTTTTTGTGACCGGTCACGGCGCCGACGGGCGCCACTTTCACCCGTCCGCTTGGCGGACGGTTCATGTCGGAGATGTTATTACTTGGAATAAAGCTCGACTATAAGCTGCTCATTGAAATCGAAATCAACATCCTCGCGCGCGGGTACCGACAAAACCTTTGCCGAGACGTTTTCCTTGTCAATTTCAAGCCATGCGGGTGCAGCCGTCGTCTGCATACGCTCGACAAGCTCCTTAATCTTAACCGAATCGCGATCGCCCTCCTTAAGAGATACGACGTCGCCCGGCTTCAGAAGGATTGAAGGGATGTTTGCCTTCTTTCCGTTAAGGCGGAAATGCGCATGAAGAACGAGCTGACGAGCCTCCTTGCGGCTGGACGCCATTCCCATTCTGTAAACAACATTGTCAAAGCGCGTCTCGAGTATGGAGAGAAGATTCTCACCCGTAATTCCGGGCATTTTCTCCGCCATATCGTAATATTTTCTGAACTGCTTCTCAAGCACGCCGTAGTAGCGTCTTGCAGTCTGCTTTTCGCGAAGCTGACGTCCGTATTCGCCCGTCTTCTTGCGTACCGCATTCGCGCCGTGCTGTCCGGGAGCGCCTTCGCGTCTCGCAAGTGCGCATTTGTCGGAAATGCAGCGGTCGCCTTTAAGAAAGAGCTTTCTTCCCTCTCTGCGGCAAAGTCTGCAAGAGGGTCCTGTGTATCTTGCCATATTGGTATCCTCCTCTGATTAAACGCGTCTGCGTTTGGGCGGTCTGCATCCGTTGTGCGGCACGGGTGTCACGTCCTTGATAAGCGTAATCTGAAGCCCCGCTGCTGCGAGTGCGCGAATTGCAGCCTCACGTCCCGAGCCCGGTCCTCTTACATAGACCTCGACAGTCTTAAGACCGTGATCCATTGCGAGCTTTGCGGCGTGCTCCGCTGCCGACTGAGCTGCAAACGGCGTCGATTTTCTCGAGCCCTTGAAGCCAAGTCCGCCCGACGATGCCCATGAAATCGTGTTCCCCTTGAGATCCGTCACGGTAACTATCGTGTTGTTGAAGGTGGAGCTGATATGAGCGGCACCGGATTCGATATTCTTGCGTTCGCGGCGCTTTTTTACGACTTTCTTTACTTTAGCCATCTTCTCTGCTCCTTACTTCTTCTTATTCGCGATTGTCTTAACGGGTCCCTTGCGGGTTCTCGCGTTTGTTTTTGTGCGCTGTCCTCTGACAGGCAGACCTTTTCTGTGTCTGATTCCGCGGTAGCAGTTAATCTCAACGAGACGCTTGATATTGAGCGCCACATCGCGGCGGAGATCGCCCTCCACCACATAGTGATTCTCAATCTGGTCGCGGAGCTTCGCTATCTCATCCTCGGTCAGATCCTTTGCGCGCGTGTCGGGATTCACACCCGTTTCCGCGCAGATTTTAGTAGCGCTTGTCTGTCCGATACCGTAAATATAGGTAAGGGCAACCTCAACGCGCTTCTGGTTTGGAATATCTACACCAGCAATTCGAGCCATCTTTGTCTATCACCTCTCTGCTTAATCGGGCGCTCAGCTCAGCCCTGTCTCTGCTTGTGCTTCGGATTCTCACAGACGACCATAACACGGCCTTTTCTCTTGATAATCTTGCACTTTTCGCACATCTTCTTTACCGAAGGTCTAACTTTCATGTTCTGCCCCTCTCTTTCGAGCCGTAATTTTTATAAAGCCATGTGATTCGTCCCTTCGTGAGGTCGTAAACCGAAACCTCAATTTTGACCTTATCACCGAGCAATATTGGAATTTTACTCATTCGGAGCTTTCCGGATATTGTAGCCGTCACTGTATGCTCGTTCGGAAGCTTAACCCTGAACGTCGCATTCGGCAGCGCCTCTGTCACAACACCTTCAAACTCGATAACATCGTCTTTCGGCATTTTTTATCCTTTCGTGGGAAATGAGTTTTGGTTTTCGGATTCGTTATTCGGTATAGGCGCGGATTTTTTTGCCCTCCGAAAAAGATTCAGGCACGTTCTGATGTCGGCATCTGTCGCCCCGCCTCCGCGAATCGCCTCGCGCAGCACAGGCTCCGCGTCTGTTATCGCAAGATGCTTTTTGTTTTTCAGCTTCGGCTCCGTTACGCGATGATGCTTCCCGTCCGAAACATACAAAAAGTTTGCTATTGACGCGCCGCCGACAACAACGTATTCGCGTCCCGCGTCGTGACCCGAAAGCGAAAGGGCAACAGCGCCTGCGTATTCCGAATCACGGTCGGGCAGTACGTCTGCCGCCGTCTTTTTTTTCTTTTTCTTCAAGGACACCTTACACCTTTGTCAGAAGCTCGGGACCGTTTGACGTAATCGCTATCGAATGCTCGTAATGAGACGAAAGCTTTCCGTCCTTTGTCCGAACAGTCCATCCGTTCGGCATTTCATAAACGTCTCCCGTGCCGAGCGCCACCATCGGCTCGACGCATATCGTCATCCCGGGGATTATGCGGATTCCGTGACCCGGCGTTCCGAAATTCGGAATTTCGGGGTCCTCATGAAGCTCCGCGCCCACGCCGTGACCGACGTATCGTCTGACAACGCTGCACCCGTTTTCGACACAGTATGATTCAACGGCGTGACCTATGTCTCCGACGCGCGCGCTGCCCTTTTCAAGGACTTCAAGCGCGCGGTAGAAGCTCTCCTCCGTCACGCGGATTATGCGCTCGGCTTCCGGCGAAATTTTACCGACCGGGAATGTTGCCGCAGAGTCGCCGGTATAGCCGCGATAGAATGCACCTACGTCTATTGAAACGATGTCGCCCTCTTTAAGTACACGATTATGAGAGGGGATTCCGTGAATCACTTCATCGTTCACGCTGATGCACGCCGACGCCGGGAAGCCGCCGTAGCCCAGAAATGTGGGCTTTGCGCCGCACTTTACGATATATGCGTGAATCACGTGGTCAACCTCTGCTGTCGTGACGCCGGGCTTTATCGCCTCGCGTCCCGCCTGTATCGCCTCGCCGGTAATCCTTCCCGCGATTCGCATAATCTCAAGCTGCTTTTCGTTTTTAAGATGAATCATATCAAGTCTCCGAACCGAGGTAATCGTCAACTACCTCAAAGACCGCCGCCGTTATATCCTCTACCTTCCCGTCGCCGTCAATCCGTCTGAGCGTTCCCTTCGCCTCGTAATAACCGACAAGCGGCTCCGTTTCGGAGTGATACGTTCTGAGTCTCTGACGCACGATTTCGGGGCCATCATCGCGGCGCCTTGTAAGCTCCCCGCCGCATCTGTCGCAGTGAATCCCGTCGCCTGTAGGGTTATGGACGACGTGGAACGTCGCGCCGCAGGAGGCGCAGACGCGCCGACCTGCCATGCGGTCGATGATTTTCCCGTCAGGCACGTCAATGTCGATGACGACGGAAATTTCCGTTCCCGACTCGTCGAGAGCCTTCGCCTGCGCGATTGTTCTCGGAAAGCCGTCAAGGATAAAGCCGTTTTTGCAGTCGGGACGCGAAATGCGTTCGCTGACAAGTCCGACGATTAAATCGTCCGGGACAAGCGCTCCGCTTTCAACGTAGCCCGCTGCCGTTTTTCCCAGCTCCGTACCGGCGGCGATTGCCTCACGCAGAATCGCTCCCGTCGAAATCGTGGGAATTTTATATTTTTCGGCTGTAAGCTCCGCCTGCGTGCCCTTGCCCGCGCCCGGAGCGCCCAAAAATATCAGTTTAACTGTTTTTTCTTCGCTCATTCTCATTCACCGTCAGTCAAGGAAACCGCGATATCCGCGCATTGACATCTGCGCCTCAATCTCACGTGCCGTTTCCAGCGCGACGCCGACAACGATGAGCAGCGACGTTCCGCCGAATGCGATTCCCGAAATCGCGTTGTCCGAAATAAGGTTTGCGATGACGGGGAAAATCGCGATAATCGAAAGGAAAAGCGCGCCGATGAGCGTTATCTTGTTGAGTACGCGCGAGATATAATCCGCCGTAGGCTTGCCGGGACGGAATCCCGGAATGGAGCCGCCGTTGTTTTTCAGGTTGTTCGACACCTCAATCGGATTGAATGAAATCAAAACGTAGAAGTATGCGAACGCGATAATCAAAACGAACAGCAGAAGCGGGTAAAACCAGGAATCCGATGAAAGGAAATTGACAAACGAATCCCATGCCGAGCCGTCTTCCGGTACGATGATAAGCGCGAGTGTTGCCGGAATCGCGAGTATCGAGCTTGCGAAAATATACGGCATAACGCCAGACATATTCAGCTTCAGGGGCAGATATGTGTTCTGACCGCCGTAAATTTTGCGTCCGACGACGCGCTTCGCGTATGTGACGGGAAGTCTGCGCTCGCTCTCCGTGACGAACACGATGAAATACACCATGACCGCCGCTATGATAAGCGCTACTATCGGAATGATATAGCCCGAAACCGTTCCCTCAGAGAACATCTCAACTATTGTGCTCAGTCCGCTCGGAACACGCGACACGATATTCGCGAAAAGTATAATCGAGATACCGTTTCCGATACCGCCGTCGTTGATTTTCTCACCGAGCCACATGACGAGCGCCGAGCCTGCGACAAGGCAGGCGATGATTACGACTGCGGGGAAGAATCCCGTGTTCGTAAGCATACTGTAGCTCTTCATCATCATGTAGTAGCCGTATGCGGTGATGAGTGCAAGCGCGACGGTGACATAACGTGTAATCTGCGTTATTTTCTTTTTGCCGTCGTCCTCCTTGGACATCCTCTCAAGCGCGGGAATTGCGACGCAGAGAAGCTGCATGACGATTGACGATGTGATATAGGGCGAGATTCCGAGCGCGAAAAGCGTCGCGTTCGAGAATGCGCTGCCGCTGATAATATCCATGTAATCGAACATCGAGCCGCTCGAGGTGAGGTAATACTCACGCGTCGTCGCGTCGATAAACGGCACGGGAATCGCAACGCCGATTCTGTAAATCAGAATTATAAACAGCGTAAAGAAAATCTTTTTGCGAAGATCCGGCAGCTTAAAGACGTTTACAAACTTCTGAATCCATTCCTTCATCTCAGACTACCTCGGCAGCTCCGCCCGCAGCTTCGATTTTTTCCTTTGCCGACGCCGAGAAAGCGGTTGCCTTAACGGTGAGCTTTTTCGTCAAATCTCCGTTGCCGAGTACCTTAAGTCCGTCATATTCCTTGCGAACGATTCTTTTTTCCATAAGCGAATCGATGTCAACGACATCGCCGTCGCCGAATTTGTTAAGCTCGCTCACGTTTACGATAGCGTATTCCTTGCCGAAGCGGTTGTAAAAGCCTCTTTTCGGGAGCTTCCTGTAAAGCGGGAGCTGACCGCCTTCAAAGCCCGGTCTTACTCCGCCGCCTGAGCGCGCGTTCTGACCCTTATGACCCTTGCCCGCGGTCTTTCCGTTTCCGCTTCCGATACCGCGTCCTTTGCGCCAAGCCTTCTTCGCCGAGCCCTCGGCGGGTGAAAGTTCACTAAGCTTCATGGTTCTTCCTCCTTACAAATTTCTGTGCGCCATTACTGCTTTTCGACCTTGACAAGGTGAGAAATCACCTTGACCTTGCCCGCCGTAGCGGCATCGTCGTCAAGCACAATGCTGTCGCCTATTTTACGGAAGCCCATTGACGCCGCCGTCGCCCTCTGATTCGGCTTTGAGTGGATGAGGCTTTTTGTAAGCGTAATCTTTACTTTTTCCATCATATCCCCCTTAGCCTCTCAGCGACTCCGCCGGTATGCCGCGGCTCTTCGCCACTTCCTCCGCCGTGCGCAGAGACGAAAGTCCCGCGAACGTGGCGCGCACGACGTTGATCGGCGTGTTGCTCCCGATAGACTTCGCCCTGATATTCTTGATTCCCGCAAGCTCAAGCACCGCTCTCATCGTTTTGCCCGCGATGATACCGGTACCTGCCGCAGCAGGCTTGAGTATAACCTTTGCCGCGCCGTATTCGCCGATTACCTCATGAGGAATCGTCGTATCCTTCATCGCGACGCTTATCATGTTTTTCTTCGCGTCTCCGTTAGCCTTGCGGATTGCCTCGGAAACCTCGGCTGCCTTGCCGCTGCCGAAGCCGACGTGTCCGTTTCCGTCTCCGACAACCATGATAGCCGCAAATCTGCCGATTTTACCGCCCTTAACCGTTTTGGATACGCGGTTCAGCGCGATGAGCGTTTCCTGATACTCGCTCTCTGCGCTGACATTTCTTCTTTCTGCCATGTTTTCCTCCTGTAGAGAATTTGAAATAAGCTTTCAAACGGTGTACAAACCGAAGTCAGAACTGAAGTCCGCTCTCGCGAGCGCCGTCAGCCAGCTCCGATACACGTCCGTGATAAAGGTAACCCGAGCGGTCGAAAACGACCGTTTCGATTCCCTTGTCAATGGCTCTCTTGCCTATGATTTTGCCGATCTGGTGGGCAGCCGCCTTATTGCTTCCGATTCCCTCAAAGGATTTTTCCTGTGTGGATGCGGAAACGAGCGTAACGCCCTTTACATCGTCAATAATCTGAGCGGAGATATGCTTGTTGGAGCGATAAACGCAGAGACGCGGGCGCTGTGCCGTGCCCGAAATATGAACTCTTATGCGCTCATGTCTTTTGACGCGAGCTGTGTTTTTATCCTTTTTAGATACCATTTTCTCGTCGCTCCTTCCTTACTTTCCTGCCTTGCCCGACTTGCGGCGGATCTTTTCGCCCTCGTACTTGACGCCCTTGCCGTGATAGGGTTCAGGCGGACGGGTTCCGCGCACCTGCGCCGCAATTTCTCCGACGCGCTGCTTGTCGATGCCGCGCACAACAATATTTGTCTGCGTCGGCGTCTCGAAAGAGATTCCCTCCTCGGGCTCCATTTTGATGTCATGCGAATAACCGAGGTTCAATACGAGCGTTTTGCCGCTTACAGCCGCTCTGTAGCCCGTTCCGACGATTTCAAGCTTCTTCTCGAAGCCGTGCGTAACGCCCTCAACCATATTCGCAAGAAGCGAACGCGTAAGACCGTGAAGTGCGCGGTCCTCCTTTTCATCCGTCGGGCGCTTTACATGAATTACATTCCCATCGCGCTCTATTTTCATTCTCGGATGAAGCGTTTTGTGAAGCGTTCCCTTCGGTCCCTTTACCGTTACGGCATTGCCCTCGCCTACGGTGACCTCAACGCCTGCGGGAATCACGATTTCTTTTCTGCCAATTCTCGACATACTCGCACCTCCCGATTACCAGACAAACGCGAGAATCTCGCCGCCAACGTGAGCGGCGCGAGCCTGCTTGTCTGTCATAATGCCCTTCGGCGTTGAAACGATGGCGATGCCCAGTCCGTTCATAACGTAGGGAATTTCATCGCATCCCGCGTAAATACGCAGACCGGGCTTTGAAACCCTGCGCAGACCGCGCAGAACTCTTTCCTTGCCGTTGTATTTGAGCGTGATTCGGATTATGCCCTGATGCTTGATTTTCTTCTGCTTTTCATCTTCCTCTATCACCTGATAGCTCTTGATGTAGCCCTCCGAAAGAAGTATCTCGGCAATTTTCATTTTGAGATTTGACGCCGGAATGTCAACCGTCGCGTGTTTTGCGTTGTTCGCGTTTCTGATACGCGTGAGCATATCTGCGATAACGTCTGAAATCTGCATTGCTTTCTCTCCTTTGCAAGTTAAATTTTATCTTGCTGCCGCAGAACTCTCTGCGGCTCACCGTCCGCGGTTAAAATAGAATTTCCAGCCGGACAGCGGATTTTTTACCATGAAGCCTTCTTTACGCCGGGAATCTGTCCCTTATGCGCAAGCTCACGGAAGCATATACGGCATATACCGTACTTGCGGAGGTATGAGTGGGGACGTCCGCATATCTTGCAGCGCGTATACTCGCGGGTTGAATACTTCGCGGGTCTCTGCTGCTTGAGAATCATAGCTTTCTTTGCCATTGCACAGCCTCCTTAGTTTGTTTTCTCAAAGGGCGCGCCCATGAGCGTAAGCAGCTCCTTTGATTCCTCGTCCGTCGTCGCCGTGGTGACGAAAACGATGTCCATTCCGCGAATCTTGTCGATTTTATCGTACTCGATTTCGGGGAATATGAGCTGTTCCTTAAGTCCGAGAGCGTAATTTCCGCGTCCGTCGAACGAATTTGCGCTGATTCCCTTGAAGTCACGCACTCTCGGGAGCGCGAAATTGAAGAGTCTGTCGACAAACTCATACATTCTGTCGCCGCGCAGGGTAACCTTGACGCCGACCTTCATTCCGGCGCGAACCTTGAAGTTCGCGATGGACTTTCTTGCCGTCGTAGGAACGGGCTTCTGACCCGTAATCTGCGCGATTTCTGACATTACGCTGTCGATAACCTTGGCGTTTTCCCTTGCGTCGCCGCATCCGACGTTTACCACAACCTTTTCAAGCTTCGGTATCTGCATCGGGCTTTTGTATGAAAACTTCTTCATAAGCGCGGGCGCAACGTCGTTTTTATACTGTGTTTTAAGTCTTGCTTCTGCCATCTGTCGTTATCCTCCGATTAAAGCTCCTGTCCGCACTTGGCGCAGACGCGAACCTTCTTTTGCTTGCCGTCCTTGCCCTCGGTGAACGTGTGCTTTACTCTGACGCCCTTTTCGCATTTGGGGCACCAAAGCTGAACCTTCGACGCATAGATGGCGCCCTCGACATCGATTATTCCGCCGGCGTCGCCCTGCTTTTTCGGCTTTTCATGCTTATGCACGATGTGGACGCCCGATACGATAACCTTGTTCTCCTTCGGCGAAACGGCTACAACCTTTCCGCGCTTTCCCTTGTCGTTGCCGGAGATAACGACGACGGTATCATCTTTTTTGATTCCGAGTGTATTCATCGTTTTTCCTCCTTAAAGTACTTCGGGCGCGAGGGACAGGATTTTGAGATAGTCCTTCTCGCGAAGCTCACGGGCAACAGGCCCGAAAATACGTGTTCCGCGCGGGTTTTTGTCCTCTTTGATGATGACAGCGGCGTTCTCGTCGAAACGAACGGTCGAGCCGTCCGCTCTCTTTATGCTGTGAACAGTTCTGACAACAACCGCAGTCACGACCTCACCCTTTTTGACCATTCCGCCCGGTGTGGCTTTTTTCACGCTGCATATGATGACGTCGCCGACGCCGGCATATCTTCTGCCCGTACCGCCGAGAACACGAATGCACATAAGCTCTTTTGCGCCGGTGTTGTCGGCGACTTTAAGAAATGTCTGCTGCTGAATCATTCCCGTGTCCTCCTTATTTAGCTTTTTCTACGATTTTGACGACGCGCCATCTCTTCGTCTTGGAAAGAGGTCTCGTCTCCATCAGAAGCACAGTATCGCCCACACCGCACTCGTTTGCCTCATCATGCGCGTGTACCTTCGTTGTGTGCTTCACTATTTTCCCGTAAAGCGGGTGTCTGACGTTATCCTTGATGGCGACGACAACCGTCTTGTCCATCTTGTCGGAAACGACGATTCCGGTGCGGGTCTTTCGCATATTGCGTTCTTCCATGACTCGTCCTCCTTATGATTCCTTCTCGCGCATGACGGTCATCACGCGGGCAATATCGCGCTTGACATCAACAATCTTATGCGTGTTGTCAAGCTGATTTATGGCGTGCTGGAAGCGAAGGTTGAAAAGCTCGCCTTTAAGCTCCTTGAGCTTTGAATCAAGCTCTGCGGGAGTCATTTCACGAAGTTCGGATGATTTCATTCCGCGTCAGCCTCCTTTGCCTCTTCACTTGCCGCGGCGTCGTCTGCGGCGTCCGCTTTTGTAATGAACTTGCACTTGATGGGGAGCTTGTGCGATGCAAGACGCATAGCCTCGCGCGCGACCTCCTCGGAAACGCCGCCCATCTCAAACATTATTCTGCCCGGCTTGACAACCGCTACCCAGTATTCGGGTGAGCCCTTACCGTTTCCCATTCGGGTATCGGCAGGCTTTTCGGTAATCGGCTTGTCGGGGAAGATTTTAATCCAGACCTTACCGCCGCGGCGCGTGTAGCGCGTCATTGCGACACGGGCAGCCTCAATCTGATTGCTCGTAATCCAGGCAGGCTCAGTCGCCACAAGCCCGTATTCGCCGTAAGCAAGCATCGTGCCGCGCGTCGCCTTACCTGTCATGCGACCGCGCTGAACTCGTCTGTATTTAACTCTTTTCGGCATTAACATGGTTATTCAACGCTCCTTCCTTCGGTGCTGCTCCGTCGCGGTTCTCGGTGCGCCTTGAGTCGCTGCGATACCCGCCGCGATTGCCGCCGTCACGGTATCCGCCGCGATTTCCGTCACCGCGATTGCCGTCACGGTACCCGCCGCTGCGATTGCCGCCGCGTCTGTCGCCGCCACGGCGATCTCCGTTTCTTCTGTCACCGCGTCTTCTGTCCCCTCTGTCGTTTCTGTCGCCCGAACGTCTGTCGCGCTGCGAGGACTGTCTTTCGGAGACAGTTCTCTGAATTTCGGGGAGAACCTCGCCCTTGTAAATCCAGACCTTTACTCCGATTTTTCCGTATGTGGTTTTAGCCTCAGCGAAGCCGTAATCGATGTCTGCGCGAAGCGTCTGAAGCGGAATCGAGCCCTCGTGATAATGCTCCGAGCGCGCGATTTCAGCGCCTCCGAGACGACCCGAGCAGAGAACCTTAACTCCCTTTGCGCCCGCCTTCATCGATCTTGCAATCGACTGCTTCATCGCGCGGCGGAAGCCTATACGGCGCTCAATCTGGTCTGCTATCGACTCTGCTACGAGCTGCGCGTCGAGGTCAATCTGTCTTATCTCGACGACAGAGATTGAAACGGGCATTCCGAGAAGTCCCTCAAGCTCCGTTTTCAGCTCATTTATAGCCGCTCCCTTAGGTCCGATTACAAGACCGGGCTTTGCGCAGTGAATGACAACCTTGACTCTGCCGTTCGCGCGTTCGATTTCGATTTTCGGAACGCCTGCCCCGTACAGCTTTGCTTTAAGCTGCTTTCTGATATTGAAGTCGGAAACGAGAGTGTCACCGAATTTATCCTTCGATGCGTACCATCTCGAGTCCCAATCCCTGATAACTCCTACTCGGAATCCATGCGGATTAACTTTCTGACCCATTTCAGTACCCCCTTACTCTCTTTCCTTTACCTTAACCGTGATATGCGACGTTCTCTTTAAGATTCTGTCGGCGCGTCCCTTTGCTCTCGGCATCCAGCGCTTGAGCGTGGGTCCCGGGCATACGAAGCATTCCGAAATGTAAAGATTGCTCGCATCCATGCTAAAATTGTTCTCTGCGTTCGCTGCGGCGCTCTCAATGAGCTTTATAAGGTCTCTGCAAACGCCCTTTTTGGTGTTCTTGAGAATGCCTATCGCCGTTTCAACGTCCTTTCCGCGGATAAGATCAAGCACGGGCTTTACCTTTATGGGCGAAACGCGAAGATATTTCAAATATGCAACTGCTTCCATTTAGGTGCGTCCTCCTATCACTTTCCGTTGTTTGACGTTTTGGATCCCGCATGACCCTTGAACGTCCTCGTCGGCGCAAACTCACCGAGCTTGTGTCCGACCATGTCCTCCGTAACATATACGGGGATATGCTTCCTTCCGTCGTGGACCGCTATTGTGTGACCGACGAATTCGGGAAATATCGTGGATGAACGGCTCCACGTCTTGAGAACCTTCTTCTCGCCCTTCTCGTTCATGGCGCAGATTCTCTCGTAGAGTCTTTCTTCAACGAACGGTGCCTTTTTTAAGCTTCTGCTCATTTCATCAGTCCTCCTTACTTACCGCTGCGGTGCCTTACGATATATTTTTCGGTGCGCGATTTCTTCTTGCGCGTCTTATAGCCGAGAGCGGGCTTGCCCCACGGCGTCATCGGTCCCGGATGACCTACGGGCGCTCTGCCCTCACCGCCGCCGTGCGGGTGGTCGTTCGGGTTCATTACCGAGCCGCGTACTGTCGGACGGACGCCCATGTGGCGTTTTCTTCCCGCCTTGCCTATTTTCAGGGTGTCATGCTCGATATTCGAGACCTGACCTATCGTCGCCTTGCAGTCAAGACGGATTTTGCGTACCTCTCCCGACGGCAGACGAACCTGTGCCATGCCGTTTTCCTTAGCCATGAGCTGCGCCTGCGTTCCCGCCGAGCGCACGAGCTGACCGCCCTTGCCGGGATAAAGCTCGATATTGAAAATCACCGTACCTACGGGGATATCCGAAATCGGAAGCGTGTTTCCGGGCTTGATGTCGGACTTTTCACCCGAGACAACGACGTCTCCGGGCTTCAGACCCACAGGTGAGATAACGTATGTCATCGTGCCGTCCTCATAGCGCAGAAGCGCGATGTAGGCGCTTCTGTTCGGGTCGTACTCGATTCCCACAACCGTAGCCTCGCCCGACTTCTGGCGCTTGAAATCGATAATGCGGTACTTTACCTTGTTTCCGCCGCCGTGATGACGAACGGTGATTCTTCCGTAATTGTTGCGTCCGCCGCTCTTTTTCTTCGTAACAACGAGGCTCTTTTCGGGAGTATGCTTCGTGACCTCCTCGAAAGAGGCGACAGTCATTCCGCGTCTGCCGGGAGTTGTAGGCTTATATTTAATGTTAGGCATTTATTTCTCCTCCCTCATCAATAGAGTCCCTCAAAGAACTCAATCGGCTTTGAATCCTCTGTGAGCGTGACGATTGCCTTTTTCCAGCTTGCCGTCGCGCCGCTCGTGTAGCCGCGTCTCTTGATTTTGCCGCTCACGTTCATCGTGTTGACGTCCTTGACCTTCACCTTGAAAAGCTCCTCGACCGCGTGAACGATTTCGGGCTTCGTCGAATCCTTCGCGACGCGGAAGGTGTACTTCTTGGCGCCGAGCCTTGACATACTCTCCTCGGTGATGATCGGAGCGATTATAATATCCTCAGCAAATTTCATTATGCGTAGACCTCCTCGAGCTTTTCCACCGCTCCGCGTGCGGCAACGAACGAGTCGCAGTTGAGAATATCGTACACGTTCACGGAGTTGTACTGCACCGTCTTGACGTTCGGGATATTCGCAAGAGACTTTATCGTCACCTTGTCGTTTGAATCAAGCACGACGAGAGCTTTTTTCTTCGCGCCGACAGCGGAGAGCATCGAGACCATCGTCTTTGTGCTGTAATCGTCCGATTTGATACTGTCAACGACTATCATATCGCCCTCGGAAACCTTTCCCGAAAGCGCCGAAAGCATTGCGACGCGCTTTGTCTTTTTGTTGAGCGTCACGCGGTAGCTGCGGGGCTTAGCCGCAAATACGACTCCGCCGTGAACGAACTGCGGCGCTCTTCTCGAGCCCTGTCTCGCGCGTCCGTTGCCCTTCTGTCTCCACGGCTTCTTGCCGCCGCCCGTGACCTCCGTTCTCGTCAGCATGGACTGCGTCCCCTGCCTCTGATTAAGAAGATACGCTCTTACAGCCGAATGGAGGACAGCCTCGTTGACGTCAGCTCCGAACACCTTGTCCGAAAGCTCCATGCTGCCGACTTCCTTGCCCGCCATATCCACTACTTTGATGTTAGGCATAGTTTATCCTCCTTACGCTTTCACGCTGTCGCGGATAAACACGATTCCGTCCTTGGCACCGGGAACAGCGCCCTTGACAGCGATGATGTTGTTTTCCGCGTCGATTTTGATAACGGAGAGGTTGAGTACGGTAACTCTTTCGTTTCCGTATTGTCCCGCCATCTTCTTGTTCTTGAAAATTCTCGACGGGCTTGACGTTGCGCCCATTGAGCCGGGCTGACGGTGAATCGGACCCGTACCGTGAGTCATGCGCAGCGTCGCGCTGTTCCAGCGCTTTACGGCGCCCGTGTAGCCGCGTCCCTTTGTGATACCGGTTATATCGACCTTTTCGCCCTCGGCGAAGGTATCGACGGTAATCTCGGAACCGACCTCGGCGCTGCCCGCGCCCTCAAGACGGAATTCCTTGAGATGGCGCTTTACGCCGACTCCCGCCTTTTTGAAGTGACCCGCCTCGGGCTTTGTCGCTTTACTTTCCTTCTTGTCGATAAAGCCGAGCTGCACGGATTCATATCCGTCGTTTTCCTTTGTTTTGACCTGAACGACGGGACAGGGTCCCGCTTCTATCACGGTCACGGGAATCATGTTCCCTTTTTCATCGAAAAGCTGCGTCATTCCGAGCTTTTTTCCGATAATGGCTTTCTTCATCCTTGGATTATCCTCCTCATTTGTCCGGTTATTGGTCG
This sequence comes from Clostridiales bacterium, assembly GCA_021202555.1. Classification (GTDB taxonomy): domain Bacteria; phylum Bacillota; class Clostridia; order Oscillospirales; family CAG-272; genus DTU064. Next base: position 73,766 of record JAJQCT010000010.1, read on the forward strand.
GCGTACTCCGATTTGATGGGGAGCGCGGTGCCGTCCGCCGCCGCCGACGTGACCGAGCCCGAACCGTACACGTTTATTTGTCCCATGGGACCTCGTGCCGTCGTTCGCAACCGGCATTTTTCAGATCTTCACTTCAATGTCAACGCCCGCGGGAAGCTCGATTTTCATAAGAGCGTCCACGACCTTTTTGGACGAATTGGCAATGACGATCAGTCTTTTGTGTGTTCTCTGCTCAAACTGCTCACGGCTGTCCTTATTAATGTGAGTCGAGCGCAGTATGGTTATGATTTCCTTCTCTGTGGGGAGCGGAATCGGTCCCGACACCTCGGCGCCGTTAGCCTTTGCCGCCTCGACGACCTTTGCGCTCGTCGCGTCCACGAGAGTGTGGTCATAGCCCTTCACACGAACATTGATTTTGTTTGTTTCTGCCACGTTTGCTGCCTCCTTTATTTGATAAGGTGCGGCTGCGCCCCGACGGACGAACGCCATGTACACGTCATCGTGTGTACATTCGGTTTTCAAACACAGCACCGACTCGGAAAGACACAGGATTTCCTCATCGGCTGCTGCTGATAAAACTTGCTTCCGTTCGCACGGTGCGCACGGTCCGCCCGACTCGAAGGTCGGACATACTCGGCGGAAGTTCCCTGCAAAATGCAGCAACATTCCGCGTCCTCGCACACCAAGCTTCGTAATTATAGCACAAAAAAAGGGGGAACGCAAGAGCTTTTTTGCGTTTTTTTCGCTTTTCGCGGAAAATTTCGCCGTAAAAGTTTCGCGGCGATTTTCGGATTTATTTGTGCATTATGCACAGTTTTGCGTCTCTCCGCTCACGCAGCCGCGCGTGTCCCCGATTTTTTCATTCTTTTGCGAACAGTGCGGATTGCGACCGAGCCTGCAATTGCGGCAGCGCCGATAACGGCGTATATTATCGCCTGCGGGGCAAACGCGGAGAATATGCTGTCGGCGAGCGTCATGACGGCGGAATAAAACGCGCCGCCCTCCTCAAAAAACGCCGAAACAAGGCTTCCCCTCGCCGAAAGCACGGAAATTATAACCCCTCCCGACGCAAAAAGCTGAATGCCGAGGCACAGAAGCGCCGTTTCGGCGCGCAGTCCCGACAAAAGCAAAATCAGGGCGCAGATGATAATCTCCGCTATTATAAGCGCCGTCGGGGACAAAACAGCCGAGAGCGTTTTTATCGCGTTTACGAGCGATTCGTATCCGACAGTCTCCGATTCCTCCGTCCCCTCTCCCTCCGACGCGGCAAAAAGCACTGCGGCATCAGAAAATCCTGACGAAGCATCAGACGTTTCGTCCTCCTGCCTGTCATCCGTATATTCATCAAGATATTCCTCGAGCGCGCGGTACTGCTCATCTGTAATTTCGCGCCCGAGAGCCGCCTCGATTGCGTCCTCGTTCTCAATCACAAAATCCGCGACGTCGGCAGCCTCGATTTCAATCGCCGCCGCCTCTCCCGAAAGGACATATTCGACAACGCCGGTGAAGGTCTCCGAGATTTTTTCCTTGATTTTTTCATTATTAAGTACTGCGATTATATCGTCCTCGGTTATGCCAAGCTCGTCAGCCAAATCTGAATCTATCGACGAAAAAATATATTCCGAGAGCGTCACGCCGTCGTCCTTTTCGGTAATAAATGCGCCGACATTTATCGCCGCGATGTCAACGTCGCTGATAACTGCGTTCAGCGTCTCCGCCGAGATTATGCTCCCGATATTCATAACGACGCACAAAAGCGCAAGCACTCCCGTCCCTAAAACACAGAGTACGACAATGAGAGCGCGCGATATGATTTTAAGCGGCAGCGGCGCGCTTTTTTTCGTTTTTTCGATTTTCTCCGCTTCCGCCTCGTTTTCCGTCAGGTCTGCTTCATTCATAATATTGTCCCTTCCTTTTTCAGCCGCAGAATTCGGCAAGCCTCATGTTCGTCTCGCGAAGCGCGCCGTAAAGACCGTCGTAAATTCCGTAAAGCTCGTCGTATCTTTTCCTGTTTTCCTCGTTTGGCAGATACGTGCGCGCGGGCTTTATGATTTCCCCGCACGCTTCCTTTATGCCGCCGTATACTCCCGCGCCGACGCCTGCAAGAATCGCCGCGCCGAGCGCGCCGCCCTCGCCCGATTTCACTATATCGACCTCGCATCCGAAAATATCTGCTGCAATCTGCCTCCAGAGCGGGCTTGACGCGCCCCCGCCGCAGAGCGTCAGCGCAGAGGGCGAGATTCCGATTTCGCCAAACACAGAAAGCGAGTCCCTCATCGCGAAAATCACGCCCTCAAGAACGGAGCGTATCATGTCGCCTCTCGTATGCGCCGCGGTAAGCCCGATAAAGCCTCCCCTCGCATAGGGGTCGAGATGCGGCGAGCGCTCTCCCATCAGATACGGCAGGAAAATAAGCCCATTTGAGCCGACGGGAGACTTTTCCGCCTCCTCGTCCATTATGGTGTAGGGATCAACCCCGCGGCGGCGGGCAGCCTCGCATTCGGCGGCGCAGACATTATCGCGCAGGCGGCGAAGCGAAAGCCCCGCCGACTGAATCACGCCCATGACGTGATATTCGCCCGGCACCGCGGCGCAGAAGCCGTGAATCCTCCCCTTCGGGTCGAATTTCACGCGCTCGCTGTGAGCGAATACGACGCCGCTCGTCCCTATTGTCGCAAACGCTTTCCCGTCGGAGACGACGCCGCATCCGACGGCGGCGGCTTCGTTGTCGCCCGCGCCCCCGACGACGGGGATTCCGCGCCGAAGCCCCGTTTTATTTGCCGCGTTCTCCGACAAAACGCCCGTCACCTCGCACGATTCATAGACGCTTGGGAGCATTCCCGCGTCGATTCCGAGCAGAGACGTCATCTCGTCCGACCATTTTCGCGCGCCGATGTCGAAAAGCTGTACTCCCGATGCGTCCGACACGTCCGTCGCAAGCTCTCCCGTAAGCCGATACCGCACATAATCCTTCGGCATGAGAATATGCCTGCATTTTTCGTATATTTCAGGCTCGTTTTCGCGCACCCAGAGGATTTTTGACGCGGTGAAGCCTGTGAGCGCGGGGGAATTTGTGATTTTGATGAGCTTTTCGCTGCCAAGAGTCTCAGTAATCTCACGACACTGCGCCTCCGTCCGCTGATCGCACCAGATAATGCTGCGGCGCAGAAGCTTTCCTTCCGAATCGAGCATTACAAGCCCGTGCATCTGACCGGAAAGCCCGATTCCGCGCACGCATTCGGCGTCAATTCCCGACGCGACGGCACAAAGCCCCTCGATTGCGGCTCTCACCCAGTCGTCGGGGTCCTGCTCCGCCCATCCCGACCTCGGCTGATAAAGCGGATATTCGACTGTCTTTGAGGCGACGACGTTTCCCGCCTCGTCAAAAAGCGCCGTTTTCGTTCCCGATGTGCCGATGTCAATCCCTATAAGATACGTATTCATCAAGCCGTCTCCTCGCTTTTGTTTTTTCTTTCTTTAAGCTCGCGCCTCATCCTCACACAGCCGTCAGTCACGGCGGCAAGCGAGGCAAGAGCCGCCGCAAACACAAGGATATTCCCCGTCATAGTATAAAGCGTCGTCGTATCGCGCGCGTAAACCTCGGAAATGATGAACGTCCGCTCGTTTATCTCCGTGTCGTTTATGATTTCGCCCGACGGGGAGATAACGCACGTATATCCCGTATTCCCCGCGCGCACGACCCAGCGGTCGTTTTCGACGGCGCGCAGAATTGCCTGAGCGGTGTGCTGATAAAGAGCCGCGCTGTCGCCGAACCACGAATCGTTCGTTGAAATTGTAATTATCTCCGCTCCCGCCAAAACGGACGAGCGCGCGAGATTTTCATATATCGAATCAAAGCAGACAAGCGCGCCTATATTCCCGTATTCCGTCGGAATTATAGTCGCCTCGTCCCCCGTCGTTATGCTGCTTCCGAACATTCCAAGCTCTGTGAGCGGCGGGAATATCACCTTTATCAAATTCTCATACGGCACAAACTCGCCGAACGGCACAAGGCGGCGCTTAAAATATATATTTTCCGTGTCGATTCCCTCATCGGGCGTCACCTTGATGACGGTGTTGTAGGTGATGTTCTCGCCGTCCTCGTCAAGCTCGCGCCAGAATGCCGTCGCAAGAAGCACCGCATCGCATTCGTCCGCCAGCTCCTCAAGGTATTCTGTCATGTATGAGTGAATATTTATCGAATACGGCAGGGAGGTTTCCGTCCAGAGTATCACGTCCGCGCCCGCCTCGGCGGCTTCAATCGAAAGCTCCGAATAAAGCTCGGCGTAATCCTCAAAGTACCAGTCCTCGCTCCACTTCTCGCGCGAGGAAACATTGCCCTGAATCGCCGCAAACGTCACCGCGTCCTCCGCCTCGTCCTCCTCGCGCGCCGCGAGAATGACAGCGCCCACAAGAAGATTCGATGTAAATACGGCGGCGGCAACTCCGCCCGAAATCGCCGCGCGCTTTTTCTCCGAGCGCGCAAACGCGAGTATGCCGAGCGCGATATATGCGTTCACCAGAACAACCACGAGCGAGATGACATACGAGCCGAAAAGCGACGCCGACTGAATGAATATGGGCGTATACGCCTGACCTATCGCAAGCCTCCCCCAAGGAACGCCCGCCCACGTCAGCGTTTCCGTCCATTCAAAGAAGATGTAAACGCAGCCCGAAAGAAGCGGAAAAAGAAGCTTCAGTCCCCTTTTGCCGCGCGATGCCGGCGAACGTGAGATGAAAAGGCAGACGGGAACCCAGAGCATGGCGACGCAGGTCTGAAGCAGCGGAAGCCCGAGCCACGCTATCAGAATCGCCGCGAGCGCCGCGCCCGACGACATTCCCGTAAAATCAAGCGGGTACATTGTCAGAAGCCAGTGCCACACGACAAGATAAAACGGGTAAAAATATGATAGCCCCATAAAAATCCCGCGCGAAATCACACCCCTCACGGGGTGCCCACCCCTTACGGGATGATTTTCGGGCAGCTCGCCCTCCGAGACAAGAAGCAAAACGATGAAAAACGGTATCATCGTGAAATATTCAAATCCCGACGGCAATATATACGAAACGGTCATTCCCGTGAGCGCGCCCGAGACGGCGCACGCAGGGAAAATGTATCGCCGCTTAAGCTTTTTCATTCAAACTCCTTCATAAAATCAAGCGTTCGGGTGTCAATTGAAAACTCCCGTCCCGAAAGATATGCAAGCTCGCCGACGTAATCCTTTGGAAGCGAAAACCTCACGCGGTACGCCGCGAGCGCCTGCGATTTGTAGCCGCGCCTGCGGTCGGCTTCGTTTTTGCCGTATTTGCCCTCTCCGAGAAGCGGATACCCCGCAAATTCAAGGTGCGCGCGAATCTGGTGCGTCCTGCCCGTTACAAGCCCCACCTCAAGCAGCGAAAGCGACCCGTTTGATTTCAGCACGCGGTATTCCGTTATGATTTCCTTCGATTCCCGCACGGGATGTCCGTAAACCTTCACCTGACCGCTGCCGGTGCGCAGAAGATACGCGCGAAGCGTTCCCGACTGAGTGTCGGGCGTTCCGTGAACGGCGCAAAGATAATATTTTTTAAGATACCGCCGCTTTATAATCTCGTTCATCTCGCGCAGCGCGCGCGCATTTTTCGCGGCGACGACAAGACCGCGCGTATTGCGGTCGAGCCTGTGGCAGAGCGCGGGCGCAAACGTGCTTTCGCGCTCGGGGTCATATTCCCCGCGAGAGTAAAGATACGCCCAGACCTGCCCGATGAGCGTCCGGCTTTCGTCTGCCCCGTCACCCTCTCCCGAATGAACGAGCATTCCCACGGGCTTGTCGCATATGATGATATTGCCGTCCTCGTAAACGACGTCGAGCCGCGGCTTGATTTTAGATAAATCCGGTCTTGCTCCGCCGTCCCCCGTCCCGCCGAAAAATTCGTCGCTGATATAAAGCGTCACCACGTCTCCCCGGTCAAGAATCCTTGCCGCGTCCTCATGTACGCCGTTTACCCTCACGCATTTTTTGCGGAAATACTTATGAAGCAGCGAGCTTGGCAGATTTACCGTCGCCTTCGATATAAATCTGTCAAGCCGCTGACCCGCGTCGTTTTCGCCGACAATGAGCGTTTTCATTAAAGCGTGCCGAAAATCCTGTCTCCCGCGTCGCCGAGACCCGGCACGATATATTTGTCCTCGTTGAGACATTCGTCAAGCGCCGCGAGATAAATATCGACATCGGGATGAAGACGCTTGAGCAGTTCAAGCCCCTCGGGCGCGCCGACAAGGCACATAAGCTTTATGTGCTTGACACCCTTTGTCTTTAATATCGATATGGCGTCCGCCGCCGACCCGCCCGTCGCGAGCATCGGATCGGTGACGACGCAGAGGCGCGCCGACACGTCGTCGGGAAGCTTGCAGTAATAAAGCACAGGCTGCTTTGTTTCGGGGTCGCGGTAAAGTCCGATATGTCCGACCTTTGCCGCAGGCTCGATTTTCAGAAAGCCGTCAGCCATGCCGAGACCCGCGCGCAGAATCGGAACGACCGCGAGCTTTTTGCCCTGAATCATTTCCGTTTCCATTTTGCAGATGGGCGTTTCGATTTCAACCTTCTCCGTCGGCAAATCCCGCGTTATCTCATACGTCATGAGCATAGCTATCTCATAAAGAAGCTCGCGGAATTCCTTCGTTCCCGTGTCCTTGCTGCGCATAATCGCAAGCTTGTGCGTTATGAGCGGGTGATTCAGTACGTGTACCATTTTATATGTCCTCCAAATAATAAAAATAACAATTTCATATGGCGCGCCGCCGCGCAAATATTCATCTGCTGCATCAAAAAAGCACTTTACAGACTTGACGACTTCCGTTACGAATTTATAATTCGTAACGGAATGTCTTACGGTCTATGCCCATTTCTCAACGTCTTATTATACCATATTGAGCAGAAAACCGCAAATAAAATTATCGAATCTGTGACCCGATAAAATTATTTGCGGCAAGCTGCGCTTTATGGCAGAGTATGCCGGCAAGGAAAAGCCTGCCTTTCACGAAAATTTTTATTTTTCGCACAAAATGTCGGATTTTTGCGAGATTTTTTTCTCAAAACCGCTTGACAGACGGCTATTTGTAGTGTATAATAATTATAGAAAACCACCAATGGAGGATAAAGCTATGAAAAAACTGATACTTATGCTTATTTGCCTTACGCTTTGCATCTGCGTTATTTCATGCGCGGACAGTGTGGACAGTGACACGGATGATACGTTAAACGGCGAGTCCGACACGTCAGAAGACACCGAAACGACTGATGAGAGTATGGAGGAAAGTACCGCTGCTGCTGTCACTGAAGGGGACACAACATCCGAAGAAGCGGCTTCAAAAGATTATTCGGAATATGAAGCGGTCAAATACGATGGAATGGTTATAACTCGCAGCAACACCAAGTCTATCGCAAACGACAATTACACTGTTGCAAAATCTGACGGGGCAGAATTTTCGCACAGTACATATACAACAATTGTTTCCTCCTATGAAGAATGGTCGGAGATAAGTTCAAGCGTCGGACTCGAATATGAGGAAAGCTTCTTCGACGAAAGCGCGCTTGTTATCATTGAGATTTTTGGCGCAAGCTCAACGGATATCGAAGGGATGACACACATTGTCATCAAAGATTCTTCGATTGTCCCCGTTGTGCAAATAAACGTAGTGAGAGGCGGCACCGATACGACTGACATAGTTTACTGGTATATCACCGCAGAGGTCGCGAAAGCGGACATAGAAGGGTACGAGCTCGGCGAGCTTGAAGTCGAGTGGAACATCACAGAGGAATAAAGCACACTTTGACCCCAAAACGCAAACTGTTTATTTCCACAGCATAGCTGTGGAAATAAAAGTATGAAATATTCCGCTGCGCGGAATATTTCGCGTTATAGCTGCGAAATTTCGCGATTTAATATTGACAAACTGTTGCCCCCAAACGCTGCGCGTTTGGGGGCAACAGTTTTTAATAGCCACGAAATTTCACACAATGCTGATTGACAAAGCGATTCTTGTGAGGTAAAATATTCACGGTAAGACGTTGATAAACGGTCTGTGACCGTTTATCAAGTCTGTCAAATATTTGATTTGAATCACAGATTAAAATCAAATATTTGCGGCTTTGCGCTCGATGCGGTACAGTGCTTTTATAATAGAGTGCAATCACCATTCAATCGCGGAAACGGTATATACGCCGTCCTCATCGCTTTCGATATAGGTAACCGTGACGGTATCGCCGACCGAAAGCGTCATCTGGCGCACGGCGAGATTTATATTCGCGAGAAACAGTCCGTCCACGCCGTCAAGCTCGTAAATGAATACGGTATCGCCCGACATTTCAACCGTATAAATCGCCGTGATTTTGCCCGTCGTCACCGTATATCCGGGCGTATTGTCCGTATCGCTCTTTTCGGCGCCGATTGCCTCAAGATAAAGCGAGCGCGCCTCGTCAAACGTCTCCGAGACGACGACCTTTGTGTAATCCACGATATTTGAAAGCGCGTAGCGCCTGATAAGCCCCGCGTTGTCCTTCAGCACCATGAAATACGTCGGCTCGCCGCCGATATTCACAACTGTCGGGAACGACGCCTCATATCCGAGATTCTGCACAACTCCCTCGGCTGCGCTCTGTGCGGATGATTCCTCCGCTCCCGCGCAGGCGTAATACGTTATTTCGCCCGTGCTCGGCGACATGAGCAGAAACCCTATATTCGATTCCGCACCGTTTGCGGGCGAAAGCCCTACATAAAACACAATTTCGCCGTCAGCCGTTATCGCCGTGTTGTAGCCCGAATATTCGTAGCTGTATTCGTCCTCGTAATAGTACGAGGTGCGGTATACGCCCGTCTGCGAGAAGGCGTGATTGAACCATCCGTCAATATATTCGTAATGCCAGAACGCGGCGCTTGTGAGATATTCGAGGCTGTATGCGTGGTCTACCCACTCGGGAAGCGATTCGGGAGAATATTCGAGGGTTTCTCCCGTGCAGGCATCGGTGATAAGGAATGAAACCTCCGACATCGCGCCGAAAAGCCCAACCCCGGCAGTTTTGACGGACGTTATCCAGTACGGATTTCCGTCCTCGTCAATCTCAAAATAGCTGTCGCCTAAAATATATGTCGGATAAAGAAAGCGCAAATGCCGCGTCAGGTCGTCGCCGAGATACGCGTCGGGCGAATATATTATCGGATTTTCCGTCGTCACGAGCGTCGCCTCCTGCGTCGAGGCATTCACAAGCACATATCCGGGAATCCCCTCGGAGGACGCGGAGCACCACTTGAAAAATCCCGAATACGCGACGGAAGAGATTCTGTAATACGTCCCGCCGTACTCGATTAAATTGTATTCGTCATCGACCTCGTACCACGAGGCGTTTCCTGTCGATGCGAGCGTCCTGTCGCCGACGCTTTCAGCCGTCTGCATATCGACGACAGCAAGCGATGAAAGCGACTGCGCCTCGGAAATGTCATTTTCAAAATCTCCGTCTCCGACGCTTATCAGCTCAGAATACGACGACGCGTTGAAAAACGCCGAGGAGAAAATCCCGCCGAATATGAGAATTAAAATAACGGCGAGCATGGCGGCTCCGAGCGCCTTCAGTACATTTTTCCCACCTTTTGAAATCGTCCCCGACGCGCCCTCAAATGCGTCAAAGCCCGTCATCAGAAACTCATGCGCCCTGCGTGCGCCGTCTGACGCAAATGCGATTGATTCCGTCACCAAAAAGATTGCAAGCACAATCAGAATGTATATCCACATCCCGACCGAGTGGATATTAAGCGCGGGCAGCGTAAAATAATAAAGCGCCGCCGAGAGCAGAAGCGATATTATCGCCGCTATAACTGCGGGAACGGCTCCCGTTCCCTTTTTCCTTTTTACATTCATGCTGTCCATGTTGTTTTACCTTTCCTTTCCGCCGAACCTTTCGTTCGGTCTAAACGATTATATCACACGTTCGCGTGATTGTCAAGTAAAAAACGAGAAAAATTTTCGGAAATCGCAGATTTTTTGAAAAATCACGGTCATGTGCCGTTTTTTGCGGCTCCGTACATCATATGAAAGCGAGGAATATTTATGAACCCGTCAGAACTCATAGCCGAAGCAGAGGCAAAGCTCGCCCCCGTATTTGAAAAAATGAACGAAATATCAAAGGCGCGCACGGCGGATGTCATCGACGCCTTCAGGCGCGCAAAAATGACGGAGGCGTGCCTTTATCCCTCGACGGGATACGGCTACGACGACAAGGGACGAGAGGCGCTCGACCGCGTTTACGCCGAGGTTTTCGGCTGTGAGGCGGCGATTGTGCGCCACGGAATCGCTAACGGCACGCACGCCCTGACAATAGGGCTTTTCGCGCTGCTGCGACCGGGAGACACTATGCTCTCCGTCACGGGGAGCGTTTACGACACGCTCGAGGAGACGATTGGCAAAAGCGGCAAGGCGGGACGCGGCTCACTTCGCGATTTCGGAATCGGATACGAGGAAATACCGCTCACACCGGACGGCACGGTCGATATACCCGCCATGCGCGAGCGGCTTTTACAAAACAAATCGATTCGCGTCGTCTACGCGCAGAGAAGCCGCGGATACGGCGAGCGCCGCGCGCTCTCTGTCGGCGAGCTTGACGAAATCGGACGCGCCGTGCGCGAATTTGAGGGCGTATATTTTGTCGTAGACAACTGCTACGGTGAATTTACGGAGGCGCGCGAGCCTCGGGCTGATCTCATCATAGGCTCGCTCATCAAAAATCCCGGGGGCGGTCTTGCAAAATCGGGCGGCTATCTCGCGGGGACAAAAAAGGCTGTCGAGCTTGCGTCGTACAGAATAACTACGCCGGGGCTCGGCGGCGAGGTTGGAGCGACGCTCGGTCAGAACAGGGACATGATACAGGGATTTTTCATGGCGCCGCATACGGTTCTTCAGGCAAAAATGACATCCGCTCTCGCAGCATACGTCTTTGAGGCGATGGGATTTGAGGTATCGCCCCGCTGGGACGAGGAGCGTCCCGATATAATCGAGACGATACGTCTCGGCTCGCCCGAGGCGCTCTGCGCCTTCTGCCGCGGGATTCAGCACGGCTCGCCTATTGATTCGTTTGTGACGCCCGAACCGTGGGATATGCCGGGCTACGGCGACAAGGTTATAATGGCTGCGGGGACGTTTGTCTCGGGCGCGTCGATTGAGCTGTCGGCTGACGGACCCCTCCGCCCGCCGTATATCGCTTATATGCAGGGCGCGCTCACATACGAGTCGGGACGATACGGGATTTTATGCGCAGCGAGGGAAATAGAGCAAAGCCTTGCCGCCGGCGGGGGAAAATGACGCCTTGCCGCCGAAAAAATTTACTTTTTATATGTTGCATATCGGCGCGAAATGTGGTATTATACGTGGTTGAAAGCAAATTTTACGTTTCAAGGAGATTTATCATTATGTCAGCACTTAAAGGCGCGTGTATAATCGGACAGTCGGGCGGACCCACATCCGTTATAAACGCAAGCGCTTACGGCGCAATCATTACGGCTCTCGAGGATGAGAACATCACGAACGTGTACGGCGCGTGCAACGGAATCAGGGGAGTTCTGGATGACAAGCTCATCGACCTTTCAAAGGAGGACAGGAACGAGCTTGCAAGGCTCAAATACACGCCCTCGTCAGCTCTCGGCTCATGCCGCTACAAATTAAAGGACCCGGCAGTCGATGATTCCGACTACCGCCGCATTCTTGAGATATTCAAAAAGCATGACGTCCGCTACTTTTTCTATAACGGCGGCAACGACAGCATGGACACCTGCAACAAAATCAGCAAATACTGCCTCTCGCACGGGTACGAGTGCCGCGTCATGGGAATCCCCAAGACGATTGACAACGACCTCGCGGGGACGGATCACTGCCCCGGCTTCCCGTCGGCGGCAAAGTACATCGCCACATCCGTAATGGAGGTTTACTGCGACGCGAGGGTATACGACACGGGAATGGTCACGATAATCGAGATTATGGGACGCAACGCGGGCTGGCTCGCAGCGTCGTCTGCGCTCGCAGGCTACAAGGGCTGCGGCGCCGACCTCATTTATCTTCCCGAGGTTGATTTCGACCTTGACGAATTTCTCGCGAAGGTCGTAAAGCTCTATAACGAAAACGGCAAGGTAATCGTCTGTGTTTCCGAGGGAATCCACGACAAAAACGGAAAGTACATTTCCGAATACGGCTCCGATCTCGCGTCACAGCTTGACAGCTTCGGTCACGCGCAGATGGGCGGTCTTGCGTCGTATCTCGCGGGCGTAGTAAAGGAAAAGACGGGCGCGAAGGTGCGCGGAATCGAGCTTTCGCTGCTTCAGCGCTGCGCCGCTCACTGCGCGTCGGGAACCGACATTGAGGAAAGCTTCACGTCGGGTGCGGAGGCTGTAAAATGCGCTGTCGCTGGCGAAACTGACAAGATGGTCGGCTTTGAGCGCTCATACGACAAGGACGGCAATTACGTCTGCACCACGAAGCTTTTTAATCTCTCCGAGGTTGCGAACGCGGAAAAGAAGGTGCCGCTTGAATGGATTAACGAGACGCACGACGGCTTGACAAAGGATTTCATCGATTATTGTCTGCCGCTTGTCGCGGGTGAAACAAAAATGGAAAAAGAGGACGGTCTTCCGAGATTCGCAAGACTGAAAAAAGAGCTTGTAAAATAAAAAAGCCTGTAAAGCAAAGACATCCGGCAGTCAACCCTTGATTGACTGCCGGATTCTGTATCTTCTCTTTAATACACCGAAATTTTGTCAAGCGGAGCGGATGCCGTAATATATTCGCCGGCGCTATAAACTTTAAAGCCCGCCTCTTACTACACCCAGAGCGCTTCACGCGAGTATTCGCCTATGGCGAATACTCGTTACATTAAACATCACGTCACAGACGTGATGTTTAACTGTTTCTCACCCAGAGCAGCATCCGCGAGAATGCACCTATGGTGCATTCTCGATACATTATAAACCCGTGCCTTATTTTACACAAAGCGCAATCCGCGAGAATGCACCTACGGTGCATTCTCGAAACATTAAAACCCGCTCCATACTACACCCAGAGCGCATCCGCGAGTATTCGCCTATGGCGAATACTCGTTACATTAAAACTCGCTCCATACTACACCCAGAACAACTCACGCGAGAATGCACCTATGGTGCATTCTCGAAACATTAAAAAACTCGGCTACGCCGAGTTTTTTAACTGTTTAACGTCCCTGAGAGGAATCGAACCTCCGACCTACCGCTTAGGAGGCGGTCGCTCTATCCCCTGAGCTACAGAGACATGACAAACTCTCGGGAATTGCGCATCCCCGCGCCTGCCGTATGATATTCTACCACATCCAAAGCGAAAAATCAAGCCCCGAACGATAACTTTTGACGCATTTCTTTGAATTTTCGCCTCTCGGCACAAAAAATTGTTTTTTTGTGTCTTGTATTTTCAAAAAAATATGCTACAATATAAAGCGTATGCGGCAAGTTTGCCCTTTTTGGTGTTTTTACCGCATATAATTCTTTATTTCGGGGGAGTGCAGAAATTATGAAATGCCCTGTTTGCGGATACGGTGAGAGCCGTGTCGTCGATTCAAGACCGTCGTCGGACGGAACAAGTATAAGGCGCAGACGCGAATGCCTTTCGTGCCGCCGCCGCTTTACAACGTATGAGATGGTTGACGTCGTTCATCCCGTCGTGATAAAGCGCGACGGTACGCGCGAGCTTTTCGATAAAAACAAGCTGCTTGTCGGACTGATTAAAGCTTGCGAAAAGCGTCCCATCAAGGCGGAGGTAATCGCGAACGACATCGAAGCGTCACTCGCAGGGTCGCTCAGCCGTGAAATCCAGTCCTCGGAGCTTGGCGAAATGGTGCTTGTGCGCTTAAAGCGCCTCGACCCCGTGGCATACGTGCGCTTCGCGTCAGTTTACCGCGAATTCAACGATGTCGAGACGTTCATCGAGGAAATCCGAAAGCTTCAGTCGGAGACAGATGGGTAATAAATCCTATCCGAAGCGCAGAAGCAGACGCAGAAAAAACGAATTTCTTCGCTTTTTTGTGCTTCCGCTTGTGGTTATGCTGCTGATTTTCACGGTGGCTGTCTGCTTCGTTCTCGGCGTCTTTGATGGCGGAGATGAAACCGATGCGGAATCCGATTCGCCAACCGAAACGGATGAGGTGACGGATGCGCCGACTGACACCGAGAGCGAGGCTGCCGCAACCGAAACAACGGAGGCAGCAGCAGACGACACAACCGAGGATTCGACCGATACGGTTGATTTCGATACGCTTTACGGCGCGCTTTGCGAGGCAATTGACGCCCTCGGGCGCGAGGTTGGAATTTGCGCATACGATTTGTCGTCGGGCTACAGCTTTTCATATAATTCAGACTATGAAATCTGGTGCGCAAGCTCGATAAAGGCGGCGTATGTATACTATGTCTGTCGCCTTGTCGATTCGGGCGAGGCATCGCTTTCGGACGTTCTGACATATACGTCAAGCGATACCGTTTACGGTGACGGATTAATCGCCGCGCGCGGCATCGGGTCAGACTTTACGCTTGAAGAGGTGATACATTATACAGTCAATATCTCCGACAACGAGGGGTATTATATGCTCGTCAGATATTACGGGCGGTCGGATTTTGACAGCCTTATGGCATCTCTCGGCTGCGATTCGCTCAAAATATCGTCGAGCAGATACCCGGACATCACGGCGGAGGATCTTTGTAAAATCTGGCGCGAGATTTACGCTTATTCTGACGAAACGGAGACGGGCGCATGGCTTTACAGCGAATTTCTGTCCGTTTCGTATATGCGCTTCATTTCCGACGCGACGGGATATGAAACGGCGAACAAGGACGGCTGGGCATCGCCCTCCTGCAACGCGGCGGGAGTTGTTTACGGAAAGAACAGCACGTATGTGCTTGTCGTCCTCTCCGAGGGCAGTTACTGGACGATAGATCTGGACAGCTTTGACGCTATAATTTGCGCTGTTGACGCGATTATGGAAGCAGGGGAAGGGGAGTGAAGTCAAATATAAAATCACCCGAAAGCATGAAAAGCCTTTGGGTGATTTTTCTTTGCTGCGTGTAGACATCGATTCTACTTATCCTTCTTTTTCTCCTCTTCCTTATCGTCATCCTTATTTTTGCCGCGCCGCCTGAAAATTTCATCCGTATCGGGCAGCTCGCGCAGACGCTGGAGCAAATCACCGAATTCGCGCGATTTTGCCGACGGGCTTCTCGAAAGCAGCGACATCATGCTCTTCCTCTCGGGCTTGAGCGCCTCAAGCCTTGTCCTCAGCTCTGCGTTCGATTTCTTTATATCTGACAAAAGCTCCGATACCTCGCCGAGAATCTTTCTTTCCTCGTCGGGAATACGTGCGTTAAATCTCTCGGCAAGTGCGTCCGAAAGCCTCGCGCTCTCGCGCCGCAGCGCGTCAAGTCCGAAGCCCGATTCCCATCCGAGCGAAACCTTCTCGCCGAGCTTCTCCGCCGCGAGCGTGAGCTTTCCCGTCATATCGACGCGCGAGCGCAGCGCCTCCAGCGTCGCCTTGAGCGAAAGCGCCGTCCTTGTGGAATGCACGAAATCGACGACAAAAAGCGCGGACAATACAGCCGACAGCGGAATTGACAGAGGCGCGGGAATCCCGAACATAAGCTCCGCGACGGGAGGATGTATGACGTATACGAGCAGCACCGAAAATGCGCCCCACAAAAGCGTGACGGGAAGACAGACATATCCCTTGATATTGAGGGGATATTTCGTATAGTCCCAGTAGCGCACGGCAAAAAGCTTTTCCATCGTCAGTCCCGTCAGAAGCTCCATAATCATCGCGGCGGCGCCGCCGAAAATAAACGTGAGCGCGGGATTTCCGTCTGCGGGATACGACGCCGCGAGCATTAAATAGGCGCCGCAGCCGTAAATCGGCAGCCACGGTCCCGTTAAAAATCCGCTGTTGACGAATTTCCTCTCCCCGACGCTTTTGATGGCGCATTCCCATACCCAGCCGATAAAACAGTATACGAAAAATATAAGTATGTATGTCGATGCGGTGTATAGATTTTCCATGTGATTCTTTACCTAATCGTTCTTGCTCTTGCAGAGCAGCAGTCCGATGAAAGGATTGTCAGCATCCTTATCCAACAGCACAACTATATGTTCCAGAGGAATTTGTGCAACAGCCTGCTGCACAAATTCAATGTCAGAAAAAGTCCTATGCTGCGCTTAGCGCTTTGCATTATGCGCCAAAAAATACTATCCTTCCCTATCCCGCAGATTCATCCTGTCTTGGAAGCGTCACCGTGAATTCGGAGCCTTTTCCGGGCGCGCTGACGACGGAAATGTCACCGCCGTAAATCGTCACGATTCGCTTGACAAGCGAAAGCCCCAGTCCGTTGCCCTCCGCCTTATGCGAGCTGTCGCCCTGATAAAATTTTTCAAATATGTGACTCTGCACCTCGGGCGTCATGCCGTCGCCGCTGTCCTTTACTGTGACTGCGACCTCACGCTCGTTCGCTTCAAGTCCGATTGTGATAGTCCCGCCCATGCTCGAATGCTTTATCGCGTTGTGAATCAGATTGTACCACACGCGCTCGAGAAATTGTCTGTTTCCGTGAAATGTCACGCTCGGAATATCGATGTCAAATTCGATGTTCTTTGCCGACCACATATCCTCCAGCAAAAGCACAGTCTGCCGCAGCTCCTCATCGAGGCTGAAATCCTCTGCGGGCGGGAGAGTGCTTCTGTTTTCAAGCTTCGAGAGCATTAAGACATTGCTTGAAAGGTCGGAGAGCTGGCGCGAATTTGCAATTATTCTTTCAACGTAGTACGCGCGGCGCTCGGGCGTCGTATTTTCATTCTGTAAAAGCGTCGCATACCCTTCAATCGACGCTATCGGCGTCTTGAATTCGTGCGACACATTGTCAACGAAGTCGGAGCTGAGCGCCTCGATTTTGCCGAGAGATTCCGCCATTTTGTTAAACTGACGCGCCGTCTCGCCAATATCCTCAATCACAAAATTCATCGGCATCCGCACGTCAAAATTCCCGTCCGACAGCTCATCGAAGCCCTCGCTTATTATTTTGAGCGGGCGTATAATAAGGTGACCGACAAAAAAAGCGACAGCCGAGCCGACAATAAAGCTCATTCCGAGCATAGGAAAGAGTATGAAATTGCGCAGATTGAACGGGTCTGTCTCAACCATGTCGGTGGCAAAGAGAATGCGCCATGTCATAAGCATAATGCTCGTTACCGCGAACACGGTTATATATACCACGAGGGAAAAGTAAAGCCAGAGCCTTGATTTCGGCTTTTTTTGCTGCTTTCGCTTAGTCAACCTTTTTCACCGCCTTGTAGCCGAGCCCGCGCACCGTCACGATTTCAAAATCCCCGCATCCCTCAAATCTGTCGCGCAGCCTGTTTATGTGCGTGTTTATCGTCCTCTCGTCCGATTCCGTGTACATACCCCAGATTTCGTCCATAAGCTGCTGGCGCGTAAAGATTTTGTTCGGATACGAAAGGAGCTTATAGAGCAGATAAAATTCCTTTTGCGGAAGCGTCGATTCGACGCCGTTCACAGTCACCGTCATCGCGTCGTAGTCGAGAACCGTCGAGCCGACGGTGATTTTTTTCTCGCTTGAAATTTTCGCGCGGCGAAGAAGCGCCTCGACGCGCAGAATGAGCTCGCGCATATTGACGGGCTTGACCATGTAGTCGTCCGTGCCCGAGTGAAATCCGCGCTCCATGTCGTATATCTGATCCTTCGCCGTTACCATTAAAATCGGCAGCGTGTATTTTGAGCGGCGAAGCTCCTCCGTAAGCTCGTAGCCGTTCATGCGCGGCATCATTATGTCTGCGATTATGAGGTCGATGTATTCGCGGTCCATGACGTCGAGAGCCTCCTCGCCGTCGGCGGCGGGGAATGCTTTGTAGCCGTTCTGCTCAAGCACCGTGCAGAAAAGCTCTCTCATATCGGCGTTGTCCTCCGCCACAAGAATATTGAACATGACGTCCTCCATACGAAAATGCAGTTTATATTTATATATAATATGATAGCCGTATAAGGTAACGCGAAGGTAAACTTTTCAGAGAAAATTTCAAAATATTGAAAGATGCTACTACACAAAATAATTGAGATATATCATCGACACTCCGAGTATTGTCAGTATCACGCCGGTGACGCGCCCGACTGTTTTACCCGAAACACGGTTCGCGAAGCGCGCGGATATGAGAGATGCCGCAGTCGCGGTTGCCATCGAGATTACGAGAACGTCCCAGCGCTCGAGTATGATTGCCGGATGGATAACGGAATGGCTGACAAATCCGATAAGAGCCGTGAACGTCATGATAAACGTACTTGTTCCGACGGCAGTTTTGAGGTCGTAGCCGAGAAAGACCGTGAATACGACGAGCATCATCATCCCGCCGCCTGTGCCGACAAAGCCCGTACCAAAGCCTATCGTTATGCCGAAGAAAACCGACACGGCGATTTCCTTTGCGGAAAGCTTCGCGTCCGCGGCATCGGAGCCGCCCTTCGACGTATCCGGCTTGACTAAAAAGCGTATGCCGATACAAAGCGTTAAAATCAGCGTGAATCCGCCGAGAACGACATTACCGACAATGTAGGCGGCGTAGCTGCCGACGGCGGAAAGGGAGATGATGCACGCCATCATCACCCACCCGTGACGCAGGTCGATATTTTTGTTTTTCGCGTAAACGAACGAGGTGACGGCGGAGCCGAAAATATCTGACGCGAGCGCGATTGCTGTCGCCTGATACGCGCCGTATTCGCCGCCGAACGACGGGCAAAGCACAATCAGAATCGGAACCATGACGGTTGCAGCCGAAAGTCCCGCAAGCCCAGTGCCGACGCCTGCCCCGAGCGCCGCTATGATATAAAAGACGTATTCCATCCCGTTATTCGGGAAGCGCGTCGTAAAGACTGTCGGCGCGCGATATAATCAGCGAGGCGCAATACGACGTGATTATAACCTCAAGCGCCGAGTAAATCCGCTCATATGCGTTCGGAACGCTCGGATTCACGTCGTTTTTGTCAACGACCGCGCAAATCCTTTCGCGAAGCGGGCAGCTCCCATCCGCATCGCTTTCAATGCTGTCGATTATCCGGCAGATATAATCGTAAAGCTTTGATTCGGGGATAATATCGTCCTCCGTACTCACAAGCTCGCCGTTTATATACGAGAGCAGGAACGATATTTTTGAAAGCTGCATTGAGCCGCGCAGCATATTGATAATCAGAATCCGCGCGAAGGTGTCGATTGGGTACTGCTTATGCACTGTGTTCATTATCCACCCGCGCTTTACCCAGTTCTGAAGCGTCGAGCCGTCAATCCCGCATACAGTCCTTATCTGCGAAAGCGGAACTCCGTCGCGCAGAAAATAAACCTTTTTGAGAAAATCAAGCCCCGTCGCGCCGTCCATATCGTCCTTTTTCATCACCGTTCCGGGTATAAAGTCGTTCTTGATGTCAAAATACATTGTCGTCCCCCATAAATTCCGCACCCTGCGGCGCGTTTGAAATAAATACTATACTGTAATTGAGCGCTATACCGTGAAACACCGTCATTTTTTGCCTCCGTTTCCCCTGCGGCGCAGGGATGCGGCAAATTTAACGATTTCCGTTATCAGAAGCGGCAGCAAAATGAGCATAAGTCCGATAAGGTAGAGCGATACCGGCAGATACACAAGCCCGAACGCCTTCCCGACGGGCGTGAAAAGCACAAGCGCCATCAGAGCTGTCGACAAAAGCGCCGCCGAATTGAGATTTTTGTTCGTGAAAACGCCTATTCTGAAAAGCGATTTGCCCGATCTCATGTTGAACGCCTCGATTATCTGCGTGAGCGCAAGCACCATAAACGCAAGCGTCTGACCGCCCGCAAGCGTTCCCGTCCCGCTCTCGCCGATGTAAAACGCTATAAGCGCAAGCGCTCCTATCATCACGCCGCGAAGCGCGGTTATAATCCCGAAGCCGTTTGCGAAAATCCCCTCGTCCTTCGGGCGCGGCGCCTCGTCCATCACATCGTCCTCAAGCGGCTCGATGCCGAGAGCAACGGCGGGAAGACCGTCCGTCACGAGATTTATCCACAAAAGCTGCGTTGAGATGAGCGGCGTTTTATGCCAGAGAAGCATTGCGAAAAATACGGTTATAATCTCGCCTATATTCGTGCCGAGAAGATACCCGACGACCTTTTTGATATTCGAGTAAATTCCGCGTCCCTCGCGCACAGCGTCAACAATCGTCGCGAAATTGTCATCCGTCAGGGTCATGTCGGCGGCGCCCTTGGCGACGTCAGTTCCCGTAATTCCCATAGCGCATCCGATGTCGGCGGCTTTGAGCGCGGGCGCGTCGTTCACGCCGTCGCCCGTCATCGAGACTATCTGTCCTCGCCGCTGCCACGACTTGACTATGCGGATTTTATTTTCGGGCGAGACGCGCGCGTAAACGGAAATATCCTCTACACATTCGTCAAGCTCGCTGTCCGTCATCGCATCGACCTCGGCTCCCGTCACCGCTCTGTCGCCGTCGCGGAATATTCCGATGTCCTTCGCTATCGCCCTCGCCGTGACTATATGGTCGCCCGTTATCATTACGGGGCGAATCCCCGCGTGGCGGCAAAGCGCCACCGCCTCCCGCGCCTCGGGGCGCGGCGGGTCTATCATTCCGAGAAGCCCCGCGAACGTCAGCCCCGATTCAAGCTCCTTTGGCGTCGGCACCTCGGGTACGCTCTCAATTTCCTTATACGCGACGGCAAGCACTCTCAGCGCCTCCTCGCTCATCGCATTTGTGACCTCCTCGGCTTTTTTCATGTCACCGAGTACGCAGCGCTGCTCCATGACGTCAAACGCGCCCTTTACTATAACGATATTTTTGCCGTCAATTCTGTTTACCGTCGTCATGAGCTTTCTGTCGGAATCAAACGGAATCTCGCAAAGACGCGGATATTTCTCGTTCAGCGCGTCCTTTTCCATGCCGCGCATATGCGCCGCGTACACAATTGAGGTTTCGGTCGGGTCGCCCACATGAACAGCCTCTCCGTCGTGAAACGACACGGAGCCGTTGCTGCAAAGCGTTCCGAGCATTAAAAGACGCGATATGCCTCCGTCCTCACCGGTGTCACCGTTGCCGTCAATGTCTGCAGTCTCACCGCCGTCAATATAAGCCTTTTTGAGAACCATTCTGTTCTGCGTGAGCGTTCCCGTCTTGTCGGAGCATATAACCGACGCGCCGCCGAGCGTCTCGACTGCGGGAAGGCGGCGGATTATGGCGTTTTTCTTCACCATGCGCTGAACGCCTATCGAGAGGATGACAGTCACCGTCGCGGGAAGCCCCTCGGGGATTGCGGATACGGCGAGCGACACTGCCGTCATGAAAATTTCAATCGGCTCGATGTCGTTCATGACGCCGATTACAAAAATCACGGCGCAGATTACAAGCGCTGCCGCGCCGAGAATTTTTCCAAGCCCCGCGAGCTTTTTCTGAAGCGGCGTTTCGTCCTCGGTCTCACCCTCGAGAAGATTGGCGATTCTGCCCATTTCGGTGTCCATTCCCGTGGCTGTCACGACGGCTCTCGCCGTGCCGTATGAGACGGAGCAGCCCGAGAACACCATATTCACGCGGTCGCCGAGAGGGGTTTTTTCGTCACCGACGAAATCCGCGTCCTTCTCTGATGGCACGGATTCGCCCGTGAGCGCCGATTCCTCGCATTTGAGGCTCGACGAGTGAAGAATCCTCGCGTCGGCAGGCACAAAATCACCCACCTCAAGGTTGATTATATCACCCGGCACAAGGTCAGTGGCGTCTATGATCTGCTCCTCGCCGTCCCTTATCACGCGGGCGTGAGGCGCCGACATATTTTTGAGCGCTTCGAGCGCGCGTTCCGCCTTGCTCTCCTGCATTACGCCTATGACCGCGTTCGCGACGACGACAAGAAGAATCAGTATAGGCTCGAAAAATTCCTCCGGCTCGCCCTCATAGCAGGCGATTACGAACGAAATTACCGCCGCCGCCAGCAAAATGAGTATCATCGCGTCGCGAAACTGCGCGAAAAAGCGCGCCGGCAGCGATTTCTTTTTCTTTTCGCGAAGCTTGTTTTCGCCGTATTTTTCGCGCCTTGACCTCGCTTCCTCCGAGGAAAGTCCACGGGAGGGGTCGCTTTTCAGCTCCTCTGTAGCCTCGCTCTGAGTTTTATCGTAATAAATCATTTATCTTAGTCAGATACCTCCCCTGAGCACCCGCTCATTCGTCATTTTCGTTCTTAATACATGACTTTCGCGTTAGCGAAAGTTTCCTTTTGTTCGGAATTGTGTCCGGTTCCGCGTAGCGGAATCGTCGCACACCCTTTTGTGCGACGAAGGACACAAAACGTGAAGTTTGAAAGATTTTATCTTTCAAACTTTTTCTTTGCGGGAAAGAGCTTGTCGCAGAGCGTCGTCGCTATGATAATGACAGCCATGACGACGAATATTCCGAGCATTCCGCGTCCCATATAGCCAAGAGTATCGACAAATCCCGACGGGTTGAAGTAAAATCCCGACGTATCCTCTCCGACTGTTTCCGATATTTCCTCCGTCTCGGCGGCAGCCTCCTCCGCCTCGGCATAAATCAAAGCCTCGTCAAATCCATATTCCATATTGTTGTAGTCTCCCTTTCGGATTTCAATTTATCAGTGTATCATCGTCAGAATCAGACCGCCCGCTATGACAGACGCAATCTGACCTGATGCGTTGACGCCCATCGCCTGCATTAAAATGAAGTTCTCGGGGTCCTCCTTGAGCGCCATTTTGTGAACGACGCGCCCCGACATCGGGAACGCCGAAATTCCCGCGGCTCCTATCATCGGATTCACCTTTTTGCCCTCTTTGAGGAAGAGATTCATTATCTTCGCGAATATTACGCCGCCCGCCGTGTCGAAAATGAACGCGACAAGCCCGAGGGCGATTATGAGAAGCGTGTCAAACTGAAGGAATTTATCCGCCTGCATCTGAAGCGCTATCGTTATTCCGAGGAATACCGTTATCAGATTCGCAAGCACGTTCTGCACCGTGCCCGAAAGCGAATTCAAGACGCCGCACTCGCGTATGAGGTTGCCGAACATCAGAAATCCCACAAGCGCGACAGAATCGGGCGCGACGATTCCGGCTATTATCGTTATTACAATGGGGAATACGATTCGCGTCGTCTTTGAAACCTCATGGTCTACGTACTGCATACGGATTTTGCGTTCCTTTTCCGTCGTCAGAAGCTTTATCACAGGCGGCTGTATTATCGGTACGAGTGCCATATACGAATACGCGGCTACCATTATCGCGCCGAGATACTGCGAGCCGAGCTTCTGAGCCACGACAATCGAGGTGGGTCCGTCCGCTGCGCCTATAATTGCGATTGAAGCCGCATCGTTAAGACCGAAAAACATCGACGCCATAGAGAGCGTGAAAAATATGCCGAACTGCGCCGCCGCGCCGAAAAGCATCAGCTTCGGATTTGAGAGAAGCGGCGAAAAATCGCACATCGCGCCGATACCGATAAAGAGTATCAGCGGGAAAAGCTCATTTGAGATTCCCGCGTCAAAAAGCGTCTGCAGCGGCTCAATCGCGCCCGAGGCGGGCAGATTGACAAGTATCGCGCCGAATCCCATCGGGAGCAGCAGCGACGGCTCCATGTCCTTTGCGATTGCAAGGTAAATCAAAACGCCCCCGATGCACCACATGACAATCTCGCGCCATGTCGGCACATTCAGAAGCTCCGAAAAAAAGTCCATAACAAAAAAAATCCTTTCATTTTCCCGTCCCACGCCCCGCGCGGAGCTGACAATGGGTATATTTTAGCACACGGTTCCCCGATTGTCAATAGGCAATCGAATAATTTTTCTAAAAAATCGCGTGACTGCGAAAATGCCCCCGCGAAAAAATATAAAAATACCCCTTGACAAACGGCGGCGGCGGTTGTATAATATAAAGCACGGGGTCATAGCTCAGTTGGTCAGAGCGCACGGTTCACATCCGTGAGGTCAAGAGTTCAAGTCTCTTTGTCCCCATACTATTCGTTTCTTTGCACGCAGAGCGTGCAAAGAAACGAAAGTAGAGACTATTCCGTAAACGGAATAGTCCGAGCACGCAGTGCGTGCTGCCGAAGCATTTTTAGCGCTTTTTTCAGCGGAATAGTCCGAACATATGAATATAAACTGTCAATTGCCCCTGACCGCACACTGCGGACAGGGGCAAATTTTTAATGCGTCGGGGATTTTTTCCCCTTTTGGTGCGCCGTTCACATTATCACGTTGATTTTTCGCGCATTTTGGCGTATAATGACGTCACAAATCAGAAAAAGTGTGGTGCTTTCCCATGACAGAGAATCAAAAAAGGCATAGACGCCGCAGAAAAAAGCCCTTTCCCGCGGCATTTTTACTCTTTATAATAGTCATTCTTGCCGTAATATGCGCGGTCATATCAGCCGCCGCTTATTATTTTTCGGGCGGCGCCGCCGTTGACAACGACGTAACGCAGTACGACAACGACGGGGACGAAATTGAAATTCCCGACTGGATAACGGTCGATTTGCTCCCGATTAACGAGTATTCGCGCCCCGGGGAGGCGACTGACGAAATCGTCGGCATTGTCGTCCACTATGTGGGAAACGCGGGCACGTCCGCCGAGGCGAACCGCTCCTATTTCGCGGGACTCGCCGTATCGGGCGCGACGTATGCGAGCAGCAACTTCATAATCGGGCTTGAGGGCGAGATTATCATGTGCGTACCGCTCGGCGAGATTGCGTACTGCTCGAACAGCCGCAACAGCGACACCGTTTCGATTGAATGCTGCCATCCCGATGAAACAGGGGAATTTACGGATGAAACATACGCATCTCTCGTGAAGCTTTGCGCGTGGCTGTCAGAGCTTTACGACCTCACCCCGACCGAGGATATAATCCGCCACTACGACGTGACGGGCAAGCTCTGCCCGCTCTGGTACGTCGAGCATGAGGATGAGTGGGAAGTTTTCAAAAGCGAGGTTGCCGCGGCTATAAACGGCTGACCGTCACTGCGACATTACTATTGAAACAAGCATATACTCACCGCCCGAGAGGACATACACAAGCTCGTATGTTCCCTCGGCGGATTTTTCATATTTGCTCCACGACGCGTGAGAGCTGTAATCGACCGAAACGCCCCAGCAGCCGTCGGAATATTCTATAATTCCGTAAATGTCGGTTTCAAACAGGTCAATCGTGTACGCATTTGTAAACCTTATCGCATTGTACGACATCTCGATTATGTCCTCGGCGTCGGAGCCGGAAAGCGTCAGCGCCAGCACCGCCGCGTATGTTGCGTCTACCTTCGTGTATCCGCTGTACGTGTATTCGGCGAATTTTTCCGTAAATTCGAGCGCCGCCGCGCGAATCGCCTCAGCCGTCGCCTCGTCCGGCGCCGGATAAAACATCAGCGTCCCGTCATCGCCGCATTTTTCGACAGCTTCGCTCTGCGACACGGTGAAGGTCGGCTCGGCGTAAAGCCCCGTTACGGTGTAATACGAGCCGATGATTTCCTCTTTCACATATTTTGCGGCGGTTTCGGGTGTTTCATACGTGTAATTCTCCGCGGTTATATAATCGTCGCCGACGGCGGTGCCGTTACAGTAAAGCGTCACGCCCGCCGGAACTATTACGACGTAATCCGCCCTCATTTCATCCGAAACGTCAAATACGCATTCGTTCTCCCCCGTGTAGGCTGCCGCGAGAGCATAATCCCCGCACGCAGCCGATACCTCGGGCGCGAATATAAGCCCCGAAACCGCGTAAGCGGCGTACTGCGGCAGCGCGTCAGCGCTTTCAAATTCGGAAATGACCAGATATTCCGATATATCCCCGCACGTTACGGCGTATTCCTCACCTATCAGAACGCCGTTTATCGCGACATCGGCGCCCGCGGGCGCGTAAACGGTATATGTCCTCGTTTCCTCAAAGACGAAATCCGAGGTGTAAACCCCGTCGTCCGAGAGCGCGAACGAAAGCACGCTGTCGCCGTATTCAGCCGTCAGCGTCACCTCTCCGATAATGCCGGTGACGCTGTATTCCTCAAGATAAAGCCCGTAATCGGTGAGATTTTCAAAAGCGGAGCCGGCGCCGCTCTCGTATGTTTCCCCGGTAAGATATGAGCTTGTCACCGCGTTTCCGTTGATTTCCGCGTCCGTCCCCGTCGGAACGATAAATGTTATATCCGCCGCCTCATCCGCAAACCAATCGGAATAAACCTCCGTTTTATCGACGGAATACGACAAAAATCCGTAGCTCCCGTCGTCGGATGAGGAAAGATAAAGCCTGAAAAGCGGCTCGCCGCAGTAAAAATCGTAAACGGGGCTTTCGCTGCTGTATTCGGCGGCGCATTCGGTGTATGTCAGCCCCGCGTCAAGCACGGCGGCGCATATGACCCCGAGCGTATCGTCCTCCTCATATCCCGAGCGCACCTCGTTATATGCACTCTCCATCAGCCCGGCAAGCGCATCCTCGTCAAGCGACGCCAGAAAATCGCTCGCAGCGTTTGCGGGAAGCGAGCTTTCGTATGCATCCATGAAATCGTAAAAAAGCGCGGCTCCCACGACAATGACAAGGGCGAGAAACGCCACAAACGAAAAATAGAATATCCAAAAGGCGCCGAGACGCTTTTTTGTCCTCTCGGGAGACGTGGACTCAATCTGAGCCGCCGCGTCCGCCAATTCCGCGTTTTCCGCCGGCTCTATATCGCAAACGTCGACGAATCCGTAATCGTGATAGTCAAATTCCTTTTTGGCGGCGCCGTTTTTCCCGCCGTCTTTGTGTGTGATTTTTTTATTTTCCATACATTCTCTCCGTCGTTATCCGTCATCAATAGAAAATAAATGCGTTCGGCAGGTCGCGCTCGCCGAAAAGATACGCGCTTGTCGTTATATACTCGCCGTCGTACATCATGAGAGAGGATGAGCCGCCGTCGAGATTCGCCGCGTTCACCGCGCCGTATTTCTGCATTTCAAGTATCAGATCGTCGTATGTCGCGCCGAGGGAATCCGCCTGACGACCGTTTATCACAAGCATCAGCACCGCGCCGTCGGAGCGCTGTCCTATCGCCGTCCGCGGATTAAGTCCGCCGCCGAGGCTGCGGCTCGTATTCTGTGCCTTGCCGTTCACAATCAGCAAAGGACCGTTCGCGAAGGATAGCCCGTTTACGATTCCGTCCGCGAGCGCCTCTGCTCCCGTCATGTTTCCTACGTGAAGAATGCCGTTTGAGTCAAAGCCCACGACGCATTTATAATATGTCGAGGTGTCTCCCCACACGATTTCACCGTTCTTTATGACTATCCCGTCGGGGACCGCTCCCGAGCCGCTGCCGTTCGGGTCGTCAAATCCGCCCGCGTTGATTCCGCCGAGAGCGCCGTATGACTTGACAAATTCGGAAAGCGTCTTTCCCGAATACGCGACGCCGTATGTATCAAGCGTCGCCACGGTGACGCGCGACGGGTCGCTGATGATTATCATTTTCCCGTAATATGTCGAGCCTACAATGTCTATTATCTCAATCCCCTCGGGATATTCGCTCTCCTCGTCGCCCGACGTGTCCTCGGTCGTATCGCTGCCCGTATCGTCCCCCGAGCCGCCCGAATCCGATTCGGCGCTTTTGTCCGCGGATGAACTCCCATTCGTTGACGAGCTGTCGTCAGCGGATGAGTTCCCATCTGTTGTTGTAACATCCGAGGTCGGAATCTGAATGAGCGAAACGTCAACCTTGTCGTATGTAATGTCGTCATCTCCCGACCCCGACGTAATTTCGGCGATTTCCTCCTCGGAAAGATAAATATACGCGAGGAATTTGCCCGCCGACGTCTCCATGACGCTTCTCACAAAAAGCGTCCTTGCCGTTTCGGAGGGTCCCTTCACCAAAATGAACATCACGGTGTAAAGCGCGATAATTACAGCTAAAAGCAGCGTCAGAACAACGAGCGCTCCTCTCCCCGTGTATTTCAATATCCTTTTCAAAGATGATTTTTTCATGTCTGCTCCTTTTTTGTTTATTGGGTTGGTTGTTTATATTAAGCGGCGTACCGTGAATATTGCGCTGTGCGCAATATTCATAGACTTGAGAAACGGTCTATGACCGTTTCTCAATGTCTGATTATACCATATCGAGCGCAAAGCCGCAAATATTTGATTTTAATCTGTGATTCAAATCAAATATTTGACAGACTTGAGAAATGGGCTGTGCCCATTTCTCAATGTCTTATTATACCACTTTTTGATTGATTTTTCAAGCACAAAATGTAAACATAATGTTACCACGTAAAAATAACCCCCTCGCCGCAGGCGAGGGGTTGTGATAGGGATTTATTCTTCTGTTTCAGATTCAGTTTCAACCGATATAATGTTCAACTCGACTGTAACCTCTCCGAGTTCATATCCTTCAATGTCTGCTTTCGCAACCTCTGCTGTCATGAACCATTCGCATATTGCCGACGTGCTTATAATTGGAGGATCTCTGTGAGTTATTTTCAGTATCGGGCAAATGCTGCCGTCAACAACCGCAATCGCCTCAAGCTCAAGCGTCTTGTACGTTGCCCCGTTGCATTCCCAAGTGTTGCTGTGCCATCCGTTGTCCGCCTCTACGACGACAAGGGCGTTTTCCTCAAAGAAGCTCCTGTCATATGATGTCAGACCGATTTTATAGGCAACCTCTTTCCACTCATCGTATGAGGTGAAAATCTGCGAGTAGATGAAGTAATTGTAACCGTCATAACTGTTCATATAGAGGATTCCGTTGTCAATTGCGCACGTTGTCGGTGAGAGCGTCTCCCGCGAGTTTTGAAATGCAATCGTCGGATTTCCGTCGTATTCGCCCGCAGTAACGGATTTTCCTTCCTCGCCTGCCTCTCCCGTCACACATGAGAAAAGCGACAGACACATAACCGCGCAAAGCGCAATCGCTATAAGTTTTTTCATAGCTTTGTCCTCCATTGGTGGTTTGCTGTAATTATTATACACCATAGCTTGCCGTCTGTCAAGCATTTTTGAGAAAAAATTCCGCAAAAATCCGACTTTTTGTGCGAAAAATAAAAATTTTCGTGAAAGGCTGTTTTTTCCTTGCCGGCATATTATGCGCCAAACCGTGAATATATTGCATGAATCTATGA
This sequence comes from Clostridiales bacterium, assembly GCA_021202555.1. Taxonomy (GTDB): domain Bacteria; phylum Bacillota; class Clostridia; order Oscillospirales; family CAG-272; genus DTU064. The sequence goes on from JAJQCT010000010.1 coordinate 102,951, forward strand.
TTCATGCAATATATTCATCAGACTTGAGAAACGGTCTGTGACCGTTTCTCTATGTCTTGAGCGCTACACCGTGAATATTTTTTCAAATCTGCGATTTGAAAAAATATTCATCAGACTTGACTAAGCAAGCTGCGCTTGCTTAGTCAATGTCTTGCTTGCGTCACCTCGTGTTTTGTGGTATAATTCTATCCGAGGGCTGTACGGCTTCGGATATTTTTTGAGGGGTGACAGATATGAGCGGAAAGGGAAGGAAAAAAACAGGAAGAGTTCACGCGCTCGAGGGACTTGGCGGCGAGCTTTCGCGCGGATTTCGCGCAAATATCAAGCCGACCGCAATCCTCTCCGCCGTTTTCGCCGCCGTTTTCGCGCTCGCGCTCATTCTCACAAAAAGCCGCGGCTCAACGCCCGTTTTCGCGTATATTTTGCTCTATATTTCGCTCTTTTCGTTTTTCGTGTCGGCTGCCGCCGTTCCCGCATACAGCATATATAAGGCGATTTTGCGTGGCGAGAGATACGACGTGGACGAGCGCAGAAAGCTGCGCCGTCTCTCGCCGTCCGCCGTCGCGCTCGGCAAATTCATTCCCGCCGTCGTGACGCTCGTATACGCGACGGCTCTGCGCACGCTTTCGGATTACACGCTCACAGCGGCTGCAAATCTCACATACGACGGATACGTTCCGATTATGCTTGCCGTAAGCGCGGCGCTTTTCGGCGTAACGCTTTACGTGACCTCGCTTGTCATCGCGTCAATACTCAAATACAGGGCGGGTGAGCGCCGCGCAAGCCGCGGCGTTATCGCGGACGTTCTGATTCTCTACACAATCGGGCTTTTTGTTCTCGCGCTTGTGTTTTTCGCGCTTTCGGGGATTTCGCTCGGGTCATACGCGATTGAAGACCTCACCGACGCGGGACTCAGCGAGGAAACGGCGCCGCTTCTCGGCGGGGTTTATCTCGGCGCGTGCGTGATTCGCACAATTTATCTTTTTATCGTCGCAAAGCGCCGCATTTACCGCACATTTTTCGTCAAGCAGCGGGATTTGTGATGCAGAGCGCAACATTTACGGGTAAAACAGCCCGTCCTCCTCAACGCAGAGGTACTCGACAAACTCGCCGAACTCCTCTACCGTCATCCCGTCCTCAAAGCGTATATCAACATCGGGATAATTTTTCTCCATGAACGTGTTGCCGTCTGTGAGGTAATACCTTAATACATATACCTCGCTCATTTCCTCGGGTACGGAAATTATCCCGTCAGCGACATTGAATATCGGCGCGCCGTCAAACGTGTATGTGCCGTCGTCCGCGACCGAAATGCTTCCGAGCGGGCAGCACATCGGCGTGGACGAGCCGTAAATATAATCAACAAATACGAGCGCCTGACCTCCAACCTCTATGCTGTCAAGATAGCTTTCGGGTATCAGGATATAAGTCAGATCCTCAAGCTCCGAGCTGAAATAATCATCCGAATAATGCTCCGAGCGCGTCAGTCCGGCGGTTCTGTAGAACAAATTCAGAATTGTAATTTCGACGCCGACATATTCGACGGTACAAACGGTGTAAATTTCCCCGTTGTCCCCTTCGTGGTACGGATAGCTCCATGTTTCGCCGTTCGTCTCGCCCCATTCGACGACCATCGCGTTCATCTCCTGCCAAGCATTTGGATATATGCTGCCCGGACAGTCAGTCGCAGAATAACCGATTTCATCGGTTTCATCGGTTTCCTCCGCTTCATTTTTCGCGGTGCCGGAGGCTTCGGTATCGCTTTCAGCGCTTGTGTCTGCGGATTTTACATCTTCGTCGCCAATGCTTTCCGTGCATGATACGACCGAAAAGCATATCGCAAGCGCGAGAATGAGGATAAAAATCTTTTTCATGATAAAACTCTCCTTCATGATTGAATTTTTCGCGCGTGACGCCGCGCATTTTTGTGTTTCACCCTATTTGTCGTAAAAAAAGAAAAAAGTACTCACCCACTTTCGCAAATTTCTCAAAAAATTTTTTTCAGCGCGAAAATTGCGCACAACTTCACTTGTTCCACGGGGAAATATTCCGCGGAGCGGAATATTTCTTACAATAACCTTTCGGAGGGCTTGTCCCGACGAAAGTTATCGTGTACTCACTGCTTTTGAAAAAATTTTTTTGAGCATGAAAATGCACGATACTTCACTTGTTGTGAAAAATAAAAATATACACATACATATCTCGGAGGTTAGGCAATGGATTTTGAGACGCTTGAGGAAATGTGCAAAGGATGCAGCAAATGCTCCCTTTCGGCGACGCGCACAAACTGTGTGTTCGGCGTCGGAAGCAGGACTGCAAAGCTGATGTTTGTCGGGGAGGCGCTGGGCGAGCATGAGGATCTGACGGGGATTCCCTTTGTCGGTCGCGCGGGAAAGCTGCTCGATTCGTATCTTGACGCCGTGGGAATCTGCCGCGACGACGTATACATAGCGAATATACTGAAATGCCGCCCGCCGAAAAACCGCGACCCGCTCCCCGAGGAGCAGGACGCCTGTATGCCCTATCTGCGCGAGCAGGTGAGGCTCATTCGCCCGCGTTATATCGTCTGCCTCGGCAGAATTGCGGCAATGAAGCTCATAAAGCCCGATTTCAAAATAACAAGGGAGCATGGAATCTGGTATACGCGCGGAAGCTTTGAAATGTCTGCGTTTTATCACCCGTCCGCTCTTCTGCGCGACCCGTCAAAGCGGGAGGCAATGCTCGACGACATGAAGGCGCTGGCGGAGAAGCTGGGAAAGGTATAGGAGCGGAAGGAAAACCGCCAAAGGGGTGCTTTTGCAAAAGCACCCCCCTTTTTTTTGAAAACCCCGAAAAATCTTTGCCGCGAAAATACCGGCGTATGTTGTTTTTGCTTGTCAATTCATGCCGCTCATTCGTATGAGGCGATTTTTTTGCAAAGCAAGGTATACGGAGATGACCAAAGTGCAAAAATTCTTTCTTTCATAGCTTTGATAACCTCCGTAACTTTTATTCGACCGTAAATTCTGCCGAGGCACTTTCACCCGAGTTGAACTCCACAACGAGCATATATTCGCCGCCCGTTTCAAGCTCTCCGTACCAATCCGCAGCACGAAAATAAAAGCTGGTTTCTCCGCCCGCTTCGACAATATATGCTACCTCTTCAAATGAAATTTCACCGTTGGTGGAAACAATTCCGTATGTTTCATTTTCCATTTTGTAAAGGTTCATATCGACACAGTTGCCGAAGCAAAGCTCCTCTGCCGTGCCGTTTTGAACGGAAAACTCAATTGTCTCGGTTTCCGACGTGATGCTTTCCGTCACGATTGTAAGTGTAATCTCTCCGCTGAAGTTATATGTTTCTTCCTCTGTTTCCGCATCCGACGTGACTTTTTCTATCACGATTGTAAGGGTATCATCTACGATGATAGTCTCCGCTGCTGTGCTTGTCGAGGCTTCCGTTCCGCTTGCCGACGCGCCCGCATTTGTTTCCTCGTCCGCCGAGCTGTCCATACATGAAACCATGAACATAAACGTAAGGACAACCGAGAGGAAAAGCGACGCGATTTTAATTTGTCGATTCATTTTCATTCCTCCTCGATAAATTATTTGGTTTTATCCACTATTATTTTACCATAAATGTTTCGGAATTGTCAAGACTTTTAATTGTAACATTTATATTAACCCTCACTGAGGTTCAATTATAATGCAAAATCTTCCGAAAATGTGCGGACGCATTGTCCGCGGCAAAAGTTTTCTGCGCGTCAGGTGCTGAAAAACCGCACTTTTTACAATTACCTGCGGGCAATTTTTCAAAAAGTCCCCCTTGAAATATTTGCAGTGCGATTTATTTTGTGTTATAATAGTATATGCCACAGAAAATTTTTATCAAAGGAGCTTTTTATATGGCAAAGTACAACAAGAAGACAATCGAGGACATTGAGGTATCGGGCAAGCGCGTGCTTGCGCGCTGCGATTTCAACGTCCCCATGCAGGACGGAGAGATAACGGACGACAAGCGCATCGTCGGCGCTATGCCCACAATCAAGTACCTCTCCGACCACGGCGCGAAGGTGATTCTCTGCTCGCATCTCGGCAGACCTCACAGCGTATTCAGCGCGAAAATCAAGCTTGACAAGAAGGAAAAGGCTAAGGTCGAGGCTCTTCCCGAGGAGGAAAGAGCGGCGGCAGAGGCGGCGCTTCTCGAAAAGGCTAAGGGAGACGTAAAGAAGCTCTCGCTCGCTCCCGTCGCGAAAAGAATCTCCGAATATCTCGGCAAAGAGGTCGTTATGGCGTCCGATGTAATCGGCGAGGATGCGAAAGCAAAGGCGGCGGCGCTTTCGGACGGCGACGTCATGCTGCTTGAAAACGTGCGCTTCCACGCAGAGGAGGAGAAAAACGATCCCGCATTCGCGAAGGAGCTTGCGTCCCTTGCCGACATTTATGTAAACGACGCATTCGGCACGGCGCATCGCGCTCACGCATCGACGGCAGGCGTTGCCGATTATCTCCCCGCCGTATGCGGATACCTCATCCAGAAGGAAATCACCGTCATGGGCGGCGCGCTTGAAAATCCGAAGCGTCCCTTCATCGCGATTCTCGGCGGCGCGAAGGTTTCCGACAAAATCGGCGTAATCAACAATCTTCTCGAAAAGGTCGATATGCTCATTATCGGTGGCGGTATGGCGTATACCTTCTTCCGCGCGCGCGGCTCCTCCATCGGCGACTCGCTCTGCGAGGAGGACAAGGTTGATGTCGCGAAGGCAGTCGTTGAGAAGGCGCATAAGCGCGGCGTGAAGTTCCTGCTCCCCGTTGACAACATCATCGGACGCGAGTATGACAAGGACACCGTTCATATGCGTATGTACTCAAACGCAATCCCCGACGGCTGGATGGGTCTTGACATCGGCGAAAAGACGCAGGAGCTCTTCTCAAAGTCCATCAAGGGCGCGGGAACTGTCGTATGGAACGGTCCTATGGGCGTTTCCGAATGGGAAAACTTCGCATCCGGCACCGAGTGCGTTGCGAAGGCTGTCGCTGAATCGGGAGCTGTTTCGATTATCGGCGGCGGAGACTCCGCTGCTGCTGTTGAAAAGCTCGGATACGCTGACAAGATGACGCACATCTCGACGGGCGGCGGCGCATCGCTTGAATTCCTCGAGGGAATCGAGCTTCCCGGCATCGCGTGCCTTCTCGACAAGGAATAATCGGAGGGGCGCATGAATAAGGAAAAAAGAACCGCTGTAATCGCGGGCAACTGGAAGATGAACAAAACTCCGTCGGAGGCAAAGGCTCTCGTTTCGGCGATAGCGGAGCGCGCGGCGGGCAAATGCGGCTGCGAGGTCGTGCTTTGCGTACCCTACGTTGATATTCCCGCTGCAGTCGAGGCGGCTGCCGGCACTGACGTAAAAATCGGCGCCGAAAACGTCCATTTCAAGGAATCGGGCGCTTACACGGGCGAGGTATCGGCTGCTATGCTCGTCGAGTGCGGCGTAACGCACGTAATCGTGGGTCACAGCGAGCGCAGACAGTATTTCGGCGAGACGGATACGACAGTAAATCTGCGCGCAAAGGCGGGACTTGCTGCCGGACTTACAGTTATAATCTGCGTCGGCGAGGTGCTGGAGCAGAGGCAGTCGGGAATCACCTCTGAGGTCGTTTCAATGCAGACGAAGCTCGCTCTCGCGGGAATTTCCGCCGAGGAGCTTAAAAAGGTCATAATCGCTTACGAGCCTGTATGGGCAATCGGAACGGGACTGACGGCGACACCCGAGCAGGCTGACGAGGTATGCGGAATCATCCGCGGCGTCGTGGCGGAGCTTTACGGCGATGAGTGCGCAGAGGCGCTGACGATACAGTACGGCGGCTCTATGAACGACAAGAACGCAGCCGAGCTGCTCGCAAAGGTGAATGTTGACGGCGGACTTATCGGCGGCGCGTCGCTCAAGCCCGACGCATTCGGCGCAATTATAGACGCTGCGCAGTAAGCAGCGGATGTAATTGTCGCTTGCAATCATAGACGCTGCTCAGTAAAAAAGTATTTTCAAAAACACAAAAGTGTTTTTGAAAAACTATGGAGAATACAAAAAACCGGGCACAGCTCGGTTTTTTGTATTCTCGCGTTTATGCGGTAAATCATAGATTTGCGGAGCCGGTGTCGTTTGCGGAACTTTGCTTTTCCGAACCGCACGCTTGTATGAGATTTATCACATTAAAGCATATGATATAAGCGGCAGCAGAAAGCAGGAGCAGAGCGGGAACAATAAAATCTCCGAACGACTGCGATATATAGAGCGCCGCGCAAGCCACCGCACCCGATATAATTGCCGCCGCGGCACATACGACAGCCTTCACCTCGCGCCCTATATCCGCAAATCTGTAAATCGGCAGGAGAGCCGAGAGCGAAATCAGCTCCGCCGACGCGGGAGAGGCAATGAAATTCATCGGACTTTCCAATACATCAATCTCAAGAGGACCCCACCCGAACGTCAGATAAAAATATACGCAGTATGCGAAAAATGACGCTTCGGCGACAAAAAACGAGAGAACACCGAAAAGAGCGAAAACAGTCCCCGCACGCTCACGCCTGATGTCGTCGGTGAATATCGAGAAAAACAGCGCAAAAAGCGAAACTGTCACCGACGGCATGAAAATCAGGGCATAATCCGCGCCGACGGAAAAGACGACCGTGGCAAGCAGCACGGCACCCGATACGAGCGTGCCGAGTACTATTTTCATGTACGTGCCTGTCGTTTTTTGCATAATAAAATCCTCACCTTTCAGCGTTATAAGCGGAAATCTCGTCCTCCACCTGAGCGCATATAAATTCCTTTATGCTGTGCTCAAGCGCATCATCCTCAAGCCCCGCGCTCACAAATGCGTCAATTACGTCCGTGTCAACGTCTGCCTCGTATGATACGCTCACGTATTCGATGTCGCGTCTGCTGCCGGACTGCATACAGAATACGATGTAGACGTTCGTCTCCGACTGCACGGTCTCGCCCTCGGCAGTATCAGCGGGGGAGACATTCAGCGTGTAGGTGTATTCGTATTCGTCAGAGCCGACGACGACGTCTGTGTCATCGCTGCCGACCGCTGTGTCCTCTGACGGCTCCTCCGTATCGACTGACGCTTTTTGCGCATAAACCTCGTCATACGACTTGCCGGCGAAAAGGCTCTCAACGTCGATGTCGCTGCCGTAAATCACCGTCAGCCCGTCGGAAAATTCAAAGTCCCCGTCAACATCGCCGACGTAAACGACAGTCATTTCCGCGTAGATTTTCTGCGCCTCCGCCGACTGCTCAAACATAATATCGACGCTCTCGTCAACCGTGTCGTCTCCGCCCGCAACAAAGAGCACGGCAAAGCAGCAGAGCATCGCAGCCGTCAGGACTGCGGATGCTGTAATCAGCACCTTCGTCATTTTTTTCATGTCTTTTTCCTCCTCTCGGATAATATTTTCCGCCGACGACATTACAGCTTACCTGCCTCGGCGCCTTTTTAAGCAAGTCAGCTTTGTACTATCGTCTGTGATACACTTATTATACACTATGAATATTTGAATGTCAAGCGTTTTTTTCGATTTTTTGAAAAAATTTTTCAGCCGCAAAAAAATACGGAGACAAGCAATGCTTGCCTCCGTATTTTCACGTTTATTGCAATAAATCAAAGCTTCGCGGAACTTGGCACCGCCAAAGCCTGGCAACGCCAAAGCCTGGCGCTGCCACCCCTGCATTTTCATTTAATTGGTATCGGTTTCGGAGCTTGGCTTCGCCGGAGTTTGGCTTCGCCAAACTCCCTACTTTATGTGCTTGAGCGTAGCTCCATGCACATAATAGTTTACTTTTTTGCCCATGAGCTATGCTCATTGGGCAAAAACAGTTTACTTTCAGGACACGAGCTATGCTCGTGTCCTGAACAGTTTTAGAACGCTATCATTGGTATTGACTCCGCTTTATCGGTGACAGGCGCCCTCTCGCCCGACATTACGGGATATATATCCTCCGCCGCCGCGCGTATTTCCTCAAACATTAAGGGATACGGCTGACAGCACACGTCAAAAAGCCCGATATTGTAGTTTTCGCCGTCGAATCTGCCCAGAACAAACTGGTCATAGCACTGGAAATAGTGGCATCCGACGCCGTTCGGGTGCGCCGCCGCGCGCTCTATATAATATCTGTACGCGATTCCCCTGTCGCGCTGCGTCCGAACGCCCTCAAGCCCCGTTGAGGTTAGCCCCGCGTCGAGCGCGCCGAAGTGAAATTCGCCTATCATCACGGGCAAATCAACGCCGAGATTCACCACATTCTGAATTGACGGGGTCGGGTCGACCGCATAGCAGTTGATGGAGAACACGTCAAAGCACTCCCATCCCGTCGCAAGGTCGGGATCTGAAATCCACGCCCATCTCATGCCTAAAATCATGTGATTCGGGTCAACTTGCCTGCACTCGCGGCACGGAATTTCAACGTATGCTCTGAGCATCCTGCGCGAAAATTCCCTCATGTCCTCATTTGCCGCAGCGGACAGCTCTGACGCCTTATATTTCACCCCGCCCGAAAGCTCTCCGAAATCGGATATTTTCGTCTTATGCCCCCACGCCTCACAGATAGCAGACGGGGTTTTGTATTTTTCGGTCAGGTACGCTATCAGCTCGCGCTTGCAGTACGTGTCGGCGGGATTTATCAGCACCTCGTCGGCGATGACGAGATTATTTACAAACGCCCAGTTCGGCTCGTTGCGCAGAAAATAGCCTATCATGTATTTGTCGTCGCGGTGACGCTCCAGCTCCTTTGCCGACGACTTGGCGCTCGCCTCATATTCGGGGCTGAGCACGTCGGGAAAATCGCGGAATATGTTCACCTTTGTGTATGGGAAGCGGGGGAGAGATGTCACATACGGCATTTTTGTCGCGCCGAAAAGCCTCCCGTCGCTCCAGTTTCCAAGCGTGTTCATTCCCGCGCCCTTTAGCTGCGAGACTACCATTTCACGCCATTTATCATACCATCCTTTGCCGAACGCGCGGTAAAGATTCGCCTGCTGATATGAAAACGCGATTTTTTCGCCGTCCCTGCCGCGGCGCGTCATTTTTTCGTATTCGGGGTCGTCCCCGTCGGGCAGCGCGTCAAGCCAGCCCTCAACGCCGCTGATTCTGCAGTCAACGGACACGCCCACACAGTCGGGTCCCATGCTGAAAAATGCGTATCCCTCGGGGTCGGCAAGATACCATCTTCCGTCCGCCTTATATTTCGTGAAAAATCCCGTTCCGTCCCCGAGCTTTTTCCCCTTATATCCGCCGTACATGGAAAAATCGTCCGACGGGTATCCGCCCGCCGCCTCCCGGTACATCTCATTCATGCGGGCTTTAAGCTCAGCCTCGCTTTTAATCTTTCCCTGCCATGTTTTGCGCTTGTTCTGACCGAATATATCGACAAGCGTCCCGCCGGAATACTCAAATTCGGAAAGCGGCTCATAAAGTCCGGCAAATTTGCCTGTTCTTTCGCCAAAAACAGACGCCTCGGGACATTCGTCCGTCATCACAGGGTCGGACATCGTAACGGACAGCTCATGATATGACGGCAGCGACATAAATTCCGCGCGCTCAACGGTGCGTCTGTCAACTCGCCCGCCGTGACAGACAACCTTCAGCTCGCCCGCGTTTCCCTTCGGGAAAAGCACGTGTCCGTCAAACCATTCGGCGTCTATTGTCACGGGCGTCGGCACCCCCGGCAAAATGCCTACCCGCACCTCAAACACCATCCGCGAGCCGCTGTATAAATAAAGGCTGAAGGGCGCGCTGTGCTCCTCATTTACGGAAAGCCAGAAGAAAAGATACCGATGCTCTCCCTTTATAAATTCGCTCAAATCAACGCCGCCGCCCTTTTCGTCAAGCCTGTAGCTTGATGTGCAGACGCCGCGTGCTGTCATCCCGGCACCCTTTGTCGTCAGCGCGTCCGATAAAATTATTTTCTCAAAGTTCATAGTATCTCCCCCTGTCAGTTCCAGCCGTTCCCGTTTACGTTTCCGCTCGTACCTCTGCCGCCGTTCCTCGATTTTTTTACCGAGACGATAATAAAGGCAATGACCGCAACAATTGCGGCGGCTGCAAGCGCGCAGAGCAGCTTCACCGTGCCCGAGTGATAGTAAAGATACCCGTGCGTGTTTCCCGCGCGCGCGTCAACTACGGCACTCTCGACACAATCGGCAAACGAAAGCGCCGCATGATAAAAATCATAATCCCAGAGGTAATCCTCAATCACCTCGGAAATATTTTCAAATTCATAATCCGTTATCGCCTCCGCGGCGTAGCCATCGTACATGACGTACCATGTTCCCTCATCGTATTCCGCGTCGTATACGATTAAAAGCATCGCGAAATCGGACGAATAGCCGCCCGCGCCGTATATGTTTTCAAGATAATCGTAGTCGTCAAGTCCGTCTGTTCCCGTCGTTGTCACAACGATAATGTCAACCGACGACGCCGAAATCGCCGATTCAATCGCCGACCTAATCGTCTCTGCCTGCGACTCCGTGAAAAGTCCCGCGCCGTCGATGAGATATTCGCCGCCGTCAGCCGAAACGGTCGGGAGAGAGGCGATAATTATCACCGCTGCCGCGAAAATGGGCAGCACTTTTGAAATCACGTTTTTCATTTTGTCAAATCCTCCTTAAAATCAAAGCATTCGATAAATCTTTTCGTCACCGCGACGGAATTTTTCGCCGCGACCGACGCGAATTTTTCAAACGAGTCGACCGCTTCGTCGTCCCCGCCGTCAGATATGGCGCGGATTATGCCGAACGGTACGCCGTTTATTCCGCATACCTGCCCGACTGCGGCGCCCTCCATCTCGCAGGCGACAGCGCCGAACGTGTCCCTTATATCGGCTTTATCTGCCGCGTCGCATATGAAGCGGTCTCCCGTCGCGACGGTTCCGACGAGAAAATCAAGTCCCTCATGCCCGACCGCATCGGAAAGCGCCTTTACTACGCGCGCGTCGCACGGAATTTTCGCCTCGCCCGAGCCAAAGCCCGGAATCACGCCGCGCCCGTTGCCCGAATCGAAATCGTGCGTGACAGCGCCGTCGGCGACGACGACATCGAGGATTTTAAGCTTGTCTGAAAGCCCGCCCGCGACGCCCGTGTGGATTATTACATCGGGCGAATATCTCATAATCATCGCCTCTGCGGCGACGGCGGCGAACACCTTGCCTATTCCGGAAACGGCTGCGACGACGTGGCGCCCCGAAATATAGCCGGTGATATACAAAATCCCGCCGACAGTCTCGCTCTCCGTCCTCTCCATCGCCGACGCAAGCCCCTCAAGCTCGATATTCATCGCCGCTATTATTCCTATAGTCATAATTTTCTCCCCCTTTTTGTTTATTTTATTCCTCGTATCTGAAGTCGCACGTTCCCGCCCTCTCGCGCTCCTCGAGCGCGGAAAGATAACGCCTGCATTCGCGCTTTGCAGCGCCGAGGTCAAGCTCGCGGTAATTTCCGCATTCAAGCGGGCTTTTGCCGAAAACCTCTCCCTCATAGTCAAGAATCTCTGAAAGCACACGCTTTGTGAGGAAATACGCCTCGCTGTCAGTCACGCCGCGCAAAAGAAAATAAAATCCCGTGCGGCATCCCATAGGACCGAAGTAAATCACGCGCTCCGAATACTCCGAATTTCGCGCAAACGTCGCGAACATATGCTCAACCGAATGAACGGTGAGATTATCCATGTAATCGCCCGCGTTCGGCACCCGCGTGCGCAAATCGTATGTGTTCACGTCGCCGTCGCGCCGCGAGACGTAAAATCCCGGTCGCAGCTTCTCGTGATTCACCGTAAAGCTCGCAATTTTCGTGATGTTTTCCATAATAGCTCCCCTTGCCGCGCGTTTTCGCGCCGTACCTCTTTATAGTATATATATTATACATCACATTAAGATAAATTGTAAATATGAAAAAATAATTTTTCAGCCCACCATGTGTCGCATGGTGGGCTGTCCGATTGTATTTTTAATACAGTTCAGTTTTTCGCGTACCCGTCAACCTCCTCGCCTATTGTAACCTTATAGGCGTCGGAAATTATCTTGTTCGGCGTATCGATTATGACGTAAAACTGTCCCGAGCCGTTGATTGTCAGAAGGCAGTGCCTCGTGCTGTAGCGGTAAAAGGCATATTCCGTCACGTTGCCGCCGACGGTCGTCACAGTGAAGCTCGCGACGAGATTATCCTCCGTTATTATCGATTCAATATCGTCGGGGGCGTATGTGTCGTTTGCGACCTCATCCTCCACCTGCATCAAAAGCAGCGTCACATAAAGCTGACGGAAATTGTATACGTCGTCGATTTCGCCGCAGTCATCCCCGATTACTACGAGATTCGGATCCTCATCCTCGTAATGCGTGAGGCGGAACGTCTCCGAAAACGACGGGGAATAAACCTCAAGGGTCGATACGTATGTGATATTGCGCCCGAACACGTTCACATCAATCCAGTCGAGCAGGCTGTATGAAAGAAACTCGAAATCCGCCGCCGGAACCTTTATTATCACATTGAAAAGCGACGTTGAAATATAATAATATCCGTCGTCCGTGAGCTCGCTCGCGATAAGCGTGTACGTATACGAGCTCATGTCATATGTTATCGTATAGGGCGCGTCGGAAAGCCCGTAGGTCTCCATGTTCTCGTCAGACAAATCAAGCGCGACAACCGATTCACCCGTGTAATAGCAGAGCGTCTGAAGCACCGTGTCGTAATTCGTCGAGAGCGGATATTCGGCAGGATAAATCGACTTGAAGCTCACTATCGCCGTCGATTCCTCCTCCTCCTGCTCCTCGTCGGTCAGGGTGCGGCAGGAGATAAATTCCTCGCCGTAGTGCTGAATCGAGAAATTGTCTATAAGATAATACGATGTCGTTGAAAGCCCCGCCGTCAGAATAGGCGATATAAGATCCGTAACGGGTGCGAGAAGCGTTTCCTCAATCGAGCTGTACGAGCTTAAGACGTAAACAGTGCTTCTGCCCTCGTACATCGCGTAATAGCCGCCGCTCGAGAGAATCCGCCGCCCGATTATGACCTTATGCTCGACCCCCTCCGTCGTCGTGACGATATAGTACGAAGGATCAACCTCGTTGCCCTCGTCATCCGTGCCGGTGAAGCCGTATGTTTCAAGCTCCTCCTCAGTCGGGTCTGTCGTCAGGCGCGAAAGGCATATCGACATTCCCGCGGCGACGACAAGCTCCGAGAAAAGCTCCTCATCATACGCCAGATTCTCATATCCCTCAAGGACAAAATCGTCGTCCTCGTCGCGCACGAATTTGTATGTGCCGTAGTCGTTTTTCACCTCTATCGACTGCATTTCGTCGCGCTCGACGTGCTCAAATATCAGAAGATAGGCACCGTATTCGCTCCCCTCGTCCGGCAGCGTCTCGATGTCGGTGTCCTCCTCTTCATCATCCGCCGTAAGCGGCGCGACGATGAAGAAGTAAACGCATATGAGCGCGGCAAATATCACGGCAAAAACGACAATGAGCGTAACCTGTTTTTTTATCATCTGTTCTTTCTCCTCACAATCACGACGGTACACGTCACCACGGACACGAGCGGAAGCGCAATTACAAGCGCGTAGGTCCAGTTGTTCGCGACAGTGGTCGTTATATCGAGGTCGTAATCGTTGAATACCTTGAAGTCAATGTCGGCGGGAACACGTTCCTTGCCGAACGCAACCATGCAGGCATAAAGCACGTCGGAGTTCGCATAGACGTTTGAGAGCAGATACTGCGACGCCGTATAGGCGGACGTTGCCGACACAAGCACGTAGCTTGTGTAATATTCGCTGTCAACAGTCTGGATTTCCTGCGTTATCGTCATGAGGCTGTACTGTCCCGTCTCGCTCGACGTCTCGCCGTTTTCCGTGATGTAAGCGTTTTCGGACGACAGGAACACATCCGAAATCGTGCGCGAGGTGCCGTTTACAGTCCATGTATCGCTCGTGAGGCGCGAGCTGCGGTAAAGGGGAGCAACCTCCCTGAATATTACCTTCGGCTGCGACGACATCGACGTGATTGACGAATAAATCGACGCCGCGAGCGATTCCTCATCCGAATTGTACGTCCCGACGACGGAATATCCGTCAACCGAAATCGTGTTGTTGGGGTCGTATACAAGCTGACCTGAACCGATTACGACGCCCCATTCGTCGAGAAATTCGTTCAGATTCGTCATGTTGCCCGCGTTTGACGGGTCAACGAACACAATGAGCGCGTGGTCGTCGTCGAGGAAGGCGTCGATTTTGTCAATCTCCGACTCCACCTCCGTGTCCCCGTACCCGCTGAAATCGTAAACGGGGTCATTTATGATTATCACGCGCGCCGCCTCGTCGATTTCCTCCGTCGAAAGGTCGATTGTTCTCACATCGTACCCCGCACTGTAGAAAAGGTCAACAAGCGCCGTCGCGTCCTCATCGTCCGTTATCGACTCGCCGTGTCCCGTCGTGAAATACGCGATAGGCATCTCATCAGCCGTCACCTGCAGCATCGCCGCAACGAAAACCTTTTCGCCCTGATACGCCCAGACGTTCGACGAGTCCTCAGTGTCAGTGATAAAGAAATAGCTGTACGAATAGAGCCTGTACTCGGGGCTGTCCTCGGGACCGCTCCAGATTATGACTGAGGTCGTATAGACGTAGGGAGACGACGTTGTTGTGAATTTTTCGAGATAAGCCACATCCGTAAGGACGTTTTTATACTCGATTGTCACGTTGTCAAACTCGTTTTCGAGAAGACGCGCCGTATTGAGGATATAGTACATGGACGAATCCGATTCAAGCTCGTCGCGGTCCATGCAGAAGGTTATCGTTATATCCTCGTCAATATCCTCCATTAACGTATATGTCGCGTCGGAAAGCGTGAAAAGCTCCGAATCCGTCATGTCGATATACCACATATATGTCGACGCGAGCGCGGAGAATATCACGTTGATTACCAGAATGAACGCGACAAAGGCGACCGTGAACGCGACGGAGGTCGCGCCGTATTTGAATTTTTTCTTAGTTCCGAGAGAACCGAGTGTATTTTTCATTCCGACCCTCCAAATTATCCCCAGCGGCGCTTCTCATAGACGCGCACCGTGAGGAAAATCATGACGACGGAAAGCGAAATATAGTAAACAACCGCACCGAAGTCAAATATGCCGTTCACGAAGTTTCCGAATCGCGTAAAGACGGAGAACCAGCTCAGAACAGAGCGGAACGCATAGGAATCAATGTACGAATTTGCAAGTCCGATAACGAGGAAAAGCAGAATCACGACTATTGTCGCGACGCACGCGACCATCTGATTTTCCGTCATCGACGAGATTAAAATCCCGACGGCGACAAAGGCGCTCGCGATAAGGAAAAGCGCTATGAGCTGACCGAAATAGAGCGCAGTCAGGTCGTTCGTGTAATCGCCGAGATACATCGAAATCGGGATATAGTATATGGACGTGACGCCGAGGCACACGACTACCATCGTCATTGAGGCGAGATATTTTGCAAGCACCATCTCGGTGAGGCTCACGGGAGACGTAAGAAGCATCTGCTCCGTGCGCGTGCGCCTCTCCTCCGAAAATGTCTTCATCGTTAAAATCGGCACGAGAATGACGAACACGAACACCATCACGTAAAAGTACGTCGAGGTGTCGCCGCTCGCCTGCTGAAGCGTCGTGAAGGCGAATACAGCGCCTGAAATGAGGAAAAACGAGGCGATGAAAATATATCCTATAGGCGTTGTGAAATACGCCCGCATCTCCTTTTTGTATATAGCACCCATTTTATTTTTCCTCCTCAGATTCTGACGGGGCGCTCTCGCCCGTCGCGGCGCCCTCGCCCGTCGTGGCGCCCTCGCCCGTACTCTCCTCCGCCGCGGGAGCGTCCTCTTCTATGAGCGCGCGGCGGCGCTTTGTTGTCCTGCGCTTGCCCGAATCCGCACGGTCTACAAGGCGAATAAACACGTTTTCAAGGTCTTCTCCCACAGGCTCAAGCCCCACGAGCGGCCAGTTGTTTTCAGCGAGCGCATAGAAAAGCGATTTTCTTATGTCGATTCCCTGCTCGCTTTCGATGAGATACGCCCTCGCGTCACCGTCCGTTTCGGGACGGCGCTCGACCTTTTTGATTCCGGCGCGCGAGCGCAGCATTGACAGCACCTCGCGTGAGGGACCGCATATTTTCGCGATAAACGCGCGGTTGTCGCTCACGATGGACGAAATCGCGTCGCGCTTCTCGTCGGCTATGATTTTGCCCTTGTTTATGATTATGATTCTGTCGCAGACGACCTCAACCTCCGAGAGGATGTGAGTCGAGAGGAATACCGTGTGATTTTCGCCGAGCGCGCGGATGAGCGAGCGCACCTCGATTACCTGCTTCGGGTCAAGCCCGACGGTTGGCTCGTCGAGGATTATAATCTGCGGATTGCCCACGAGCGCCTGCGCGATTCCGACGCGCTGACGGTAGCCCTTTGAAAGATTCTTTATGAGCCTTTCGCGGACGTCTCCGGTTTTTGTTATCTCATAGATTTCCTCGAGATGCTTTTTCCTGTTGAGACGGCAGTTTTTCAGCTCGTATGTGAAATTGAGGTATTCACTGACCGTCATATCGACGTAAAGCGGCGGCTGCTCCGGCAGATAGCCGATGAGCTTTTTCGCCTCCGTCGGATCGTCGAGCACATCATGTCCGCATATGCGCACAGACCCCGACGTTGAGGAGATATATCCCGTCGCGACGTTTATCGTCGTCGATTTTCCCGCGCCGTTCGGTCCGAGAAAGCCCACGACCTCGCCGCGCTTTATTTTGAAGCTTACGTCATCCACGGCGTATTTGCTGCCGAAGCGCTTCACGAGATTCTCAACCTCGATGACGTATTCGGCGCCGCTTTCCTCGGGTGCGTCAAGCTTTATTTCCCGCACTGATGCCATTGAAACTACTCCTTAAAGATAAATTCTTGTATATATTTATGCGGAACACTCCTCCCCGCATTATCAAGGTCAACCCTGCCTCACCACTCTACAGCACATTTTCAAATGTCTTCACTGCACCGTGAATATTTAATCGCAGTCTACGATTGCGATTAAATATTCATAGACTTGATAAATGGGCACAGCCCATTTATCAACGTCTTATTATACCATATCGCCGCTCCGAATTGTTGAACATTTTTCGTTTTGCGTGTGATAAAAACGACACTTTTGAGATTATTGTGAGTTCGTTATGTGAAAATTGTCTCATCCCTTCGCGCACACCGCGATGAGAGCAGCCATGACGCCGTGCGGCTCTCCCGCGAATTTCCTGTGCGAAAAAAAGCGCCCGCTTTCCTTATATGTCGAGATTCCGAGCGCGTCGATATTCTCAGAGCGCACTCCCGCGAGCGCGAGTATCTCGCGGTTCAGCGCGGGAATGTCCGCGTGAAGCCGCCCGCCGCAAATTCCCGTGACGCGGCGCGCAAGGTCGCAGGCGTTTTCCGCGACGGCGCGCGAGCGCGAGCGCCTCATCATGTCTGCAAGCACTGCCTCGAAGTCGTCCCCGACCTCATACGACTCAAAATCGACGGCGGGTCCGACAGCGGCGCGGATTTTGCCGCGCTCCGCTCCGAGCGCCTCCATTTTATCGACCGCGAGCGCGGCGACGCCGAGGGCGGCGCCCCGCCATCCCGCATGAACTGCGGCAACGATGCCGCCGTCGCCCGATTCAAAGAGAATCGGCACGCAGTCGGCGGTTTTCACGCCGATTATAACGCCTTTTTTGTCGGTGACAAAGCCGTCGCATTCAAAATCGTCACCCGCGTTTTCGGGCGTGACATATTCAATTTTATCAGAGTGAATCTGGCGGGCGGAGGTGAAAATTTTCTCCCCTGCCGCATACGGCGGCGCAAATCCGCACGAAAGCGCAAACGCGCGGCGATTTTCACGCACATTCTCGTCGTCCGAATAAACGCCGAAGCCCATGTTGAGCCGCTCTCCCGACCCCGACACCGACGAAAAGCCGTGCGGCGAGGAAAGGCGCGCCGATTTTATAACCTTTGCCGTCATTCCGCCGACAAATTCTCCGTTTTTTTGCGCTCGCCGAGCTTTTTATATATGAATTTCACAATAAGCGCGGCAAGTATTCCGTCGATTACGCCGAGAATCGCCCCGCAGATTACGTCCGAGGGGTAATGCACGAAGAGGTAAAGCCGTGAAAATCCCACGACAGCGGCGAGAACATACGCGGCGGCGCCCCATTTTTTGCTGTAGATGAATATCGCCGTCGCGCACTCAAAGCAGGCGGTCGCGTGTCCCGACGGGAAGGAATAGTCCGATTCCGCCGAGATTATGTACGGAGTTGTGCCAAGCAGGTCGTATGGGCGAATCCTTGCCACAAGCGGCTTTATCGCGAGATTGCAGATGAGAAGCCCTATGATGAGCGATATTCCCATCGTTATTCCCACGCGGCGCGTCTTTTTCGGGAACAAAAGCACAATCGAGAGAATAATCCAGAAAATTCCCGCGTCGCCAAGATGCGTCACCGTCGAAAGCACGGCGTCGAGAAAGCCGCAGTGCATTCGCTCCGCAATCCACTCCAAAATTCCTATTTCAAATTCGTTTATCGCGTCCATTTTGTCTCACCGTTCCGCTTATGCGTTATACCATTCGTAAATCAGATACTGTACGGTTTCTTCCTCGCCGGTTTCGGATGATGTTTCTCCTACGACGTGCAAAAATACGTACATATCAAGCTCGTCAGTCCACTGGTCGTCGTCGTTGTAAAGCACCTGAACGAATGAAATATGACAGACGAAAATGCCGTTTGTCAGGGCGTAAAATTCGCCGATTTCAACGTCCTCAAAGTCGTAGCCCGTGTGGTCTGTTACCATCCAGCGCGCGTCTCCCGCCTCTAAAATCGCCGCGTAAAGGTCTGAATCCTCGTCGAAATATCCGCTAAGCGAGGAAACGCCCTTGTCAGCCTCAATATAGGCGGCGTAATTTTCAACGGCTGTGACTACAAATTCGGAATATGCCTCCTCAAGAGCCGCGGATTCTGCGGGGTACGCCGTATATGTATACGTGTCCTCGTCGTATGTCACCTCAGAGGAAGCTCCCTCGTCGCTTTCAACCGTGACTGAGGTCGGTGCCTCCGTCATTCCGGTGAGCTTATAAACGGAATACGAAAGCCCCGAAATATCGGACGGGAGCGTCGAAAACAGCGTCGACTCCGTGTACGTCCCCTCGATATACGATTCGTCGAGCGTCTCCCCGTCCACCGTTACGGTATATCCCGTCGGCGCGTTGACGGTATATGTCGCAACCGTAACCTCAGGCTCATCATTATTTGAAACAGAGACATCAGTCACCGAAATATATAGCTCGATTGAGGCAAGCTCATATGTGTCAAAGCCATGCTCCGTTTCCGTATCCGAAAGCGAGAGATTTATCGCCGCCAGACGCACTGTTCCCGCCTTGACGATATATTTTACCTCGTTTTCGTTCGTTGCCGTTCCCTTTGAAAATGTCAGCTCCGTCTCCCCGATTTCCTCGCTGAGATAAGCCGTCAGCTCCTCCGCGCTCGCCTCTCCCGCGTCATATTCCGCGTCCTCAAGAAGCGCCTCGTAGTCAATCGGGTCGAAATACTCGCCGAAAACGCTCTCGGCAAGATGTATCGGCTGCGCCGCCTCGTATTCCTCAAGCAGCGTATTCACATATCCGAGCGAGCAGAGTATCAAAAGAATTGCGGCGGCGACCGAGATGAGATAAATCAGATAAAATCTCGGTATTCCGCGCCGTCTTTTTCGCTGTCTTTCCTGTGTGTTCTGAATGTTTGCCATGTTGATTTTCCCGCTTTTTATCCTTCGGGCGATACGAGGAAAAATGTCGGCAGGCGGCGGGGAGTTGTAAACGCCTTATAGACGTTGCAGAGACCCTGCAGCTGATAGCTGTCAAGATACGACGTATCGATTCCGTATTTTGTAAAGTAATCCTCGTAGTACATCATCGCGGATGAGCCTCCGTCGAGCATTCCCGCCGTGACGGCGCCGAGCGACACTAAAAGGTCGATTATATCGTTTCTCGTCGCGCCTATCGAGGATGCCGTTCTGCCGTCCGTGACAATCATAATGACCGCCCCGTCAGCGCGCTGTCCTATCGCCGTTCGCTGCGACGTTCCCGTGTTCGCGTCGGCGTAATAGACGGTGACGTTTTCACCGTCGTTTGAAATAAGCACATTTCCCGTCTGGAAGGACACGCCGTCGCGTATGCCGAGGCTGTCCGCCGTCGCCTTGCTCATTGAATTTGCGACGACGAGGTTATTGTCCGAATCAAAGCCTATAAACGTGCGGTAAAGACCGTCATTCCAGACGCAGCTCCCCTTTGAATAGGTAAGCCCCATCGGGTTGTCGCCTGTTCCCTGACCGCCCGTATCTTCAAATTCGCCCCCGTTTATGGCGGCGACAGCGCCCTCCTTCGCAACTATATCGAAGATGCGCGCTCCCTTCTGACCGCTCGCGAAATCGCTCGACGTGCCGACATAGACGCGCGACGGGTCTTTTATTATAAGAATATAAGCCTTATATGTCGATGAGCTGACGGTGGTGTAGAGCATTCCGTCAATCGCCGAATCCCATTCGGACGATGCGGAAGCCGTGCCTCCGGACGAATCTCCCGTCTCATCGTCTGTCTCACTGCCAGGCAGCTCGCTGCCTGTGTCGTCCGGATACGAAACTCCCGTCGATTCCGACGTATCAACCGTATAGCGCGTATACGAATCCATCGATATGACATCCGTCTGCGTCACCTCGGCGGAGGCTAAAATTTCATCCACCGTCTCCGAATCAAGAAAGAGATACGGCACCCATTTTGTCGCGCTTGCCTGCATGGCGGAAAGCACGAGCATATCGCGCAGCGTCTCGCTCGGTCCCGTCGCGACAGTTTTCAGCACTGCGAAAAGCGCGAAAATCACGATAAAAATCGCCGTGAAAATGACGAGCATAACCCTGCCGAAATAACCGAGAGGGCGAGGAACGCGGCGGCGCTTCTTTCTTCGCGTACCTCCCGCTCCCCTCACGTTTGCGTTCGTAGCGGGACGATTTGCAGTCCGCACACGATTCTGCGCGGGGCTTTGCGCCCTTGCGCTTTGTGCGCCTGCATTTTGTGTTCTTGCGCCCTGCGTATCCGCTCTTTGAGGCTGTCTTTCCGCCTCATCCGCCGCCGGCGAGCGGCGAGCCGTTCTTTTCGGCGCGGTGCTTGTGCGGGTGACCTCGATTACGCTGTCACCGTCGTCGGCGCTTTCCGTATTATCATTATCATTATCGTCTTCGTTTTCATAATCAAATGCTTTTTTCGGATTCATGTTTTACCTCCGTCACTTTTCGCCGGCTGTCTTTCCTCTGCGAACACCCAGCGTCTCTGAATTCGGAAATTTATAAAATAGAGTACCAAATCAACGGGGAGCTTGACAAGCGTTCTGAGTACCGCGCTGTGGACATCCAGCTCCTTTGAAATAAAATATACACACAGCCACGACGCTATCATTACGGGAATCGCGAGGCATACATAGCGGAAAAGTGTTTTCCCGAAATTCAGCCGGCTGTGGAACACGACTCTTTTGTTGAGCGAAAAATTCGCAAACGACGAAATCACCCTCGCGCACGCAGTCGCCGCAAATTCGGAAAGGCTCCCCGTCCCCGTAAAGACAAACGCGAGAAAGAGCGCGTGAAGCAAAAGATCAAGCACGGACGATGCAATCGAGCTTGCGGCAAAGCGCAGAATAAGACCGTATATCTTGACCGAATCCGCAATCGGTCTGAAATGAGAGGCGGAATTTCTGTCAAAATAAACGGTGTGTATCTTCACCTCACGCCTCGGAATGCGGTTCGTGTCAATCATAAAGAGCATATTCGTCTCGTATTCGTACCTGTCGCCCCGCGCCTCCATAAGCTCGGCAACATATTCCCTCGGAATTACGCGAAGTCCCGTCTGCGTGTCTGAAATTTTGATTCCGCAGAAAACGGAAAACGCGGCTCTTGTGCATTTGTTGCCGAATTTGCTCTTCGGCGGCACCGACGGGTCGTCAAAATCGCGGCAGCCTAAAATCACCGCGCGCTCGCCGTGCGTCATCTCCTCAACGCAGAGAAGAATATCCTCCGTTGTGTGCTGACCGTCGCTGTCGGCTGTTACGACGCCCTCGCTCTCGGGGCGGTTTTCAAGAAAATACGAAAACGCTGTCCTGAGCGCGGCGCCCTTGCCTCGGTTTTTTTCGTGCGTGAGTATCTTCACCTCGGGAAATTCGCTCTCCTTCGGGAAATTTTTCATGCACTCCGCACGGCTTCCGTCGTTTACTATTATGATGTCTGCTATCCCGTGCGCCACCGCGTCCTTGACGACGGGAATAAGCCTCTCGTCGGGGTCAAGCGCCGGAATTATCAGCGTGATGTTTATCATAACTTTTGTCAGGGCTTTTTGATATATGAAAGCCCCGATTAAACCTCCTCCAGCACACGCCTGACGGCGCCTGCCGACGAAATCATTTCGGTGAAATATCTCTCGGACGCCTCCCCGACGGGAGAGCTGTATAAATCGACGCTGAAAATTGTCTTGTTTGAGAAAATAGGAAAGAGAGCCGCGTGAATTTCATCGGCGCTGTATTTTCCGCCGAGCTTTATATCCGAAATGTGTGCTGTGCATTCCTCAAGCAGCGGGTCGGAGCTTCTTTCAAATGAATTTCCCTTGTCGTCAACGCCCATAAGATAGCGGCACCAGCCCGCAGCCACAAGCGGAATACAGCAAAGCCCCGTCATGTCAAGTCCGCGCTCCATATACGATTTTATCGTCTCGCCGAAGCGGACGGACAGCTTCTGCGACGTATCCGTCGCTATGCGCTGCGGCGTGTCGGGCATGAAAATATTCGGCAGCCGCTCGTTTATCACCTCGTCGATGAAATCCCGCGGCGAGATTATTCCGGGGTCGGTCACGACGGGAAGTCCCTCGTCATATCCGAGACGCTTCACAAGGCGCGAGAGGACCGGGTCTTTCATTTCGTCGCAGATTCGCTCAAAGCCCAAAAGACACCCGTATATGGCAAGGAAGGTGTGAAGCGGATTCAAGCACGTTGAAACCTTCATTCGCTCGACCGCCTCGACGGTCTTCCTGTCCGTGATTTTTACGCCAACCTCTTCAAGCGGCGGGCGAGTAGATGAAAATTTATCCTCGATTACGAGATATTCGGGAGCCTCCGCGTTTACAAACGGTGCGATAAACGTGTGCTTTTCCGTCTCGATTATATCAATATCCTCATATCCGTCCTCACGCAGAGCCTCAGCTACGCGCTCTGACGGGCGCGGCGTGATTTTGTCTATCATTGAAATCGGGCAGACAACGCCGTCAGCGCTTTTCTCCGAAACATAATCCACAAATCCGCCCTCGGCAAATCCGAGAGATGTCCACGAGCCGGCGAAGGTGTTAATCGCGCGCGAAAGCCTGTCCCCGTTGCCGGAGCAGTTGTCCATTGAGAGAAGCGTCAGCGGCTTTTTCCCCGCAAGATAGCGCTGATAAAGACACGCCGACAAAAATCCGAGGAAGGTTTCAGCCTCGTCGGGCTTGCTTTCAAGATCGCGCCTTATGTCGGGCAAAAGCGCCCCCGCGCTGTCGCCGATCGCATATCCCTTTTCCGTTATCGTAAACGTAACGAGCGAGAGCGACGGGGAGCATATTATCTCGCTCACTCTTTCGCGGTTTTCGGGAAGATAAATCGACTCGACAACGCTCCCTACGGGCGTTTTTGTCATCGTCCCATCGGAATTGAGCGTCACCGACAGCGACATATTGTCACACGGCTCATATACGCGGTGTATCGTCTCCGCGTCGAATGCATCGACGGCGATTATTCCGTAATCAGCCCGTCCCGCCTCGATAAGCCGCTGCAAAAGAACGCACGGAAAAGCGCGGAAAATGTTTCCCGCGCCGAAATGAAGCCATACGGGCGCTTTCTTAGTCCTTTCAATCAGCGCTTTGCGGTCATAGCCGCAGTCAAGCTTTGATATTTTCATTTTATTTTCGTTTAACCTCTCTCCCGATAAATATAGGGGGATTTTCAAATGATCCCCCTATGTCGTCCGGACGGACAAAAGCTTATTCGCCGCTTTTTTCGGAAACGTCGGTGTAATCATCCTCACACTCGCCGTCCTCACAGCATTTGCAGTGTTCATGCCCGCAGCATTCATGCTCGTCGCAATCATCGCAATCGCAATCGCAGTCGCAGTCGCAGTCGCAATCATTCTCATCGCAGCAGCATTCGCATTCCTCAACCTCGTCGTCCTCGTCGTCAATATCGACGAGCTCAACCTCGATTCTCAGGCACTTTTTGAAAACGCGCTCAAGAATCACGTCAAGTGCTACAACAAATCCGACAACAGCGGCAATTACAACCGCCACACGCAAAAGCGTCTTTCCGACTGAACCGTTTTTTTCTTCCATAATAAAGTCCTCCTCAAAAAAATTTGATACTTAAACAGTAACCATAAAATAAAGCACTGTACCGTGAATATTGCGCCATGCGCAATATTCTTCAATGTTATGCGCTGTACCGTGAATATTGCGCTACGCGCAATATTCATCAACTTGAAGAATAAATCATAGATTTATTCTTCAATGTTATTATATCATATTTAGCGCGTCATTTCAATCACGCACGTAAAATTTCGCGCATTTTTTTAGTTTCGTTCACGTTTTCCCGCATTATACGCCGCGAATGGTGATTCCCAGCTCGTTTTTCATCGCCGAAAGAATCTTTTCCGCCGTTTTGTCGGCTTCCTCATCCGTCAGCGTCCTGTCGGGCGCGCGCATGACGACCCTGACCGAAACGCTCTTTTTGTCCTTGCCGATTCCCTCGCCGTGGTAAACGTCGAACACATACGCCCGCTCGACAAGCTTTCCGCCGACACGCCTTGAAAGCGCCTCGATTTTGCCCGCCTCAAGCGCCTCGTCGCAGATAAACGAAAAGTCGCGCGACGTTGACGGATATTTCGGCAGATGGATAAACTCGTGCGTCATGCGGCGGTTTTCGTAAATCGCCTCAACGTCAAGCTCGGCTAAGTAAATCTCGCCCGAAAGCCCGTAGTTTTTCGCGACATCGGGATGAATCTGACCGAGAGTGCCGTAAATCACGCCCGTTTCATCGCCTATCATGTTGACCCCGCGAAGCTCCGCGCAGCGTCCCGGATGAAATTCGCCGCCGCCGTCAGTTGAAAACGCCGAATAGTCACGCACTCCCGCAAAGCCGAGAACCCTCTCGCAGATTCCCTTAAGCCTATAAAAGTCGCCCGAGCCGTACATACCGATTGCAAGCGATTTTTTCTCCGTCGGCAGCTCATCCTTCCCGTTCGGGATATAGACTGTCGCGTATTCGTACATCATTGCGGACGCATTTTTGTGATTCTGGTTGTGCGCCAGCACCTCGAGCATCGACGGCGCCGCCGTCGTCCTCATGACGGAGGTGTCCTCGCCCAAGGGATTTGATATGACGACGGAATTTCTCACGGGCAAGTCCTTCGGCAGATTTATCATGTCGTAGGATTTCGGACTGATGAACGAGAAGGTGTAAGCCTCCCAAAGCCCCATGCCGCAGAGAAGGGATTTCAGATCCTCGTCGAAGCTCTGGCGCTCCGTCCGTCCGCCCTCAGCCATGCGTATAACGGGAAGAGTCGTCTCAATCTCGTTGTAGCCGTACATACGGATTACTTCCTCCGCTATGTCGCTCATGCACTTGACGTCCGCTCTCCATGTCGGAACACATATTTTCGCCGGCTCGCTTTCAGTGTCAACCTCAAACGAGAGCTTGCGGAGAGCCGACACCATATAGTCCGCCGAAATATCCGTGCCGAGAAAGGCGTTGATTTTCTCCGGCTCAAGGGGAAGCACCGTCCGCTCCGCTTTGCCCGGGTAAATATCGACCGTGCCGTCTACGACATCTCCCGCGCCGAGCAGATTGACAAGCTCACAGGCGCGCAGAAGCGCCGGCATACAGGTTTCGGGATCCATTCCCTTTTCAAATCTGCCGCTCGACTCGGTGCGGATATTCATCGCCTTTGCCGTGCGGCGCACGGAAACACCCTCGAAATTTGCCGATTCAAATACAACAAGCGATGTCTCGTCCGTGATTTCGCTGTTCGCGCCGCCCATAACGCCCGCGAGCGCGACGGGCTTGTTGTCGTCCGCTATCACGAGCATGGATGAAATCAGCGGCGTATCCTCCGCGTTGATGTCAAGGGATTTGTAAATTTCGCCGTCATGCGCGCGCCTTACGTGAATGTGAGCGCCGTCAAGGCACTTGTAATCGAAGGCGTGCATCGGCTGACCGTATTCGAGCATGACGTAGTTTGTTATGTCAACGATATTGTTTATAGGACGAACGCCCATCGCGCGCAGTCTCATGCGCATCCAGAGCGGCGAGGGCGCGATTTTCACGTTTTTCACGACCTTCGCGCAGTAGCGCGGGCAGAGATCGGGTGCCTCAATATCGACCTTCACGTAATTCGACACGTCGTCCCCGTCTCCCATCGGCTCGACTGTCGGCGCAGGAACCTCGCAGGGAATATCAAAGGACGCGGAAGCCTCGCGCGCAAGCCCGATTACGGACAGGCAGTCGGGGCGGTTGGGCGTAATCTCATAATCAACCACGATGTCGGAGAGCATGAGAGCCGAGAGGACGTCCTCGCCGATTTTGTCGGCGAACTCCTCGCCCAGAATGCAGATGCCGCTGTTGTCGTTGCCCGGCATATCATGCGAGGTAAGACCAAGCTCTCCTATCGAGCAGAGCATTCCGTCGGAGGGAACTCCGCGCAGCTTGCCCGATTTGATTTTCACGCCGCCGGGAAGAGTTGCGGGCGGGATTGCGGCGGGGACGATAGCCCCCTCGAAAACATTCTGCGCGCCCGTGACTATCTGGCGCGGCGTTCCCTCGCCGCAGTCCATCTCGCAGACGAGAAGATGATCCGAATCGGGATGAGGCGTGATTTTAACGATTTTCGCGACCTTCACATTCTTGATGTCGCCGCCCAGAACCTCGTATGTCTCAACCTTGCTGCCCGTGTCCGTCATTCTGTCGCAGAATTTCTTTATGTCAATTTTGTCGGCGCTGTCGATTTTCGTGAAATCGCGGCACCAGTTAATCGAAAGCTTCATATATCATCGTCTCCTTAATTGTTGTGGGGCAGCGCCCCAAGCTCTCCCATTAAAACTGCGACAAAAACCGCAGGTCGTTTTCATAAAGCAGGCGCATATCGTCGATATGGTACTTCAGAATCGCGATTCTCTCGATTCCGACGCCGAATGCGAAGCCCGAAAATTCGTCGGGGTCGACGCCGCAGCCGAGAAGCACGTTCGGATGTACCATGCCGCAGCCGAGAATTTCAATCCAGCCCTCGCCCTTACACATGGAGCAGCCCTTGCCGCCGCAGTTGAAGCATGAAACGTCAAGCTCCGCGGACGGCTCCGTATACGGGAAATGATGCGGACGGAAGCGGATGCGCGTGTCCTTGCCGAAAAGCTCGCGCGCGAGAATGAGAAGTGTCCCGCGCAAGTCTCCCATCGTGATTCCGCGGTCGACTACAAGCCCCTCGCACTGATGGAAAACGGGCGAATGCGTCGCGTCTGCGTTGTCCGAGCGGTAAACCCTGCCGGGTGAAATTATGCGAATCGGCGGCTTTTTCTTCTCCATTGTGCGAATCTGCACGCTCGAGGTCTGCGAGCGCAGAAGAATATTGTCCGTCACGTAAAAGGTGTCCTGCGTATCGCGCGCGGGATGACCCTCGGGCATATTAAGCGCTTGGAAATTGTAAAAATCAAGCTCCACCTCGGGTCCTTCCACGATTGAAAAGCCCATTCCGAGGAAAATATTTTCAAGCTCGCGCTGTGCCTGCGCCAGCGGATGGCGATGTCCCACATCGGGAAGCGCCGCCGGCATGGTTACGTCGATTTTCTCCGATTCGAGCATGAGCGCCTTGAGCTTTTTCTCGCGCTCCGCCTTCATTTCGGAAATTTCGTTTTCGATTGCGGAGCGTATCTCGTTCGCGAGAGCGCCCACGGCGGGGCGCTCCTCGGGCGAGAGCTGCCCCATTCCGCGAAGAACGGAGGTCAGCTCGCCTTTCTTTCCGAGATATTTTATCCGAAGCTCCTCAAGATTCGCGTTCGACGCATGAAGCTGGCGCTCCGCCTCGCTTTTTATCTCAAGAAGCGTTTCCTTAAGTCCCATATGTCCTGATGTATCCTTTCTTTATTCGCCTGTGTATTCGCTGATTACGACCGTCGTGACGGACTGCCCGGGAATGCTTACCGCCGTGCCGTCAAGAAATTCCGCGTAGTAGGTTTCCTCAAGGTCGTAATCCTCCGAGGTGACATTCACCGAAATGCGCGTGTATTTCGAGGTGTCAAGCCCCGAGAAATCCACGTTCACCGATTTGGTGCGCTGATTGATGAATACGAGCACGATTTCCTCCTCGCCGTATTCGTTCGTTCCCTTATATGCCGATACGTCAACCGCGCCGACGTCAAAATCAACGTCAACCCTTTCATATCCGCGGTCGATGAAGCGGCTGTAATTTCCCATCGCCCAGAGGCGCTTCGGAACAGTCACCGTCTGCTTTGTGCTGTCAACATAAATAAGTCCGTCGCGGTAATCGTAGCAGCTTACGGCAATCCAGTACTGCCATGACACGCAGTCGAGAATCGTCATGTCCTCGTATATCTGCTCCGCCAGATTTATCGCCGAATCCATCGTCGTGTCAACGCCGTTCGTCATCTCGCACCATTCCGACATACGGAAGGTGAGACTCGAGAATTTTTTGCCGGCGTATGCCGTCGCAAATTCGGTCTTTATCGTTGAATCCGACCAATACGAATGAAGGTCAAACGACGTGAAATATTCGCTTAAAATATCGTCCTTCAGAATCGCCGTGATGTATTCGCGCGAATCCGAATTCCAGTCGCCGCCCTCGGGAGCGGAAAGGGTGACCGTATTATAAAGCTCCTCGCGCTCCTCAAGCTCACTGAGGAAGACCTTCAGAAGCTCTACAACCTCGTCAGGCTCATAATGGCACCCCTCCTGACTTGAGTCAGTCCATGTCCACTGCGGCTCGTTTACGGGCGAGACAAATTTTACGGGAAGCCCTTCGTCAAGCGCGAAATGCTCGACAACGTCAAGCACATATTCCGCGAACGCCTCGTAATTTTCGGGGTCGAGATTGCTGTATGTGGAGTTAATCGACGATATAGCGTATGCGCTGCCGCTTATCGTAAGGCTTTCAAGCGGGCTGTTCACGAACATTACGATTTCATCGACGCCGTAATCGACGGCGCGGTTCATCATCCACACCGCGTTCGCGTCGCGCGTCCAGTCATAATTTCCGTCCTCGTCAAGGAAGCTGTATGCGCGGCGCCAGCTATCGGTTATAAGCGAGCTTGCGTGTCCCTTGTCGCGCGACCCCGCGCCTATATTATAGCGGTACGAATTAAGCCCGATTCCGTTTTCGTCATCAAAGAGAAGCATGGCGATATACTCGCGGGTTTCCATTCCCGTCGTGTTCATAACGGTGTCCCATCCGCCGACATACTGCGCCCACCACGCGCCCGACGCGCCGAACGATTCGATTGTCTGATACGTCGTTTCCGTATCGACGGTTGCAGTTTTTACGCCCGAAAGGCTCTGCTGCGAGTCAAGCTCCTTGACCTCGCGCTCGGTGTCAGCCGCCGTCGTTTCATCCGCCGACGTAGTATCGGTCGAGGCGGTGTCCTCTGCGGTTGAATCTGTTGACGCTGTTGTTTCATCGCCCTCGCCCGTCGTACACGCAACGGCTACCGAGGTCGCGATTAAAAGTGCAAGCGCCAGAAGCAAAAATTTTTTCATGATGTGATTCCCTTTCGTCACAAGGATATAGCTGATTATAATTTTACCCCATAAGAAGCGATTTGTCAATAATAATTCGTGAATTTTTGGGCTAAGCGAGCGTGTAGCGTTACAATAGAAGTGAGACTGAAAGGTATAGAAAAAAGGCTGAGG
>JAJQCT010000040.1:0-22674 GCA_021202555.1 Clostridiales bacterium
CGCTTGACCGAGATTTTGAGAGTACCAAGGCAGAAAATCTTATGGAGTCGCTCGGAATGAACGAGTTTGTTGAGGAGCTTCCCGCGGGCTACGGAACATACCTTACAAAGACGCTTGACGACGACGGGGTATTCATATCGGGAGGACAGAATCAGCGGCTTGCGATTGCGAGGGCTATGTACCGCTCGTCTCCGTTCTTGCTGCTTGACGAGCCGACCTCCGCGCTCGACCCGCTCGCCGAGGATGCGCTCATGCAGCTCATAAAGGAGCAGGCGGAGGGCAAGACGATACTCTATGTCAGCCACAGGCTTTCGAGCATACACATAGCGGACAAGATTATTTATGTTCACAACAATACGGTTGAGGGCTTCGGCAGGCATGATGATGTTTACCGCGAAAACGAAAGCTACCGCGAATTTTACGACGCGCAGGCAAAGCATTACAAAAGCTAAGCATTATAAATGAGTCAATATAAATTTGAAAAATCCGCGGGAAATCGCGGATTTTTTTCGCCCCCGCGCTCCGCGTGCGATGAAAATTTACAGTTTGTCAAAGGCACTGCCCTTGACAAAGCGTCGAAAATGAGGTATAATATAATAGTTGAATTTTTGACGTCAAATACTTGACGTAACGTATTGACTGTAAATGCTATATATAAAGTGCGGTGCTCGGAGGATTTTGCGGTGAGGGCAATTGCTTTTCACGAGGGGGACATACTCGTGATGAAAAAGCCGCATCCGTGCGGCGGGGACAGATTTTTGTGCGTCCGCTGCGGCTCTGATGTACGCATTGTTTGCGAGAGGTGCGGGCGGGATGTGACCGTGCCGCGTGAAAAGTTTGCGCGTTCAATAAAAAGCGTGCTTCCCGCAAACGGCAGGGAAAACATATAATCTGAAATGAAAGGAAACCTTCGCGCGGCGAAAGGAAACCTTCGCGCGGCGAAAGGAAACCTTCGCGCGGCGAAAGGTGGGGTTACCAAAAATGGCAAATGACGATGAGACTCGTGTGACGGCGCCGACGGACGATGCCTGCTCCGAAAACGATTGCGCTGAAAATGATGCCGCCGCTGACAACAAATCGGCGGATGATGAAATCTACGGCTTTATAGAGCCGGCGGACGACGACGGTATTTCGGACGCTCCCGCAAAGGGAAGGGGGCGCGGCATAAAGAGGATTTTCAATCGCGAAAACTTTGTGACCTACCGCTATCTCGGATTCGCGTTTCTCGTTCCGGCTCTGACGATGTGGCTCATTTACATAGCGATGCAGGTTTATCCCTTCGGTGAGGAAAGCGTGCTTGTGCTTGACCTCAACGGGCAGTACGTCTATTTTTTCGAGCAGCTTCGCGAAATCGTTCTTGGCGGCGAGAGCTTCCTTTATTCGTTCGGACGCGCGCTCGGCGGCGAATTTATGGGAATTTACGCCTATTATCTCGCCTCGCCGTTTTCGTTTATAGTCTGCCTTTTCCCGAAGGAAAACATAACCGAGGCGCTCCTTCTCATGTTCCTGCTCAAGACGGGGCTTTGCGGGCTGACCTTCGGAATTTACGCGCATTACAAGACTGAGACGGGAAAGCTCAACCGCGTCGCTGTCGTGATGTTTTCGACGTTTTACGCCCTGACAGCTTACGCCGTCGTGCAGCAGCACAACACGATGTGGATTGACAACCTCATCATGCTTCCGCTCATCGTTATGGGGATGGAGAGGCTTATCAAATACCACAGATTCCGCCTTTTTGTCGTTACCCTGACGTGGGCGCTCATGTCGAATTTCTATATCGGCATGATGATGTGCATCTTCGTCTTCTTTTACTTTTTCCTTTCGTATCTCACGGTACCGAAGGACGAGCTTAATCCGTCGGGTGAGAGACGTCACTTTCTGAAATCTCTGCTTCGGATTGCCGGGTGCGCCGTGCTTGTGCTTTCGATGTCGTCGGTGATTCTCTTTTCCGCCTCATATGCTCTGAGCTTCGGCAAGACGACTTTTTCAAATCCGAGCGCGGATTTTACGTCGAAATTTGACCTGCTCGAGCTTATATCAAAGCTCTTTATCGGCTCTTACGATACGGTGCGTCCCGCGGGACTTCCGTTTGTATACTGCGGCACACTCGTGCTGATTCTTCTGCCGATTTACTTTTTCATCAAGGAAATTCCGTTCCGCGAAAAGGTATCTGCCGGAATTACGGTCATTTTCTTCGTGTTCAGCTTTTCAAGCTCCACGATAGACCTCATCTGGCACGGCGGACAAAAGCCGAACTGGCTCAATTACCGCTACAGCTTCATTCTCTGCTTCTTTATGGTGTTTTTCGCCTACAGGGCGTTTCAGTACATAAAGCAAGTCGATATTAAGCTCATAATTGCCGACGTCGCGATGTGGGTTCTGATACTTGCGATTCTTCAGACAATCGACGACTACGACTGGATAGAGGATTATGCCACAGTGTGGCTCTCGCTTGCGTTTTTTGCCGTATATCTCATCTTCCTGCGAATGCATATGACACTTGACGCCGTAAAATCAACGTCGGTGGCGCTCGCCTCGATTGCGGTGCTTGAATGCTTTGTCGGCGGACTTCTCAATCTGACCTCGCTCGATTCGGATGTCGTTTATTCAAGCAGAACGTCGTACCGCTCGTTTATCGACAGGGTTCAGCCTATTGTGGATATGGTGCAGGACGGAGACTCGTCCTTTTACAGGATGGACAAGACGGTACACCGAAAGACTAACGATCCGCTTGCGCTCGGATATTACGGGCTTTCAAATTCGACCTCGACCCTGAACGAAAAGACGATAGAATTTTTGAATTATCTCGGTCTTTCGTCCAAATCGCACTGGTCAAAATATCTCGGCGGCACGCCAGTGCTCGATATGCTGCTCGACATGAAATACGTTATTATCGAGGACGGAGACGAGATTTCAAGCCTTTATAATCTCGTTTACGAGTATGACCCCGAGGGAAGCTATGATACGCTTTATGCTTATGAAAACCCATATTTCCTCTCGATTGCGTTCGGAGTGAGCGAGGACACGCTTGATTACGTGCTTGAAAACGACGACTCGCCGTTTGTGAGAATGAACGAGCTTGTGTCGGCGATGACGGGGCTTGACGATGAAATTTATGTTCCGATTGCGATTGACGACACCTCGTATACGAATGCGACATTGACATTCACGTCGAATCACCGCGTATATACGAGTACATCCGACGACGTATCGGGGCGCGTGACGTATACGTTCACGGCGACGCAGGACGGAAACATCTACTGCTATTTCCCGAGCGATTATGCCCGCGAGTGCGACCTTTACCTGAACGGCTCGAAATTCTCGACATATTTCGGCAACGAAACTTGCCGCGTCATTGACCTCGGGTATTACACGGAGGGCGAGACCGTCGAGGTGCAGCTCCGCATGACGGATTACACGAAGCTTTACATCATGTCGGAATCGACGTACTTTTACTGCATTGACGAGGACGCTCTCGATGCAGCTTACGCCGAGCTATCTACAAGCCTTTTTGAAATTGAGGAATATACAGCCGACAGCTTCACGGGAACGATAACTGTTGCCGAGGGCGACGAGCTGATATATACGTCGATTCCTTACGATGAGGGGTGGGTTATCACCGTTGACGGGGTTGAGGTGCAGCCGATTTCCGCAACGGGAGAATATTCAACCTCCGACAATATTTTCGAGTATCTGTTCTCGTTTGTCGAGTCGCTCTTTTCATCGGTGTTCCAATCGATGATTGAGGACGAGGAAACGGTATCGGCGACGAAAAATATCTCGTATTACACTCTCAATTTCTACTGCGAGGCGGGAACTCACACGATAACGCTTTCATATGAGCCGGAGTGCATAAGCTACGGCGTGACGATTTCACTTCTCGGCGTGTTCGCGTTTGCGGCAGTTTGCGTCGTCGATTTCATAAACCGCCGCCGCGGATTTTACTCCTACAAGGACGTGTCCATGCCTGACGCGGTTGAAATAGACCTCGGCACAGAAAACGATGAGGCTCTTTTCGATATACTAAAGCCCGGAGAGGCGGACGAGATGGAAGAGCTGCCCGATGAGGACAAAAAAGAATAGCAGGGGAGCGAACTATCAATGTTTTATTATATTTCTGGCAGGCTCGCCGTCGTCGGCGACGGGTTTGCCGTGATTGACTGCGGCGGCGTCGGGTACAGGCTCACCGTCA
Source organism: Clostridiales bacterium (assembly GCA_021202555.1). Taxonomy (GTDB): domain Bacteria; phylum Bacillota; class Clostridia; order Oscillospirales; family CAG-272; genus DTU064. The sequence goes on from JAJQCT010000040.1 coordinate 4,193, forward strand.
GCTCCACGACACTGGCGGAGCTTCCGAGCATCGGCGCTTCTGAGGGTAATAGTCTTCCCGCTGCAAAGCTTTACACGTATCTTTCCGTGAAGGAGGATGCAGTCGAGCTTTTCGGATTTTACACGATGCGGGAGCTGGAGACGTATAAGCTCTTAATCTCGATTTCGGGCGTGGGTCCGAAGGCTGCGATGTCGATTCTCTCGCTTATGTCGCCCGACGCGCTCTCCGACGCTGTTTCATCGCAGAACGTGAAGCTTATTTCAAAGGCTCCGGGCGTCGGGACAAAGACGGCACAGCGAATCGTGCTTGAGCTTTCGGGAAAGCTTGCGGCTGTCGCGGGAGATTCGGGCAAGGGAGCTGCTGAGTCCGCGGCTACGGAGGCGATAAAGGAAGCGGAGGACGCGCTTGTTGTTCTCGGATATTCGCGCGCGGAGGCGGCGAGCGCCGTTCACGGAGTTGCGGACGCCGCAAAAAAAACGACGGAGGAGCTGATAAGGGCGGCTCTGTCGCGCCTTGTATAAAACGATATGTACGACGAAGATTTTGATTTTGATTTTGAAAACAGAATAGTTGACAGCGAGGTTCAGGAGGACGACGTTGGCGATACCGACAGCGAAAATTCGCTCCGACCGCGAAGCTTTGACGAATATACGGGACAGGAAAAGGCGAAAAGGGAGCTTGAAATTTACATAAAGGCGGCTAAGATGCGCGGCGAGCCGCTCGATCATGTGCTGCTTTACGGTCCCCCGGGGCTTGGAAAGACGACGCTTGCCGGAATTATAGCGAGCGAGCTTGGCGTGAAATTCAGGATAACGAGCGGTCCCGCTATCGAAAAGCAGGGAGATCTTGTGGCGCTTCTCACAAACCTTGCCGAGGGAGACGTGCTTTTCATCGATGAAATTCACCGGCTTTCAAGGCAGATTGAGGAGATTCTTTATCCCGCGATGGAGGATTTTGCCGTCGATATTATGATAGGCAAGGGACCCGCCGCGAGGAGCATTCATCTGGGGCTTCCGAAATTCACGCTTATCGGCGCGACGACGAGGGCGGGGCAGATTACGACGCCGCTTCGCGACAGATTCGGTGTGACGCTGAAGCTTGAGCTTTATGAGCCGAGCGAGCTTGCGGCAATTGTGATGAGAAGCGCGGGGATTTTAGATGCGCAAATCGATGAGGAGAGCGCATACGAAATAGCGTCGCGCTCGCGCGGAACGCCCCGAATCGCGAACAGGCTTCTCAAGCGCGTGCGGGATTTCTCGCAGGTTAAGGGCGACGGCAAAATTACAACGGAGCTGACAAAAAACGCGCTTTCGCTGCTCGAAATCGATGAGCTGGGGCTTGACAATACGGACAGGCGGCTTTTGTCGTCGATGATAAAATTTTACGGCGGCGGTCCCGTCGGGCTTGAAACGCTCGCGGCGACGGTAGGCGAGGAAGCGGTCACGATAGAGGACGTTTACGAGCCGTATCTTTTGCAGATAGGGTATATCTCGCGCACACCGCGCGGCAGAGTTGTTACGCGCATGGCTTACGAGCATCTCGGAATCCCGTATACGGCATCCCCCGAGGGCGGCGCGCAGGGACAGCTTAAAATCGAGTAATTTTTTGATTTCTTTAAATCGGAAATACATTCTGGAAAGGAGCTTTACATGAAAAAGCGAATTATTCCCATTATTCTTTTGCTTGCCGTTATAATGACGGCGGCGGCGCTTTCCTCGTGCGATATGTCGGGTGACGGAGACGAAACGACGGACGGCACGGCTGACTCAACAGATGTGTCGACGGGGAGCCTTGACACGACGTCGGATGATACGATGGGGGAGGGCAGCGGTGACGACGTTGACGACGATTACAACGGCTATGTTCTTACGCTTTCGGCGGACGGCGGATATGAAATCAGCGAAAATCTTTTCGGGATTTTCCTTGAGGACATAAACTTCTCCATTGACGGCGGTCTTTATGCCGAGCTTGTCTACAACCGCTCGTTTGAGTATACGACGGAATATTCGACGGGTGGCGCAAAGACGGGCTGGTCTAAAACCTCGTCGCTTTCGTGGGAGGTTATCGACGGCTCGGAGGACGGCTCATGTCTCAACGAGAACAACACGCATTACGCGCGCCTGACGAACAGCTCGTCCGATACGAACGGAATTTACAACCGCGGCTACTTTAACGATATGGCTGTGACGGCAGGGGCTGATTACACCTTCTCCGTTTATCTGCGCGCGGTTGACGGGTATGACGGAAGGGTTTACGTTTCAATCGAATCGACGAGCGGCGTTGTTTACGCATCAGACACGATTGAGGCGATAACGGATTCGTGGTACAAGTATACTCTCACGCTCACCTCGTCCGAAACGGCATCGTCCAACGTAAGACTTGCCGTGCGAATCGACGAGGGAACGGTTGACGTTGATTTTGTCTCGCTTTTCCCCGTGGACACGTATAACGGACGCGAAAACGGGCTTCGCGCGGACATTGCGGAGATGATAGCGGCGCTTGAGCCTAATTTCCTGCGCTTCCCCGGAGGATGCGTAATTGAGGGACAGACGCTCGACACGGCGTATAGCTGGAAGGATTCGATAGGAAACGCTCTCGAATTTGAGGTGAACGGCGAGACTACAGTCGGAGATGTGGCGGCGCGCCCCCTCGGATATGATATATGGGGTGACACGTCCGGCGCGTCGGATTACCCCTATTACATGACATACGGCATGGGATTTTACGAGTTCTTTCTCTTCTGCGAGGATCTTGACTGCGAGCCTATTCCCGTTGTGAACGTCGGGCTTGCCTGCGAATCGAGAAACGGATATTCGGCTGATTCCGTCGCGCTGAGCAGCGTCGAAATGCAGCAGTATATTCAGGATATGCTCGATCTCATCGAGTTCTGCAACGGCGGCACGGACACGGAGTGGGGCGCTGTGCGCGCCGCGATGGGTCATGAGGAGACGTTCGACCTCAAATATATCGCCGTCGGAAATGAGCAGTACGGCTCCGTTTATTACACGCGCTACGCGCTCTTCCTTGAGGCGCTTCGCGAGGCTGCCGAGGAAAATCCCGAGGTTTACGGCGGAGTGAAAATAATACTTGCGAACGGTCTTGCGTCAAGCTCAACTGACGGATGGGACATGATTGATTCGGAGGGAACGGATTACGCGGATCTTCTCGATGAGCATTACTACAACACGCCCGCATGGTTTTTGACGAATACGGTGAGATATGACAGCTACGACCGCACGAATCCCGCTGTATTTATAGGCGAGTATGCGGCGCAGTCGAATACATCTCAAGCGGCAATTGCGGAAGCCGCGTACATGACGGGAATTGAGCGAAACGGCGATATTGTTGAGCTTGCCGCTTACGCGCCGCTTCTCGCATACGACGGACATACGCAGTGGGCGCCGGATCTTATCTGGTTCAACAACACGAGCGTCTGGGGCTCAAACAACTATTATACGCAAAAGCTCTTTATGACAAATCAAAGCGACGCGATAATAGCCTCGACGCTTGACAGCTCGAGCTATACGTCCTCCGATTCGCTTGCGGGCAAGCTCGGTGTCGGAACATGGCAGACCGCAGCGAGATTTTACGATATTTCAGTTGTAGACAACGACACGGGCGAGGTGCTTTATTCGCAGGATTTCTCCGATTCGTCGGCGCTTGACGATTTCACTGTCGTCGCGGGCTCGTTTACTGTCAAAAGCGGTATGCTGATTCAGTCGAATACGTCTTATCCCACAAATGAAACCACGGGAGACGTGGCTTATTTCGGAGATTCGAGCTGGACGAATTACACATATACGGTTACGGCGAAGAAGATGAGCGGAGCCGAGGGCTTCCTCATTCCGTTCGCGGTCGGCGACAGTGAGAATTTCTGGCACTGGAACATAGGCGGCTGGTCTAATACACAGTCGGCGCTCGAATACACGCTTGACGGCGGCAAGAGCGGTCAGGTAGGCGAGACGGTCAAGAGCTGCACGATTGAATCGGGTGTCGAATATGAAATCAAGATTGTGGTTTCGGGCTGCAACGTCAAGTGCTATCTTGACGGCGAGCTTATGATTGACTACGATGTCGCTTCACTTTACACAGTTGTCGGCGAGGACGAGGACGATTACATCATCAAGCTTGTCAACGTCGAGACATCGAGTGTGAACGTCACAATCGACCTTTCGTGCTTCGGAAGCTTCGAGCGCGAGGCGACGGTGCAGTACATAAAATATTATAAGGCGTCGTATTACAACACCGAGGGCAACGAAAGGGTGTGCATACAGGAGGAAACGATGACGGTCACGGAAAAATTCGTCTATGAGGTGCCGAAATATTCCGCGGTTGTTATCAGAATACCGAAAAGTTAGTTTCCTTTGAAAAATCGATGAGAGAGGGGCGGCGAGGCAATCTCCGCCCCTCGGTTTTTTTCAAAAAAGCATTGAAATTTATATGCGCAGTATGCTATTATATTAAATGATGCATGGCACGGAAGACGTGCCGCCTTTTAAGGAGAATTTATCATGAATACGGGAATTGTTATTGTCGGAGCGGGTCCCGCGGGAATTTTTACGGCGCTTGAAGCCGTGAGGCGCGGATATAAAAAGAAAATCGTAATCGTGGAGAAGGGACGACCGCTTGAAGAGAGGGTATGTCCGAAGGATAAGACGAAAAAATGCGTGAACTGCAAGCCGTACTGCAACATAACGACGGGATTTTCGGGCGCGGGCGCGTTTTCCGACGGGAAGCTTTCGCTTTCGTATGAGGTCGGGGGCGATTTGCCGAAGCTTATCGGCGAGAATGAAACGCAGGAGCTTATAAATTACGCCGACGGAATTTACCTTGAATTCGGTGCGGACACGAAAATCGAGGGCGTGAGCAGCTCAGAGGTCGTAAAGGAAATAAGAAAGCGCGCCATCAAGGCGGGACTGAAGCTTGTCGATTGTCCGATAAGGCACATCGGCACGGAAAAAAGTCACGCGCTTTATCTCGCGATAGAGCATTATCTTCTCGACGTGGGCGTTGAGATGATTTTCGGCTGGGAATGCTCCGATCTTTTGCTTTCAGACGGCGTATGCCGAGGGATTGCAATAACAAAGGGAGAGGAAAGCCGCGAAATCTGCGCAGACAGAACGATTATAGCGACGGGAAGGCGCGGTGCTGACTGGCTGGAGCATATCTGCGCGGGCTATAATATCGCGCATTCGCCCGGCACCGTTGATATTGGCGTGAGGGTCGAGGTGCGCAACGAGATTATGGAGACGATAAACGAGGCGCTTTACGAGTCAAAGCTCATCGGCTATCCGAAGCCCTTCAAAAATAAGGTACGGATTTTCTGTCAAAATCCCGGCGGCTTTGTAAGTCAGGAAAATTACGACAATGATCTCGCCGTCGTGAACGGTCACTCGTTCAAGGAAAAAAAATCGGACAACACAAATCTCGCGATACTCTGCTCGCACAATTTCAGCGAGCCGTTCAATCAGCCGATTGCATACGCGCAGAAGGTGGGTGAGCTGACGAATATGCTCGGAGCGGGTCACATTCTCGTTCAGCGGTTCGGCGATATTCTCGACGGAAAGCGCACATGGGAAAAGGAGCTTTCGCAGTCGAATGTGCGCCCGACGCTTCCCGACGCGGTGGCAGGCGATATTACTGCGGCGTTGCCGTATCGCTCGATGACGAACATAATCAACTTTATTCTGGCGGTTGACCTTGTTGTGCCGGGATTTGCCTCAAACGAGACGCTGCTTTATTCGCCCGAGCTGAAATTTTACTCTAACCGCGTGAAAATGGACAAAAATCTCAACACAAACGTCAAGGGGCTTCACTGTCTCGGCGATTCGAGCGGATGGACACGCGGGCTTATGATGGCATCCGTTATGGGAATTTTAATGGGGCGAAAAATTACCGAGGACGAGAGCGAATGAAGCGATATATAGGTTATATAATTGAGTCCGCGGAGGCAAGGACGGAGGATTTTTTGAAAAATCGGGTCACCTCTCCCGAAAGCGACTTTTTCGGCGGGCTTCCCGATGATATTCTGAACGTCAAGCCGACGGTTTACGGAATTGCGACGGCGACAGCAGTATATCTTTGCCGCGACAGCAGATTTTATGGAGACGGCGAGCTTTATCGCGCGATTTGCTGCGCGCTCGACTTTGCCGCCGCAAATCAGCGCCCGTCGGGACGATTTGATTATCCCGTATGCAATTTTGATTCCGCGCCTGATACGGCGTTTTGCTTCAAAAGGCTTTTCGATACATACGTTTTGGCTGAAAAATATAAGGATGAGGCTGATACGGCGGTTCTTCGCGAAAAATGTCTTGAAATTCTTCACCTCGCAGCTGAGGGAATTTCCCGCGGGGGCTTTCATACGCCCAATCACAGATGGGCGATAGCGTCAGCGCTTTGCGGAGCGTCAAATCTTTTTTCGGATGATGCGGAATTTTCGCGCTCGCTTCGCAAAAGAGCGGACGAATATCTTGCGGAGGGGATTGACTGCGACGCCGACGGGGAATATTCGGAGCGCTCGTCGGGAAATTACAGCGCCGTTGTAAACCGCGCGATTATCGGAATTTACGAGGCGACGGGAGATACCTCATACCTCGATTATGTCTTCCGCAATCTTGATATGCTGCTTTGCTTTATCGAGCGCGACGGGGTGATATTTACGGAAAATTCAACAAGGCAGGACAAGGGCGCACGAATATACGCGGACAAATACTTTTACCAGTATCTTTACGCGGCGACATCTCCCTTTGTTTCCTCGGAACTTGCGCGCAAATTTGACTCGGCGGCGCATAAAATTATAAGCGACTGCAAAAAGCGCGGCGACCTTGCTCCCGATTGCCTTCACTTTCTGATGGCGCGCGATAATATGCTCTCGCACGAATTTGAGGGATGCGGATATTTGCCGTCTTACAGAAGATTTTTCGGTGAATCGGGTATTCTTCGGGTGATGAACGAGAAATATTCGCTTACCGTCATGCGCGGCAGCTCTGCTTTTCTTCATTTTTCCGTGGGAGATTTAAAAATAGCGGCAAAGATTGGCGAGAGCCTTTGCGAGGTGCGGAATTTTATTCCGCAGACAGCCGAGTGCCGGGACGGCGGATGCGCCGTTGAGGCGCACGTCAAAAGCTGGTATTATGCGCCGAGAGGGGTTCCGACAGACCCGCGCGATAATTCGGAGCGCGAGCGCATAATTTCATCGTCGCTTGAAACGAGGGTTTTTGTGACGGAGCATGAGGACGGAATTGAGCTTCACATATCGACGAGGGGGCTTGACAGGGTGCCTTTGCGATTTGAAATTTGTGTTCCGTCTGGTACAAGGCTTGAAAATGAGACAGTTTCATTCTCGGCTAACCCGAGCGGCAGGATGATACTGCGGTCGGGGTATCTCGACATGACGTATGGCGGGCATACCGTGCGGCTGAAGGACGGCTTTTGCGAGCATGAATTCAAGGGGCACTATTCGGGCGAGGAGTCTGACGGCGGGAAATTTACGATTTTCTGCAATGCGTATACTCCCGTTGACAAGACGATTTCGCTTACGGTAATAAAATGAGCGGCGGGGCGAATCTCGGATATTACACGGGACTTGACATCGGCGGCACCTACGGAAGAGTTATGATTGAGCGGGAGGATGGCTCAACCGACGTTTATATTGACGAGGGCTGCGCTTTCAATACGGAGGGCGAGGCGCTCGGCAGGGGAAAATATCGTGCGCTTGTTGAGGGGGCGATGAAAAAATTCGGCACAACCCCGAAAATGTGCCTTGGGATTTGCGCCGCCGCAAGCGGCATTGATTCTCCAGAAGCGCTCGCGTCATGCAAAAGCATATTCGCCGACATGGGCTTTGACCGCGACAGAATATTGATTGTGAATGACTGCGAGATTTATCTTTTCTCGGCGGGGATTCCTGCGATGGCGGCTGTTGTCGGAACGGGCTCGGTCTGCTACGGAATCGATTCGCTCGGAAAAACGCACAGAGCGGGCGGATGGAATCATATTTTAAGCGATGAGGGCAGCTCATTCGATATTGGAATGAAAACGATAAAAAGGGCAGCCGAGCGCCTTGACGGGCGCGGTGAGGAGACAATATTAGTGAAGCTGCTTGCAGATGAGGAGGGAATTACCTCGCCGTATAAGGCGGACATATTCGTAAACAAATATATTTTTGATAAGAGCCGCATTGGGAAAATATCGCTTTTATGCGACCGCGCGGCGAGGATGGGCGACAGTGCGGCGACAGAAATACTCACGGAGTGCGCGGACAATTTCTCGCGCGTGATACTTGACACATATAAAAAGATGAACGTGATGCCGCATGAGGTCGTGAGGCTTACTCTTTCGGGCGGCGTTATACTCGGATGCGAACTCTTTTATAAAAGGCTTTGCCTTGATATTGAAAGGGAAGCACCGAATGTGACGGCTGAAAAGCCAAAAAAATCCGCGCTCGAAACGGCTCTTCTTGCGGCACGGCGCTTTGGATGAAATAAAAACTAAAAAGACCCGACGGTGAGGGAGTACTCGCTGTCGGTTTTTTTTATCTTACTCAAAAAAATAAAAATATTTACAATTTGAAAACATATGCTGTATTGATTTTGTGGGATTTTCATGATACAGTTATAATATTGCATTTTTTCATGTTGGAGGGGTTTCCCGTCCACGCGGCTGAATGGAGCGATGCATAAATAATTTTAATGCGCGTATTTTTCGCGCGGGAGGTGTTTTTTCATGAAGCAAATGGTCAAGCCTTCGGGCAAGCAAAAAAGCAAGCCGAAGAACAGTTTCTGGTCATGCGTCAGATTCAGCGTCGGGACGATGTGGAAGCTCGACCCGAAATTCAAAACGCTTGAGATTGCGGTGCGGATTATCGAGGGTCTTATTCCGTCGATAATCGTCTACGTCGAGGCGCTGATTCTATATCAGCTCAGCCGGATTTCGACGATTGAAACATTTTATGCGTGCGTCGGGATTATAGCCGTCGATTATGTGCTGAATCTTCTCGGCAGCGGCGGTATATATATGTTTTACGGAAGGTATTCAGCGTATAAAAACGCTATTATCGGAAGAAAGCTGAATAAAATCGGACAAGACCGCGTCATGAAGATGGATTTGCGCTGCTTTTTTGACGATGATTTCAACATTATCGATAACGTATCCGACATCGGAGCGATAGGTTCATTTTACGAAATGCTCCTAAACACGATTGAGAGCCTGACGACGCTTGTAAGCTCAATTGTGCTGCTGATTTCAATCGAGCCGTTTTTCGTGCTTTTCGTTTTGATTTTCGCGCTGCCATCGTTTTACGCGTCGAATAAAATTGCCGCTATTCGCGAAAAAATGAAGGAGAGGGTAAGCCTTGTTTCGCAGCATTCGGGCGAAATGAAGAAAAACGTCCTAAAAAGAGGCGATGAATCGAGAATTTTCGATTTTTCGGACTTCTTTCTCGATATGTGGAATCGGGACAGGCGCGTGATTCTGAAAAACAGGCTCTTCGTCTGGCTTTATAACGCGTTTTTCTCGCTTCTCGTATCTATACTTTCAAATCTCGGCGGGATTTTATGTATCGCGGTTATTGTATATAAGTGCGTGAACGGAAGCTCGGGAATCACTGACGCGGCGCTTGCCATCACGGTGATGAACAGCGTTCAGGGCGCTATATCGAACACGAGCTTCAGATATAACAACATGGTAGGTCAGCTCGCCGACATGGAGCGATACATGAAATTCGCGTACTCAGATAAGTATATGGAGCCGTCGGGTGATGAAAAGATAGACGAAATCCGCGAGATCCGGCTCGAAAACGTATCGTTTTCTTATAAAAACGACGGAAAGTTTGCGCTGAAGAATGTGAATCTGACGATTAACTCAGGCGAATACGCGGCGTTTGTCGGCAGAAACGGTTCGGGAAAGACGACGCTTATCAAGCTGATATGCGGGCTGTACACACCTACGTCGGGGACGATTTACTATAACGGAATCCCGCACACGAAGGTTGATCGTGAAAGCCTTTACCGCCGTTTTTCGTCGCTCTTTCAAAACTACGGCACGTATAACCTTAACCTCCGCGATAACATAGTATTCGGAGGTGAATACGATGAAAATCGCCTCGTAGAAACCGGAAAGTATGCGGGGATTGAGGAGATTTTACCCGACTGTCCCGCGGGGTACGATACCATGCTCGGCGAATATTACGGCGAGGGGGTCGATATTTCACGCGGGCAGTGGCAGAGGGTTGCCGCAGCGAGGGCATTTTACAGGCACACGGACGTGCTTATGATGGACGAGCCGTCATCCGCCATCGACCCGATAACGGAGCGAGGGATGTACGAGGCGCTGAGGGATTACGGCGACGCGAGTATAAGGCTTGTTGTTTCGCACAGAATGTCTTATATGCGCGAGACATCGAGAATTATCATGCTGGAGGACGGAGAGATTATCGAGGACGGCACGTTTGACGAGCTTAAAGCAAACGAGGGCGCTTTCCGTAAGCTTTACGACATTCAGAGCCGCCGCTACACGAATCTGAAAATCGAGGAGGAGATGTGAAGATGAAAAAGGATAAAAATACGGTCAGCGAAAAAACGAAGGATAAGGGCAGGCTGTCCGCACTCTTTTTCGCCGTTGGGCGCGAAATGAAGTATGGATGGTATCTTTTGATTCCGACTATTGTACTTTCGATTGTTATCGGATTTATTCCGTCGCTTTCCGGCTACGCCTCGAAGGATATAGTCGATTCGCTCTCAGAGGGAATTTCCGATGGATTTGACGAGGCGTTAATAAACGTGTTAATCATCTCGACGGTGACGCTCTTTTTGCTGCGAGTGCTGCCTACGCTGCTCTATTCCCTGAAGTCAAGGCTTTCCGATATGACAAGCGTCAGGGTAAATTACGGGCTGACGCTCGAATCGAAGCCGATGATTGACAGGCTCTCGCCGCTTGCGTACTTCAAAAAGGATGTCGATAAAAATTCGCACCTTATCGCAGGCTCAAACGGGCGCGTCGTTGACGTGGTATCCCAGATTGTAAGCCTCATCGGCGAGATTGCCGGAATTGTCGCCGCAACTATCGCGTGCGTTTCGATTTCCCCGTGGATGGTGCTTTTGCCGATAGCGGTGATACCGTATACGATATTAGCGATGAAGTTCACGCGCTCCTTGGATGAGCGAATGTCGAAGCTTTTCAAGTACTGGGATATTACACTCGACCTTTCGGATAATTTCAGCAAAGCGGACACTGTAGGCGAGATGAAGCTTTTCGGAGGAGACCGTGCTATCGGCAAGAGGCTCGATTCCGTTAATGAGGAAAAGGCTCAGGTCGAGGTGGAGCAGGAGAAAGAATATTCGGGCTTCTTTTCGACGATTCCGATGATATTCGTGAAAACCGTACAGGCGCTCGCTTACGTGTGGATTACATATCTTGTTTTCACAGGCAAGGGCACCGTCGGCGATTTCGTGCTTTTCACATCTGTTTCGTATATCTTCTCGGGTTATTCCTCGCTTTCAAACGGAATAAAGAATCTCATGGCGACGCTTGTCGAAACGAAATGGTACCGTAATTTCGTCTATAACAACGATTTTACGGAGTCTTATTCCGAGAATGCACCGGAGCTTGGAAAAATCACAAGCATACGCCTTGAAAATGTGAGCTTCAGGTACCCGTCGAGGGAGGAATACGCGCTTTCCGATTTTTCGGCGGAATTTCATGCGGGTGAATACACTGCTGTTGTCGGCTTGAACGGCGCGGGCAAGACTACGCTCATGAAGCTCATAGCGGGGCTGCTGCCGCCGACCTCGGGGACGATTTACTATAACGGCATCCCGCACACGGAGCTGAACCTTGATGATATAAGGCGACAGATGTCGATTATATCGCAGAACTATGTCAAATACTGCGTTTCGTTTGAGGATAACGTCGCGTTCGGCGATATGCGAGGCGTTGAATTTGCGGGAATTGCCGATATGCTGGAGCTTGATTCGGTGATTGACGGCGACAGGGAAAAGTATAAGGCGCCTATGATTTCACGCTTCAATGAGGGCGGTCTTGAGCTGTCGGAGGGACAGTGGCAGAGACTTGCCGTGGCAAGAGGGCTTTATAAAAGCTCGGCATCCGTGCTTTTGATGGATGAGCCTTCCTCAGCGCTCGACGCGCAGAGCGAGGATATGCTGCTTTCGGGCGTGAAGCGCGACGATAATTTCGGAATCAAGTTTATCGTTACACATCGCCTTGCGTGCGTGACGGATATAACGAGGGCGATTGTCATTGAGAACGGGCACATGATTGAAAGCGGAACGCATGACGAGCTGATGAGAATAGACGGCGGCGTTTACCGCGAGCTTTTTACCACTCAGGCGGAAAAATACGAAACCTGACGATACAAGCGATAAATACGCTTAAGCGATAAATGCGCTTATAAAAAGAAAATCCGGAGCGCCGCCGCGTTCCGGATTTTCTATATTTATGTTGTTATTCGCAGTATGTCTCGCAGTCCTCAAGCACAAGGGAGAAATTCGCGCCGGATGAGGCGGCGTAAATATCGTATGTTGATGTACCGGTCGCGTAAAACGTCACGCCGTCGCAGATGAAAAGCTCGCATACGTCATCCGAGATTTTATGGCGCTCGCCGCCGTTTTTGCTCGAATAAAGCGCGCCGTAGCCGTTTACGCTTTCGGTGATGAAAAGCACGCAATCGTCATACGTCATCGAAACGCTTTCGGCGTCGTCGGCGATTTTCGTTTCCTCACCGTCCTTTGTCACGTAAATAAGCTCCTCATCATCATTGATGTAATAAGCGGCGCTCCCATCGGACAAAGCCGCGAAATCAACAACGTCGGACGCAAGCTTCACGGCGTCGTCAAGGCTCTTCGCCTCTACAAGATAAAGTGAGCTGCGCTTCACATACATCAGGACATTGCCGTCATCGTAAACGCCGTAATCCTCCGCCGAGGAAACAATCTTTGTTAAGTCGCAGTATTTGTCGCAGAAATAAACGGTGACATCATCATAGTCGATATAAAATGTCTCAGAAAAGCTCTCTATGCCGCACGTATAGACGTAGTGGGAATATCCTCTCACAAATCCCGTGCAGATAACAGAATAATCTCCGAGCGGATAGCATTCCGAGGAGGAAAGCTTGATTTTGTCCTCATCGCCCGCCGCGTAGCGGTATGTCGAGCCGTCATACCAGAAGAGCATTTCCGTGTTGTCGTTGTTGAAGAAAACGTAATACTCAACGCCTGCCGCGATTTTTTCCGTGCTGCCTTTTTTGTCGGAGACGTAAATTCCGCCCGTTACGCTGTCGTAAAGATAGATGTATTTTGCGGAATTTGAAATCGCGAACGGAATTTTGCTGTCATCGACATCAAGCACGGACGATTTGCCGCCCGAATAAATGTAGACCGACATCGTGTCCTCATCGTCGTCCTCGTCGCTGTAGCTCGCATAAGCGGCAGTTGAGCCGTCGGGCGAAACGGCGAGAATGTTTGAGTTTACATCCTCTGCGATGCGGGTGCTTTTGCCGCCCGACACGTCGTAAACGTAAAGCTCGCTGTCAGTTGTCACATAGTAAAATTTGCTGCCGTCAGCGGACGCAATCCCGCAGTAAAAGTTGTCAACTATCGATATTCCGCTTGATTTTACGACGTAAACGGTGTCGTCGCTGTAATAAAAGCTCACGTCTCCGTCGTCGCTGCGCGACAAGAGCGTTACGCTTTCCTCGTCGGCGGTGCCGTCAAGCAGCTTATCGTTATACATGAAGTAAATCTCGCCGTTCTTTGACCACGCCGTTATCGTGTCGGCGTCGCCCGACCCCGACATTATAAGCGCCGCTATCAAAGCTGAAACGACGGCGGCGATGGCAGCAATTACGACGACGGCAATTACGACGGACAAAGCCTTGCTTTTCTTTTTCGGTTTGTATATGTATCTGTCGTCCGATTCGCGCTCGGATTTTTCGCCGCCCGTCGGGCTGGTGCCATCGGCGGATGCTGCATTTGTCTCGGGAAGCTTATGCCCGCAGATTGCGCAGAATACATTGCCTACCGAATTTTCGGCTTCACAGTAGGGACATTTCATGGCTGTAATCTCCTGTTTTTTATAATTTAAGCGTCAAAGAATCTCTCATCCTTTATTATATCGTTCTATTGTGAAAAAGTCAACATTTCATGTGAAGTTTTCGTGGAAATTAAGGCATTGTGGGATGAATCGATAATTCACCTGTCAGCGCTTTGCCAAACTCCTTTGGGGCTATAGCAAAGCGCAAAATTATTCTTGCGCCCTGCCTCATTTTATGATATAATAAGACGTTGAGAAATGGGCGCAGCCCATTTCTCAAGTCTGATGAATATTGCGCGTAGCGCAATATTCACGGTGCAGCGCTCGATTATGGTATAATATGACGTTGATGAGCGAAGCGTAGCTTCTCTCATCAAGTCTGATGAATATTGCGCTGTGCGCAATATTCACCGTGCAGTGTACTCTACGTTATATAATAAGGCGCTGCAAAAGCAGAAAAGCTCGGAGGATTTTATGGAATATCGCCGCGAACATGATTCTATGGGGGAGATGCTCGTCCCCGCAGATAAATACTGGGGCGCGCAGACGGAGCGAAGCTTTGAAAATTTCAAAATCGGCACGGAGCATATGCCGACCGAGATAATACGCGCGCTCGCGATGCTCAAAATTGCGGCGGCAAGGGCGAATTTCAAGCTCAATCCGCAGCGAATGACGGGCGAAAAGCTCTCCGCTGTCGAGGCGGCGGCGGGAGAGATTCTGTCGGGAGCGCTTGACGGAAATTTTCCGCTTGTCGTATGGCAGACGGGAAGCGGTACGCAGTCGAACATGAACGTCAACGAGGTAATCGCGAACAGGGGAAACGAAATCGCGAAAAAGAAGCTGCTTCACCCGAACGACGACGTGAATATGTCGCAGTCATCAAATGACACGTTCCCGACGGCAATGCACGTAGCCGCAGTGACTGAAATCGAAAAGCGCCTCATTCCCGCACTGACGGGTCTTATCGGTACGATGCGAAGGCTTGAGGATGAAAACCGCGACGCGGTGAAAATCGGGCGCACTCACCTTGAGGATGCGACGCCGATTACGTTTTCGCAGGAAATAAGCGGATGGCGGGCGTCGCTCGAGCGGGATGCCGAGCTGATTTTGTCCTCCCTCCTGCCGCTTCGCCAAGTCGCCGTCGGCGCTACCGCCGTCGGCACGGGGCTTAACGCGCCCGTCGGATTTGCAGATCTTGCGGCAAAGGAGCTTTCGCGCATTTCGGGCACCAAATTTTACCCCGCTGAGAACAAATTTCACGCGCTCACCTCAAAGGACGAGCTTGTGTTCGCTCACGGGGCGCTGAAGGCGCTTGCGTGCGATCTTATGAAAATAGCGAACGATGTGCGCTGGCTTGCGAGCGGACCGCGATGCGGGCTTGGCGAGATAACGATTCCCGAAAACGAGCCGGGCTCGTCTATTATGCCCGGTAAGGTGAATCCCACACAGTGCGAAGCCGTCACGATGGTTGCAGCCGAGGTGATGGGAAACGATGTAACTGTCGGCGTCGCCGCCTCGCAGGGGAATTTTGAACTGAACGTCTATATGCCTGTGACGGCATATGCGTTTTTGCAGTCCGTGAGGCTGCTTTCAGACGTTTGCGCATCGTTTGACAAAAACTGTGTTTCGGGGATAAAGGCAAATCGCGGCAAAATGCGCGAAAACCTTTACGGCTCGCTCATGCTCGCGACAGCGCTCACGCCATATATCGGCTATGAGAACGCGGCGAATGTCGTGCATCTGGCGCATGGCGAAAATCTCACGCTCAAGGAGGCGTGTGTTAAGCTCGGTTATCTTTCGGGGGAGCGCTTCGACGAAGTTTTCCATCCCGAAAAAATGACAAACATTGAAAGATAAATCTTTCAATGTTCTCGTTTTGTGGCTTTCGCCGCCAAAAGTCGGGCGGCGATTCCGCTTCACGGAACCTGCCACAATTCCGCAGTGCAGGACAAACGATTCCTGCAAAATCAATTTATCACTGTCAAATTTATTTCCCAAAGGGAGGACACGAAGATGGATATACGTGAAGAATCGCTTAAAAAGCATTATGAATGGGGCGGCAAGATTGAGGTTATCTCACGCGCTCCGATTGAAACGAGGCACGATCTTTCGCTCGCATACACGCCGGGCGTCGCCGAGCCTTGTCTTGAGATACAGCGCGACTACACGAAATCATGGGAGCTGACGCGCCGCTCGAATCTCGTCGCGGTTGTTACTGACGGCACCGCCGTACTCGGGCTTGGCGATATAGGACCGGAGGCAGGAATGCCCGTAATGGAGGGCAAATGCGCGCTCTTCAAGACATTCGGCGACGTTGACGCGATACCGATTTGCGTCCGCTCAAAGAGCGTCGATGAAATTGTGAACGCAGTATACCTCATTTCGGGGTCGTTCGGAGGCATCAATCTCGAGGATATCGCGGCTCCGCGCTGCTTTGAAATCGAGAAAAGGCTCGACGAGATGTGCGACATACCCGTATTTCACGACGACCAGCACGGAACGGCTATCGTCGTTGCGGCATCGCTCATCAATGCGCTGAAGGTTGTAGGAAAGAAAATCGAGGACGTGAAAATCGTGCTTTCCGGCTCGGGAGCGGCGGGGCTTGCGATTGTGAAGCTGCTCATGTCGATAGGAGCGCGTCATTTCATCATCTGCGACAGCAAGGGAACTCTCGTGAGGGGAGACCCGCGTCTCAATCCGTCAAAGGCTGAAATGGCTGAAATGACGAATGAGGAGATGGTGACGGGGACACTCGCCGACGCGATGAGAGGCTCCGACGTGTTCATCGGAGTAAGCGCGCCGGGAATCGTATCGGAGGATATGGTGCGTTCGATGAACGAGGGCGCGATTGTATTCCCGATGTCGAATCCGACGCCCGAAATCATGCCCGACCTTGCAAAGGCTGCGGGTGCTGCCGTTATTGGCACGGGAAGAAGCGATTTCCCCAATCAGATAAACAATGTGCTTGTGTTCCCGGGAGTTTTCCGCGGAGCGCTTGACTGCCGCGCGACGACGATAAACTACGAGATGAAGGCTGCTGCCGCGTATGCGCTCGCAGCGTTTGTGACGGATGAAAACCGCTCGGCGGATTACATCATTCCGTCTGTGCTCGACAAATCCGTCGCGAAGGCTGTAGCTGCTGCGGTTGCAGACGCAGCGAGAAAAACAGGGGTCGCGAGACTTTAGTAACTAAGCGCAGCTTAGTTACTAAAGTCTGTTGAATAATTTCTTGCATCACGGATGCAAGAAATTATTCACACGGGAAGCGCTCTGAATGAAGAATAAATAAAACACCGCGGTGCTGTGGCACGGCGGTGTTTTTGAGCAGATATGCGAAAAATTTAGTTCCGTTTGTAAAACATGAAATTGTCATCGTCTTTGCACCGAAACATAATTATAAAATAAATGACTATGTGAAATAAATTTTTATTTGTTTTTTGTATAAAGTGCTTGACAAAAAGAAAAATATAGTATATACTAATCATAGTAAATCATCAATGAAAGAAAAAGGAGACAATAAAATGAAAAATACAGCCGAAAGGGTATGGTATCGCGTCATCAAATATTCATGAGCGCATGAATCGGGGCGTCCGATTCGTGCGCGGTATAAATTAAATAACGTAAGAGAATGGGGCGTTTTTACTTTACTTTATTTTTAGGAGGTAAATACCGATGCAAAAAGCTTTTATTATATTTTTGTGTGCGGTGATGATAGTTTGTACATTTGGATGTGCGGACAGCGCTGACAACAATGTAAGAAACGAAGCATCTAACACCGCAGGGAATGCTGATGCAGTAACCACCGACAACGATTTTGATGTAAGTAGCGATACTGATTCAGAATCAGATGGCACGACATATGACAATTCATCAAACGTCAATTATTCGACATTGACGGGGCAAGTTGTGAAAACGGATTCCGCGTTCTTCTTCGTTTCAGATGGCAGTGGTGTTTTGCTTTCACAAGAAGATGATTTCGCAATTATGTTGTCTGGTACAAATGACGTGGATTTCAGCGGTTTGGTTACGGGAGATTGTGTCCAGATTCGTATAATTACCGTTGTAGAATTATATCCGTTGCAGACAGATGTATATGAATTGAATTTTCTGAATCACGGAAGCAAAGAGGACATTTCTTCTGATGTTATCTCAGAAATAAGCAATTTGGGATATAATATTCAAGATTAAATGGATGATAAATGATGGCATATGACATCTCTTTATACAAACAAAATGGAGGGTTAGCCTGTCGTGTCAGCTATAGATTTCAAAAACAATTGCCCTCAGGCATTTTGCCTGAGGGCAATGTTTTATGCATCTCGCACATGAATGCAACGCATTCATATGCTGTCATGGGCTGCGTCTTTCATGATAATCAGCGCGCGTTCGAGCAGTGCCCACGGTATATTGAGCGCGGGCAGAAGCCGCACTTTTTC
>JAJQCT010000040.1:22774-25320 GCA_021202555.1 Clostridiales bacterium
TCGAGCAGTGCCCACGGTATATTGAGCGCGGGCAGAAGCCGCACTTTTTCTTTTGCGGTAAGCACAAGCAAGCCGTTTTCGCGGCATTTTTCAACCACCTTCGGTGTCGGCGCCTTAAATTCAACGCCGACAATAAGCCCCATTCCGGTGACGGATACGACATCCTCTGACGCTGTAAGAACGGCTTTTATATATTCGCCCTTTGCCCTTACCTCTGCGAGCAAGTCGTTCGTTATGCGGGAAAGAACATTTATCGCAGCCGCGCAGCATATGGGATTGCCGCCGAATGTCGAGCCGTGCGTCCCGGGCGTGAGTACATTTTCGACACGTTCGCCGAGAAGGGTCGCGCCGAGCGGAAGTCCGCCCGCAAGTCCTTTTGCAGTGGTGACTATATCGGGGTTTACGCCGAAATTCATGTATCCGTAAAGCTCGCCTGTGCGTCCGTTGCCCGTCTGCACCTCGTCGATGATGAAAAGCACATCGCGCTCATGCGCAAGCGCATCGATTCCGCGTATAAATTCGGGCGAAAGCTCGATGACGCCGCCCTCACCGCAGATTACCTCAATCATGACGGCACATACGCCGCCTGCGTCAAGCAGCCGCTTTACGTCGTCGAGGTCGTTCGTTTTCGCGTAGAGAAATCCCTCGGTTACCGGCAGAAAGCTCTGATGGAAGATGTCCTGTCCGGTTGCGGCGAGAGTTGCGAGGGTGCGACCGTGAAATCCGCGGTCAAGCGTGATTATTTTGTATCTCCCCTCGCCGTATTTCAGCTCGGAATAGCGGCGCGCTGTCTTAATCGCGCATTCGTTTGCCTCTGCACCCGAATTTGAGAAGAACACCTTCTTCATTCCCGTGCGGGATGTAAGCATTTCGGCAAGCGTGACGCACGGCTCGGTATAATAAAGGTTTGACGTGTGACCGAACTTTTTCATCTGCTCTGTCACCGCTCCTATCCATTCGGGATCGGACGTGCCGAATGTAGTCGTAGCGATTCCTGCGCCCATGTCGATATATTCTTTGCCGTTTTCGTCATAAAGAAGCGAGCCTTGCCCGCCCGTAATTTGAATAGGGAAGCGGTTGTACGTGTTTGCTATGTAAAGGCTGTCCCTTTCCTTGATGTTCATATCGGACATAACTTTCACCTTTTTCGCCCAGCGAAAATTTCCTTTCTCTCGAATCTCTCGGAATCCGTTATATTCACGGTTTTTTATGATGCGCACACCATCGTGCCGATGCCCTCGTCTGTCATGGTTTCAATCAGAATCGAATGCGGCACTCTGCCGTCGATTATAAAGACGCGGCGCACTCCGTGCTCTATTGCCTCGGCGCAGCATTCGACCTTCGGTATCATCCCGCCTGAAATAACACCGCTTTTAATCAGCTCGGGCAGCTCGCGTACCTCGATTCTCGAAAGCAGCGAGGACGGGTCGTTTTTGTCGCGCATGATACCCGAAATATCCGTCATTGAGACGAGACTTTCCGCACCGAGCGCCACCGCGATTTTTTCCGCCGCGGTGTCGGCGTTGATATTATAGCAGGTGCCGTCGCTTCCGCGCCCGACCGTCGCGATTACGGGGATATATCCCTTGTCAAGCACGTCAATTATAATTTCGGCGTTTATTCCCATGATGTCGCCGACAAGCCCGAGGCGTTCGTTCCGCTTTGACGCGCGAATCATTCCGCCGTCGATTCCGCACAGCCCGACGGCTCGTCCACCCTGCTCCTCGAGCAGACTGACGAGATTTTTGTTCACCTTTCCGCAAAGCACCATCTTGACGACCTCCATCGTCTCCTCATCCGTGACGCGAAGCCCGTCAACAAACTGAGGCACCTTGCCGATTTTGGAAAGCGCGTCGTTGATTTCGGGTCCTCCGCCGTGAACGAGCACAACACGTACTCCCACGGTTGAAAGAAGCACGATGTCACCCATTACAGCGTTCTTTAGCTCGGGTGAAATCATGGCGTTGCCGCCGTATTTGACGACGACGATTTTGCGGTTGTATTTTTTGATGTAGGGCAGCGCGTGAACAAGAACTTCTGCGCGCTGCGCATTCGTTATTTCCATAATATATCCTTCATTTTATTTTATTTTATTTGAGTTTGCAGAAAACCGAGGCGAAGGGAATCTTCGCGGAGGTTTGGCGGGAGACACGGATCAAATTATCGAAACAATTTATGTTTCTTTATTTTATATCCCTCACCCCTGTCAGAAACCGACGTGAAGGGAATCTTCACGGAGGTTTGGCGTGAGCGTGAATATCATAACGCAAAGCGTTATGATATTCATCGGACTAAATTATCGAAACACTTCGTGTTTCTTCAATTTATATCTTTCATCCCTGTCAGAAACCGACGTGAAGGGAATCTTCACGGAGGTTTGGCGGGTGCAACGGACTAAATTATCGAAACAATTTATGTTTCTTTATTTTATATCCCTCACCCCTGTCAGAAACCGACGTGAAGGGAATCTTCACGGAGGTTTGGCGTGAGCGTGAATATCATAACGCAAAGCGTTATGATATTCATCGGACTAAATTATCGAAACA
>JAJQCT010000040.1:25330-31146 GCA_021202555.1 Clostridiales bacterium
GTGAATATCATAACGCAAAGCGTTATGATATTCATCGGACTAAATTATCGAAACAATTTATGTTTCGATAATTTACGTCCTGTAGTCCCCGTTTATTTTCACGTAATCGTATGTGAGGTCGCATCCCCATGCGACAGCGGAACCAACGCCCTCGTGCATCGTGACGATTATCTCGATTTCATCCTCCGACAGAACCTTTGTCGCCTCATCCTCGGAAAAATCCGTTCCTGTTCCCATCAGGCAGACATCGACCTCGCCCGCGCGTGATGCGAACGTCACGTCAACCGCGTCAACGTCAATCGGCACGCCGGAATAGCCGAGCGCACACATTACACGACCCCAGTTGGCGTCGCATCCGAACATTGCAGCCTTTACAAGAGATGATCCGACGACAGCGCGCGCCGCCACTCTCGCTGACTCGTCGTTTGTCATTCCGGAAACACGGCACGTTATGAGCTTTGTCGCACCCTCGCCGTCGGCTGCTATCATGCGGCAAAGATACGTCGTCACGCGGTGAAGCGCATTACAAAACGTCTCGTATTCAGCAGTTCCCGTCAGAATAGGCGCGTTTCCCGCCATTCCGTTCGCGAGAACAGCCACGGTGTCGTTTGTTGATGTGTCGCCGTCAACTGTTATCATATTGAAGGAGGTTTTTACATCCTCTGCGAGCGCTGAATGAAGCGTTTCGCTGTCAATTTTCGCATCCGTCGTCACAAATACGAGCATTGTCGCCATATTCGGGTGAATCATCCCCGAACCCTTGGCAATGCCGCCGATTTTGCACTCCACGCCTCCTATATCAAATGAAATCGCAATTTCCTTGCGCTTTGTGTCTGTCGTCATTATACCTTCGGCTGCTTTGTGACTGAAGCCGCCGAGACCATCGACAAGCTCATGCATTCCCGCTTTTATCGGCGAGATGTCAAGCGGCTGACCGATAACTCCCGTCGAGGCGACGATTATGTCGTTTTCGTCGCAGGAAAGCGCCTCGGAGGCAAGACGGCACATCTCGTTTGCAGTAGCGATTCCGTTTTCGTTGCAGGTGTTCGCGTTTCCGCTGTTGCATATTATCGCGCGGGCAACGCCGTCCTCAAGATGGCGCTTTGTCACGATAATCGGCGCGCCCTTAACGAGATTTGTCGTGTATACGGCGGCTGCCGACGCGGGAACCTCGCTAACAATGAGCGACAGATCGCGTTTTTCCTTGTTTTTGCGTATTCCGCAGTGGATTCCGTTTGCGGAAAATCCCGAAGGCGCGCATACGCCGCCCTCGATTTCGTTAAATTCCATTGCTGTAACCTTTCGTTGTGTATTAAAGTGTAAGTCCGTTCGTTTTATCGACGCCGAGCACAAGATTCAGGCATTCGAGCGCCGCACCCGACGCGCCCTTTCCGAGATTATCAAATCTCGAAATCAGAAGTATGCGCTCGCCGTTTCCTTCAACCGTTATTTTCGCGCCGTCGCTTCCGGTCATCGAAGCCGCTGAATAAAATCCGCTCTCGCCGCCGCGCTCCTCGTATGTAATTACAGGTCCCGTATATGTTTTACGGTAAAGCGCCTCGATTTCATCCGCGCCAACGCCGTCTTTCAGCATATCTGAGAAAATCGCGACTGTAACCTCCATGCCCGAATAAAAATCGGCGACTATCGGACAGAAAATCGGCGGCGTTTCAAGCTCGCACACCGATGTCATCTCGGCAAGATGCTTGTGAATCTGACCCGTCCCATACTGGCGCGGAGCCGAGAGCAGACTGTCGCGCTCACTATCCTCATACTGCGCAATCATTTTTTTGCCGCCGCCGCTGTAGCCGGTGAGCGAATGACAGACAAGATGCGCGTCGTGCGGCAAATACCCCGCCTTGATGAGCGGATAGACGAGCGACACGAATCCGCCCGCATGACACCCGGGAACTGCGATTCGCTTTGAGATTTTGATTTTTTCCTCAAATTCGGCTGACAGCTCGGGAAATCCGTAAATCCATCCCTTCGCCGTTCTGTGCGCGGTTGACGCATCTATTATAACGGTGTCGGGATTTTTCGTCAGGGCGACAGCCTCACGCGCGGCATCGTCCGGCAGGCAGAGAATCGATACGTCGCTTTCGTTAAGCGCTTTTTCTCGTTCATGCACGTCGTGACGCTTGTTGTCGGGAAGCGTGACAAGCTCAATGTCATCTCTTTCCGACAGACGTTCCGTTATGCGAAGCCCCGTTGTACCCGAATTGCCGTCAACAAATATTTTTTTCATTTATGTTTCCTCGTGAATTTACAGTATGCAGGTTTATGCATTAACGATGTATATTATACATCGTATTCGGGGAAAAATCAACGCTTTTCGCGAAAAAAGTTGCATAAATATTCGTGATGTCGCGCCGCCGGTATAATCAACTTTCACAAATGCTCCCGCTGCCCATCTCGCTTTCATTTTGCGTCACGTCGGAAGGCTCCTTTTCAGAGACGTCGGAAGGCACGGCCTTTGACATCACCTCAAAGCACTTTTCAAGGTAAAGCCTATGCGATACGGCAACAATCGCGGAGCGAAGCATCATTTTTTCATCATTTTCGTATTCCGCCGCTTCCTTTGCCAACTCGCCGCTGTCCGGCTGCGTATTTCCGAAAACGAGCGAGAGAACGCGCTCGAATTCGCCACAGAAATAATTGTACGCCTCCGATATTTCGTAGCTTTTTTTCTGAATATCGATAAAGCATTTCGCGTCGTCAAGGCTGAATACGATTTTCACGACGGCGATAAAGATAAGATAAGCAATGCTGTCGCGCCCGTACTGCTTTTTTTCCGTATTCGGGATTAAGTGCTTTTTGACATAATTCGACACCATCGAATTTGTGAGGCATCCTTCCTGTATCGGGGAGAGATATTCCCCGATGTAGCGCGTTACCTGTTCAAGGTAAAGACCTACTGTGGGGATTTCGTTATACCTCGGCAGGCGGAACATTCTGATTGAAGACCTTACGGCTTCCTTTTGTGTTTCGGTCATGTTTATCTCCATTCCGGCAATGCTTGCCTTTGATTGATTTTTTTCAAATTTATGATTCAGCGTCAATTATCAAAGCTCTTGATAATTTCCTTCATTTCGGTGTATGATTCGGTGCGCATGATTTTGTCGCGCACCTGCGGGGCACCGCGAAGCCCGTGTATATACCACGCGATGTGCTTGCGTGCCTCAAATGTTCCGACGCGCTCTCCCTTTTCGGCTACAAGCGCGTCCGTATGCGAAATCGCGCACGAAATCCGCTCGCTCTTTGTAGGGGGAATGAATTTTTTGCCAGAAAGCGTGCATTTTATCTCTTCAAAAATCCACGGATTGCCGAGCGCAGCGCGCCCGACCGCAATGCCGTCACAGCCGGTGTATTCGAGCATTTTTAAGGCGTCGGTTCCTGATTTTACGTCTCCGTTTCCGATGACAGGAATTGAAACGGCGGATTTGACCTCTTTTATAATGTCAAGGTCAACGGGCGGGGAATACATTGCCTCGCGCGTTCTGCCGTGAACAGTTATCAGCGAGCATCCCGCGTCCTCGCACAAAAGAGCAAGCTCGCGGGCGTTTTTGCCCGACGGGGAATTTTCAAATCCCGATCGCATTTTTACCGTAACGGGTATATTCGTACCCGAGAGTGCGCGCACCGCGGCGCGCACGATTTCTGCCGCGAGCATAGGCTCACGCATGAGCGCAGACCCCTCGCCGTTTTTCACTATTTTGGGGGCAGGGCAGCCCATGTTTATATCAATTGCTGCCGGCGGTACGACGGACTCTGCGGCATATCCCGCGGCTTTTGCGATAGTTTCAGGGTCGCGCCCGAAAAGCTGTATTGCAGTCGGCGCCTCGTCCGCGCCTATCATGGCGAGCGCTCTTGTTTTTTTGTCGCCAAGACACCATGCCTTCGCGGAAATCATCTCGGTTGTGCAAAAATCCGCACCGTGATTTTTGCAAATCACACGCATTGCGTGGTCTGATGCGCCCGCCATTGGAGCGAGCGATATTGTCGGTGTACTAATGCAAATCACTGACATAATTTATAACCATGTTTAATTTCAAGGGGCGCATTCGCCGAAAAACGAATGCGCCCCGTTTGTGTTTTGCCGACTATTTATTGCGACATTACCGTGTTCATCGTCTTTTCCAACGCCTTTTGTATTGCTTTTGAGTTCGATGCAATCGTCGTGGCAAAACCGGATGCCGTGCCGCCGTCGATTCCGCTCGTCTGCTGAACGAGGGAGCTGATGCCGCCCCAGTCAAACATCATGCCGAGATCGAATATCGTATTTGAAAAGATGATGTCGAGCATTTCCGAGGATTCCTCATCGCGGGTGTTTCTGTATACGAGCGTCTGAGAATAGTATGCCTCGGTAAGGCTGTGTGAGCCGTAAAGGCTTTCATATGAAAGCACCTCGATTGCTGTTGATACAAAGTCAATGTCAGATACATAAGTAGGAACTGATATGCTGTTTGCACAGTACGTAGATACGAACGAATAGTAGTCCTCCTGATCCTCATCGTACTTCGGATAGGGAAGGATTCCGAAAGCGTCCTCCATGTCGCGCAGCAGTGTCGCACGGTTGAGCCAGCACGCATAGAAGAGCGCGCGGCTTTCCTTGAATGCAACGTCCATGCAGTCCGTCCAGACATCCGAATAACCCGATACCTTTTCCGCAAAGAGCGTGACGTCGAAGTTATTTACAATATTGAGAACCTTCTCGAGCATATTGTAATATGCCTCGCTGTCTGCCGCAAGCTCGGGATAGTCGTCGCTGTTCTTTGAAATCATCAAAAGTCCGCCGCCCGCAACAAGCGCGTTTGTCTCGTCATATTCCGTAAGAAGTCCGAAAACATCCGTTGACGCATCAAGCTCGCCGTTTCCGTTTACGTCGTTAGTACATTTCTCGGCGTACTCTGTGAGAACGTCGATTGTCCATGTGCCTTCTCTTACCATCTCGTAAAAGTCCGGGAAATTGTTCTGCTCGACAAGAACCTTGTTGAAGAGAACAGCGCCTGTCGCGTCGTCGTCCATTGTGAGCATTGAACCTGTCACCATGTACACGTGTCCGTCGAGTGAGAGCTGCTCAATCGAGTTCTGGTCGTACCACTCCGCCTCAAGATTCATGTACGGCATCTCGTTCAGGTCGTAAAGGTAGCCCTGATTGATGAGTACGGAAACTGCCGTTTCGGGTGAGAGACAGTACATATCGTAGTCGCCGATGCCCGCCGCGCCGTATGTGAGCGCCTCCGAGGTCTGGTTAAAGTAGTCGGCAACCGAGGTTTCGACGACAACTATTCCGTAAGTGTCCTCAACCGCGAGATTGCGGTAATAAACCGCGTTGCTGATTGCGTCGTCAGATGCCGATTCGGCAGAAATATCAACGCTCTGCCACTGCGTCTGCGACGTTCCCTTTGTGAGAACGCGGAACTCCTGACCGTCATAATTTGTCCCTGCGGGAATATTGAGTGCCGTTGCGGTCGAATCCGTATCGGTGCCGTCGGCAGCGGAGGTGTCTCCGCCATTTGACGTGTCAGTCGTTTCCGTTCCATTGTCGCTTGAATCCGCGCATCCGGCAATCAATGTGAAAGCCATGACAGCAAGAAGCAGCGACGCGATAATTCTAATCGTTCTTTTCATCCAATTGTTTCTCCTTTCGATTCAGATGAAATTTTCGTCATTATACACCCGGCGCAAAAAGACATCACATAAATTATATCTCATCGTCACTCAAAAGTCAATATGAAAAATCGTAATTATCGAAAAAATCCTGTAGCGTTACAATAGAAGTGAGACTGAAAGGTATAGAAAAAAGGCTGAGGAAC
>JAJQCT010000019.1 GCA_021202555.1 Clostridiales bacterium
ATTCATAACCGATTCTCGCAGTTACACTTACAGCCTCAATCGCAGTCGCAGTCGTGAGCTGAACGCCTGTGTATCCGCCGCTGCCGTTCAAGCAGTCATAGTATGTGGAGGTGTCGCCGTCCCACGCCTTTTCAGCAGTGTTCGTAGCACCGTTTGATGCATCCCAGCATCCTGCACCGTCATCAATGTATGCTGCATAATCGGCTGTCGTGAGAGCAACGCTCGTTACAGTTGTCTCAGCAGTTGTATCGTCAGCAGCCGTTGTGTCATCTGCTTCTGTCGTGCCGCTGGAAGCCTCAACGCCGCAAAGCGTAGCTACCTCGGTAGAAGTAAGAGCGCGGTTGTAAACGTAAAGGTCGCTGTAGGAAGCATATGCGTTGGTGTCGCCCCATGCGTTTGCAGCTATGTAGATAGCGCAGTCATCAGCAGACCAAGGATTCGGCATAGTCGATGTCGTGATGTCATCATACTCGGTTCCCCATGTCTCGGTGAAACCGTTCGTACCGTTCGACTGTCCTACATAAACACCGTTGATGTAAAGATATGCAACATTGCTCTCAACAACTATAGTGTAAGTTGCCTCCGTAGCAGGGAATGCTGTCACAGTGCCGTTGACACCAAGACGATGTCCCTCAGAATCGTTTGATCCAACTGCTACCCAAGAATCCGAATAGAATCCCGTCCAAAGACCAATCCAGTTTTCTGTTGACTGATCTGTACCACCGATCCAGATAAACGGTGATGCCCAAGGTCTTGATTCAGCAAGAACCGTAAGCGTAACAGAAACTGTGAAGTCTGATGTGATTCCCGAAACAGGGAATTTGACGCCTACATCGCTGCCGTCAGCGATAACAAGGGCGCCGTCCGAATAAGTAACCTCCGAGGAGCCTTCCGTTGTGGTATCGGTTATAAGCTTATAAACAACCGAACCGTCAGCACTGCCTACCGAGTCTGTGAGGTCAGACGAAAGCTCGTAATGAGCAACAAGACCGTCCGTAACCTCCTCTGCGCTCGTGAATACGCAGAGCGTCGCGATCATAGCAACAGCTACGATCAAAGCGAAAATCCTTTTCATGATTTTCCTCCATAAAAATTTTTATTTGACAATTCAGACACGCCCCATAATGAAAAGAAACCGCCCGCACCGAATTATCATTTTACAATTGTAATTATAACACACTGTTTTCGCGATGTCAACAGGTTTTGAAAAGAAAATTTGCAATCATACAAAAAAATTTTACTTTGCGGGTTTGCGGGCTGCGCGGAGGGAATGACGCGGGCGCGTATCATTGGATGGTGCCGTCAACAATATTTATCTTTCGGGGGCAAAGATTTGCCACATTCACATCGTGCGTAACGATAATAACCGTTACCCCGCTTTGATTCAGCGTTTTCAGAAGATCCATAATTTCGCCTGTGATTTTCGTGTCCACCGCCCCTGTTGGCTCATCCGCAAGAAGCAGCTTGGCGTTCATAACAACAGCCCTCGCCACAGCGACGCGCTGACGCTCCCCGCCGCTCAAAAGATTTGCGTTATATCCGGACTTATGAGCCATTCCGACACGTTCGAGCGCCTCGCGCGAGCGCGTGCGTGCCTCCTTTTTCCCGATACCCGCGACGGTAAGCGGAATTTCAACATTTTCCTGCGCCGTCATCTCTCCGACCAGACCGTAATCCTGCATGACAAGCCCGATTTCATGATTGCGAAGAGATGATTTTTCAGCGTCGCCGAGCTTTGAAATATCGCGTCCGTCATATATAAGCTCGCCGCTGTAGTGACTGTCAAGAAGCGCCAGTATGTGCAGAAGCGTTGATTTGCCCGAGCCGGACGGACCCATTATCGCGAGCATCTCGCCGTCACCGACGGTGAGATTTATGCCGCGCAGCGCCGCTACCTCGTTCGGCTTTCCCTCAAAAAATTTTCTGGATACGTTTTTCAGCTCTATCATGCTCTCACCCCTTTTTATACAGATTGATGACATCGGAATTGCCGCGCTGAAGTATGGACGCAAGAACAGCCGCGGCGATAAAACCCGCAAATATTGCAATGAGTACGGCGCCTATGAAAATATTAAAGCCGTAATATACCGTGTCGTTATATTCAAGGATGTACGGCGCGCCGACAATGCCCAGAAGAAGCGCGGGAACACCTATCATGAAGTACGAAAGCGCGTTTATCAGCACGGATTTCCGGAATGAAAGCCCGCATATGTTGAGTATCAACAGCACCCTTTGCTTTTCGCGCGTGTTGATGACGATGTAGCCTATAAAATTGAAGATTACCGCAATTGTCAGAAGAACGATCATCAATGTCCCGCCGCCGAACTCGGAAAGCTCGGCATCGTATGTATTCTGACAGAGCGTATCAAATGTCGCGAAATCCATCGTTTCGCCGAATTTATCCGCAAGAGCTGTCGCCAGCTCATCAGTGTCCGTCTCATCCGAAAAAAGGAGCGCGAAGGATTCGGCAGTATCAAGTGAAAGAAGGCTCTCCTCTACCGCGAACATGAAATATGTGCTCTCGCCGTAGTACGCCATATTGAACCCGACACTGCCCGCGTTGATCGTCTCCTCGTAAGATACGTTTATATCGACTACAGTGGCGTTCGATTTGGCTATGCCCGTTACGCGGCAATTGTATTCGTCCCTGTCAATATCGGCGTTAATTATATCTCCCACATCATATCCGTATGCGTCGGAAAAGCCTTTGCTTATCACGACGTCCGTATATTCTGAGCCGTCACTCAACGTCAGTTCGCCTTTTTTGAGGGAAAGCGTGACATTTTCGTACCAGTCGGGGGAAAGCGCGATAAAATACCCCTGCACACTTGCCGCATCCGCGGAGTCATCGGAGGCATTGATTTCATAAGAAAAATAGTGGCTTTCCGTCGCGATGACCTCGGGCGACGGTACGCCGAGCGCCTCAATTTCCTCAAGAACGGGAGTCAAACAGTCTGTATCGGCGCTGCCGACGCTTATCACATCGGCTGTAAAAATCGAGCCTTCCTTCGCTGTACAGTAAATGACATTTTCGCCGCTGAGGGCATTTTTTATTCCGTGGCAAAGATAAAAAGCGTTGCTGAGCGGCGCAAAACTGACTATATAAAGCACAACGACAAGCGAAAGCTCCAGAAGAAGAATAAGCTCCTTTATTTTGCGCTTTGAGGTCAGCATAGATACTAATCTGCACAAGGACGGAATTTTGCTCATGTAAGCTCACCCCTTCCGATGTCGAGATTTTTTATTATTCTGCCGAAAAGCAGCAGAACAAGCGCCGACGAGGCGATAATGAACGTCAATATGATATCCTGCAAACCGGGCATATATCCCGCTCCAAGCAGTGAGAGCCATGGAAGCGCGAGGTACTGCACGATAAGAGCAAGCGCTTCGCCCAAAAATGTCAGGAAAAGCAGCTCGGCGACCGAGATAATGACAGTTTTAGCCCGTGACAGACCGCATATTATATATATGTGCGATATATCCTTCGTTTCGTCAAGCCAGACATACGCCATGCTGAGAAGGGATGCGCCGATAAGAATGACAAAAAAAGCGGAGACGGGAACAGTCGAAAGCTTCTCATCGAGCCTGTACTGATCGGAGTTGTAGGAGGGGATTGTTATTTGAACTGCGGGAAAACGTGACTCAAGGTCAGAAAGCAATGCTTCAAGCTGCTTATACGATACCCCATTTATATGGATGAGCACAACGTCGGCATTGTAGCCATATTTATTAAATGAATTTTCGGAGATAACATATATATTATCGGAGTAAATATTCCCATCAGTAAAAAAGGAGGAATATATATCCCCCATTGCGGCACGGAAATTGACTGACACTATCCCGCCATAGCCAATCACATTATATGTATGTCCGTCTATTGTGAAAGTGTCGGAATCGTCGATATAGGACGAAAGTTCAAATGACAAATAAACATTGTCAGACAGAGAGAAGGCAGCGTCATCAGTGAAAAAGGAGCCCGAAAGACAGGTGAACCATTTTTCGGAAGCATCCGTGCCGTCAAATCCGATTAAATAAAAATCATCGCACTTTGCAAAGGAAAGAGTACTGCCGACAGCATAACCGCATTCGTCAGAAATAAAAGAGCGCATTTGGTCTATATCAGCATCAGAATGACCTGAAACGCAAAGCGTCGTAAAGATTGTGGCATCATATGAGGAGCGATAAGAGTCCTCCGCGCAACCAAGCATAGAGTTTACACAGAAAAAGGACGCCGCAATCGAGAGTATAATGATAACAGTCAGGAATTTATGAGCCGCAAATGTGCTCGAGAGCTTGGCAAAGGTGAGATGTAGCATATATTCCTCCGGAATTTAAGCATTAGTTGTTATGATATTCGGCGTCAAACTGTGTTTGAGCGTTGCTCCCACAAGTAGCAAAATACTTTGCGTAAACGTAAGTAATATTATACTCCTTGATTGTTCTTTCAACAGAAGCTGTATCAGTTCCTTTTGAGTAATAGTATGTTGTTTGACCTGGAGTCCAATAATAATTGCCATTTTCGTAATTTTGGACATGAATCCAAACCATCAATTCATTATCGACAGGATTACAACTACATTTTGTAAGTGATGCATATGCCGTGTCATCATCAAACGGAATAATCGCGTCTGTAACACCGATTTTATATGAACCATATCCACTACACGCCGCGGAAACAGCAAGACCACCGACTGATACAAATAAAAATGCTAAGCATAATATTCTAATGAGCAGTTTTTGCACTTTCAAAAAATCATCTCCTTTCTACAGTTTTAGTAAGAGTTTGATCCGGAGGAATACATGCCAAACAATACATATATTTGACACATATATTAATCTCAAGGTTTGATTCAATTCCGTGCCTGCATTTATATTATAACACACAGTTTTCGCGTTGTCAACAGGTTTTGAGAAAAAATTCGTGTTTGGACATAAATTTTTATTTTGGAAAGCTCTGAACAGGAAGGGGTCAAAAGAAAAAGCAAAAAAGACATCCGAACGGATGTCTTTTTTTGCTTACGCCCCCTGATGGACTTGAACCAACGACCCCCTGATTAACAGTCAGATGCTCTAACCAACTGAGCTAAGGAGGCAAAAAATATGCGGATAATAAAAAACTGCACCATCAGGGACTCGAACCCGGGACCCACTGATTAAGAGTCAGTTGCTCTACCAACTGAGCTAATGGTGCGTGGACTTGAAAGAACCGAAATAAAGAAGTACGAGGAAAGTAGGAAGTACAAGCCCTCGGTCAATTAGTAACGGCAGGCTGAACACATTGCTGTGCGTACACCGCCGCCCTATCAAACATATAGTCTGTATGCGACCTTACCAGCTTAAAGCTGTGGGATATCTAATCTTGAGGCAAGTTTCACGCTTAGATGCTTTCAGCGTTTATCTCAACCGTACTCGGCTTCTCGGCTATGCTCTTGGCAGAACAACCGATGCACCGGAGGTACGTCCATCCCGGTCCTCTCGTACTAAGGACAGCCCCTCTCAAATATCCAACGCCCACGACAGATAGGGACCGAACTGTCTCACGACGTTCTGAACCCAGCTCGC
>JAJQCT010000031.1 GCA_021202555.1 Clostridiales bacterium
AAATAGGTCTTGAAATAATATTTAATGTGTGGTACTATTATATTGATAATATTATTTTCGCGGTGTTTTATACATATCGCGTATGATGCTTTGACGAGGTGTGAAATGAGAAATTCGATACTGATACCGATTCTTGCTCTTTGCCTGCTTATCTCCTGCGCGCTCATATCGTCGTGCGATACGTTCAGTACGCCTGTTGAGACGGGAACTGACACCGACGGCGTAGATGCGCATATAGAATGGGATCATGACGCCGACGCATATCCGAGCTACGGTGTTGACCATCAGCGCATGGAGCATTACTACACGCATGAGATAACGGTCGCAGACATAGAGGGCTATATAAACGAGCTTGTATCGATCGGCTATACGCTCGATACGACGGTCGAGCATCCGATATACGAAACGATTGACGAGGTTTTTGCGGCGCTTGAGAATCCATACGAGGGAACCGAGGTCAAATTTACGATGACACGCGGCGATGATTTGCTCATTCTTGAATTTGTCTATATCGGAGGCGACATCTGGACGTCCGAAATAGACTCGTAACCGCGAAAGCGTGAGGGTATACTGTCCCCCCTCATCTGTCAAATCGCTTTTTGACGCGAAATGTTACGTCCGCAAAGAAAAAAATATCCCCCGAGAGCGGGGGATTTTTCTTATAGTATTATAGTGTTTCGCGGCGCATCTTTTCAACCGTCATATTTATCCGCGATATAACCTCGCTTTTGCGCGTTATCCATTCGGGGGCGACAAGCAGCCCGCGCGGGCAGTCGCCCGTGACGCGGTGAAGCGTTATATCGGGGCGCAGACGCGAAATTGCGCGCGACGCCGCGCTGACGTAATATTCCATCGTCATTGGCGTATACCTGCCCTCCGCGTACATTTTTTCAAGTGCGGTGCCTCTCATCACGTAAAGGGAGTGAATTTTCACGCCCGACACGTCGTGAGCGTTTATAAAGTCGACGGTGGCGTCAACATCGCGCTCCGTCTCGTTCGGCAGCCCGATTATCATATGCACAACGACGTCGATTCCGCGCTCACGCAGAATTTTCACGGCATCTGTAAACCGTTCCGATTTGTAGCCGCGGTTTATCAAAGCCGCCGTCGCGTCATTTGATGTCTGAAGACCAAGCTCGCACCATACGGAGAGCCTTTCCGTTTTGAAATCCGCCAGAACGTCAGCGCGCTCCTCGTCAATGCAGTCGGGGCGCGTGCCTATATCGAGTACGCGGATTCTCTCGTCGATGAGAGCCTCGCCAAAGCGTGAGCGCAGCACCTCGGGCGGCGCGTATGTGTTTGTGAAATTCTGAAAATACGCAATATAAAGGGAGTATCTTCCGGCGGCGGGGGATGACAGAAAGCGCTCAACCTGCGAGCGAATAGGCGACCCCTCCGTTATATGCTCACCCGAGCCGCGCTCGCCGCAGAAAATGCATCCGCCGACGCCGCATTTTCCGTCCCTGTTCGGGCAGGTGAAGCCGCCGTCAATGCAGATTTTCCCGACGCGGCAGCCGTAGCGCTCGAAAAGCGTCCGCTTCAGCGTTTTATATTGAAATTCCATATAAAACCCCCGTTAAAGAAAGGTAATCTTCACCCGACGCAAATCGAGTGAAGATTACCGATTTTTTATGCGTGATCAGCCCATTATCGCCTTGTCGATAGACGTAGCGGCAAGCTTGCCCGCGCCCATCGCGGAGATAACGGTAGCAGCGCCCGTTACGGCGTCGCCGCCGGCGTAAATGTTCTCGCGTGACGTCAGACCGTCCTCGTTGACGATGATGCCGCCGTGACGGTTGACCTCAAGTCCCGCAGTCGTCGATTTGATGAGCGGGTTCGGGGATGTTCCTATCGCGATGACGACAGTGTCAACGTCAAGCTCAAACTCGGAGCCTTCTATCGGAACGGGGCGTCTGCGTCCCTTTTCGTCAGGCTCGCCAAGCTCCATCTTTATGCAGCGGATTCCCGTGACAAATCCGTTTTTGGGATCGCGCTTGTCGTCGGGATTGTCGTAGCCGAGAATCTCGACCGGATTATTGAGAAGTCTGAAGTCGATTCCCTCTTCCTCAGCGTGCTCAACCTCTTCCTTTCTTGCGGGAAGCTCATCCATCGAGCGGCGATAGATGATATATACCTTTTCAGCGCCGAGACGAAGAGCCGTGCGCGCCGCGTCCATCGCGACGTTTCCGCCGCCGACAACAGCAACCTTGCCGCCCTTCATGATAGGCGTGACAGGCTCGTCCTTATACGCTTTCATGAGATTTGAGCGCGTAAGGAACTCGTTTGCCGAATAAACGCCCTTGAGCGATTCGCCGGGGATACCCATGAAGTTCGGAAGTCCGGCACCCGAGCCTACGAACACAGCCTCATAGCCGTCCTCGAGAAGCTCGTCGATTGTAAGCGTCTTGCCGATGACGACGTTAGTCTCAACGTCAACGCCGAGCGCCTTAAGTCCGTCAACCTCCTTCGCAACTATCGATTTCGGAAGACGGAATTCGGGGATTCCGTATACCAGAACGCCGCCCGCGGTGTGAAGTGCTTCAAAAATCGTTACCTTGTAGCCCTTCTTTGCAAGATCGCCCGCGCACGTGAGTCCCGAAGGACCCGATCCTACGACAGCAACCTTGTGACCGTTGGATTCGGGCACATTTGCGGGAGCGGTCGCGTTTGCGTTGTGATAATCAGTGACGAAGCGCTCGAGGCGTCCGATTCCGACAGGCTCAAACTTGATTCCGAGCGTGCACTTCGATTCACACTGCGATTCCTGCGGGCAGACACGTCCGCAGACAGCGGGAAGAGATGACGTCTTTGAAATTGACTGATACGCGCCCTCGAAATCTCCCGTCTTTA
The DNA here is from genome assembly GCA_021202555.1 of Clostridiales bacterium. Lineage (GTDB taxonomy): Bacteria > Bacillota > Clostridia > Oscillospirales > CAG-272 > DTU064. The sequence continues at coordinate 2,851 of JAJQCT010000031.1, forward strand.
TGTACGAGATGAAATCGGGAATGTTGATATTTACGGGGCAGCCCGATACGCAGGGCTTGTTTTTGCAGTTGAGGCAGCGCTTAGCTTCGTCAATTGCAATCTCGGCGGTGTAGCCGAGCGCCACTTCCTTGAAATTATGGGCGCGGACCTCGGGCGCCTGAGTGGGCATTTCATGCTTTTTGGGATTGATAGGCATTTTGCGTCTCCTCCTTATGCGTTTTTGAAAAGATTGCAGGTCTTTTCGTATGCGTGACGTTCAAAATCAGCGTACATTCTGCCGCGGCTCATAGCCTCGTCGAAATCAACCTCATATCCGTTGAAATCGGGACCGTCCACGCAGGCGAATTTCGTCACCTTTTTGCCGTCGCGGTTGAGTGTGAGACGGCATCCGCCGCACATACCCGTTCCGTCTATCATTATGGGGTTCATCGAAACGATAATCGGCTGCTCGTAGGGCTTGCACGCCAGAACGGCGAACTTCATCATTATAACGGGTCCGATAGCGATAACGGTATCGAATTTTTTGCCCGCCTCGAGCATTTCGTTGAGCGGCACGCAGACGTTGCCGTGACGACCGTATGAGCCGTCGTCCGTCATGACGTGCAGAGTGTCGGAGCATTCCCTGAAATCATCCTCAAGGATTAAAAGATCCTGGCTGCGGAAGCCGATAATCGAGATGACCTCCGTTCCCTGCGCGTGAAGCGCCTGCGCTATCGGGAGCGCGATTGCGCATCCGACGCCGCCGCCTATGACGCAGACGGATTTAAGTCCCTCTATGTGCGTCGCTTCTCCGAGCGGTCCCACAAAATCCTCAATGGATTCTCCCTCTTCCTTGTGATTGAGCAGCTCTGTCGTTGAGCCGACAATCTGAAAGATGATTTTTACCGTTCCGCGCACAGGGTCTGACCCTGCAATTGTCAGCGGAATTCTCTCGCCCGCTTCATCAACACGCAGGATGATGAACTGACCCGGCTTTGCCTTTTTCGCCACGAGGGGCGCTTCGATTTCCATCTCTGTAACGGTCGGGTTCAGCGGCTTTTTTGTTACAATGCGGTACATTGAATTTACCTTCCTTCACATTTATTCAAGGACACGGACTCTGAGTTCCTGTCCTTTGACCCGAAATAATGCCCGACGGGGACTCACCGTCGGAAACCGCACGTCCCCGCGCGGTCTTACACATCATATTATAGCACTGCGGCGGGAAAAAGTAAAGAGCTTTTGAAAAACAAAAATAAAAAAATATTTGGCATAGTGCTGCCCTCGTGTTTTGAAAAGACTTGCTTTGGAAGGCTTGAATCGGTGACGTAATTTTATGTTGCGCATTCCCCCATTTTGCTTATAATAACATTGAACAACAAGGCATAGCATAACATTGAGCAACAAGGCATAGCCTTGTTGTTCAATTTAGATGAATATTGCGCGCAGCGCAATATTCACGGTGTAGCGCTCTTTTATGATATATTATTCATAGGATGCTCTTCCTCTTGTGCTTATATTTTCTTCAACTCCATTATATCACTTTTTTCGAGAAACTTTTCTCTTGGTCACTTCTTTTATTACATACAATCGTCATCGAAAAATTTTCAAAAAAAGCTTGACATCATCAATAAATCGATGTATCATATAATCACATTTCCCTGCAAAAAAGGCACAGACCTTGGAAGATGGCTGTGTGGTTGGTGTCGGAGCAATGGTAAGCGGAAATTATCCGGCGAATTCAGTGATTTTCAGAAATCCGACAAGAAGTGGATAAGAACGCTAATATTAAACTAAGAGAAAAACATCACCAAGTATGTGAATAATCCAAGGCAGTGAGGAAAACCGTAATATGGAAACGATATTAAAGACTATCGACCAGTATGACATATTCAATAATTTTATACCGGGAGCTGCCTATATCTTTCTTGTCAATCAGTTATATGGGAAAGAGTTGACGGAAGGAATACTGGACTTCTTGGTTGCAAGCTACATAGTAGGAATTATTGTCAGTCGATTTGGCTCAATTGCTGTTGAGTGGATTATCAAAGATAAACTAAAACTTGTTGAACCTCCTGTAAAAAACGAGTTTATAGATGCCGAAATTAAGGATCCGCTAAAGAAAATCACAAAACTTAATATGGTAGCTACTATGTACCGTTCTCTTTTGTCAGCAGTCATAATGGCTGGCTTTACGGGCTTGTGGATTGTTGTTCGGACATATATTCCCGTAATAAAGACATTTGAAAATACCGTAATAATCATATTGCTCGTGATTTTGTTTACTCTCTCATATAGAAAACAAACAAATTATGTTAGGAATAGAGTGAACAAGGTGAATGCGAATTATCCGGATGAACAGAATAAAACAACTTCTGAGACGCAAGACAAGTGCAAGAAAACAGAGATTAACAGGCAGGAAATTGCGGATGAAAGCGATAATAGTGTCATCCTAAAAACGTGAACAAAGCCAAATAACCGTGGCAACGCATCATTTCGCAACATTTTTCATCAAAATTCGATTTTTCTCTTGCGAAATCGATAAAAATATGGTATACTGTCAGCATCAAATCACATCATCCCGAAAGGCGCAAATTATGTCAAAAAAGCACAGCTTTATCTACAAATCGAGTGAAGGCTTCACGCTGAT
>JAJQCT010000038.1:0-14356 GCA_021202555.1 Clostridiales bacterium
CGTAATATACGCTGCGACGGCAGCCGTTACCACAATTAAAAATTCTCGCAAAAAGCAAAGGGAAGCAAAGAAGGCGGCGCTTTCATGAACGCGTTTGAAAAGCGCCCGCTGGCGCTTTTGTCAGCCGTATTCTTTATAGCCTCAGCTCTGATTTTCACTCTTTCCTCATCGGCGAAGCTCTCGCTTATAATCGCCTCCCTCACTGCACTCGCTATAGCTTTTGTTGCCTCATATATACCCGCTTTTGGAATCTCCGCCTCCTTTTCACCCGTAAAGGGTGTGATTTTCATTACCCTTGCGGCTCTGACGGCATCCTCGGCGCTTTCGTATTTCGCCGTAAACCGCAGATATGACGCGCTTTCGGATAAAATCGGGACATCCGTATCTCTGTCGGGTTACGTCACCGATATAACATATGAAAGCTCATACGGCGGGTACTATACCGTGAAAATAACGGAGCTTGACGGCGAGGACGTCTCGTTCGGGGCGCTTTTGGAGCTTGAATTTTCGGCGGGACTTGAAGTCGGCGACGTTTTCGCCGCAACTGCTTTGATAGATGAGCTTGATTCGGGCGGCGCATTTGACGAGCTGTCATATTATTCGGGTCGCGGAGTAATCGTATCGCTTTTGTGCGATGATACGGACTCGCTTGAGGTAATCGAGACGCGCGAGGGAATTTTGCGCACGATTTCGTCGCTGCGATACAAAATCTCCGCGATTTTGTCAGTAATGGCGGAGCGGGCAGGCGGGGTGTCGGGCGCTGACGGGATACCCGAGGCGCTTTTTGTCGGCGACAGGTCAAATCTTGATGCGGCGGCATACCGCGATTTCAAATATATCGGCGCCTCGCATCTTCTCGCTATAAGCGGACTTCATTTTTCGGTGCTTATCGGCGGGCTTGAATCAATTCTGAAGCGCACATTTCTCGGTCGCAGAACGCGCGCCGTCCTTTTGATTGCCGCTTCGCTTTTTTATATGACGCTGACGGGCTTTTCATCTTCCGTCCTGCGCGCGGGAATAATGATGATAATATACAGCCTTTCGTACTTTTTCAGGCGTGAGCCTGACAGGATAACATCGCTTTTCGTGTCGGGCGCGCTCATTGTCGCCGTCTCTCCATACAGTGCCGCCGATACGGGGCTTCTGCTCTCCGTAACGGCTATGACAGGCTACATTTTTTCGGGCGAGCTTTTCATGAGCGGGCGAGTCGGGCGATTTCTGTCCCGCATAGGGACACATAAAGGCGCCGCCCGGATGCTGTCGCGTGCCGTGAAATACGTATACGGCTCTCTCGCCGTTTCCGTTTCTGCACTTATATTTACCCTTCCCGTAATGTGGATAAAGCTCGGCGAAATTTCCGTAATCTCGCCGCTCTCGACGCTTCTTTTGTCAATTCCCATAACAATCATTCTGTATCTTTGCCCGCTTGTCGTCCTGACATTCGGATTTTGCCCGCCCGTATCCGCCGCGCTTTCATATCTTATCGTAATTTTCGCGCGCTTTGCGGTGTCGGCAGCCTCGCTGCTGTCGAATATACCGAACGCATCGATCTTGCTCCCAAGCGGGAACTATATCTTTTTGCTGATTCCCGCCGTCGTCGGAGTGCTGCTCGCCGCCGCCTTTTTCTGCCGTAAGGGACACGGGATATATTATGTTTCGGCGGCACTTGCCTGCTTTGTCGTATTCACATCGGCAATTGTTTCCGTCCGCGCCGTATGTGCCGACCCGTCAGTTACGTACATAAACAGCGGGACGAACGACGGCTTTGCCGTCACCGACGGGGATGTCACCATGATTGTGGACATTTCCGACGGCTCGTGGAGCGTCGCGTCGTCCGCCGTCTCCGCTCTCGTAGACAATGGATATTCCCGCGTGAATGTCTACATGATAACGCATCTTCATACGCGGTACGCCAGAACACTGAAACGTCTCGTCACACGCGAATACGTTGACTGCGTGTGGATTCCCGAACCCGAAACCGAGGATGAGATGAGCATATATGATAAAATAATAAACACCGCCGGGACGTGCGGCGTTTCCGTCGTCACATATTCACGCGGCGACATTCTCTATTTCGGCGGGATAACGATTGATACTGCGGTTTATACGAAAATCTCGCGCTCGACACATCCGATAATAGCGCTTTCGATTAAAACGGAGGACGGACTTACCGCATATATAGGCTCGTCTGTGCATGAGAGCGGGCTTTACGAATACGCGCTCGACATGGCGGCAGCAGCCGATACGGTGATTTTCGGCGCGCACGGTCCCGTATACAAAAGCGGCGCCGTCTATACGACAAGCGCCGATATAATATTTGCAAGTACTGACGTGTCCGAGCTGATTCTCGGTGAAAATTCATACGAAAGCTTCGAGCTATACGGATACGGCGGCGGTTAATCGCCGAATTTCAGCCGCTTTATAAATTCGTCCGCAAAGCGAGCTGATGCGGAAAGCTCTATATATTCCGCGTCCCTCGCGGTGCGCAGGAGCGCCTTTCGGCTCTCAGAATCGCAAAGCAGCCGCGCGGCGCCGAGAAGAGCGCCGTTTCCGATATATCTCACCCGTCCCTCAAATTCGCGTGGCAGAATCCCCGTTTCAAACATATCGTCAAAGTTCAGCCCCGCTCCGAATCCGCCCGATATAATCACATCGCAAACCTCGTCCTTATGCGTAAGAATTTCAATTCCCGCGCGTATAGCCGCCTTTGCGAGCATAAACGCCCTCACGTCGGCAGGCGTAATTGACACGCCGCGGGCGATTTCATAATCTTTTTCCATATATCCGTCGCTTCTGACCGCACCGAGCTTTATAAGGCATGAAATCGCGCCGATAAGTCCGCTCCCGCACAGCCCGCGGGCTTTTTTTTCGCCTATAACGTGATAGGCAAGATGTCCGTCAGAAATTGTCACCGCGTCAATCGCGCCGTCCGATGCGGGAAGACCGCACGAAATACCTGCGCCCTCAAGCGCGGGACCTGCGGCAGCCGACGCGCAGCAAAGCTTTCCACAGCTCCGATAAAGCATTTCCCCGTTTGTGCCTATATCGAGAAGCAGAGCCGATTTGCTGTCGTCACCGTCACAAAGCCCTGCCGCAAAATAAGCAGATATTGCGTCCGCGCCGACAAAGCCCGAAACGCACGGCGGAATATACTCGTTTCCGATACTCTCACCGAAAAGCGAGGGCGGCGTGAACGGGTACCTCCCGATTCTGGAAACGTCAAGTCCGAAATAGAGCGAAAGCATCGTCGTGTTGCCGACAATGACGGCGGGCGAGTCCTTTTCACATCCGACGCGAGCTTTCAGACGTGCCGCCGCGTCCCTGATTTCATCCCTGAGAATATGCGGATTTTCCTCATCAAAGCTGATACGCGAGATTACGTCAGCGCCGTGCGCCGCCTGCGGATTCTGCACCGCCGCGCTTTTGAGTATTTTACCCGTTTTCATATCGACCGCGGCGGCGGCAAGCGTAGTTGTGCCTATATCAAGCGCAAATCCGACCTCGCCCTGCGGCAAAGTGTCATCGCCTGCAAGCATATCCTCGCCGACCGTCACCGCCCTGACGTCTCTCTTTGGCAGGGAAATCACCGTGTCGGCTGAAACGACCGTTTTGCAGGCGAGAAGTTCAATATCCTCGCCCGACCCGTCAAATCCGCCGACGACCGTCACCCTGCATTTCCCGCATACCCCGCGCCCGCCGCACGGCGCAATAAAATTGACCCCCGAATCGATAATTGCCCGTAAAAGCGTTGTCGGGGAAGAATATTCAAGCCGTGCCGCGACATTCTCCCCCGAAATAACAGTTATAATCATATCAGAATTTGAAATAATCCTTAGCGTTCTGGTAGCAGATTTTTCTGGCGATTTTTTCAGCGTCCCTGCCGCTCGGGTAAAGCCCCTCGTCTATCCACTCGCCCATAATATCACATAGAATGCGCCTGAAATATTCATGGCGTGGATATGACGTAAAGCTTCTCGAATCCGTGAGCATTCCGAGAAAATCCCCGAATACGGAAAGGGAAGCGAGAGACTTCATCTGTCTTCTCATTCCGTCGAGCGTATCGGAGAACCACCACGCGCTCCCCTGAAGCATACGCGGCTTGCCGTCGCCTGATGTCTGGAAGCATCCCGTAAGTGCTGCGACAGCCTCGTTGTCGGAGGGATTTATCGGATAGAGAATAGTTCTCGGAAGACCGCCCGACAATTCCATCATGTCAAAGAGCCGCGACAGCTCCGTCACCGAAACGGTGCCGCCTATCGTGTCAAATCCAGTGTCGGGTCCTATTGACGAATACATCTTGGAGTTAGCGTTTCTGTTTACGCCGAAATGCACCTGCATGACCCAGCCGCGCGAAACGTACTCGCGCCCGAAAAATCTGAACATTTCGCTCTTGAAAAGCGCAATTTTATCCGGGTCGGAAATCCCGCCGTTTGAGGCGAGCGCCTCTTTGAAAATCTCATCCGCGTGGTAAAGATCGGGCTTTACATACCGATGATAAACGTCAAGCCCGTGATCAGCGACGCGGCAGCCCGCCGCCTCGAAGAAGTCAAGCCTCTTTCTGTACGCCTCAAAGAGCTTGTCAATGCTCGTGATTCTCACGTCAGACGCAAACGAAAGCTTTTCTATGTAGCTGCGGTATCCGCCCGCCTCGATATTCATCCCCCTGTCGGGACGCCACGCGGGGTAAACCCTTGTCTTAAAGCTCTTGTCCCTTGCAATTTCCCTGTGAAATTCGAGGTTGTCGGCAGGGTCATCCGTCGTGCAGATGACCTCGACGTTTGAGCGGCGGATTATATTTTTAACAGTAAAGTCGTCAGTTGCCAGAAGCTTTGTCGTCAGCTCCCATATCTCGTCGCACGTTTCGGGGGAGAGTATCAGCTCGCACCCGAAATAGCGACGCAGCTCAAGGTGCGTCCAATGATAAAGCGGATTCCCGATAAGCTTCGGCATAACAGATGCGTAAGCGCGGAACTTTTCGTAATCGGATGCGTCCCCCGTCACATATTTCTCGGGAATCCCCGTGCTTCTCACGGCGCGCCACTTGTAGTGATCTCCCCCAAGCCAAAGCTCCGCTATGTTTGAATACCTTTTGTCGCTCGCAATTTCCCTTGGCGGTACGTGACAGTGGTAGTCAATTATCGGCAAATCCTTTACCTTGCCGAAAAGCTCCTTTGCCGTATCCCCCGACAAAAGAAAATCCTCATCCATAAATTTTCTCATCTTTGTCTCCTTGCCTCGGCACGGTGTATGCCGAATTTTTCAAGTATTTTTTCAAAAAGTCCGCGAACCTCGCGCATGAAATTGTCCTCGTCGGCAATGAGCGATACGCTCGCCGCCTCGTTCCCGTCGCCGTCCACCCATACCGCGCGTCCGAGAACAGCGCCCTTTTCAATCGGCGCGAAATAAAATGCGTCAAGCTCGATTTTCAGCGTAAGCTCATCGCTCACCGCGGGCAGAATGAGGCTTACAGCCTCCGCGTTTTTTACGGTGACGAAATTTTTCACCCCGCCCGTAACGGGAACAGCGTACACAAGCGAATTTTCACCGGCTAAAACACGGCGTTCATAGGCGTCAAGCCCGTATGAGAGCATTTCGCGGTGGTCGTTCCAGTCGTCGGGGTCTGACAGCGTCACCGCTATCACTCTTACCCCATCACGCTCCGCAGCGCTTACAAGACATCTTCCTGAGCGCATAGTATATCCCGTTTTAACGCCGATAACGTCCTCATTTTCGCGCAGGAGCCTGTTGTGGTTGAATAAAATGCGCATCCCGCCGTCGCCGTCGGGAATCTCATGCTCCTTTGTCGAGACGATTTTGCGAAATGTCTCATTTTCAAGCGCGTGCGCCGTTATATTCGCAAGCTCCCGTGCCGTTGTGCGGTGCTCATCGTCGTCAAGCCCGTGCGGATTTGTAAAATGCGTGCTTTCGCATCCGAGAGACGCCGCCTTTTCGTTCATAAGCGCGGCAAAATTTTCAACCGACCCCGCACAGTAGACGGCAAGCGCCGTCGCCGCGTCGTTTGCGGACTGCAAAAGCAGACCGTAGAGCAAATCCTCAACCGTAAGTGTCTCTCCCGCGCGAAGATAAAGCGACGAACCCTCGATTCCGACGGACTTTTCAGTTATCGTTACCCGCTCGTCAAGCGCGCAGGCTTCAAGCACGACAAGAGCGGTCATAATTTTCGTCGTACTCGCCATCGGGAGCATCTCGTCGGCGTTATATTCGTATATAACGTCTCCCGTCGACGCCTCAATTAAAATCGCCGACCTTGCGGATACAGATAATGACGCCTGAATATACTCCCCGTCATGTGCGTCGTCGCAGCACGGGGCTGCCGATGCGGACAATGCCGATACTGATATAAATGTAATAAAAGCGAGCGCGGCGGCTGTCAGCCGGATAAGCCTTTTCATCAAAGACACCTCGAAAAATAAGATTTCACACCTATTTTCTCTCGCGCCGCCTCAATAATTCAAGGGAAATTTATTCGCCAAGCGAATTTTATTCGCCAAGCGAAATTTATTCGCCAAGCGAATTTTATTCGCCAAGCGAAATTTATTCGTCAAGCGAAATTTATTCGTCAAGCGAAATTTATTCGCCAAGCGAAATTTATTCGTCAAGCGAATTTTATTCGCTTTGCCTGCCGTTTTCCTCATTCGGATTTTCGTCTGGTTTCTCGCTTTCCTCGTCGTCCTTTTTATCTTTTTTCGGGAAAAGCGCTTTGATTTTGTCGATAAGCGCGGGTGCGCCGTCGATAATGCTTGAAATATCGGACTTCGGCACCGTAATCGGCAGAAGCTCGACGCCTCCGTCGGGCGAAATTACAAGGAAAGCCACAGGCTCGACGGAAAGTCCGCTTCCGCCCCCGCCGCCGAAATTGTTGCCCGATTTGTCGTTTTTCGCGGCGTTTTTGCCGAGATAGTCAAAGCCTCCCGACGCAAATCCGACCGAAACCTTCGATACGGGCAGAATCGTCACGCCGGACGGGGACATGATTGGATTGCCTATAATAGTGTCCGCATCGACAACATTGCGTATATTTTCAAGAGACGTCTTGATAATATCGCTTATTTTATTGTTTTCTTTGTTTTCACTCATGAAAAAACCTCCAAAATGTAATCTTTATTTTCAGCCGTCACTGCCGTTTATAAGCCTGACGACGGAACGCACGATAAGCGAAAGCCCGAGGCGTATGAGCGAGCCGGCTCTGATTGAAAGCGCAAGCCTGATGTCAGCCTTGATTTTTCCCGAAACGAAGTCAGGCTCTATTCTGTAGCTTTCCTCGCGCGGACATCTCGTATCCACGGGCGAGCATTCAAGAAGGGTCAAGACAGCGCCGACAGCCTCGACCGCCGCGCCGTATGTTATCGCGGTCGACATGGCGTCGCGCCCGCCGACGGAAAGATAAAAACGCGAAATATCAAGCCGAAGCTTTGAAGGGAAGCGCCCTATAACGTCGGAGATGATGTCCGAAATCTCTGAAATGATTCTGACGATTCCGCCCGACCCCTCCGCCTCCTCCTTCTTTTCGGGAACGCCTTTTTTTTGTGGAGCCGCGGCGGCGCCTTTCTTCTTTTTCTGTTTTTTCTTCTTTTCGGTCGCGGCTTTTTCTGCTTTTTTCTTTTTCGGATGCGTCTTTTTGTATGTGAAATTTCGCAGTCTTATCTTTTTTTCTTTTGCGGGCAGAATTTTAAGCCTTACGAAAAGATAAGAAACCGAAAGCTTTATATCGTCCCCATTCTCCGATGAGGAGACTGTATTATAAGAAATTTTTATTTTAATGCGGGCGAAAAGCAGCGCGCCGACGGCGAGCAGAACGCCGAGCGTTATATATAAAGCCGTCAACCCGTCACCTCCGTCGCATTTCAGATAAGCGTCTCAAGCGTAAGCGCCTCGCCGTCGTTTTCCGTTTTTCCGCCCGAAACAGCGGGCAGCTCATCGATTGACGACAGTCCGAACACGCGCAGAAAATTTTCCGTCGTGGAATAAAGATTCGGGCGACCGGGAACGTCGAGCTTGCCGGATTTGCGTATAAGCTCCTTTTCGCAAAGAGATGACACCGCGTACCCCGAATCAACGCCGCGCACGGTGTCAACGTATGCGCGCGTGCAGGGCTGATTATACGCTATAATCGCAAGCACCTCCATTGACGAGGCTGAAAGATTGCCGCCCCGCGTAATTCCGAGCGCCTCGCGTATTGTCGGCGCGTAAATCTCCTTTGTGCAAAGCTGGCATGAGCTCTCGAAGGTGAGAATCATAATTCCGCGCCGTGCGTTTTCGTATTCCTTTGCCATTTCCGAAACGACGCTTTTAATCGTATATGCGGGCGCGCCGAGTACGGCTGAAAGCTTTTCATATGTTATCGGATGTCCCGCCGCGAAGAGAACTGCCTCAATCGCAGGAACAAGCTCCTCATCCGTGAGAGGAACTCCGCCCTTCATGTCAAGCTCGCTCATTTCCGTCACTCCTTCGTATCATTCGTTTTATATTCACCCTCCGCGAGACGAAGCGTAAGCTCCTCCGTCCGCAGAACGCCCGTCTCATCGTCGTCTCCGTCCTCAATTATAATCTTTTCGCTTCTCAGAAGCTCAAGAATAGCGAGAAAAGCCGCAATCATATCGCTTCTGTCCCGCTCGTGCCTTAAAATATCATTTGCAAAGACTCGCTTTGCCTTTTTTAGATACGAAATAATCTCATCCGCTTTTTTTTCGGCGGAAACCGTGCGATGCTTTATTATCGGCGTGAATTTGTTCACCGTTTCGCGTCCGAGACGCTCCTCGTCGAGAATTTTATAAAGCGCCGACGCGAGCCTTTCGGGATCCTGGTCAATCAGCGTCTTGTCAGGCGCGATTTCGTCAGTGTCCTTTATCATTCGCCCCGAAAAAGCCGAATACATTCCCGCCAAAAGCTCAGACGCCTCCTTCGCCCTCGCGTATTCTGCGACGGCAGCGGCAAGCTCGGCGCGCGGGTCCTCCTCACCCTCTTCCTGTGACCTCGGCAGAAGCATACGGCTTTTTATAAGCATAAGTCTGCTTGCCATCACGAGAAAATCGGACGAAATGTCGGGGTTCCTCAAAGCCTCTTCATTTATGAAATCCATATACTGATTGCAGATTTCCGCAATCGGAATATCGAAAATATCAAACTTGTTTTTTTGAATGAGCGTGAGAAGCAGGTCGAGAGGACCCTCGAAGCTTGAAATATGATAGGTTATCTCCACTTTGACAAAACCTCAGATAAAAATTCCAACAATAAAATCCGCGCACCGGATCATCCCTTCCGCAAGAGATGTCACCGCCGTGCTTATAATTCCCGAAAAAGCGCCGAGCCAGATTAAAATGAAGAGAACAGCCATTATCTGACGCTCGTATTTGTAGGCGTAAAACGAAACGCGCTCGGGAAGAAAAGCGAGCAGAATCTTTGAGCCGTCGAGCGGCGGAATCGGAATCATATTGAATACGGCAAGCGAAATATTGAGCATGATGAAAACCTCAAGCAGCATCATCAGCACGTAAAACACGTAGTACGCGAAGTCAGCCGTCATGAATACGATTATTCCCGCATAATTGAGCCTATATAAAATTACATATATTAAAACTCCGACGGCGCTCATGAGAAAATTTGAAAGCGGACCCGCAATCGCCGTAATCGCCATGCCGACGCGCCTGTTTTTCACCTTTTCAAATCTTGACGGATTTATCGGCACGGGTTTTGCGAATCCGAAGCCGAAAATCACCATGAAAAGACACCCCATTAAAGACAGATGATGAATCGGATTCAGCGACAGCCTCCCCGCGTCCCTTGCCGTCGTGTCGCCAAGCCAGAGTGCCGCGTACCCGTGACATACCTCATGAACCGTGAGCGCGATAAGCACGCACGGGATGCGCAATATATAGGGAAGATATTCGCTTATAAATTCCTCGATGAATTCCTCGGACATTTATTTTATACCCGCAGCCTCGTTTATTGCCGCCCAAAGCTCACGTTTGCCGATGCCCGTGACGGACGAAAATTGTATTATCGGAACTCCCGCGTCAATTGACGGATGAGTATGAAGCGCGTCCGTCATAGCGGAAAGCTCCGATTTTTTGCATTTATCGCATTTTGTCATTACGACAACATACGGAATCCCGCACTCGTGCAGCCACGAAAACATCATCAGATCGTCCGCGGTCGGCGGTATTCTCGCGTCGATAAGCTGAATCACAAGCTTCAGCCTGTCCGCGCTCGGATTTTTTTCAAGATAGCCCTCGACAAGCGACGACCATCTCTCGCGGTCGGCGCGGTTTTTAGCCGCAAATCCGTATCCCGGCAAATCGACAAGCAAAAGCTTCCCGTCAATATCGTAATAATTGACAGTGACGGTCTTTCCCGGAGTTGAACTGACGCGCGCGAGCGATTTTCTCCCGAGAAGCGTGTTCAAAAGCGAGCTTTTCCCGACGTTCGAGCGCCCCGAAAGCGCCGCCTGCGGCATCTGCGAGCGCAGAAGCTGATCGGGACGTCCCGCGCTTATTTTCAGCGCTGCGTTATTCGTGTTGAGCATGAAGTGTCACCGAGCGCGGGAGGAAGCAGCACCTCGGAAAGTGCCTCCGACGCATTTGAAATCATTATAAAATCTACGTTTTTGCGCACAGTCGGGTCGATTTCCTCAAGATCCGCCTCATTGTCGCGCGGAATTAAAATCCGTTTGACGCCCGCGGCGTATGCTGCCGCCGTTTTCTCGCGCAGCCCGCCGATGGGCAGAACTCTCCCCGAAAGCGTAAGCTCTCCCGTCATCGCCGTATCCCGGCGCGCGGGACGGCATGACAGCGCGCTTGTCATAGCGGAAAGCATCGTAACTCCCGCCGACGGACCGTCCTTCGGGACAGCGCCCTCCGGAACGTGAATGTGAATATCCTTGTTTTTGTAAAATTCGCGGTCTACCGAAAGCTCGTCCGCGTGCGCGCGGATATAGCTCACGCCAAGCTCGGCGGATTCCTTCATTACGTCCCCGAGCGAACCCGTAAGCTCAAGCTTTCCCGTGCCGTCCATGACAAGAACCTCGATTTTGAGAAGATCTCCTCCGACCGATGTATACGCCATTCCGTTGACAACGCCTACCTCGTCCGAATCCGAAATATGCTCGGGAAGAAGCTTTCTCGGTCCGAGGTATCCCTTGATGTCGGAGGCGCTGACGCTTATCGATGTCTTGCCGTCGGCGACGGACTGCTTCGCGATTTTGCGGCAGAGCGCGGCGATTTCGCGTTCAAGCTCGCGCACCCCCGCCTCCTCCGTGTAAAAGTCTATTATCTCCGACACCGCGTCGTCCTTTATTCTGAAGCGCCTGCGGTCAAGCCCGTGACGCTTGCACTGCTTTGGAATCAGGTGATTCTTCGCGATTGAGAGCTTTTCGTTGTGCGTGTATGAGGAAAGCTCGATTATCTCCATCCTGTCGATGAGCGGGCGGGGAACAGTATCGAGCGTATTCGCCGTGCAGATGAACATACATTCGGAAAGGTCGAACGGAATTTCGATAAAATGATCGCGGAAGTTTTTGTTCTGCTCCGAATCAAGCACTTCAAGCAGCGCTGACGCGGGGTCGCCGTGTGCATCGGACGTCATCTTGTCAATCTCGTCGAACAAAATCAGGGGATTTGAAACTCCGGCGTCAATGAGAGCGTTTATTATTCTTCCGGGCATGGCGCCTATGTATGTCTTTCTGTGTCCGCGTATGTCAGCCTCGTCCCTTATCCCGCCGAGCGATACCCGCACGTATTTGCGCTTCATTGCACGCGCAATTGAAATAGCCACAGATGTCTTTCCCGTACCGGGAGGACCCACAAGGCAGATAATCTGATGCTTCAGCTCGGGCGACAGCTGCTTCACGGCAAGGTATTCGATGATTCTCTCCTTCACCTTTTCAAGCCCGTCATGATCCTCGTCGAGAATTTTTTTCGCCGCCGCTATATCTACTCTGTCTGCCGTCTTTTTGTGCCACGGCAGCGAAAGACAGGTGTCAAGATAATTTTTGAGAAGCGCAAGCTCGGGAGAGCCGAACTGAAGCTGCTGAATGTGACCCGCCTCGCGCAGAAGCTTCTTTTCAACATCCTCGGGAAGATTCGCCTCGGCGATTTTCGCATAATAATCGTCATCGTCGCCGCCAAGCTCGTCCGTTATGACGCGAAGCTGCTCGCGAAGATAATGCTCGCGCTGTGAATCTCCGATGGCGTCGCGCACCTTCGAGGCTATTTCCTCCTCTGTTTCAAGAACCTCCGTTTCCTCGGAAAGAAGCCTGTAGGCAAGATTAAGGCGCTTTATAACGTCAGCTTCCTCCAAAATCGCCTGCTTGTCCTCCCAGCGCACCAGAATGCTTGAGGCAACAAAATCTGCTAAAAGCCCCGGTGACGTAATAGTCGCCGCAAGCGTCGCGGAATCCCTTATAGATGAATTTTCTTCCTTCCGTTCGCGCAAAAGCGAAATAATCGCGTACATCGCGCCCTTCGCGCGCTTCTGGATTTCCTCGTCCTCATCATCCGATTTCAAAAAAGTAACGGTTGCGTAATCGCATTTTTCTCCTTGTCTCCAGCGCTTGATTTTCGCGCGTGAAATGCCCTCCGTCAGAAGCCTGATGTCTCCCTCGGGGGATTTGACGCTTTGCTTTATCTTGCTTATGCACCCAACCTTGAATACGTCCGCTCTTTTCGGACTTTCCTTCATCGGATTTTTTTCCGTCACAATGAAAACAATGCCGCTTTCGCGCGACGCTCTCTCGCAGGCTGCTATCGAGCGCTCACGCTCTATTCCGAGCGAAATCGGCAGCGACGGAAAGGTGACCGCGCCTTTTATCGAAATAACGGGAAACTCAAAAAGATCCATCACATCTTCTTCGTAAGCAGGTAAATCTGACATGACCCTATAAAAACATCTCCTTTATGAAGAGCGTAATCGCATTTTTCAATATATCGCTCTTTATTATACACTATCAAAATCAAAAAGTCCATAGCGCGGGACGAGAAAAAATTGAAAACGCGAAAGAATTTTTTCCGCGCAAATCAAAAGTCGTCCTCATCATCGGCAAGAGAAGACATCATTAGCTTGATGTATCTCCGAAAAATGAGGACGGCTTGTCCGTTGAATTTAGTTTTGGACCTGTAAACTCACGGCAAGCGTCATTATATCACATCCGACGAGGTTTTGTATATAGTCATTTTTCACGATTTTTCTCTCGATTTTTCGGCGAATTGTCCATAAAACGCAAAAGTCAAGGGGTAAACAAAAAATGGACGGAAAATTGCACCCCGAGGTCGGAAATCAGCGAAAAACAACAACTTTTGAGTTTTTCGAGCGAAAAAACGCGCAAAATTATATAGCTTTTAACTATAAATAACCGCTTAAGCTTTACGTTTTTCCGAAAATAAAGTTTTTCGGAAAGGGTGCCTTCGCCCAAATCCCGCCCAGCATAGCGTCAGATATGCTCATCCCCGAAAAAAATTTTCGCAAACGGCGAAAAAATCGAAAAAAAACGCTTGACAAACGAAATTCCCCGTGATATAATATGCCCGTAAAAAGAAGAGGCACGTTCATTCGTCCCACCGTTCGGTAAATTCCGCCCGGTTAAAAGCGCACCCGTCGTTCGGGTAATCACCCTTTGGGGTGCGGCTTTGCGGAGGAATGAGTTCCCCCGCATTTTTACAGTCGCTTTTATACTGCGGACGAAAACCGCTCATACCTGACGGAGGTTAAATGGCAAACAACAACAGCAGCAAGGATTATCAAATTAACGACGCAATTCGCGTTTCGGGCAGCGTGCGTGTAATAGGCGAGAACGAGCAACTCGGAATAATGTCCCTCTCAAGCGCGAAAAATCTCGCGTATTCGAGCGGACTTGACCTTGTCTTGATGTCGCCGAACGCAAATCCCCCCGTGTGCAAGATAATGGACTACGGGAAATTCTGCTACGAGCGCGACAAAAAGGAAAAGGAAGCGAAAAAGCACCAGCAGGTTACGGAAATTAAGGAGGTGCAGCTCTCCTGCAAAATCGACAACCACGATTTTGAGACGAAGGCGAACCGCGCCGTAAAATTTCTTTCCGAGGGAAACAAGGTAAGGGTTGTATTGAGATTCAAGGGGCGCGAGCTTGCGCACCAGAAGCTCGGTCGGGATCTTCTCGACAGATTCGAGGAATTTTGCCGCGAGTACGGCGCCGCGGAAAAGCGGGCGGTGCTTGACGGACGGCGAATGATACTCCAGATAAACCCGATTAAGAAAAAGCCTGAAAAATCCGAAAAAAAGCAGCCTGAGGCGAAAGCGTCCGAGGCGGGCGATTTGACGGAGGGAGCGGCAGCCGGCGAAAAGACGGAGGCGGCGGAATAAACGC
>JAJQCT010000038.1:14366-108162 GCA_021202555.1 Clostridiales bacterium
AAACGCTGCCGGCAGCGTCTGCGGCGACCGAAGAAAAAAGCGACATACAGTCAAAAATTCATTCCGAAGGAGATTTTTA
Organism: Clostridiales bacterium; assembly: GCA_021202555.1. Taxonomy (GTDB): domain Bacteria; phylum Bacillota; class Clostridia; order Oscillospirales; family CAG-272; genus DTU064. The sequence goes on from JAJQCT010000038.1 coordinate 14,446, forward strand.
TCATGGGAAAGATTAAGACCCACAAGGCATCCGCCAAGCGTTTTTCGCTTACGGCAACGGGCAAGGTGAAGATGAATCACAGCGGACACCGTCATAAGCTCGGCAAGAAGGATATGAAGCGCAAGAGACATCTTCGCTCCGGAACAGTCATGAACGAGGCGCTCGCACAGAACGTCCGCCGCATGATAACGAAGTGAAATCGTAAAAAAGGAGGCTTTGTGTTATGGCAAGAATAAAGGGCGCGGTTTCGACGCGCAAGAGAAGAAACAAGGTGCTTAAGAGCGCCAAGGGATACTGGGGCGCAAAGAGCAAGCATTTTAAGATGGCTAAAGAAGCCGTTATGAAAAGCGGCAATTATGCCTTTGTCGGAAGAAAGCAGAGAAAGCGCGATTTCCGCTCGCTCTGGATAACGAGAATTTCCGCGGCTGTCAAGCCCTACGGACTTAATTATTCGACATTCATGCACGGCGTAAAGCTCGCGGGAATCGAGCTTAACAGAAAGATGCTGTCCGAGCTGGCGATAAACGACAAGGAAGCGTTTTCGCTGATTGTTGACGAGGCAAAGACGGCTCTTTCAAAGACCGCTCTGTCGAAGTGAAACATAACCAAAAACCGGCTTGACCGGTTTTTGTGCTTTTTTCCGCACGTAAAATGAACGACGAAAACAGGGACGGGAGGCTTTTGATAAAAAGCAGGCAAAATGCCCGGATACTCGAGGCGGCGCGCCTTGACGAACCGAAACATCGGCGCGCGGCGGGGCTTTTTCTTGTTGACGGAATCAAGCTTTTCCGTGAGGCTTTGTCCTCGGGCTACAGGGTAAAGCACGTATTTCTCGCCAAGAGCGCCGCGTCAAAATACGAAAACGAACTCCGCGATACGGACGTGTATCTCGTCTCCGATTGCGTATTTGAAAAATTAACTGACGAAAGAGCGCCCGAGGGCGTTGTCGGCGTCGTGTATGCGGACAGGGAAAAATACAAAACGCTTGCTGATGGCGATACTGCAAACAAAAAAATAGACCTTGTTCTCGACGGCATACAAAATCCCGAAAATCTGGGCGCGATACTGCGCTCCGCGAATGCCTTCGGCGCTGAGGGAGTGCTTCTTCTCGACACCGCCGACCCTTTCGGCAGAAAGGCTCTGCGCGCGTCAATGGGAGCCGCGATGAGGCTTCGCCTTTTTCGCGCGGAGCGGGAATGGGCGTGCAGAAATCTGTCCGGCAGCGGACGGCTCGTAGCCGCCGCTCTCGACGACAGGTCTGTGACGCTCGGAGAATTTGATTTTGCCACCGACGACATCGTTGTCATCGGCAACGAGGGACACGGAATTTCCCCCGAAATTTTCTCCGCTTGCGGCGCATCGGTGAAAATACCGATGAGGCGCGGTCAGGAATCGCTCAACGCCGCTGTCGCGTCCTCCCTCATTTTGTGGGAAAGATACAAATCGCGCGGGTTTCCCGAATAAAACGGCGGGAACTCAAATACTGAATAAAAAAGGAGCGCTTCATGGTACCCGACAGAGTTATATGGATATGGCTTTCCCTCGCTCTCGGTGCGGGGAGCAAAATCCCGAATAAGCTTTTCGCCTCGTTCGATACGCTTGCGGAAATTTATTCATCCCCGAAGGAACGCTTTCTTGAAATCGAGGGAGTGAACGAGGTGATTGCCGAAAAGCTTGCGGACAAGGACGTTTCGCGCGCGGAAAACATACTTTCCGTATGCATAAAGCGCCGCTGGGGTCTTATCACATACGGCGACAAAGCTTATCCGAGACGCCTGAAATCTATCCCCGATCCTCCTCTCGTTCTTTATTACAGAGGACGCTTCATCGACCTTAACGATCAGGTCTGCGTCGCCGTTGTCGGTACGCGCAGAATGACAGAATACGGCGAGGGGCAGGCGTACTCGCTTTCGTATTCAATGGCGTCGGGCGGTGCATTGATAGTTTCGGGGCTTGCGCTCGGGTGCGATTCGATGGCAGCAAACGGCGCGCTTGACGCAGGAGCGCCGACTGTAGCCGTACTCGGCTGCGGAATTGACAGAATATATCCCGCCGAGCATAAGACGCTCGCCGAGCATATCATGCGCAGCGGCATGATTATGACAGAATACACTCCGGGCGAGCAGCCGCTCGGGTTTCATTTCCCCGCGAGAAACCGCATAATAAGCGGGCTTTCGCAGGGAACCGTCGTAATTGAAGCTCCCGTCGGAAGCGGAGCGCTCATAACCGCAAGAACGGCTCTTCTTCAGGGACGCGACCTTTTTGCCGTGCCGGGAGATTTACGTGACGAAAACAGCGCGGGCTGCAATGAGCTTATCAAGGGCGGTGCGCGTGTAGTCACATCCGTTTCGGATATAATGTCCGTTTACGAATTTACCTATCCGCACAGAATAAGCGTGTCGGCGGCGGAGCGCGCCGAGTCGTCGCTGAAGAAAAACGCGGGGCAGGAAACGGCGAAGCTTCGCGGAGTTTCCTCACGCCCGCCCAAGGAAAAGGAACCGAAGGAAAAGGAAAAGAAGCCGGAAAAGCTTCAAAAATCAAAGCCCGCGAGCGAACCGCAAAAAACGACCGCGAACGCTCCCGAGACTGAAAATACGTCCTCTTATTCGTTCCGCCGCGACCGCGAGGAGGCGGAGAGAATTAAAAATGCGAAAAAAGAGAGCGCGACCGAGCTACCGATAACCGACAGGGAGCGTGAGATTTTGTCGCTTATAAAGCGCGACGGCTCGACGCCGGACGAGCTGACGGGCGACGGACGCTCCGCGTCCGATGTGATGAGCGCGCTTACGGTACTTGAAATTCTCGGATGCGTCGCCGCAGTACCGGGCGGCAGATACATCAAAACACAATAATCATGAAAGAGGCAGCAATGGCAGCATCGAATAAGCTTGTTATACTCGAATCGCCGACAAAGGCGTCAACGGTGCAGGGCTATCTCGGCAGCGGCTACAAGGTAGTCGCATCAAAGGGACACGTCAGGGATTTGCCCAAAAGCACGCTCGGCGTTGATATAGAGCACGATTTCGAGCCAAAATATATAAATATACGCGGCAAAGGCGATTTGATAAAAGAGCTGAAGCGCAGCGCGAAGAGCGCAAAAAATGTCTATATCGCAACTGACCCTGACCGCGAGGGCGAGGCTATAGCGTGGCATCTTTCTGTCACGCTCGGCATTCCGCTCGACGAGGACCACAGGGTGACCTTCAATGAAATCACAAAGGGCGTCGTCAAGGAGGCGATAAAGCATCCGCGCAAAATCGACATGGGACTTGTCGGCGCTCAGCAGGCAAGACGTATTCTCGACAGAATCGTCGGGTATAAGCTCTCCCCGTACCTGTGGAGTACGGTAAAAAGCGGACTCTCCGCTGGGCGAGTTCAGTCTGTCGCGACAAAGATAATCGTTGACCGCGAGGAGGAAATCCGCGCCTTCGTTCCCGTCGAATACTGGACGGAGGAGGCGACGCTCGAAACGCCGCGCGGCGATAAATTCAAGGCGCATTATTACGGCGGTGCCGATGGAAAAAAATCGCTCCCCGACAAAAGCTCGGCTGACCGTGTAAAGGAGATTGCGGAGCGCGCTGTGTGGCGTGCGGAAAGCGTGAAATTTGCGTCGAAAATGCGTCAGCCCGCGCCCCCGTTCACGACATCAACCCTTCAGCAGGAGGCATCGCGCAAGCTCAATTTCACATCCGTGCGCACAATGCGCGCGGCACAGGAGCTTTACGAGGGCGTGAATCTCGGAGCCGAGTACGGCGGCGTGCAGGGTCTTATCACTTATATGAGAACGGATTCAGTGCGCATATCAGCGGAGGCGCAGAGCGCCGCAAGGGATTATATAGCGTCGAAATTCGGCGAAAAATATGTTCCCGAAAAGCCGCGCATGTTCAAAATGAAAAAGGAAAATGTGCAGGACGCACACGAGGCGGTGCGCCCCGCATCCCCCGCCCTTGAGCCGTCGAAAATCAAGCGTATGCTCACCTCCGACCAGTATAAGCTTTATAATCTCATATGGAACCGCTTCATCGCAAGCCAGATGCAGTCAGCCGAAATCGGCACGGTGACGGCAGTCATAAACGCCGACGGGGAGATTTTCCACGCGACGGGCAGCACCGTGAAATTTCCGGGATTTCTCGCGCTTTATGAGGAAACGGACGACAAAGGCGCAAAGGAGAGCGACTCGGCGTCGGGGCTTTTGCCCGAAATAAACGAGGGCGAGATTATGAACTGCCTCGGTGTTGCCGCGTCTCAGCATTACACGGAGCCGCCGATGAGATATACCGAAGCTTCTCTCATCAAATTTCTCGAGGAGCTCGGAATCGGACGCCCAAGCACATATCTTCTGATAGTCCCCACAATAACGCAGCGCGGGTACGTCGCGCATGAGGGAAAATCTCTTCTGCCGACAGAGCTCGGCGAGGCGACGACGAAGCTCATGAAACAAAGCTTTCCCGAAATTGTCGATTACGGCTTTACGGCAGAGCTTGAATCGAAGCTTGACATGATTGAGGAAGGAAAAACAGACGCAAAAACAGTCCTTTCCGAGTTTTATGACGGATTTTCAAAGGAGCTTGAGACGGCAACCGAAAACGCCGAAAAGCTTGAGCTTCCCGTTGAGGAGACTGACATCATATGCGATAAGTGCGGCGCCCGAATGATAGTAAAGACAGGACGCTACGGCAAATTTGCGGCGTGTCCGAATTATCCCGAATGCAAAAATACGAAATCGCTTGAGGAGCCCAAAACAAAGGTGACCGTGAGCGAGGATGATCTGAAAAGAGCCGCGGAAATGAAATGTGAGAAGTGCGGCGGCGAGATGACCGTAAAGCAGGGTCCCTACGGCGCGTTTTTCGCCTGCGTTAATTACCCGAAATGCAAATTCTCGCGCCCCATCACGCACCCGACGGGCGTAAAATGCCCGAAATGCGGCGGCGACATAATCCCAAAATGGGGTCGCAAAAAGACGATGTTTTACAGCTGCTCGAATTACCCGACGTGCGATTTTTCGTCGTGGGATGAGCCGCTGTCCGAAAAATGTCCGACGTGCGGCGGAATGCTTTACCGCAAAAAGGGCAAGGATTATGTAATCTGCAAAACCGAGGGCTGCGGATATAAGCGTGCGGAAAAGCACGAGGATTCCTCCGACGTCAAATGAATTTAAGGATAACAGTCGTAGGCGCGGGGCTTGCGGGCTGCGAGGCGGCTTGGCAGGCGGCAAAGCGTGGAATAGAGGTGACGCTTTGCGAAATGAAGCCCGAGAAAAAGACGCCAGCACATAAATCAGACGGCTTTGCGGAGCTTGTATGCAGCAATTCGCTGCGCTCGGACGACAAAAATAACGCAGTGGGTCTTCTGAAAGAGGAAATGCGCCTCATGGGTTCGCTCATAATCGAGGCAGCTGACAAAACGCGCGTTCCGGCAGGATCCGCGCTCGCCGTTGACAGAAACGCCTTTTCGGATTACGTAACGGGAAAGCTTTCCTCGCACCCGAATATAAAAATCGTTTCGCGCGAGGTGTCGTCCGTCGAGCCGGACACGATAACGATAATCGCGACGGGACCTCTCACCTCAGAACCGATGGCAAATTATATAAGCGATGTTCTCGGCATAAGCTCGCTTCATTTTTACGACGCGGCAGCGCCGATTGTGGACGGGGAGAGCATAGATTACGAAAAAACCTATTTCGCGTCGCGCTACGGCAAGGGCGACGCTATGGATTACCTCAACTGCCCTATGGAAAAGGACGAATATCTCGCCTTTTACGAAGCTCTCCTCGGCGCGCAGACGGCGAAGCTTCACGAATTTGACGACGACGAAAAGATTTCCGTCTTTGAGGGATGTATGCCCGTCGAGGTGATGGCGTCGCGCGGCGTCGATACTCTGAGATACGGACCGATGAAGCCCGTCGGGCTTCAAAATCCGAAAACCGGTCGCGAGCCTTACGCCGCCCTCCAGCTTCGCCGTGAAAACGAGGCGGGAACTATGTATAATCTCGTCGGATTTCAGACGCATCTCACTTTTCCCGAGCAAAAGCGCGTCTTTTCAATGATACCGGGGCTTGAAAATGCCGAATTTCTGCGCTACGGCGTAATGCACAGAAACACATATATAAATTCACCCGGCATACTCGCTCCCGATTACTCGCTTATTACATCGCCCGACATATTTTTCGCAGGTCAGATGACAGGTGTTGAAGGGTATGTTGAAAGCGCAGCGTCGGGAATGCTCGCGGGAATTTCCGCCGCGCGGCGGCTGCGCGGACAATCCCGCATTGATTTCACGAAAAAAACGATGACGGGCGCTTTGGGACACTATGTCTCCGAGGGCGGCGCGTCGGGAAATTTTCAGCCGATGAACGCAAGCTACGGAATCGTCGAGCCGCTTGAGGTGCGCGTGAAGGGCGGCAAAAAAATGCGGTACGCGGAGTATTCAAAAAGAGCGCTTTTGACGCTTTCGGAAATAATCAGAACGGAGGATATACTGAAATGAGAATCATAATTGACGCGATGGGCGGCGACAACGCCCCCGCAGCCGTTATCGAGGGCGCGAATATCGCGAAAGCCGAATACGGCGGCAAATTTGAAATGACGCTCGTCGGAGACGAGAGCGCCATAAAAAAAGCCGCGTCCGAGGGCGGTTTTTCGCTCGACGGAATCGATATTTACCATACGGACGTGAAAATTGAGATGGACGACGACCCGATGAACGCCGTTCGCAAGAAAAAGGAATCGTCAATGGCTATAGGTCTTAAAATGCTCTCGCCCGACAACAAATACGGCGTCGTCGGCGACGCGTTTTTGTCTGCCGGCAGCACCGGCGCGCTTCATCTCGCCTCCTCACACTTTGTCGGAAGGCTTATGGGCGTTCGCCGCGCCTGCCTTGCGACGTATCTGCCGTTTCCGAATCCCATTCTGCTTCTTGATTCGGGTGCGAATCCGACCGTCACGGCGGATCAGCTCCTCTCATGGGCTTATCTCGGCTCGGTATACGCCGAATCCGTTCTCGGAATGAAAAATCCCCGCGTCGGGCTTATAAACAACGGCACGGAGGAATGCAAGGGTACTGAAATGTACATAGAGGCTCATAGGCTTCTTGCCGCCTCTGATCTCAATTTCGCCGGAAACGTCGAATCGCGAGAGATTCCGTTCGGCGCCTGTGACGTGCTTGTGTGCGACGGTTTCACGGGCAATATAACCCTGAAGCTTATCGAGGGAATGGCGTCGTTTTTCATGAAATCGCTGAAGGATATATATAAATCGAGCACCGTCGCGAGCCTTTCATATTTGCCCGTGAGGTCAAAATTCGGAACGCTGAAGAAAAGCTTTGACGCCTCCGAGCACGGCGGCGCGCCGATTCTCGGACTTAAAGCGCCCGTCATAAAGGGACACGGAAACTCTAACGGACGCGCAGTGTTTTCGGCGATACGTCAGGCGTACACGTGCGTCGAATCGGGAATGACGGCGAAAATGAGCGAAAATTTACAAAAAACAGGTAACGGCAATGACTGACGACAATTTATCCCAATATCCGCTTCCGATAAATATTCTTGAAGAGCGAATAGGCTACGTATTTTCCGACAAAAATCTCATAAAGACGGCGATGACGCATTCCTCATTCGCAAATGAAGCGCACGGCGGTGCGTCATGCTCGAACGAGAGAATGGAATTTTTCGGCGATTCGGTGCTGTCGCTCGTCGTGAGCGAATATCTCTTTGAAAATTACGAGGAGATGCAGGAGGGCGAGCTTACGCGAATCCGCTCCCGCCTCGTCTGTGAGGATGCGCTTGCTGAATATGCGGAAAAAATAAGTCTCGGCGACTTTCTCTATCTCGGACACGGAGAAGAAAAAAATAACGGACGCCGCCGGAAATCGACTGTTTCCGACGCGATGGAGGCGCTTCTTGCCGCCGTTTACATGGACGACGAGGGCGCGGGCGGCGACGGCAAATCTGCGGTGTCGCGCATAATTCTCCCCTTTGTGATGGACGAACTTGAAAAGATAAGCGACATAACTGAATATTTCGATTACAAAACGCTACTCCAGCAGGTGGTGCAGCAGGGCGGAAGCGAGGCACTCGAATACGCGGTAACGGGCGAGTCGGGACCCGACCACGACAAAACCTTCAGCGTCGAGGTCAAGCTCAACAGCAACATCGTGGGACACGGCACAGGCAGATCAAAGCGCAGTGCCGAGCAGATGGCAGCAAAGGAAGCGCTCGGACTTTTCGGCGTTGATGTCGCGGGCTGACGACGGAAAATGAGACACGTCAATATTCCCGTTTTCATTCCGCATCTCGGCTGTCCCCACGACTGCGTATTCTGCAACCAGCGCGTAATATCGGGACAGCGTGATTTTGATCCCGACAGCCTTGAGGGCATAATTGAAAAGGCGCTTGCGACGGTATCGCAGGGCGATGACGTTGAAGTCGCCTTTTTCGGCGGCTCCTTCACGGGAATTGACAGGGAGCTTATGATTTCTCTCTTGTCACGCACCGAGCCGTATATAAAAAGCGGACGAGTGTCACGTCTGCGCTGCTCGACGCGCCCCGATTATATAAGCGAGGAAATTCTCGATATACTTGCGCGGTACTCCATGGAAACGGTTGAGCTCGGTATGCAGTCACTTTCGGACGATGTGCTTTCCGCGTCGTTTCGCGGTCACACCGCAGGCGATACGCTGCGCGCGGCAGAGCTGATTTTAAAGCGCGGAATGAGACTTGGCGGGCAGATGATGATAGGACTTCCGCTCTCAACCCCAAAGCGCGAGCTTGAAACGGCTCGGGCAATCTGCGATATGGGCTGCTCTGAGGCACGAGTATATCCGACGATAGTTTTTGAGAAAACTGCGCTTGCCGCTATGATGAGGCGAGGCGAATACACGCCGCTCACAGTTGCCGACGCCGCGAAGCGCTGCGCCGACGTGCTGCGCGTATTTGATGAACGCGGCGTTCATGTGCTGCGCGTGGGACTTTGCGACAGTGAGGGACTTCACTCCGCCGAGTGCGTCGGCGGTCCCGTTCATCCCGCGATGGGCGAGCTGTCCCGCTCGGTGATTTTCCGCGAAAACATCGCATACGAGCTGGAAAAATCAGATATTCACGGCGGCTCTGTCACGGTGCTCGTACCGAGAGGAGCGGTATCTGCTGCGGTCGGAAACCGCGGCGAAAACAAACGCTTTTTTATGAGCGAATACGACATAAAACATATAAAATTCCGCGAGGACGAAAGCCTTCACGGATATGAAGCAAAGGTAACGCGAGAGGTAATTTGTGCGGCTGATTTCACTTGAAATGCAGGGGTTCAAATCGTTCCCCGACAGAACAAAAATAAAATTCAACCGCGGAAGCACGGTGATTGTGGGACCGAACGGAAGCGGCAAATCAAACATCACCGACGCGCTCCGCTGGGTTCTCGGCGAGCTTTCGTCGAAAAATCTGCGCGGCACGAAGATGGAGGATGTCATTTTCGCGGGAGCTGACGGCAAAAGCCCTATGGGCTATGCCGAGGTTTCCGTGACGTTTGACAATACGGACGAAAGCGGCAGCGCCAAGATAAATCTCCCATATGACGAGGTGATGGTGACGCGCCGATATTATAAAGCGGGCGAGAGCGAATATTTCATAAACCGCCGCGCCGTGCGCCTGCGCGACATTAACGAGCTTTTCATGAACACCGGAATCGGGCGCGAGGGCTATTCGATTGTAGGTCAGGGAAGGGTTGCCGAGATAATTTCGCGCAAAAGCGATGACAGGCGCGCCGTTTTCGAGGACGCAGCGGGAATTGCCAAATACAGATACAAATACCGCGAGACGGAACGCCAGCTCGCCGCGACTGACGGCAACATGGAAAGACTGCGCGACATTCTCTCGGAGGTTGAAGGGCGTGTCGGACCGCTCGCTAAGGAAGCCGAAGCGGCAAGACGCTACCTTGAATTATACGAAAGATGCCGCCGCGCCGACGTTTCGCTTTCGATTTACGACGCAGACCGCCTTGAAGCGGACGGTCGCCGCGCGGACGACGATATTCTCATCACATCTCACGAGCTTGAAATGATAAACGATACGCTCGCGCGCCTTGAAGCGCAGAGCGACCGCATTTCCGAATCCTTCTCCGAAAACAAGCTCACCTCCGAGCGCGTTTACGAGGAAATCAAAGACCAGAACGCAAAAATCCGCGAGCTTGAACGCAGCTATGCCGATATTTCGGCAAAAATCGAGCATTCAAAATCCCGCGCCGACGAATACAGAAAAGACGCTGACACAGCAGGCTCACAAAAGGAAAGCGTTGCCACCGAGACGGATGAGCTTTCGGTGAAAATCGACGCGCTTTTGGAAAAGGCGGAGCTTGGCGGCAAAACGGCAGACGAGCTTAACTCGTCGCTCGCGCTTGCGACAGACGAGTATGACGGGCTTTCGCACGAGGTTGACGAGCTTTTCACTAAAATACGCGACGCCGAGGGCAGGGCTGTTGACTGCCGCGTCAGAATAAACGTGCTTTCCGAATCCATGAAATCGGACGGCGAAAAGGACGATGGCACGCAGCTCGAGCTTGAAAAATACAAGCGCGAGGCGGCGCAGCTTTCTCAGTCTTTCGAGAAAGAGGATAAAAATGTCCGCGATTTCGGTCTTGCGGTAGAAAACAGCGAAAAGAAAATCTCCGAGCTTGAAAAAAAGCTTTCCGATACTGACGCTCTGGTTGCGGAAATCTCAAAGGAGCGCGAGGGCGTCGCTGCGAATGCCGCCGCAGCCGACGGCAAAATCGACGCGCTCACTCGTCTTGAGGAAAGCTTTGAGGGGTACGGGAAAAGCATAAAATACGTGATGGACGGCGTGGCGCTCGGTAAAATCATGGGCGGCGTTCACGGACCGATTTCACGCCTCATAACCGTGCCGCCCGAATACGTCACGGCGATTGAAATCGCGCTTGGCGCAAATTTACAGAATATTGTCGTTGACGACGAGTCGGCGGCGAAGGAGTGTATATATTATCTCAAAAACGGAGGCGCGGGACGCGCGACCTTTTATCCCTTAACATCTATAAAAGCGGGATTTGTCGGACGCGAAACCGAAAATGCGGCGAAATTCGGCGGCTACATCGGTCTTGCCTCCGAGCTTGTCAGCTTCGACGAGAAATACGGCGAAATTGTCCGCTACACGCTCGGAAGAACGTGCGTCTTTGACACCATTGATTCCGCGTCTGCGGCGGCGAAGGCGAACGGATATAAAATTCGCGCCGTCACGCTCGACGGACAGCAGATTAACGCGGGCGGCTCTTTTACGGGCGGCTCGGTGAGACGTGACAGCGGTATGCTTACCCGTGCCGGCGAGATACGCTCCCTTCGGGCGGAGCGCTCGCTTATTTCGCGCGAGCTGAAGCGAATCGACGAAAAGCTCTCCTCGGCAAAAGCGCGCCGAGCAGAGTATTCGGGACAGCTTGCAGACGAAAAGAATCGCCGCGACATAACCGACGCCATGATGAGAGCGTCGATGACCTCCCGCGATGCCGCATCCGCAAAAAGAGATGCGGCTCTGACTCTCGCATCCGAGCTTGAAGAGGATTTTTTGACAAGGCAGACGCAAAAGGGCAAATCCGAGGAGGATATGAAATCGCTGACCGAAGCGCTCGAATCTGTTATAAAAGAGGCGGATGAGCTTAAATCGAAAAGAGAAGCTCTCAGCGTGAAGGCGAACGCGGCGGGCGACAAAATGAACGAAATTGCGGAGAAAATCTCCTCACTGGCGCTTGACATGGCGAAGCTTGAATCGGAAATTTCCGCAAACCGCGCTCTTTTGTCGGAAAAAATCAAGAGACGCGACGAATACGCGGAAAAAAGCGATACACTGCTTACAAAAGCGTCGGAGCTTGACGCGGAGGTTGAATTGCTCCTGTCATCAGGAGAGGAAAACCGCAGCGAATATGAGGAGCGGAAGGCGTCGCTTGAGGAGCTTGAGGCAAGACGCGAATCGCTTGAGGCGGGCAGCCTTGAATACGAGCGCCGTCGGGGCGAAATTTACAAAAAGGTTCGCGAGCGGACTGACGAAAAGGAAAAAATCGTCCGCGCGCATATGAAAAACGAGGAAAACCGCAGGAAAATCAAGGACGGGTACGACAAAATAATTGCCCATCTCTGGGATGAATACGAGCTTACATATTCCTCGGCAAAGGAGCTTGATTATCCCAAAACAAACGAGCAGAACAGAGCCGAAACGGCGCGCGAGCTTTCCGAATGCAAAAGCGGGCTGAAATCGCTCGGCAGCGTCAATGTCGGCGCCATCGAGGAATACGGCGAGGTTCGCGAGCGCTACGAAAATCTCTCGCGCCAGATGAACGATCTCATCTCCTCACGCGAGGATTTGAACGACGTCATGGAGGAGCTTCGGCTCGAAATGCAGACAGCATTCTCTGATGCGTTTAACAGCATAAACGAAAAATTCGGAGAGGTATTCCGCGAGCTTTTCGGAGGCGGCGAGGCGGAGCTTTATCTTTCCGACCCGACGGACGTGCTTTCGAGCGGAATTGAAATCAAAGCCGCGCCTCCGGGCAAGGTCATTAAAAATCTTTCGCTTCTCTCGGGCGGCGAGCAGGCATTTGTTGGAATAGCGCTGCTTTTCGCGATGATACAGGTGAATCCGACCCCGTTTTGCGTCTTTGACGAGATTGAGTCTGCGCTCGACGAGGTAAACGTGGCGCGCTTCGCCGATTATCTTTCGCGCTATTCCGACAAAATACAGTTTGTCGTCATAACGCACAGACGCGGCACGATGGAGAGAGCCGACACGCTTTACGGCGTGACAATGCCGCGGCGCGGCGTTTCGCGGGTTCTTACGCTTGACCCGGGCAGCGGTGAATCTGAAAAGTATGTGTCCGAGAATGCCTCGGAGTAAGTGAAAAATAATTGAGCAAGGAGAAATTATGGGATTTTTTGAAAAGCTCCGCGAGAGCATGAAAAAGACGCAGGAGGCTGTCGTCGGCAAAATCGACGCCGTGATGCAGAAATTCGTAAAAATCGACGAGGATATGCTCGACGAGCTTGAAGAGACGCTTATTACCGCCGACGTGGGCGTTGAGACGACCGAAAAAATACTTGATGAGCTTCGCGCAAGAATCAAGGCGGAGCGGCTGACAGATGCTGCGGACGCGAGGCGCGCACTTCATGAGATAATCGCCGACATGATAGGTGAGGGCGAGCCGCTGAGGCTTGACACAAAGCCCTCTGTTATTCTCGTCATAGGCGTGAACGGCGTCGGCAAAACGACCTCCATCGGCAAAATCGCGGCTGGTCTTGTGAGAGATGGAAAGAATGTAGTTGTGGCTGCTGCCGATACGTTTCGCGCCGCCGCGATTGACCAGCTTGAGGTGTGGTGCGAGCGCGCAGGCGCCTCACTGATTCGCCAGAGCGAGGGGAGCGACCCTGCGGCAGTCGTTTTTGACGCTGCGGCAGCGGCTAAAAAGCGCGGAGCGGACGTTCTTATTGTCGATACGGCGGGAAGGCTTCACAATAAGAAAAATCTCATGGACGAGCTTGCAAAAATCGACCGTGTGCTGACGCGCGAGCTTCCCGACACGTCGCGCGAAACACTGCTCGTGCTTGACGCGACGACGGGACAGAACGCCGTTTTACAGGCGAAGGAATTTAAAAATTCCGCGCCTATAACGGGGCTGATTCTGACTAAGCTTGACGGAACCGCGAAGGGCGGAATTGTAATTTCCATAAAAGAGGAGCTCGGGATACCCGTGAAATATATAGGCGTCGGCGAGGGAATTGACGATATGGAGCCGTTTTCGTGCGACGATTTTGTGCGCGCGCTTTTTGGAGAGGAGCAGGAATGACAGTTGTTCTGGCAAGCAGAAATAGCGCAAAGGTCGCGGAAATGCGCAGGCTTTTCGCCGAATTTAATGCAGATATAAACGTGCTGTCGCTCTCCGACATAGGCTTTGAGGGTGAAATCGTCGAGGACGGGGAGAGCTTTGAGGAAAACGCTGTAATAAAGGCGTGTGCTCCCGTCTCACTCGGATATATCGGCATTGCCGACGATTCGGGGCTTTGCGTAGACGCGCTTGGCGGCGCGCCCGGAATTTATTCGGCTCGGTTTTCGGGCGATGACCATACTGACGCGAAAAATCGTGAGCTGCTCAAAGAAAAGCTTGAAAATGTTCCGGACGGTGAGCGCGGTGCGCATTTTGTATGCGTGACGGCGGCGGTATTTCCGCATAAGTATAATCTCGAACCGATTGTATGCAGAGGCGAGTGCCGCGGCAAAATAATCCGCGAGGAGCGCGGAGAGGGTGGCTTTGGATATGACTCGCTCTTCTTATATGAAGAGGCTAACAAGACCTTTGCCGAAATGACAGCCGAGGAAAAGGGGGCGGTGTCGCATCGCGGCAGGGCGATGAGAAAATTCGCCGAAATGCTCTCAAAAGCTGCCGAAAAGGTTGACGGTTATAACACTTGAATGACGGTTTTGCCGACAATAATGCCCGAAAATCGGCGAAAATCGGCGATTTTTTGCTGATTTTCGGGCAGTCTCGTACCGTTTTTTCATCAAAAACGCGCGTTTCGCACGCGTTTTTCACGTTTTTTTCATGTATAATAAAAGGAGAATTTTCAAAATGAAGCTTGAACTTACAAGCAAAGAGAGGGCGCAGCTTCGCTCTGAGGCAAACGACTACGCAACCATAATTCAGATAGGAAAGGACGGGATTTCTCCCGAGACAATAAAGGTTGCTGATATGGCGCTTGAAGCAAGGGAGCTGATTAAGCTGCGCACGCTTGACGGCGCGCCACTCGGCACACGTGAAGCGGCTGATATGATAGCCGAAAGGACAGGCGCCGGCGTTGTTTCTGTTGTCGGGTCGCGATTTGTACTGTATCGCCCGTCAAAAAAGAACAAAAATATATCCGAAAAGCTCAAATCAAAACAGAAAAAATGAATATTGCGCTTTTTGGCGGTACTTTTTCGCCTCCGCATAACGGTCATATTTCTGCCGTCTGGGCGCTGACTTTCGAATTTTCACCCGATTTGTGCCTTGTCGTTCCCGCTTATTCAACCCCGCCGAAGGCGAGGGAAGACGGAATTGACCCGAGCCTTCGCCTGCAAATGGCAAAAATCGCGTTTTCTGATATACCGAACGTAATTGTTTCGGATATCGAAATACGCCGAGGCGGCACAAGCTATACATGCGATACAATAAATGAAATAAAAAAAGAGTATAATGACTGCGAAAATATCATGCTTTTGTGCGGCGAGGATATGTTTCGCTCGCTGCCGCACTGGTATCACGGCACAGATATACTTAAAACGGCAACTGTGATTTACTCCCCGCGAAAAGGCGGTGACGCAGCGGGGCTTACCTCGCTTGCCACAGAGTACGCTGATTTATACGGCGCCGACTGCCGTATGCTTGAAACGGAAGCGATTGACATTTCCTCTTCTGAAATCCGAGCCGCTGCGAGACGCGGGGACGATATTTCACAGTATGTGCCGCCCCGTATTTGTGAATTTATTGAAAAGGAGAAGCTTTACCGTGACAACTGAAATTACCGAAAAAGATATTTTTTTGCTTAAAGAGCGAATAAAACCATGGCTTTCCGACAAAAGATACGCACACGTACTGTCTGTTGAGGAAGAGGCTGCATATTACGCTGATATATACCTTTGTGACCGCACTCTGAAGGTGCGGGCGGCTGCCTTGCTTCACGATATTGCAAAGGAAATTAGTTCGGAAAAACAGTTGAAATACATAAAAAAATTTGATATAATAAAATGCGCGCCCGAAAACTTGCCGAAAGCGGTGCTTCACGCGGCTGCCGCGCCGGGCGTAATCGTTTCCGAATTTCCCGAATTTGCCGACGACGAAATCCTTTCGGCTGTGGCTTGGCATACGACCGGAAGACCCGCGATGACTGTTTTTGACGCTTTGATATTTCTTGCCGACGTAACTGAGGCTACAAGAAAGCATGAGGGCTGCAAAAAACTGCGCGAATTTTTCAGAAATAATATAGATGCGTGTAAAACCGATGCCGAAAGAGCTGCGCTTCTTGAAAAAACAGTCGCAAAATCTCTTGAGGATACGATTAAGCACGTAAAGGGAAAAGGAAACGAGCTTTTCCCGATTACCGCGGAAGCGGAAAAATACTTTTTGGATGGCGGGCATCTTTCCGAATGACCCGCGGGGATTTATTTTTGCTTTTATGAAAGGGATAAAATGAAATCATCTGACGGCGGTGTTTCCGCATTTGTTATCGTAGTCATTGTTCTTTGTGTATTTCTCTTTGTTCTTGTCGCCGCTGCGGGCGGATTCCTTGTATTTTACGAGCCTGACACCTCCGGCAACGCGATTACCGCATACAAGTATGTTACCGACGAGGAAGGAAACGTCGTGTATGAGACTGACGAGGAGGGCAACAAGGTTTATGCGGTTGACTCGAGCGGAGACCAGACGAGCGGAAAATACAATTTTCTTGTTGTCGGGCACGACAAAATATCGCGCAATACCGATATAATCATGATTGTTTCATACGACACCTACGAAGGCTCCATTTCGATAGTTCAGATTCCGCGCGACACATATGTCAACGTCGATTTTATGTCGTCTCATAAAATCAACGCGGCGTATACGAAGTATTACAGCCTTGCAAGAAGCGCCGGCTCCGAAAATCCCGACTATGACGCGCTCATGAGCCTGTCCGCGCTTGTAACCGAAAACTTCGGCGTTAAGATAAACTACGCCGCTGTATTTGATATTGAGGGATTCGCGAACGTCATTGATATTCTCGGAGGCGTATGGATAGACGTCCCCTATGACCTTGATTATGAGGATCCCGGACAGAATCTGTATATTCACCTCTCGGCAGGGTATCAGCTTCTCGACGGCGACCAGGCAATGCAGTTTGTGCGGTACAGAAAGGGGTACGCGGAGCAGGATCTCGGGCGTCAGGACGCGATGAAGATATTCATTTCCGCGCTGCTCTCGCAGCTCAAGGCGAATATGAGCGTTTCAACGGTGTCGGAAATTGCCTCTGAGCTGCTTGACAACATGATTTCAAATATCGGGCTTGCGGACTTTATTTATTTTGCGAAGTCGGCGCTTTCGGTCGATCTTTCAAAGGTTTATCTTATGACGCTGCCCGGGGTGAGCATGACGGTGAACGGCGCGTCCGTTTACGTGCTTTACAAGGCGGACGTTGCGGAAATTATATCAAATTACCTGAATGTTTACGTCGATGATTTCGATACGGATGATTTTGACCCCTACGGGATATTCACATCCGACAGCTCGAGCGTTTCAGAGGTATACAACAGTCCGCTCGGGACGGGAGAATATATCGTCTATAACGCAGCGGACGTGAACGAAAATTCGATAGACATTCCGACGGGAAGTCTTTACTAAACAGAAAACAGAAAAGGAGATTTGAAATGGAAGAAGAAATCAACGAGAGCGGCAAAATTTACGCCGTTTCCTCTCCGAAGGAGCTTGCGCTTTCGATTGCCGAAATACTCGACCGCAAGCTGGCGGAGGATATAAAGGTGCTTCACGTTACGGAAAAGACGATAATTGCCGACTATTTCGTCATCGCTACGGGCAGAAGCTCCACGCAGATTCGCGCGCTTGAGGGCGATGTTGAATTTGAAATTGAAAAAAGCGGGCTGAAGGTCGGTCACATCGAGGGATATTCCGAGGCGAACTGGATATGTATGGATTATCATTCCGTTATAGTACACATATTCAATAAGGAAAACCGCGATTTATACCGTATTGAAAAGCTTTGGGACGACGCCGAGGAAATTGACATCTCGGATGTCCTGACGGAAAGATAATTTTTAAGGTTACAGTGGGGTGAGATTATGAAATATGATTTTTCGGTGTGCGACAAGAAGTGGCAGGACAGGTGGGAGGAGGCTCACGCCTTTGAGGCGAAGGACGACTACTCTCTTCCGAAGTTTTACGGGCTGATAGAGTTTCCTTATCCTTCAGGCGCGGGGCTTCACGTCGGTCATATCAAGGCGTTTATAAGCATGGAGGTTGTTTCGCGCAAGCGCAGAATGCAGGGGTATAACGTGCTTTTCCCGATAGGCTTTGATGCATTCGGGCTTAATACCGAAAACTACGCCATTAAGACGAATACTCACCCGCGGATTGTCACCGACAAAAACATAGAAAATTTTACGCGGCAGCTTAAATCCGTCGGCTACAGCTTCGACTGGTCGCGCGTCGTCGATACGACTGACGAGGATTATTACAGGTGGACGCAGTGGATTTTCCTGAAGCTTTTTGAAAACGGGCTTGTATTCCGCGATAAGACGCTCGTAAATTACTGCCCTTCGTGCAAGGTTGTACTTTCAAACGAGGATTCGCAGGGAGGGAAGTGCGACGTCTGTCATTCGGACGTTATACAAAAATCGAAGGAGGTCTGGTATCTCCGCATTACGGAGTACGCGGACAAGCTGCTTGAGGGACTTGATATGGTGGATTATCCCCCGAATATCAAGCAGCAGCAGGTCAACTGGATTGGAAAATCGAGAGGTGCGTTTGTCAACTTTACAATTTCAGGCACTGACGACAAGCTAAAAATTTACACGACACGCCCCGATACGCTTTTCGGCGTTACGTTCATGGTAATAGCGCCCGAGCATCCGCTCATCGAAAAATATGCTGACAAAATCACGAACAGGGACGAGGTGAATGCGTATAAGAGCGAATGCGCAAACAAGACGGAATTTGAGCGCACACAGCTTGTCAAGGGAAAAACGGGAGTTAAGCTTGAGGGCATTTCCGCGACAAATCCGATAACGAAGAAGGATATTCCGATTTATATCGCCGACTACGTAATGATGGGGTACGGTACCGGCGCAATTATGGCTGTTCCTGCGCACGATGAGCGCGACTGGGAGTTTGCAAAGCTTCACGGGATTGACATCATCGAGGTCATAAAGGGCGGCGATATATCCTCCGGCGCTTACACTGGCGACGGCGAGATGGTTAATTCGGGATTTCTCAACGGATACACGAACAAAAAGGATTCAATCGACCGCATGATACGCGAGCTTGAGGCGCTCGGCGTCGGTGAGGCGGGCGTTCAGTACAAGATGAAGGACTGGGCGTTCAACCGTCAGCGTTACTGGGGCGAGCCTATTCCGATTGTGCATTGCCCCGACTGCGGAATGGTTCCCGTGCCATATGAGGAGCTGCCGCTGAGACTTCCCGACGTTGAAAATTTCGAGCCGGGCGAGGGCGGGGAAAGTCCGCTTGCGAAAATTCCCGAATTTGTAAACTGCAAATGCCCGAAGTGCGGCAAGGACGCGAAACGCGAGACGGACACGATGCCGCAGTGGGCGGGTTCATCGTGGTATTTCCTGCGTTACTGTGATCCGCACAATAGTGACGCGTTCGCGGGGCGCGAGGCGCTCGATTATTGGATGCCCGTCGATTGGTACAACGGCGGTATGGAGCACGTTACGCGCCATATGATTTATTCGCGCTTCTGGCACCGCTTCCTTTACGACATTGGTGAGGTTTCATGCCCCGAGCCTTACAAAAAGCGTTCGGCTGTCGGACTTGTTCTTGGTGCCGACGGGCAGAAAATGTCAAAATCAAGCGGGAATGTCGTAGACCCGCTCGACGTTGTTGAGCAGTACGGCGCTGATACGCTTCGCACATATGTTTCGTTCATGGGTGATTACGGCGCAGCGTCGCCATGGTCGGAGACGGGAATCAAGGGAGTCAAGCGCTTTCTCGAGCGCGTCGCCGCCATGACGGATATGGTGCGCGGAAGAGGAACGACGCCCGCGCTTGAGACGGCGTTCCACAAGACGATAAAGAAGGTGACGAACGATATTGAAGAGCTGAAGCTCAATACCGCGATAGCGTCGATGATGTCGCTTCTTAATCTGATTTATGACACGGGAAGCCTTACGAAGGACGAGCTTATAACATTTTTGAAGCTGCTCTCGCCGTTCGCGCCGCATATTGCGGAGGAGATTAACGAATATCTCGGAGAGCATGAGCTTATCACGCTTTCGGAGTGGCCTTCATACGATGAGAGCAAAACCATCGATGATGTAATTGAGATTGCGCTTCAGGTGAACGGCAAGCTTCGCGGCACGATGAAAATCGAGGCGGAAGCGCAGCGCGATGCAGTTATCGAGGCGGCGCGCAGCTCGCCGAGAATAGCGGAGCTTATCGCAGGGAAGAACGTCGTCAAGGAAATCTACGTTCCCGGGAAAATTGTCAATATTGTCGTGAAATAAAGCGTACTGCGAGAAAATCAAAATAAAAAAGGCTGAAGGGGTGCTTTCAGCCTTTTTTGTTGGATTGCTCTGTCTTTCTCACCCGCGCTCTAAATAATTCATCATGTCGTCGGCGTTATCGAAAAAAGCGCATAGCTCGAGATTATGCTCCGGCATGAATCCGCGGTCGGCGGTAACGGTGAGAAGCTTATACAGCTCATCATAGCAGCCGTCAACATTAAATACCGCAATCGGTTTTTTTATCTCTCCGACCTGGCTAAGCACGAATACCTCGAAAAATTCCTGGTATGTACCGACCCCGCCAGGCAGCACGGCAAATGCGTCGGAGTGCTCGATTAAAAGCGATATGCGCTCGCGCATGGTGTCGGTGAATATAAATTCGTCGCACTCTTTGAAAAGTATGCCCTCTGTGTCAAAATAGCGCGGAGCGATTCCGAGCGCGTGTCCGTTCGGATTTGATTTCACGCCGCGGACAGCGGCTCCCATAACGCCCGTGGCGCCGCCGCCGAAAACGAGCGAGTGACCGCGCGACGCGATTGTCTTTCCGAATTTGTGCGCCTTGTCAAGATATTCCTTTGATATTGCGTCGCTTGACGCACCGAATACGCATATGTTCATAATAGCCTCCTTTTTATGCTGTTTGTTTAATCGAGATAGATGAGCGCGAATATTGTTTTTGCTATAAGCTCGTGTCCCTTTGCGGTCGGATGAGGGTCAAACGAAAGAAGAGACGTTCCCTCGGCATCCGCAAATACGACGTCGATTTCGTTTGCAAACGCCGCGTTGATGTCGGCAATCTCATAGCCGTATACGCCCCAGTTTCCTTCGATTATGTCGTTGATTTTCGATATATATACGTCCGCAAGCACCGAAAGAGACACCTCGCCGTTCCCCGTATCAATCGCAAGGTCAAAATTGCGGAAGGGATTATACACAGTTTGGAATATTATTTCCGCCATGGGCGCGCTTTTGTATATATTTTCGATTATTTCGGGAAGATCCGCTTCAAACGCTGTGACACCGGCGTCAAGCTCCGATATGAAATCCGTGTAAAGGGAGGCAAGCGCGGCATTTCTCGTTGTGTCGTCCTCAATGAGGCTTGCGGCGACGTAATTTATGAAAAACGAGGTCGCGGGGCTTAAAATGTTGTTCGCACCGATGCTGACGGTGACAACATCCGCGTCGGACAGCTCTGTGATTTCGCCGTTTTTGAGTGTTTCGAGAAGCTCCGAGGATGTCTGACCGTTTACGCCGTAATTGTATTCGTCGCATTCGTAATATTCGTAAGCGTCGATATAAGAGGCGACGAGCACCGAATACCGCTCCGTTTCGGGGGAGTCAAGCCCGTAGCCGTAGCAGATTGAGTCGCCGAGCGCGACGTATTTTATCGTATAGACAGTCATCTCGGAGCCGTCGTCCGAATCGGCAGCCGTTGTGTTGTCGGCTGCCGTATTCGTCGTAACGCTCCCGTCGTCATACGGGTCGCTGTACGATTTTGACGAGGTTGTGTCCTCATTTTCTGTTGCCATTACGGACTCGTATGGTTCATCCGTTATGGCGTTCGTCTCGTTATTGTCCGTCGTCACGTCAGTTTCCGTGACGTCGTCATTTCCGCTCACAGATTCATTCGAGCTGTCATCCGAATCGCCGCCGTTTCCGCTGCATGACACCGCGAAAAGGCACATCGCGGCGAGAGCTGCCGCAAAAAGAACAGAGAGAATTTTTCTTTTCATGATTTTATTCCTCATCGAATTTTATTGTTTCCGCAATTCCGTCATAACCGCAGACGGTTGGCGGGAAGATTGACCTTGCCTCGGAGAGGTAATGCATGGGGTCGGGCATCGAGGGGCTGTAATGCGTGAGCCAGAAGCGGCGCGGATTCGCGCGCGCAGCAAGCTCCGCCGCCTCGGAGAATGTCATGTGCTTTGATTTGATGGCACGTGACATTTTTTCGTCGTCGCCGTACATTCCCTCGCAGATGAAAATGTCGGCGTCGTTTGCCATTTCCGCGATTATCGGCACGGGGCGTGTGTCCGTACAGTATACCGCCGTGATTCCGCGCCTCGGCGCGCCCATGACAAGGCTTTGCGTGTAGCTTACCCCGTCAAGCTCCGCCGAGCCTGTTTTCTGAAGCTTGCTCCAGACGGCGAGCGGAACACCGTTTGCACGGGCGAGCTCGGGGTCAAATCTGCCCGCGCGCGGAATGTGAATTTTATAGCCGTAGCACGCGACCGTGTGGTTCACGCGGAACGCGGTTATTTCAAAACCGTCGATTTTTACCGTATCCGTTTTGCCGAATATGGGGTGATATTTTATCTCGAAGGGAAGCTCGGGCGCGATAATCAAAAGGGATTTCACGTATTTTTCAATATACGAGGGACCTATTATCGTGACGGGTTCGGTGCGACCCTCTCCGCCGAGCGAGAGCAGAAGACCCGGAAGTCCTCCTATATGGTCGGCGTGAAAATGCGTTATGCAGATGATTCCTATCGGTTTGAAGGGGAGCGACGCTTTTTTCATCGCAATCTGCGTTCCCTCTCCGCAGTCTATAAGGACGCATTTTCCCTCGTATCTCATGTGACACGAGGTCAGCCATCTGTTTTTTAGCGGAATCGTACCGCCGCAGCCCGAAAGTGTGATATCGAACATTGAATTTTCCTGCCGCTTCGCCGTTTCTTTTTTGCGCGGAGAATGCTCCGCGCGTATAAATAATATCACATCGCAACGATTTTATCAAGCACATATTATGTACAAAAACGAATTTTTTATTCGTCGGCGGATTTCGCGAAAATTTTCCGATTGCGTATTGACAACAGTTTTCGGATATAGTATAATGCATATGTAAAAAAGAGAACGGAGCATTCGGAGGTTATTATTGTGAATGTACGAAAAGAGGTAAGGAATCTTACGCTTTCGGCTATGTTTCTGGCGATTGGGCTGCTTTTGCCGCTTCTGACAGGGCAGATTCAGACGATAGGAAATATGCTGTGTCCCATGCATATTCCCGTGCTTCTCTGCGGGCTTATATGCGGCTGGCAGTACGGACTTGGCGTCGGCGCGGTGCTGCCGCTTCTTCGCTGTCTGCTTTTCGGAATGCCGCCCCTTTACCCCACGGCAATTGCCATGACGTTTGAACTTGCGACATACGGATTTCTTATAGGCTTTCTTTATGAAAATTCGCGCTGGCAGTGTATCGTCGCGCTTTACCGCTGCATGATAATTTCAATGGTTGTGGGCAGGATTGTCTCGGGCATCGCGAACTTTATTCTTCTGACGATAAACGGCACCGGCTACACCATGACGGCGTTTGTGACGGCGAATTTCATCAATTCGATTCCCGGAATCATCCTTCAGCTTGTCTTAATTCCCGCGCTTATGCTCGCGCTTGACCGCACGGGGCTTTATAGGTTCAAGAAAAAAACGCCGCCCGAGGCGGAAATCAAAGCCTGATACCGACCTATGGAAAGCATTTTCAGAATATTTCTTCTCCGAAGGATAATAAAAGAAATTTACTCGCTTGAATCGACGGTTCAGCCCGTGATTATCGCGATTGACGGGCGCTCGGCGTCGGGCAAGACGACTCTTGCCGCTCGAATACAAAAGGAAATCAAATGCGGCGTCATTCACATGGACGACTTTTTCCTGCGCCCAGAGCAGCGCACCGAGAAGCGATATGAGGAGGCGGGAGGAAATGTCGATTACGAGAGATTTCTCGACGAGGTGATGATTCCGCTTCGCGGAAACAGAAAATTCGCGTACAGACCGTTTGACTGCTCGACTATGACGTTTTCCCCACCCATTGAGGTGACGCCCGGAACGGTTACGATAATCGAGGGCGCATACAGCTGCCATCCCGTACTGTGGAATTATTACGACCTGCGCGTTTTCATGAGCGTAAACCCCGACACACAGAAAAGGCTTATACGTCAGCGAAACGGCGACGGCGGCTATATCGCATTTGAGGAAAAGTGGATTCCCATGGAGGAGAGATATTTCGCGGCGTATCATCTGCCCGAAAGATGCGATCTGGCGTTTCATGATTAAAATAAAAGACCCTTGGCACCGGCAGATGCCACCGGCAAATGCCATGGGTCTTTTTTTCATAAGCCTGTGCGGTTTTATGTGCCCGCGATTGCGGGAATTTTCTTTTCCCAGCCCGAGAATTTATAGTAAAGCAGCATAAGGAGGGAGCAAAGCACCCATCCTGCGGGATATGCGAAAACTATAACGTAGATTGAGCTTGAAAAATGCGTCAGGATAATCAGGTATATCTGGCGGAAAAGGACGAACGAGCCGAGCATGATAAACATCGGCGTTTTTGAATTTCCCGCGCCGCGGAGCGTACCCGCGAGAATCTGGTTTATGACGCACATAAGGTAAAACGGTGATATTGCGCGCAGGAGCATGGCGCCGTATTCTACGACTGCCGGCTCGGAATTAAGAAACGCCACGAGAGGCTCGGCGAATATTATTATCGGCACAATCAAAAGCGCCGTTACCGCTAAGGAAATCATAATGCCGATAAATGTACCGCGCTTCGCGCGCTCGGGAAGCCCCGCACCGTAATTCTGACCCGTGAAGGTCGTGACGGAGAGGGAAATCGACTGCATCGGCAGAAGAGCGAAGGCGTCAATTTTGCTGTACGCCGTCCAGCCCGACATGAAATTTTCGCCGAAGGTGTTTATATACGACTGTACGAACACGTTTGAAAATGACGTTATTGCCATCTGAAGCGCTGCGGGGAAGCCTATGTAGATTATGCGCTTCAGTATCTCCGGCGCTATTTTAAGCTTTGTCCACCTGATTTTGTATGCGGTGTCCTTCACCGTCAGCACGGCGAGCAGGAAGAGCGCGGATATTGCCTCGGCAATAATTGTCGCGTAAGCCGCGCCCGCGACGCCGAAATCAAGAAACAGCACGAAAACGACGTCAAGCACGGTGTTTATTACCGCGGAAATTATGAGCGCCGCCAAGGGCAGGGTGGAATTGCCCGCCGCACGGAATATTCCCGCCGCCATATTGTAAAGCATCAGCCCGCCAAGCCCGAGAAAGTAAATTTGCAGGTACGAAACGGCATCTGACACAACGCCCTCGGGCGTCTGCATGAGAGTTATCATTTCGGGGACGAGAAAATACCCCGCGACAGTGAAAAGTACGGCAAGAATAACCGTTACAACTATCGAGGTCTGAACGGTATCAGAAACGGAATCGTCGTCCTTTGAGCCGATGAAGTGGCTTATTACGACGCCCGCTCCCGTCGCGAATCCAGAGAAAAAGCCCACGGCGGTGTTTATTATCGGTCCCACGCTTCCGACCGCGGCGAATGCCTCGTTGCTTACACGTCCAACGACGTAGGAATCGACGGTATTGTAGAGCTGCTGGAAAAGATTGCCGACTAAAAGCGGCAGAGCAAACTGTATGAGGAGCTTTACGATGCTCCCCTCTGTCATGTCAATATCATGCTTTCGCCCGCCCTGAGCCTTACCCTCGGCGGGCGCTTCCTGTGTATTCTTCAAAGCAAGTGTCTCCTTTGCGCGTTTTTCGCGCGGGAATAAGTATACCACTAATTTTCCCGATTGTAAAGTGAAAATGAGAAAAATGTCGTCTGATGCCGGAATTTTTTCGATAAATGCAAAATCGGCTCTTGCAAATCGGGAAGATTTATATTATAATGGTAATATCATTATATCCTGATTCCGAAAAGGAGAAAAACATGAAGTCAGCATCAAAAATTATCGTGCTTCTGCTCGCGTTCGCGCTGCTTTTGCCGAGCATTGCGTCCTGCGCGTCGGAGGGCACGGGGGAAGACACGACGGCATCCGTTTCCGTCGGCACAACGGACGGCAAGACGACAACAGCCGCCTCTGCGGCGTCAGTCACTGCGGCTGAAACGACGGCATACGTCGTAGACGGCGACCTCGCGTACACAGAGCTTGAAATCACGGAGGACATGATTACAAGCTCAACGCCGTGGAACAACGGTTCGGACGTAGCAGCGAATGCGTTCGACGGCGACACCTCGACATTTTTCGACGGAGTTGAGGAGGGCTGGATCAAAATTGACCTCGGAGCCGAGTATCTCATCGGCAAAATCGGATACGCGCCCCGCTCCGGATATGAGTCGCGCCTGACCGGCACGTTCTATGGAAGCCTTGACGGCAAAACGTGGTATGAAATTTACACCGTTTCTGCGGTGTATAAGCTCACGACAGTCGAATACACCGATTTTACGACGGTGGCATTTTTCAGGTACATAAAGTACGAGAATTTAAACGACTGCGCGAACATTTCGGAAATCGAGATTTATTCGGCTGTCAATATTCCCGAAACATATGTTGCGACAATTGAGCGCGACACCTACGAGGACGGCTCTTACGAGACGCTTTCGGAATACGCGGAGGACCGCGGAATGACGGAAATCACGACGGCGACATCCGACTACAGCGCGATTTTCGACAATAATCCCTCGACCGCGGCAGTTTCCGAGACGGGAGAAATTCTCGTAGACCTCGGCGACACGTATATTATCGGCGATATTGAATATATGCCCGGCACGACGGACGGCGCATCTCTCACCGACGTTGTTGGCGGCGAATTTTACGGGTCTGCCGACGGGGAGAGCTGGGATTTGCTCTATACGATTTCGGAGGCTACGGATTCCGTCGTGACGACGCAGCTTTTCTACGGGACAATTTACACGACGGGCGAATACAGGTATATCAAATACGTAAACGACGGGGTGTGCAGCCTCTCGGAGCTTCGTCTTTATTCAATGGACGTGAGCATGAACATCTCGCTCACAACGCTCGCCTTCGCGCTTGAAACCGATTCGGACGTGAACTGCGTCGCGCTCAACTGGGCAAGCGATCTTGACGCGGACGGCTTCGAGCTTTACCGCGCGGCAAGCGGCTGTATCTACCAGCTCGTTTACTCGGGCACGGGCGCGTCATGGCATGATTATGAGCTTCCGCTCGGAGATTACACGTACATGATACGAGTGCGCTACGGCGACACTCTCGTTGGAATGGCGACGTCGGATGTGACGTGCTACGAGCAGCCCGACGACGTTAAGCTTTATAAGCTTAACAACCAGAAGGGCTCGACGCTCCGCTCACAGAGCAGTATATGCAGCGATGGCGTATATTACAGCTATTCCGTCAATGTTTCAAATAACGCGGTGACTGTCACCGAATCGACATCGGAGGACGGATATTCGTTCTCGAATACGCGCACGATTATCGATTCGAGCGCAAATTCCTCGCTTTCCTACTGCAAAATCGAAAGCGTCAAGACGGCGTACATTGAATCGGCGAACACAGTCATCATCGCGGCTCACTGGGAGCTTCCGAGCGGATATTCAGACGGAAAGCTGTTCCTTGTGACGGGAACCCCGGGCGGAGAGTTTACCTGTCAGGGAGTGTTCAATCCGAAAAATATCGAGGTTCGCGACCTTTCGATATTTGTAGACGACGATGATACGGCGTATCTGCTTGCAGCGGCGAATCCCGCGGGCGGCAGCGCGAACGAGACGCTTTATATTTTCCAGTTTACCGATGACTACACCGGTATAAAGAAGGTTGTGACGACGCTCTTTGAATATCAGTACCGCGAGATGCCGAACATGGTCAAGATTAACGGTTGGTATTACCTGTTCACCTCAGCCGCCGCAGGGTGGTATCCGAGCAACGGTCAGTATGCATCATCACAGTCAATTGAGGATGGATGGAGCGATTTGCGCGATATAGGCAACACCTCGACCTTCTCCTCACAGTCGAGCTGGATTGCTGTTCTCGGCAGCGGTGACGACGCAAATTATCTCATGTACGCTTATCGCTGGATTGCCGGAACTGGAACGAGCGGCACGATGATTGCGCCGATTACGTTTGACAGCGGGTATGCGTATTACGATTATTTCCCGACGATTCTTTACAATTCCGAGACGGGCGACATGATACCCGTATCGGGCGGCAAAATTCTCTCACAGGATGCGGAAATCACCTCGTCGCTTTCGTCAGCCGACGGGTACGGCGCGGAGCTTGCGGTTGACGGCGACTATTTCACCTCATATACGGCGAGTGAGGCGTTCAAGTGGCCGGTGACGATGACAATTGACCTTGGCGAGGAGTGCGAGCTGACGTATATTCAGATTTCGTGGTACATCTGCAAGGGCTCCGAGGGATATTACACCTATTACGTTGAGGGGAGCCTTGACGGGGAGAGCTGGGAGACGCTGTACGACAATACGGACACGTCCGATTCAAAGGTCTATAATACATACGGGTTCAATTCAAACGTGCTTGAAGGGACAGCGCGCTATGTGAGGCTTGTCGTGACGGGCGCTGTACTTCAGAACAATCCGACATACAACTGGTACACGCCGACGATTTATGAAATCAAGGTGTTCGGATATGACAGCACGGAAGGACCGGCGACGCCCGTTGACTATACGGCTGCGAGCTCAGAGACCGAAGAGGATACGACCGCGGATGATACAGATGCGGAAAGCACTGATGCCGATACGTCTGACGGCAGCACCTCGTCGGGATGCGGCTCGGTGATTGCGGCGCTGCCTATAGTCTTTGTTTTGGCTGTGACAACGACAGTGAGTACAGTCAGCGTTACAAAACGCCGTAAAAGGTGATAACTCTAAGTTATTCAAAAAACAGCCTCCGAAAGGGGGCTGTTTTTGAAAGATGGACAGCGATTCAACCTATAGTTGAGCGGATTTTCAACCGATGATTGTGAAGCTTCAACCGTCGGTATCTTTATTTCAGCGTTCGCGCGGATTATAATATACCCATCAGACTGAAAGGAGTCAGCATTATGACTGAAGAAACACTCGGTTCGCGAATCGCGGACGCAAGAAAAAAATGCAAACTGACGCAGGAGGATTTGGCGGCACACCTCGGCGTGACGGCACAGGCGGTGAGCAAATGGGAAAACGACATTTCGTGTCCCGACATCACGCTTTTGCCGAAGCTTTCATCGATTTTCGGGATTTCGATTGACGAGCTTTTGTCGGGCAGAAAAATTGAAATCGTTGAAGGTCATGACGAAGAAAATCGAAAACCATTTGAAAAGCTAATTCTTTACGTGCGCTTTTTCGGCTCGGACGGGATTCGGATTGCGGCAAAAATTCCGATGCCGCTTGTGAAAATTGCGATTGAGGACGGTAATTCCAAGGGGTACATCAATATCTCGGACGAAAAGTCGGGCAAAAAAGAGGCATTCGGGAGCAGAGTAGACCTGAGGGGTGTGCTGGAGCTTGTGGAGGCAGGCAAGCTCGGAAAGCTTCTCGAATTTGAAAGCTCTGACGGAGACAGGGCGGAGGTATATGTTGAATGAAAATAGAAATTGAGAGAGGGCGGCATTCCACATCTATTACGGTTCCGAACGGACTTATGTTTTCGCGGGGATTTTACAGCTTCGCGCGTCTTTTTGGTGTGGGTATCAGATTTGACGGGGATTTTAAAATAAAATTCGGCAAGGACGTTACAGTATCATTCGGCGTGGACGTTAAAATTTCAAAGGATGCATGGTACGCGATGGGAAGGGAGATGAAAAAAATCAAAGAAGAATACGGAGAATGGGAATTTATAATGCTTGAGATGGCGCACGACAAAAGTGTAAGGGTATCCTTATAGGCGAAACCTCGGATTTTGTCTTTTGCGGCTTTTTCACAAAAGGTTAATTTAGCATGAATTTCTTCCAAAGCCTCGTTTCGCGCTTGACAAGCGAGGCTTTTTCCATTATAATATGCATAGGCTGATAAGACGAGAGCGTCTTATCTGACAGCATATTTTGTATCTTAAATTTTTTTATTTCGCAAAGGAGACGAAATGTCAAAAAGCATCAAATCATCGGCTGAGCTTTCCGCACTGCCCGCATATGAGCTTGTGCATGAGGAATATCTCGACGATATCAAGAGCTGCGGACTTGTATTCCGCCACAAAAAGAGCGGCGCGCGCGTCTGCGTCATCTCAAACGACGATGACAACAAGGTGTTCTGCGCCGGATTCCGCACGACGCCGACGGACAGCACGGGCGTACCTCACATAACGGAGCATTCCGTTTTGAACGGATCGAAGAATTTTCCGTCGCGCGACCCGTTCATGTCGCTTGTAAAGGGTTCGCTCAACACGTTTTTGAACGCGATGACGTACCCCGACAAGACGATTTATCCCGTCGCGAGCTGCAACGACAAGGATTTCAAGAATCTCATGCACGTTTATATCGACGCCGTGTTCCATCCGCTGACATACTCCCGCCCCGAGATTATGCAGCAGGAGGGCTGGCACTATGAGCTTGAGTCGCCGGACGACGAGCTTAAGATAAACGGCGTTGTATACAGCGAGATGAAGGGCGCGCTTTCGTCCGCCGACTCGCTTATGTATGAGGGAATACAGCACGCGCTTTATCCCGACAACACATACGGCGTAAATTCGGGCGGCGACCCCGACTTCATTCCCGACCTTACATATGAAAATTTCCTTGATTTCCACAGACGCTACTATCATCCCGTCAACTCGTATATTTATCTTTACGGCGACGTTGATATTGAGGAGCGTCTTACATGGATGGATGAGAATTATCTTTCGGAGTTCGATATAATAGAGCTTGATTCTCATATCGAGCCGCAGGGTGAGTGGGACGGAATACGCGAGGAGTACGGAAAGTATTCTGTCGGAGCTGACGACAAAACGGAAGGAAAGACTTATTTCGGCTATGCTACGCTTGCCGGCGAGGCAAACGTATATAATACGTGCGCATGGAGAGCTCTCGGCTCCGCGCTTCTCGATACGGGTGCGCCGCTTCTTCAGGCTTTGCAGGATGCGGGAATCGGCAATCAGGTTTACGGAGGATATGAGGGCGGAATACTCCAGCCTATGTTCACAGTAATCGCAAAGGAGGCTAAGGCTGAGAACAAGGACAAATTCTTCGAGATTATCGACAAGGTTCTTCGCGAGCAGGTCAAAAACGGCATTAACAAGAATGCGCTTCTCTCGGCAATCAACTCGGATGAATTCAGTTGGCGTGAGGCTGATTTCGGAGGCGCTCCAAAGGGACTTCTTTACATAATTACCTCATTTGAAAGCTGGCTTTACGATGATTCGAAGCCGTTCGATTTCCTGAAGCGCAATGAGATATATGAGGATCTGCGAAAGAAAATCGACGAGGGCTATTTTGAGGGGCTTATCGAGCAGTATCTTCTCACGCCGAAGCACGAGCTTCACTATGTGCTTGAGCCCGAACGCGGACTTCTTGACCGCAAAAATGAGGCGCTGCGCGAAAAGCTGGCTGCATATAAGGCATCGCTTTCAAAGGAAGAGGTTGAGGCTATAGTCGCATCGACCAAGCATCTGCGCGAATATCAGTCGGCACCCCCGACAGAGGAGGAAATAAACTGCATTCCTTCGATTACGCGCGAGGACATCGACAAAAAATCAAAAGCGTATACGAATGAGGAAAAAACGCTCGCGGGCATTCCCGCCGTATATCACGACGTGAACACAAACGGCATTACATACTGTGAGCTTATGTTCCGCACGGAGAGTATACCTACAGAGCTTATACCGTTTGTAGGGCTTTTGAGAAATGTGCTCGGCTCGGTCGATACGTCGAAGCATTCATATTTCGAGCTTTCAAACGATATAGGAATCAACACGGGCGGAATTTCATATTCATGCGGCGCTATTCACCTCTTCGGTCATCACGACGAGTTTGTGCCTTATACAAATGTAAGCTTCAGTGCGCTTTCAAGCAAGGTTTCATACGCAATGGAGCTTGTCGGTGAGGTTCTCTCCTCGTCCAAAATTCACGACAAAAAGCGCCTTTACGACATTATCACAGAGCATCTTTCGGGCACGCTCACGAGATTTGGTTCAAGCGGCAACCGCTTTGCGCTTGAGCGCGCGAAATCATATATCATGCGCACATCTCTCTTTGAGGAAAAGGAAACGGGAATTGACGCATATATGACGCTGAAAGCTCTCATGGAGGACTACGACAAAAACTACGAGTACATTGCCGACAGCCTTGAAAAGGCGCTTCAGTATATGTACAGACCCGAAAATCTCATAGTTTCATATGCATCCGACGCCGAAGGCGAGGCAGAGCTTGAAAAATCGCTCCCGCAGCTTGTCGCATCGCTCCATACGTGCGAAAAAGCATCGGGCGAGATGACGCTTGAGCCCACGGTCAGGAATGAAGGACTCATGATGCCGATTCAGGTTCAGTATGTTGCGCGCGCAGGTGATTTTGAAAAGAAGGGCTTTAAGTATTCTGGTGCTCTCGACGTTTTGAGATCGTCACTCAACATCGATTATCTCTATCAGGAGATTCGCGTTAAGGGCGGCGCATACGGTCAGGGATGCTCGTTC
Organism: Clostridiales bacterium; assembly: GCA_021202555.1. Lineage (GTDB taxonomy): Bacteria > Bacillota > Clostridia > Oscillospirales > CAG-272 > DTU064. The sequence continues at coordinate 47,071 of JAJQCT010000038.1, forward strand.
AATCAAAACGACGGAATCCTCGGCTTCAGTTCATATCGTGACCCTCAGCTCAAAAATACGGATGAGGTTTACAAGAGAACGCCGGAGTTTATCCGTTCGATTTCCCTCTCAAATGAGGAGCTTACAAAGCTCATAATCGGCACAATATCCGATGTTGACCAGCCGCGCACGCCCCGCACACAGAAGAGCATATCGTTCTCGGCATATCTTCGCGGCATGACAACAGAGGATTTGCAGAAAACGAGGGACGAAATTCTCAATGTAACGACATTAGAGCTTGTGGATGCGGCGGAGCTTGTCGAAAAGACGCTTGAGGACAGCGTTCTCTGCGTTATCGGAAACGACACGAAGCTTCGTGAAAACAAGGATATGTTCGGCTCGCTCGTATCGCTTTCGTAAGAGTATCCGAAGAAAAAACCGAAAAGCAAACAGGAGAGGAAGCCGCGTTCGTTTCACGAATGCGGCTTTCTCTCGTAGAAAAAACACAATATTCTTCCGAAAATCATCAATTTGTCACGAGAAAACCCTTGACTTTACATGAATTTTATAATATAATTATCATCGTGAAATTCCGCAGGGCATTGTGGCATGAAAGCGAGGGTGTCAAGTGGCGTTCAAGGAAGTATTTAAGCGCGTTGAAAAGAAGTATATGCTCACCTCCGAGCAGTACGAAAGCTTTTTGCCTGCGCTCAACGAGCATATGCAGGCGGATGAATACGGCGACAGCCTGATTATGAACATTTATTACGATTCGCCGAATTATTCCTTAATACGCCGCTCGATTGACAAGCCCGTATACAAGGAAAAAATCAGACTGCGCTGCTACGGGGTACCGAAGGACGATACAGTCACCTTTGTGGAGCTGAAAAAGAAGTATAAGGGCGTTGTTTTCAAGCGCAGAATCAGCATGAAATATGCGGATGCGCTGAAATTTCTTGCGGGAGAAAAGCCGCCGAAGGATTCGCAGATTGCGCGGGAAATCAAGTGGTCGCTCGATTATTACGCAAATCTTAAGCCTGCCGTCGTGCTTTCATACAGGCGCGTCGCGTATTTCGGGCGCGAGGATCCGGACTTCAGAATGACCTTCGACAGGGAAATTTTATGGCGCGATACGGACGTTGATCTGTCGCTCGGACCATACGGAGAGGCTCTTTTGCCCGAGGGAACGAGATTGATGGAGGTTAAATTTGCGGATGCGGCTCCGCTCTGGCTTGTGGATGAGATGGGAAGGCTCAATATGTACCCGACCTCCTTCAGCAAGTACGGAACCGCCTACAAATCGATTTTTATGTCGGCGCACGGCACCGACGAAAAAAATAAAATTTCCATAGGAGAAAAAGCAGATGTTTGAAGAAACATTCAAATCGCTCATTGAGCAGAGCGAGATTACGATAGGCGATTTTGCCGTCTGTTCTCTCGTGTCAATCGGAATCGGAATCATAATTTCCGTTATCATGCTTTTCATATCGAAGAACAAGTCGAAGAGCATGATACTTACAACGGCGCTTTTGCCTTTTGTCGTTCAGGTCATTATTATGATGGTGAACGGGAACATAGGCATAGGGCTTGCCGTCGCGGGAACATTCGGGCTTATACGATTCCGTTCATATCCCGGAAGCGCGGACGACCTTATTGTGATTTTCATTTCCATGGCTGTCGGTCTTATTAACGGCGTCGGCTACATATGGGTTGCCATTATTTTCGCTGTCGTCGCGCTCGTAATTTATATTATTTACAGTCTTCTCGGCGTTGGCGGCGATCCCGTTTATTCAAAGGAGCTGCACGTGACGATTCCCGAGAATCTCAACTACGCGCATGAGTTTGACGATATATTCGGAAAATACGCGAAGCGCTATAATCTTTACCGCGTAAAGACGACAAACTTTGGCAGTATGTACACGCTTTATTATAATCTCGATCTCATCGACGACGCGAAGGAAAAGGACATGATTGACGAGATTCGCTGCCGCAACGGCAACCTCGATATTATCTGCGGGCTTGCTTCAACTGATCCGAAGGAGCTTCTCTGACACGAATGAACCGAACAGCACGAAATATCATTGTCGCACTTCTTATTGGAGCGTTCCTTGTTGCCGCGGCGTATGTCGTATTCATAATTTACGTATTCATAACGCCGGTATCGGACACGCTGAAAAACGAGAGCTATTCGTTTGATGCAGATGATGTATTTACTGTGAATATCGACGCGCCCGTCGGGTATGTGACGATTTCCGGTGCCGGTGAGGGCGACGAGATTTCTGTCGTGGTATTCGAAGACGGCGACGAAATTGAGTATACGGCGGAGCTTTCCGAGGAAGGTGTGCTTACGATAGCGCAGTCTCCCCTCACATGGTATAATGAAATCAGGTATAGCGGCAGCACGCTTTACGGAATTACGGTGACGCTGCCTATATCCGTCGAATGTAATGTTATCGTTATGGGCGGCACGGGCGACGTGACGCTGACAAGCCTCTCGCTTGGCGGACTGTCTGTTGATGTCACATCCGGCGCGGTTTTGCTCGATGACGTAACCCCGACGGTGGGATGTCAGATAAGTGTGTCAACGACAAGCGGGGCAATTTCATGCTCGTTTTCGGACGGCGTATCTCCGAATGACTACACGTTTGACGTGGAGACGCAGTATGGGAGCGCCGTATTGCCGCAAAAGCTGACGTACAGTGTCGATTCCTCAACGACGGAGGACGGGGTCACTGCCGATTACACGCTGAGGAGCAAAAACGGCGGCATTGAGGTGACATTTGCCGCATCGGAGGGAGAATGAGAGAGAACAGGATTCAAATATTGCCGTATGTTGCCTGCGTTTTGATTTTTATGCTGTGCGCCTCGCTTTTGCCGACCGCAGAGGTAGATGCGGTTAATGCCGAAAATGTTGTTGTCGGTATCACGACGACAACGCAGCTCGAAACGCCGACGGGAGTTCACTGGGACGAGAGCGAAAAGTTTCTCGCGAGATGGGACGCCGTTGAGGGGGCGGATTCGTATACTGTTGTGCTTTACGATGACGGCAGCATACAGGGTTACGTCGAGACGACAGAAACAAGCTATAGCTGGAAGGCGGGAATTACAGATAACTTCGGCTCGGGAACGTATACCTTTACTGTAATCGCGACGTCGGAGGATGAGTCGTACACGTCAAGCGAAGAATCGGAAATGTCGGACGAGTTCAAGTATTGGCAAATGCCCGAAATCAGCTCGACCGCATGGAAGGTGATTATAATTGTCGTTGTTGTCGGTGTCTGCATTCTGATTGCCGCATGGCCTGACAAGAACATAAAGAAAAGAGAGAAGATTATACATAAGAAATAAAAATACAGCAAACTATAGAATACACACAAAAAATCCGACCGGCGGTCGGATTTTTTTGTGGAAAATTTCGACGAAAAAATTTGATTTTGACCTTGACTTTCTTTGACTTTAGGAGTATAATATCAATAGTCAAAGAAAGTCAAAGTCAAACGGAGGCGAATAAAATGACAATGTCGGAAAAGATTGCGCTTATGATTGAGGATATGCTGAACGAGGGCGGCGGTGCCGTCATGGTACAGCGGAACGTGCTCGCAGAAAGGCTTGGATGCGTACCGAGCCAGATAAACTACGTGATAACGTCAAGGTTTACCCCCGAGCGCGGTTACGTTATCGAAAGCAGGCGCGGCGGCGGCGGATATATACGAATTGTGAAAAAGCAGATGGGACGAAACGATTACCTGATGCATTTCTTTCACGCCGTCGGAAACGAGCTGACCGCTGACGACGCGATTGCTTACACTGAGAATCTTTACGGCAGCGGGATAATTGACGAGCGAGAGGCGCACATTATTGAAAGCGCTGTATCGACGAGCGCGCTGTCGGGGGTTGAGCCGGAGGCAAGAAATTCACTTCGCGCCGATATTTACAGGCACATCATTTTGTCGCTTATGAATTAAGCGGCAGAGATGCAAATATATTTTTTGTGATTTGAGGAGGTAGAAATCATGTTATGCGAAAAATGCGGAAAGAATGAGGCGACCGTTTACTATACCGAAACGGTAAACGGCAAAACGACAAAGTATATGCTTTGTCACGACTGTGCAGAGGAAATGAAATCAAAGTCGGGGATTTTCCCCGCGGGCGGCTTCGGCGGGCTTATGTCTGAGATGTTTTCAGATATGTTCGCGCCGTTTTCGCCAAAGGTCAGACGGCTTCGCGGAGATGCACCGTCCGCGGACGAGAAAAAATGCCCTGTGTGCGGCGCTACGATGAGCGACATCGCACACGAGCGCAAGGTAGGATGTCCCGAATGCTACCGAACCTTCAAAAGTGAGCTTGCTTACACGATTGAGAGAGTTCACGGCGGTCAAAAATATAAAGGTGACGGCGGTACGGAAGATAGGGGAGCTGAAAAAGCCGGCGGCGAGGCTGCTGCGCTTAAGCGCGAGCTTGACGAAGCTGTAAAGAGCGAAAACTTCGAGCTTGCGGCAGAGCTTCGTGACAAAATTCGCGAGCTTTCGCAAAACGAAAAAAAGGAGGAGAACTGATATGGCTTGGTATTGCGGAAACGGTGAGGCGAGGGATGTAATCGTATCCTCGCGTGTGAGATTTGCGAGAAATGTTGAAAGGATTCCGTTTGGCAAAAGGCTTTCGGACGAAGATGCCGAAAAGCTTATTTCGGGCGCAGGCGAGGCGCTCGGGGAGAAATACACAAGAGTGAATTTTGACGAGCTTTCACCTGTTACGGCGCAGGCTTACGTTGAGGAGCATATCGTATCGTCCGAATTTGCTTCGGGCGAGGGGAAGCGAGCGCTTTACAAAAACGACAGTGACGAGATTTACGTCATGGTTTGCGAGGAGGATCACTTCCGCGTTCAGTCGATAAAATCGGGTCTTTCACTTGAATCGGCTTACAGCGCTGCAAAGGAGGCTGCGGGCAGGCTTTCTGAAAAATTTGAAATCGCATTCGATCCCGAGCTTGGTTATCTTACGCACTGTCCGACAAATCTCGGAACTGCGATGCGAGCGTCTGTCATGGTATTTTTGCCCGCTATAACAAAGTGTAACGGAATCCCCTCACTGACGCGTCAGCTTTCAAAGCTCGGATTTACAGTGCGTGGAATGTACGGAGAAGGCTCCGACGCGCTCGGGACGCTTTATCAGATTTCAAATCAGGAAACGCTCGGTATCACCGAGGAAGAGACCGTCAAGCGGTTTTCCGAGGTTGCGAATTCCGTCGTAAATGAGGAACGCAGGCTTCGCCGCGAGCTTATGTCGGGCGATGCAGGGGATGAGACTGCGGATCGCTGTATGCGCGCCTACGGAATATTGAAGCATTCGCGCGCAATATCAAACCGTGAATTTCTCTCCCTCTGGATAGAGGCAAGGCTCGGAGCTGCGATTTCGGATGACGGCGGGGAGAGACTGATTCCCAAAAACGTCACCTACGACGTGCTTGACGCACTTATGATAGAGGTACAGCCCGCTGTGCTTACACTGCTTTCGGGCGGCGGCGAGCTTTCGCCTCACGACAGAGACCTGCGCCGCGCGAAAATTCTCGCGGAAAGGCTCTGAAAAAAACATTTAAGGGGGATGGGATTATGGCAAGCAGATTTACCGAAAAGGCGGAGGGCGCGATTAACCGCGCTCTCGCCTATGCGTCCGATATGGGACATAACTATATAGGGTCGGAGCACATTCTTCTCGGTCTTATGTCGGAGGAGAACAGCGCCGGCGAGAAGCTTCTTTCCGCTCGCGGAGCGGAGCTTAACAGCATTCTCGGAGTTGTCGAGCAGATGTCGGGAACGGGCGACAAGAGCATTCTTTCGGCAAACGATATGACGCCGAGAACGAAGAAAATAATACAGAACTCGGCGCTGACTGCGGCGAACTGCGGGCATGGATATATCGGCACGGAGCATTTGCTCTATGCGCTTTTAATCGAAAGCTCATGCGTCGCGCTGCGTGTGCTGGAGTCGACGGGTGTATCGGTCGATGCGCTGCGGGGAGATGTCGAGAGCTTTCTTTCAGGCAGCGGAGCCTCGGGCGGAGAATTTGCCGAGGCAGGCGCCGGTGTGTCGGGAATCAATCGTCAGGGGTCCACGTCAATCAAAAATGCGCCCACGCTTTCGTCATACGGACGCGACCTGTGCGCTATGGCGAGGGATGGGAAGCTTGACCCCATCATCGGGCGCAGGAGCGAGACGGAGCGCGTAATTCAGATTCTGTCGCGCCGCACAAAGAATAATCCCTGCCTCATAGGCGAGCCGGGCGTAGGCAAAACAGCCGTCGTTGAGGGTCTTGCACAAAAAATTGTTGACGGCGAGGTTCCCGAAAATCTTCGCGGCAAGACGATTGTGACGCTCGACGTTTCGGGAATGGTCGCAGGCGCGAAATATCGCGGCGAATTTGAGGAGAGAATTAAAAACGTCATGAGCGAGGTCAAGAAAAACCCCGATATAATCCTCTTTATTGATGAAATTCACACGATTATTGGCGCGGGAGCGGCAGAAGGTGCCATTGACGCCGCAAATATATTAAAGCCCGCTCTGGCAAGAGGCGAGCTTCAGGTAATAGGAGCGACGACAATCGAGGAGTACAGACGGCACATAGAGCATGACGCGGCGCTTGAACGCAGATTTCAGTCAGTTTTGGTAGGTGAGCCGACGGAGGAAGAGGCGATACAGATTCTTTTCGGGCTTCGCGACAAATACGAGGCGCATCACAAGCTCAAAATCTCGGATGAGGCGATTACGGCGGCGGTCAAGCTTTCGTCGCGCTATATTAACGACCGTTATCTTCCCGATAAGGCTATTGACCTTGTAGACGAGGCGGCGTCAAGGCTGCGCATCATGAATGCGACACCGACAGCGGAAATTTCAAAGCTTGAGGATGAGCTGAAAGCCGCATCAAAGGAAAAGGAAGAGGCTGTTCGGGCGCAGGATTTTGAGGGAGCCGCGAAGTGCCGCGACCGCGAGCATGAGATTAAGGAAAAGTACGATGCCGAGGTCGCGAAGTGGAAAAATGAGAACGATGGTCATTCACTTGTCGTCGGTGAGGACGAAATCGCGAATATCGTGACGCAGTGGACGGGAATCCCCGTATCGAGGCTTGCGGAGGAGGAAAATGAACGTCTGCTTCATCTGGAGGAGCTTTTGCATGAAAGGGTAATCGGTCAGGATGCTGCCGTATCCGCCGTCGCGCGTGCGATAAGGCGCGGGAGAATGGGGCTTAAGGATCCGACGCGCCCTGTCGGCTCGTTCATCTTCTTGGGACCGACGGGTGTCGGCAAGACGGAGCTTTCAAAGGCGCTCGCGGACGTGATGTTCGGGTCTGAAAATTCGATGATAAGAATCGATATGTCCGAATACATGGAAAGCCACAGCACCTCGAAGCTCATAGGATCGCCTCCCGGATATGTCGGGTACGACGAGGGCGGACAGCTTACGGAAAAAATACGCCGTCATCCGTATTCCGTCGTGCTTTTTGACGAAATCGAAAAGGCGCATCCCGACGTATTCAATATTCTGCTTCAGATACTCGACGACGGAATTCTGACAGACGCGCAGGGAAGGCGCGTTGACTTCAAAAACGCGATAATCATCATGACGTCAAACGTCGGCGCAGAGGGGATAACGTCGCCCGCAAAGCATCTCGGATTTACCGCCGCGACAGATCCCGCAGCGGATTACGACAGTATGCGCGCATATGTCACGGATTCGCTGAAGCACACCTTCAAGCCGGAGTTTCTCAACCGCGTCGATGAGATTATAGTGTTTGACAAGCTCGGTGAGGATTCGGTAAGGCGCATTGCGGATATGATGCTCTCGCGCGTCAAAAAGAGAATCGAGGAGCAGGGAATAAGCGTTGATTTCGGAGATGATGTTTCCTCGCTCGTTGTCAAAGAGGGATTTGACGAGGCATACGGCGCGCGTCCGATACATCGAGCTGTCGTCAGGCTTGTCGAGGACACTTTCTCGGAGGCAATGCTGGAGGGCGGATTCAAGTCGGGTGACCGCATATCCGCTCACGTGGAGAACGGAAAGACTGTTTATGAAAAGCTGTGAAGTATTCCTCGCTGACGAATAGCTTCAAATGAACAGAAAAAATGCTATTCAGCCCTCGGTGTCAGGCACCGAGGGCTGAATAAGCTTGTGACATTATATTATATCGTGCAGCGTACCCGTGAATATTGCGCTGCGCGCAATATTCACCAACTTGAAAGACAAGGCATAGCCTTGTCTTTCAATGTTATATAATTGGAAATTTTACTGTCGCCTTGAATAAATCGCCGTCGGTTGATACGGTGAGGCTGCCTCCCATCAGCTCGCAGAATGACTGCGCGATTGAAAGTCCAAGTCCGCTTCCTTCAGTCGTTCTGCTCGCGTCACCTCTTACAAATCTTTCCGTCAGATCCCTTGCGGAAACGGTGAGCGGCGTGCCGGAAATGTTCTTCATTGTCACGGCGACCGTACCGTCGCCCGACAGGCGCTCAATATCGAGATAAACGCGAGTTTTCGGAAGAGAATATTTGACGACATTTGAAAGCAGGTTGTCAAATACACGCCAGAGAAGCTTTCCGTCCGCCATTACGGTAATTTCGCTCTCGGGAAAATTACGTACAATCGTAAGCCCCGCGGATTCAAGCAAATCCGAATATTCGCCTATCGCCTGCTCGGCGAGCTGGCAAAGCCCGACGGGCGTCGGCTCATAGTGAATATTCCCCGACTGCGCCTTTGACGCCTCGACCAGATCCTCCGTCAGGCGCTTGAGGCGCTGACTTTTGCGGTCTAAAACGTCAATATATTCACGCGCAGTCTCGCTTTCAATATTTTCGGATTTCAGTAAATCCACATAATTTATAATCGAGGTGAGCGGTGTTTTCAGGTCGTGCGATACGTTTGTTATAAGCTCCACCTTGAGCCGCTCGCTGCGCACCTTTTCATCAGCCGCGGCGCTTACAGCTCGGTCAAGCTCATTTAACGATTCCGCGAGCGGGCGAAGCGTCGGCGACATGAGCTTTGTCTCGATTTTCACGTCATGTCCGCCCGAAACGATTGTTTTTGTCGCGTCTGTGAGCTTTCTGAACTGGTATGCGGTGAGGCACACGTATGCCGCTGAGGCAACAGTTACGGCAGCCCATATGAACATGAAAAGGAAGCACAGTCCACCGTCGGAAAACGCGAATATAAAGGTGAGGACGGCGCTTATTACTGCGAGCGCTGAGACAAGAGCGACCCTCCATATGAGCGGCACCGAATTTAATATTTTGCCGGCGCCCTTCCTTGCCGTGCGGCAGGTAAATGTCACAAGCATCACGCAGGCGTTGTTTTTGAGAAGATTTCTGTTTCTCACGTGGGCGATTATTGAAACAATCACCCCCTCGGTGACGGCGGCAACGACGAATATGCATAAAAATGAGACAGTGTAAACAAGCGGCGCGTTGCCTGAGATATATATAAGCGTTGCCGTCGGATAGATTTCTCCGTCTGCCGCCATAATAATCGGTACAAGCCCTATGCATGAGACAGCGGCAGAGAGTACTAAAAATACGTCAAACGGTATTCTGTTTATCCATGCGGGACGAATACACTTCACGCGGCGCTTTGTGCCGTCCTCGTCCCGTATACAGTCCTCCGCCATTCCCGACACCGCGGCAGAGTATATGAAAAGCAAAATCGAGATGACAAGACATGAGATAATAACCGGCAGCGCCGAGTTTTCGGCAAAGCTTTCAATCGGACTTAAAATGTCTCTGTAAATATAGAAGTAGTCGTCACGGGCAGAAAGATTTTCATCAAGCCAGACGTAAAGGTATTCGCCGTCTGAAAGCCCGTAGTACGCCGGCGCGACGCTTTCATAATTCCATGTGTTTGTCGAGGTGCTGTAGGTGAAAACATAACCTTCAATCTCCATAGGGTTTAACACAGTGTCGATTGTCGGTACATAATATGCAGTAGTGTCGCCTTCGTCGATTACGAGAACAGATGTGTACCCGTTTTCGTCAGCGAAGGGGACTACAGTGTCAAAGCTCCATTCATCGTAACTGTCAATGTAGAAATCGAGATATTCAAGAGGGTAGTACCAGTTATCAAATCCGGCAAGGTAAGCCTCGTATGCATAGGACTCGGTATAGCTGCCGTATTCGTCAATCCCTTCGGGATTACCTTCGGGATTACCTTCGGGCAGCACGTAATCATCATACGAATATGCGGTTACCTCTTCCTCCGTTGGTACCGAAGGAAAATAATATTTGCGTGCAGCATAACAGCTGATGTAGTCATCGTCATCGAGGCTGTCGATGAGCTCGTCAATATTCATCACCTTGATTTCAAAGCTGAGAGTATATGAAAAATTGCTCATTGTGATAACGTAGGATTCATAAAAGTTTGGAAGGGAGTCTGTATTGCCGTTAGTGACAGTTGTGTTGTCCTCACCTGTCACAATCCATCTGACGTTTGTGCTGTCCGCGTCAGCGTATGCTTCGCACAGGCGCTCATAGTACTGCTCATTTTCCGCCGACAGTACCGCTCCGTCGTCAATCTCCGATTTTATATTGAGCATTTCGGAGATTAAATTTGCGTCGTTTCGCAGCGCGTACAGTATCACGTCCGAATATTCGGAGTCGTAATACGGGTCGATGAAATCCGAATAAAGAGCCGTCACGACAAACATCAGAATCGCCGCCGTGAGCGCCGCCGCCGCGAGAATGAACGCTATGGTCTTTGTAACCGCACTGTATTTCATGTAGAAATTTCCTCCTTAATATATTTTTATTCTCCGAGCTTGTAGCCGTGTCCCCAGACAGCTTTTATGTAGCGCGGTCTTTCGGGCGTTATTTCAAGCTTTTCGCGAAGATGTCTTATGTGAACGGGAACTGTCCCGTCGCCTCCGTAAAGGGAAGAGCCCGTCGGCTCGTTCCATACCCTTGAGTATATATCCGACGTTGAGAATACGCGCCCGGGATTTTTTAAGAAAAGAAGCAAAATGCTGTACTCTATCGGTGTGAGACTCACGACCTCGCCGTCAACCTTAACTGTTTTCGTGCGGTCGTCAAGCTCGATTCCGCCGAATGTATAAACGTCAGTATCGCTTTTGCTTTGATTTAATTCTCTGCCGCCGAGGGTATTGTATCGGCGAAGCTGGCTTCTCACACGTGCCAGCACCTCCATCGGCGAAAACGGCTTTGTAATGTAGTCGTCGGCTCCGACGTTCAGCCCCAGCACCTTGTCGCTGTCCTCGCTTTTGGCGGTAATTAAAATTATCGGTATATTCTCAAATTCGCGCACGGTGCGCGTCGCGGTAATTCCGTCCATTTCGGGCATCATAATGTCAAGAAGAGCGAGGTCGATTTGTTCCTTTTTCACGGCGTCAACAGCCTCGCGTCCGCTGTAGGCGGGTATAACCTTATATCCGTCCCCCTCAAGATAAATTTTCAGTGCGTTTACAATATCCTTGTCGTCGTCGCATACGAGAATTGTGTACATAAAACAGTCTCCTTTGCCGGTACGGTGCTTTTTTCGTTCGGCGTATATATTTTACACCATTAAATCTTAAGATACAAGCGCGAAAATTCTTAAGATTTGATTAAGATAAAATTTTTTCTTTTTCGGGTTGACAATCGGACTTCGTAAATATATAATATAAGCGTAGCACTGTGGCTACAGTATTTTTTGCTTTGAAAGGAATCACTATGAGCAAGCTTGTCATCAACACCTATGACAAAAAGAGCCGTATCGATAAAAACATATACGGTAATTTCTCCGAGCATCTCGGACGCTGCATTTATAACGGCGTTTATGTCGGAGAGGGGTCGCCCATTCCGAACGAAAACGGAATGCGCACCGATATTGTGAACGCTCTTCGCGAAATGAAGCTTCCCGTGCTTCGCTGGCCGGGCGGATGCTTTGCGGACGAGTATCACTGGCGTGACGGAATCGGACCGAAGGAGTCGCGCAAGAAGATGGTAAATACGAACTGGGGCGGCGTCACCGAGGACAACAGCTTCGGAACTCACGAGTTTATGGAGCTTTGTCGTCAGATCGGCTGCGAGCCTTACGTAAACGCTAACGTCGGGTCGGGCTCCGTGCAGGAAATGTCCGAGTGGATCGAGTACATGAATTTCGACGGCACCTCTCCTATGGCGGAGCTTCGCGAGAAAAACGGACATCCCGAGCCGTGGCATCTCAAATATCTCGGAATCGGAAACGAGAGCTGGGGATGCGGCGGAAACATGACGCCCGAATATTACGCAAACGAATTTAAGCGCTACAGCACATTCTGCCGCAATTACCCGGGCGGAAGGCTTTTCCGCATCGCCTGCGGTCCGAACGCGGAGGATTACAGATGGACAGAGGTTCTCATGCGCGAGGCGGGGCGCCACATGGACGGGCTTACGCTTCACTATTACACCGTTCCGAACGGCTGGGGTCTAAAGGCTCCGCGACGGGCTTTGACGAGAAGGAATGGTACAAAACGCTTCACACGGCGCTTCGCATGGAGGAAATCGTGACGGGTCACGAGGAAATCATGAATCGCTATGACCCGAGCAGGAGAGTAGCTCTCATCGTAGACGAATGGGGCACATGGTTCGATGTCGAGCCGGGAACAAACCCCGGATTCCTCTATCAGCAGTCAACGATGCGCGACGCGCTTGTCGCGGGCGTGACGCTCAATATCTTCAACGAGCACAGCGCGCGCGTCAGAATGGCGAATATCGCGCAGCTTATCAACGTGCTTCAGGCTGTCATTCTGACGGACGGCGAAAAGATGATTCTCACGCCTACATATCACGTTATGAAGATGTATTCGTGCCATCAGGACGCGAGACTCGTCGGCTCGTTTGTTGAAAAGCATCGCACGGGAGTTGAGGAAAGAGAATCCGTTCCCGACCTGCACCAGTCGGCGTCGATGACGGAGGATGGAACGCTCAATATCACCGTCTGCAACCTTTCATGCAGCGAGGCGCGTGAGATTGAAGGTACTATCGTTGGCATGAAGCCGTCGGAGGTCAGCGCCGAAATCCTCACAAACAAGATGGATGCGTTCAATACATTTGAAAATCCGGATGTCGTTAAGACGGAGGCGTTTGACGGCGTGAAAATCACGGACGAGGGAATTTCATTCACGCTCCCGCCGTGCAGCGTCGCACATATCGCGCTGAAGTGAGCGAGAACGTCGGCGGGACGGAAAGCCGCAGAATAATATGCCGCCGATGTCTTATTTCCGATATGGAGGACGACGAGCATAAAGCGGAGCTTTTCGCGTCGGTTTCGGATTATATTCGCTCGATTCCCGACGAGACAAGGTGCGAGGAGAGCCTTTACCGGCAGCGGCTTGATATATGCCGCTCATGCGACGAGCTTTTCGACGGAATGTGCCGACTTTGCGGATGCTTTGCAGAGGTGAGAGCCGTGAAAAGGACGGGATTTTGCCCTCACACGGCGCATAAATGGTAAAGCACCCGAAAATGACGAATAATGCGCCCGACTTGTGGGCAGGATACGTTTGCAGCGTATCCTGCCCACAAAATTTTTTTGCACTTTTTTTCGTTTACCCCTTGACAAAAGGGTTAGCTTGTGCTAACATATACATAGTTAGCGATGGCTAATCACTTTTTGAGGGCAAGGTGACAGGAATGAATGCAAATAAATCAAAAAAGAAAACGACGAAATACTCGTGCTGCCGGTGTCCGTGCCGCAGGCTGACCGAAAGGCTTGTAATATGTCACGGCTCGCCCACTCTCGCGGGAATAAAGACGGCAAATCTTTTCAGATGTCCGCGCGGGAACGAAAAAAGGCTCAGATTTGAAATATCGGAGCTTGACCGCAGGCTTTCGCCGAAGGGGGTACGCGCCGTTTTGCTTCGCGCAAGGGACGGCAGCTCGCTCGTCTATATCTATAGGGAGAATAGGCTTTTTCGCGACCTTGAGGACGAAACGGCATCAAGTCTTTTGTCGTCGCTTGGGTACGATGTGAGCAGCTCGCACGGGTGCGTGGCGGAGCTGTTCCGTCGAATCAACGAATGCAGGTGTTCGCACGAATTTCCGCATGAGGTCGGCTTCTTTCTCGGGTATCCGCCGTGCGACGTCGTCGGATTTATTGAAAATAATGCCGAATGCTCGAAATGTGTTGGCTGCTGGAAGGTCTACGGAGACGAGCGCGAGGCGAAAAAGACATTTGAAAGATACAAAAAATGCTCCGCTTTGTATTATACGCTGTGGGAGCGCGGAAAAAGCATCGAACGGCTCACTGTAGCCGATTGATAATATATTTTACATGGAGGAATGCAGCAATGAGTAAGGTTGCGGTAGTTTATTGGAGCGGCACCGGAAACACGGAGGTGATGGCAAACGCGGTGCTTGAGGGCGCGAAGGAGGCAGGCGCGGAAGCGGAGCTTTTCACGTCGGCGGAATTCTCGGAGAGCATGGTAGGCAGTTACGACGCGATAGCGTTCGGATGCCCCGCTATGGGCGCTGAGGAGCTTGAAGAGGACGAATTTGCGCCGATGTACGAGGCGTGCAAGGAGAGTCTCTCGGGCAAAAAAATAGCGCTTTTCGGCTCTTACGGCTGGGGAGACGGCGAATGGATGAGAAGCTGGGAGGCGTCGGCGACCGGTGCGGGCGCACTTCTTGCCGCCGGCAGCGTAATCTGCAACGATGCGCCCGACGATGAGGGCGTTACATCGTGCAAAGCGCTCGGCGCGGCGCTTGCGTCGGCGTAAATGCAGAAGACAGCAAAAAATCCCGAGGATGAGGTCTGACCCCATCCTCGGGATTTTTCATTTATGCGCTTTCAATCCTCACCGACTGCAAGCCATTTTCTTTACCACCTCGTAAACGCGCGAAAGCGAGGCGATTTCCATTCTCTCACGCGGCGTATGCTCGTCGAGCGTGACCACGCCCGTTGAGATGATGTCCATGTCGGGGACTGCGTTCTTTATTATCCCGCATTCAAGACCCGCGTGTATTCCCATCACTTCAAGCTCGCGCCCCGTCACCTCGCGGTACGCCGTGATGTATTCGTCGCGGACGGGAGAGTTCGGCGCGTATTCCCATCCGCTGTACGCGGCTCCCGACTTGCATGAAAATCCGCATTCGTCCGCAAGCGAGGTGATTTCCTCCGACAGAGAATCGAGCCTTCCGTCAACTGATGACCTTGAAGAGAGCGCAAGCGTGAATCCGTCGGCGGTGACATCGATAACTGCGTAATTCAGCGAGGTCTCGACCATTCCGACATCCTCATTATACGATATTACGCCGACCGGTACACGGCTCGTGAATTTTAACAGCCGCTTTGTAAAATCAGCCTCGGGCGCCCTCGCGGTGCCCGTGCGCTTTGATATTGAAAGCTTCATTCCGCAGTCGCCCGTGACGAGAGAATCCCTGATTTCCGCCTCCGCCTCCGTAATCGCCGAGATAGCGTACACGGCGTCCTCAACGTAAATTTCCGCACGGCACGACGACGGTATCGCGTTTTCCTTGCTCCCGCCGTGAAGCGAGATAATGCGCCCGTCAGCGGCTTCTATGAGCTTCAGCATCAAAAGATTTGCGTTTGCGTGATTTTTGTCTATATCGATGCCCGAATGTCCGCCGGACAGCCCCGTAATTTCAAGCGTGAGAATATTGCCCGAAACGTCGCCGCATTTCGGCGTGTCGGAAATAAATTCGCGAAGTCCGCCCGCGCACGAGACGATTACGACCTCGCCGCCCGAATCGAGATTCAGCATTCTTCTCGATTTTATCCTCCCGTAATCAAATCCCGAAGCGCCGGTCATTCCGGTTTCCTCATCCGTCGTAAAAAGGCATTCGAGCATGGGTGCGCGGAGATTCTCGTCGTCGAGCAGCGCGAGCATAATCGCAACCGCCGCGCCGTCGTCGGCGCCGAGCGTAGTTCCTTTTGCAAAAAGCCAGCCGTCACGCTCGCAAAGCGTCAATCCTTCCGTTTCCATGTCGATTTTGACGTCGGGATCATGCTCGCACACCATGTCGATGTGTCCCTGAATTAAAAGCGGCGCTTTATCCTCATATCCCGCGCACGCCTCTCGGCGAATTAACAGCGTGTCATTTTCGTCGCGATAGCATGAAAGCCCGCGCTCGACTGCGAAATTTTCGATGTAATCAGCAATTTTTCTGACGTTGCCCGACCCATGCGGAATTTTGCATATCTCTTTGAAAAATTCAAGCGGCGTTTTGCCTGTTTTGTGTTCCATATAAACCCTCCGATGTATCAGAAATTTTATGCATCATAAATTGAGCACTGTACCGTGAATATTGCGCTATGCGCAATATTCATCAGACTTGAAGAACAAAGCATAGCTTTGTTCTTCAATGTCATATTATATCATATTGAGCGCAGAACCGCAAATATTTTTGTTTGAGCTGCCTTGAGCTTTGCGGCTTGGCAATTATGCACAAAATTTAAACTGGACATTTATATATAACGCCGAAAATAGTTTATTTTCAAAAATTGTCTTGACTATATATTCCAAACGATGTATAATGATGACACAATATAATCATGACAGCGGACTGTGATTCACGGTATGGAGCATTATTATGTGCGGGAGATTTAATTATGACAAAATGCGAAATCGGAAAAATAATAAAAAATCGGCGTGTTGAGCTGGGAATAAAGCAAAGTGAGCTTTGCTGCGGCATCTGCGATGAATCCGTTCTTTCGAGAATTGAAGCGGGAAGAAACTCCGGCAGCTACGAAATAAGAGCCCAGCTTATCGAGCGTCTCGGAATGTCAAGCGCAATTCTCGGCGAGCAAATTGACGAAAAGAATTACCTTGTGCGTCAGAAAATTCGTGAAGCAAATCTTGTATACTGCGATAACAAGCTGACGGAAGCGCTTGAAATGCTGAATGCGCTCAAAGCCGATTACGACAATTTTTCGACCGCAAACAAGCAGCGCTTTTGCACTCTTTACACGCTTGTCTCGTATGATAACGGGGACATTTCAGATGAAGAGAGACTCTCTTCTTTTGAAGAGAGCCTCAAAATGACAGTTCCAAACTACAGTCTCGAAAATCTGCCGCCTTTAATGTCTAAAGCGGAACTCTACACTCTCGGACGTATTGCAACTACATACATTGTGTTCGATGAACACAAAAAAGCCGCCGGAATTTTGAGTCATACGAAAAAATTCGTCGAGGACTACTATGATGACAAATTGGCGGCGGCGGATTCACTGTCTTTAACGTGTTATAATCTTTCGCTGTGCCTCGGTCAGCTTAAGCAATACGATGAATGCATCGAGGTTGCACGACAGGGCATCGAATACAGTAGAAAAGCAGAAGACATGGCGGATTTTGCATGGTGTATGTATAACTGTGCGTGGTCGCTTCTTTATCGGGGAGACCCGAGAGACAGATCGGAAGCCAAGAAACTGCTCGACAGCGCGGAACCAATAAGCTTAATCAAGGAAATAGACACAGAAAATTTGTCGAATTTAATCAAAGGTCTGCGTAAGAAATTTTCCCTCTAAAGCTCCGTTTTCTTTTTGTCACGCTCGTCACCATCACAGTCAGGTCTGCATTCACCGCCGCCTTCATTGCTGTTGTCATCTTCATCAACGGTGATGTCGTCTGCTGTTTCAATTTCATCATCCGTCATATCAGAGGAAATTGCAAGCGGCATTACTGTGACCGAAACAACAATTGCTGACGCACTTGCACTTGCGCCAAGTGCAAGCGGAGATATTGACAGCTAAAAATTCATGCTGTATAATAAATATACATAAATATTTTTGCATTCATGCTTTAGAAATATGAAAATGAGACACTGATAATTTTATATAATATTCGGAGGATATGGTCATGAGAAAAGTTCGTATGCTCGGCATTTCACTGGCGCTTATGCTTTTGCTTGACGCGATGCTTTTCACGTCATGCAGTGAAGGCGTTCCATCGGACGGCATGGTTTCTGCGGACTATGAACCTAAGGCTCTTATCGGCAGAATGATGATACCTTATGTCTACGGCGAATATCTTTTCTGTTCCGCGTCCGATTCGGGCGATATAGTATATCAGCTTCTTGACGATGTACAGGATGTCGCGCTGAATATATATACGGATCCGCTTGCGACGGGAGACGACAACCCGTTCGGATATGCCACATACAGCTTTTATCTCGTAGACGAGGAGGCGACGATTGCAAACGGAGGCAGTCCCGTTCTTTTGTTTGCGCACAAAAATTTGCGCTCGGCAGATTGCTGCTATAATATTTTCTCCTATGACCTTGCCACGAATGAGATAACCATGATAAAAGAGGGAATAAACGAGAACATACAGTCCCTTTGCCTTTACGGGGATTACATAATCTATACGACTAACGAGGGAGACAACGGGTATAACATTCACCGCGTAATGAAGGACGGCACGGGATATTTGAAGCTTGACAATCCCGACTGCGAAACTTACAGGGTCGCGGACGTTTACGGCGATCGAGTGTATTTTTGCGACGGTGCGTATCAAATTTATTCAATGTCGCTTGATTTTGACGACGTTCAATATGTGCTGACCTATGCAGGTTTGGCTGACGTTTTTGTCCGCGACGGCTATATTTATTATCCTCAGTATGTTGAGACGGTTGTATATACGGATGAGGAAACGGGTAAGGAGAGCTATTACCCGTCGTGTAATTTGTGCCGGTCGCCCGTTGATGACCCTGAAGTGAGCGAGATTCTGATAAACAATTTCTATGTCGGAATGAGCAGCGAGACAACGCTTTATTATTTCGCCGTGGATCCGAGCGACAGCTCGGTTTTAAGCAGCACGCTTTATTCATATTCGCTCAATACGGGGGATATAGGCGTGGTTTACGACGATTTGCCGTCGAACGTGTATAGATCCATCGATTTCGCGGGCGACGAATATATTGTGTTTTCCGATGTGTACATGAATGAGAGCGGTGCATACGGCACCGCAACGTATACCGCACTGAATTTGGCGACGGGCGAGGAATTTACCGTTTCAAACAAAACAGCGAATTAGTTTTGACGCATGATGAAAGGAGTAAAAAAGTTATGAAAAAACACATTTTGAAGATTGTCGCGCTTGCGCTTGGAGCGGCACAGCTTTTACTGCTTTGCGCCTGCACGGGCGGGGATGAGAACAACGAAACCGACAAGGGCGGCGAGAGCGTCGGCGTGACGGAAACCGGAACGGAAACGGCGGAGGAAACGACGGATTATCTCTCCATGCTGCCCGAAAATCCTGAGATTCTATTTGACGGGGAAGGCGACGACACCGCTTGTCTTAAAGCGGGTCAACAGTATATCTACGGCGACTATATCTTTTATTACGATACGGACACATACACCATAGATTATCGTTTCATCTCGTCACTTGATACTGAAGCCGTCACCGTTCCGCTTAATGGCGGGGAAAGCATATATAATCTGCTTTTCCTTGTTGATGAGGAGACGTCAGAGGAATACGGAACACCCGTGATTATCGCAAAATACAGCGTGACGGGCGAGGACGGAACGTATTATAAAATCGTTTCGATTGACCTTGCATCCGGCACTGAATCTGTTATACTTGACAGCCTTACATATGCATATATCGAGTACCTTTATCTTTACGGCGACGACATCTTTTTTACATCATGCGACGAATATCTCGACAACAGCCGCCTTCACCATGTGACGACGGCGGGTGACAACTACGCTGTGCTTGAACCGCCCGAAGAAGAGACAGGCTCGTACTTTGTCGAGACAGTATATGACGGACGGATTTATTACGGAATCGGTAACAATAGATATCGTCAGGTTTATTCGGCAACGCCAGAGTTTGAAGATACGGAATATGTTTTCGGCGCAAATCCCATGAACGAAAGCAATGTAACCGTCCAAAACGGATATATCATATATCCGAAAAACGGCTCTGAAATATATTTTTACGCTGACGACACGGAAGAAGCGGTAGTATATACTCTATATTATTCAGGAGAGCTTGTATGCAGCCCGCTCGATGACACGTCAACGGTATATACGCTTGCTTACGGAGTATATTCCTTTTACTGCGGCGGGGACTATATTTTTTACACGAGAACGACACCGCGGAATGCAACATCTCTACTTGCTGATTCGGGAACAAACGTAATGTATGCGTATTCGCAAAAAACGGGGATAACGACCGAGATTTATAATCTGGGCGACGCAGAGTACGTAAGATATGTGAGGATGATAACGGATAAATATATTTTGTTTGAGGATTGGTACAGCATAGAAAAATCCGATTATATTCTCTATGATATTGAAACAGGCGAGGAAACGGAAATACCGTACTGACGATTTGCGCTATTTTATATCTGCGGAGGACGAATAAATGAAAAAAATCGTATCTTTATTTTTGGCTATGCTGCTTGCGGTTGTCGCACCATGTGCGTTTTCTTCCTGTGAAAACGACGCTGACATATCAGAGGCGATATATATAGATACATCGTCAAGACAGCCGTGTGTATACGATGATTATGTGTTTTATTTTGACACCGATACTCAAGAGGTGAATTATCAGATTGTAACGAATGTTCAGCAGACGGGAATTTCAATAATTACCGACCCGCTGTCGGAGGGAGAGGATAACCCGCTGAATCAGATGCTTGTTTACTATTTTCTCGTTGACATTATCTCTTCCGACAAGAACGGACATTCGCCTGTTTTGCTGCTCGGGTGCATGGACTACAGCGATCCTTATGCGGAATCGGATTATAAGGTTATTTCATATGATCTTGCGACAAATTCGCTCACTGTTCTTGCAAGCGGACTGTATAGTCCATTTCAGTCGTTTGCGGTATACGGCGAATATGTAATATTCACAACACAGGACGGAGACGAGGGGTACAACGTACACTGTGTGAAAACTGACGGGACTGAATATGTTACGCTTGATAATCCCGAATGCAGCCTTTATCGCGTAAGATATGCATATGAGGATAAAATTTATTTTACCGATGCCGCATATCGGCTTTATTCCGCGCCATTTGACCTTTCCGAAAAGGAATATTTGTGCGATTTGCCCGCGTCATATGTTTCGCCGTTTATAAAGGACGATTACCTGATATTCTGCGGGGAATCCGAAAATATTCCCTTGGAGCTTGAGGATTCCGAAATGGAGTATACATTGATTTCCGCCGACCTTTGCCGCCTACCGCTTTCCGATTTATCGGGAGATGCGGAGACGCTTGTTTCGGGCGTGAACGTCGGCAGATGCTACCGCGACAAATTTTACTATTACATCGCGGAAAACAGGGAAGGGACATATTATCTCAACACAGATACGCTTCATGTTTATTCGTTTGACACGATGACATCGGAGGTCGTATGGGAAAAGGACGGCGTCGGATATTACGCGGCGTTCTCCGACGAGTACATCATATACGAGGACACATACCCCGGTACAGCCTGCTATATTGCTTACAATATAAATACAGGCGAGGAAACTGAAATACCGTACTGACAAAAAATATCATGAAAAGCACGCCACCGACGCGGCGTGTTTTTTCTTTTGAGTCTCAAAATTAAAAAATTTCATTGCGGGCGTTGCAGGCAAACAAATATTAAAAAGACGTTTTTCAAATATTTTTGTCAAATACGCTGATTCAGATGACGCACACCTTGATTTTTGCGCTGATTTGTGATAAAATACTTTTGTAAAAGAAGTATTTCCGAGGTGACGAGATTGAAGGAAGAAAGGGCATTGAAAAAGAAATCAAAAATCGAGCTTTCAGCCGTAATTCTCGCCGCGGGAAGCTCGGAGAGATTCTGCGGAGATAAGCTGTCGGCGAATATCGGGGGAGTATCTGTCCTTGAAAGAACGCTGTCGGTATTTGAGGAATCGCCCGAGGTCGATGAGATAATTCTCGTCGCAAGATCCGCGCATATAAATGAGGTGAAGGAAATCACCTCGAAAATGAAGCTTACAAAGCTTGAAAAAATCGTCGCGGGCGGAAATACACGTCAGCAGTCGGCTTACATAGGGCTTGAAGCGACATCACCGACGTCGAAATATATCGCAATACATGATGCCGCGCGCTGCCTTGTGACACCGGAAATCATACGGGCGGTGCTGTGCGATGCGAAGCGCAGTCGCGCCGCCGCAGCCGCTCATCATGTCACCGATACGGTGAAATACGCGAATATACGCGGATATATTCAAAATACAATCAACCGCGATTTTGTGTGGCTTGTCTCAACCCCGCAGATTTTCCTGACAAATCTCTACCGAGCCGCTGCATATACGGCTGTGAAGGATGGATTTGAGGGGACGGACGACTGCTCGCTTGCCGAAAGGCTCGGATTTGAGGTGAGGCTGACGGAAGTCGGAGCCGATAACATCAAAATCACGTTTCAGGACGATATATTGCGCGCGGAGGAAATCCTTCGCAGAAGAGAAAATAAGCCTTCGATATGCGAGGGCGGATGATAATCAAAGCAAAGGCGGGCAGAAATGGAATTTGAAAGTGAGCTTTTCAGACTGCGAATAGGGCACGGCTACGACGTGCACAGATTCTGCGAGGGCAGACCGCTCATTCTTGGCGGCGTGTCGATTCCGTCAGACCGCGGACTTCTCGGTCATTCGGATGCGGATGTACTTCTTCACGCGTTGACGGATTCGCTTCTTGGCGCTGCGGGACTGCGCGATATTGGCTTTTATTTCCCCGACAGCAGCGATAAATACGAAAACGCTGACAGCGGCGAGCTTCTTGTAACGTCGCTTAAAATGATAAACGAGCAAGGCTTTGATGTTATATCGGCAGACGTGACGATTATAGCCGAGACGCCGAAGCTCTCGCCTCATATCGGCAAAATACGCACCTCCCTATCCTCGCTTCTGAGTGTAGGCGAGGATAGGGTAAACGTCAAAGCAACGACCGAGGAAGGGCTGGGGTTCACGGGCGCCCGTCTCGGAATTGCGGCTCACGCCGTCTCTTTGCTTTATAAAAGATAAAAGCGCGCTCTCCGTGACCCTTTTGTTATACGTCCTTCAGTTTTGACTTCCTTCACGGAAAGTAGCGCCGGATTTTCACCCTTGATATATTCGGAGCACGAAATGTTCTCCGTTTATATAATATGGCGGCAGGGTCGGTCATGTCACCGATAAAACCTCCGCGCAAATTCCGCAAAACGTAAAAAAACGACGAAAAAAGCCTGCGAAAGCGCCGCTTTCCCGTGCTTTTGCGTCGAAAAATATAATTGAGGTCTTATCTATGCTTTTAATTGCACCGTCGATTTTAGCCGGAAATTTTGTAACTTTGGGCGATCAGGTCTCCGCCGTTCAGGCGGGAGGCGCGGATCTTTTGCATTTTGACGTCATGGACGGAATCTTTGTGCCGAACATAAGCTTCGGATTCCCCGTCCTGAAATCGCTCAGCCTGCATTTCAGCATTCCGCTCGATGTTCACCTGATGATAGAAAATCCCGATATGTATATCGAGCGTTTCGCAGCCTGCGGCGCGGATTACATAACGATTCATATCGAAAATGAGGGCGATACGGCGGCGATGCTCCGCAAGATAAGAAAATGCGGCGCGCATCCGTCAGTCGCACTCAAGCCGAATACGCCGATTGAAAAGGTTTTCCCGCTTATCGACGAGGCAGACATGATCCTCGTCATGACTGTCGAGCCGGGCTTCGGCGGGCAAGCCTTCATGCGCGAAACTCTTGACAAAGTAAGGCGCCTTCGCGAGGAAACGCAAAGGCGCGGATATGACGGATACAGAATAGAGGTTGACGGCGGTCTGCGCATTGACAATATCGCAGATGCCTATGACGCGGGAGCAAATGTTATTGTCATGGGGAGCGCAGTTTTCGGCTGCCACGACATTCCCTACGCGATAAAATGTCTGCGCGCGGCGGCGCTTCGCTTGCCGATTCCCGAGCCGACTGAGCCTATAATCGAGGAAGCAGAACCGATGCCGGAGGACGACGCCGACCAGATTGAAATGCCTGAGATTGAAGCAGATAATGCCGAGCAGATTTTGATTGAAGAGGAAACGACCGAGGAAACCGAATGCACGTCAGACGGCGAATGATTACTTTTTGTCGCGCCGCTTGAAAAACTGATAATACCCGCAGGGAATCATCCCGTTATAAAGTTTTTTTATCTTGTCGGGACGCTGACCGTAAAGGCGCGGGAAATCCTCGCATGATGATATTATGTAAATCTGCCAATTGTCGAGCGTTCTGAAATGACGTCCCATCTGACGGTAAAGCTCCGCGACCTCGCTCTTTGTCCCCATTCGCTCGCCGTAGGGCGGATTTGTGGCAATCGTTCCGCGGCGTCCCTCCGTTTCAATTGTGAGCGCGTCGCGCACGAATACCTTGATATTCTCGGAAACGCCCGCGCGCTTTGCGTTTTCAAGCGTCAGCGATGCGCACTGCTCGTCGATGTCGGATGCGTATACCTCAAAGTCTGTCGGCGTTATGAGGTCACGCGCCTCGCTGCGCGCGCTTTTGAAGACTTTGCGGTCAATGAATGAAAAACGCTCCGCCGCGAATCGACGCATCATTCCGGGTGCGCGATTCTGCATTTTCATCGCAGCTTCGATTGCGATGGTTCCCGAGCCGCACATAGGGTCCCAAAAAAGCACGTCCTCGCGAGGACGCGAAATTTTAACCATCTCGGCGGCAAGAGTTTCACGCAGCGGCGCGATATTTGATTCGGGGCGGTATCCGCGCTTATGAAGCGCCGCGCCGCTTGTATCAATCATCAGCGCGGCTCTGTCTTTCAGAATAAAGAATACTATCTGGCAGAGCGCGCCCGTTTCGGGAAGCGTGCTGACGCCGTATTTTGATGAAAGCCTGTCCGCGACGGCTTTATTTATTATGCGCTGACAGTCGGGAACGGAGAAAAGCGCGCTTTTTACGGAATGTCCCTTGACGGGGAATTTGTCGTCGCAGCCTATGAAAAGCTCCCACGGGAGCGATTTTGTTCCCTCGAAAAGCTCGTCGAATGTCAAGAAGGCATCAAATTTTCCGACGACAATCATTACGCGCTCCGCGAAGCGCGAAAACACATTCATCCTTGCTACAGCCGTCTCGTCGCCGGTAAAATAAACTCTGCCGTCAATTGTTTCCGTGCGCGTATATCCGAGCGCGTCGATTTCCTCGCCGAGCGAATGCTCAAGCCCGAAAAGGCACGTTGCGACAAGTTCCAGCTTCATATAAGAATCCTCCACTTAAGTAAATAAAGGCGAAAGGATTTCTCCCCTCGCCTTTAGTATACACGCTTTTTCGGAAAATTTCAAGCAAATATATCCGCGCTTGCTCACTTTCCAGAAAGTCCCGAAATAAACCCGTTTACGTCGGATGAGCAAATGTCGGCGGCGACAACGCGGTTTTTATAAATCAGGAGATTCGCGTATACGGTTCCCGTGTAATCGGTTCCTGTATTCTCCGCATAATTTGTTATGCGGTACGTGTAGCGCGTCATGCTGCGGTTACGGTATTTTGAAAGGTCAAAGCCCTGCTGGCGCTGAATCGCGTTGTAGCTTTCCATAACGCGGTCAAATTCCGCCGGAATCGTAATCTCCGCCTCCTCGACCGGCTCCGAATCAACCTCCCATCCGTAGCTTGCAAGAAGCGCGATTCTGTCGTCGTTAGTCTTGATTTTCTCAAAGCTGACCGAAACAGCGCCGTCGGCGTCCGCGACCTCTGCACCCGCCTCGCTTTCTGCGTTTGCGTCATCCGCAGCATCTTCGACGCCCTCGGCGCTGCTCGTCATGACGGATCCGTCAGACGATGATTTTGACGATGTGTCGGTATAATCCCCGCTGCTCGGCGAAAGCACAAGCAGAAGAGAAAGGGTAATGACCGAAAGCGCGACGATTCCGAAAAATTTCACGGTGCTTCCGTGAATTGAACATATAAACACAGCGGTAACCTCCATACGAGTGTAATCTACACTTGAATCTTACGAGGGCGCTGCTGATTTTATGACAAAGAGGTATGTATTTTATGCAAAATCGAGTAAAAGAAATCGCCGAACGCTGTTCGTGCGGCGAAAAACACCGGCTTGACACGTATGTTATCGAAACGTCCGCAGGTGCCGTGGAGGAGCTATGCGCCTATGTGTCCGATAATTTTGCCGCAAACAGCGCGCTTATTGTATGCGACGAAAATACAAAGATTTATTCAGACGGAATAGCCGCGTCGCTCGGCTGCGGCGTATATGTCTGTCCAAAGGACGCTCACGCGAATGAAATTGAAACGGGAAAGCTTTCAAGCTTCATAAAAGGAAAGAATGCTTCCGTTATGATTGCCGTCGGAACGGGGTCGGTACACGATATAACGCGATACGTCGCGTATGACATCAGCGCTCCGTTTGTTTCATGTCCGACGGGAGCGAGCGTTGACGGATTTGTCTCGGGTGTTGCCGCCATGACATGGCATGGGCAAAAGCTCACGTTCCCGTCGGCGTCCCCTGTGGCGATATTCGCCGATCCGAATATATACAAAACCGCGCCGCGCCGACTTCTGGCGTCCGGCGTCGGCGACATGATAGGGAAGATAACCTCGCTTTTCGACTGGGAGGTCTCGAATCTTTTAACGGGAGAGCATCTTTGCCCGGAGATTTATTCGCTTACGAAGGAGGCACTCGACGCGATAATTTCCGCATCAGGCGACGTGAAGTCGGACAATTTTGCGGAATCTGTGATGAACGGGCTTATTCTTTCGGGACTCGCAATGCAGCTCATGGGCAATTCGCGACCCGCATCGGGATCTGAGCATCATATGTCGCATCTATGGGAGATGCACGTGATAAATGAACCGACGGATGCCCTTCACGGCGAAAAGGTTGGCGTCGGAACGATAAACATTATAAAAATGCTGAAGAAATCAAGGGACAAAATCGCCGGAGGAGTTGATTTTGACCTTTCGGCAGTGTTTGACAAAAGCCGTCTTGAACCGATTTTCGGCAGTCTCACGGACGGCATTTTGAAGGAAAACGTCAAAAACGGTCAACTGTCATCATCTGCACTTGCAAAAGTAGACAAATGCACAATTGAGACGTGTGCCGAAAGAATTGCAAAAATGATTGATTTGCTCCCGGACGCGTCGGATGTCGAGCGCCTTCTTGCCTCATGCGGCGCGCCTGTAACGACAGGCGAGCTGTCGCTTCCGGCAGAGGACGGGTTTATGCAAAAATCGCTGATTTATTCTCCGTATGTGCGAAATCGACTGACGCTCGCGAAAATATTGTCGGCGGCTGAAATAAGCGGATGAACAGTGACGTGATTTGCAGACTTTCTTTCGGTCAAAAAGGAAAATTACGTGGATTTTTAACGCCGAAAAAAATTTTTTGAAAAAATGCGATTTGAGGTGAGACTTTTTCGGATTTTTTGCGACTATATAGTATAACGGTCATGTGCGAAGTACAAGACCGCTATACTATAACTTATTTCAAAGGAGGGTTTTATTATGAAAACCACAGGAAGAATGCTTGCAGCGCTCATATTGGCGCTGTGTGCGGTCGCAGTGTTTGCCGCATCATGTGCGGATGACTTGCCTCTCACAATCACAACCGACGTCGGTACTGTCGCAATCAAATCCGTCGAAAATTCCGCAGACGGCTCGGATGAAACGGAAACGGTTGAGCTTTGCGACGTCGGAGACACGCTTGAAATCGTGACGGGACAGTTTATACCGTATATGAGTACACTTGAGGGCATTGGCATGAAGCTTTCCGTTACCGCTTCGGGTGACACCGTTAAATTTTCTGCGTCAAGCGGTAGATTTTTGCTTGTAACCGAGACAGGCGACGGGACGGGAACATATCAGGTTTCGGATGTCGGCACCACTTACGATATGTCGCTTTCGTCTGATGCCATGATTTACTGGTCGCTTGAGGAAAATTCCGGCGAAGATGCCGACGGGGATGTTGTTGACAAAATTGAGATAATCGTATATGAAAACGACAACATTATCGGCGCGGCTCTGCTGACCGTCTCATGTGTGGACAGCGTTTACACGGCGACGCTCGCGGAAACAGTTAATTTTCCGAAGATTGACGGCGAATATCAAAATATCACCGAGGAATTGGTTGCCGAACATTTCGAGGGAATCGAAGCTGAGTAAAATTCTTATCACGCAAAATGATTCGCCCCTTTTTTTAAAATGGGCGAATCATTTTTTTGCGGAGACTAAATTTTATTGTATTTATCGGCGGGGACTCTCACCCGCAATCTCGTCTATCAAGCATAGCTCCTCATCCGTAAACGGCGAAGCTTTTACTATTTCTGCGTTTTCGCGTATTTGTTCGGGCGATGAAGCGCCGATAAGCACACTTGTCACCTCCCCGTCCTTCATAACCCATGAAAGAGCCATTTGAGCGAGGGTCTGACCGCGCGACTTGGCGATTTCGTTGAGCTTTTTCGCCTGTAACACCCGTTCGGGTGTTACGCTTTCACGACGAAGAAATACACTCCCTCCTGCGGCGCGGCTCCCTTCGGGAATACCGTTCAAATATCGATTTGTCAAAAGCCCCTGAGCGAGCGGGCTGAATACAATCAGACCCACGCCTTCCTCCTTTGCGGCTGCTTTAAGACCGTTTCTCTCAATTGTGCGGTTTATGATTGAGTATGAATTTTGATTTATCACAAACGGACACCTCATTTCCCGAAGAATCGCCGCCGCCTTTTTCATCTCCTCGCCGCTGTAATTTGAAAGACCCACGTAAAGCGCTCTGCCGCTCTTTACCGCAGTGTCAAGCGCAGACATTGTCTCCTCGAGCGGCGTTTCACGGTCGGGGCGGTGATGATAAAAAATATCGACGTAGGGAAGTCCGAGGCGCTCAAGACTCCGGTCAAGGCTTGCGAGCAGATATTTGCGGCTGCCGCCGTCCCCGTAAGGTCCGCCCCACATTCCGTATCCCGCCTTTGTGCTGATTATAAGCTCATCACGGTAACGTGAAAGCTCCTCTTTGATAATCCTTCCGAAATTGCGCTCTGCGTCGCCCGGCTCGGGTCCGTAGTTGTTCGCTATGTCAAAATGCGTTATGCCGCAGTCAAACGCGGCAAAGCACATAGCCTTCATGTTTTCATATGATGAATCGCGACCGAAATTGTGCCAAAGCCCCAGAGAAACCGTGGGCAGCTTCAGCCCGCTCCTGCCGCTTTTGTTATATTTCATCTTTTCGTATCTTTTTTCGTCTGCCGTATATGACATAAATATCTCCCCGTGAATAAAAGTTATTTTATTTTGTTGTATTCCTCTGTAAGCTCGTCTGAAAGTCCGTCAACGTACAGCAGCTCACCGCGCTCGCGGATTTTATCGGCGGGAAAGCTTTCTATCGGGAAATTTTCGCCTATTTCGTTAATCAGGCGCGTATGCTCCGATGCCGCTTTTATGCCGCAGACGACATCCGCGCCTGCCTTTCCGTTTCGCGTATCGACGGCGTTATATAGCTTGCGTTCCACTTTGTAAAACGGATCGCCGTAATCGTGGAGAACACCGAATTTGTCAGTTCCCATGATGTGACCGACCGTGTAGTCGTCCTTGCCGTTGATTTTGTCGGTGAGAGCGTCCTCCGTGTACGTTACGCGCCCCTCGGTAAATTTGTAGTCAAAGAGTGGATTCTGCGCGCGGTCGATTGTATGTGAGGCAATGAATACGCATCTGCCGCCGCATGACAGACCGAACTTTATTATCGCGGTGTCAAAATTTTCGATGCTGTTGACGCGGTAAAGCTCAACTGAGATATTTTCGGCGTGAGAGGAGTCGTTGATCTCGCTGCCCGTAACGTAAAGCATATTGTGAAGATAATGCGCCGCCGCGTTATTCGCCACGCTGTCGTATATGAGAGTGCCGTCGGACGCGCGGATTTTGCCAGCCCAGCCTGTTCCCCGCGTGAAGTATTTTTTGTCGCGAGGCCAGAGAATAAGCGTTTTTAATATGTCGGGCTTGCCGTAAAGCCCTGCCATAATGTCGCGCTTGAGACTTAAAATAGCCTCGCTGTGCGACCACTGATAGCCTATGTGAACATGACATCCCGACGAAGCCTCGGCGTCAAGCAGCGTTTCAATGTCGCGCACGTCGCCTGAAAGCGGTTTTTCGCAAAGAACGTCCGAGCCGTGAGAAAGCGCTGCGAGGATTCCCTCGCGGTGAAACTGTATAGGCGTAGATATTACGGCGAGGTCTGCCATATGCTCACTGTAAAACTCCTCAATTGTTCGATACGGCTGACCCGACATGGCGACAATTTCGTCAAGCCTTCCGCATGAGGCGGGGTAGGGATCTACCGTGCCGACAAGGTTTAAGGTTTCGCGGTTTTCGGGCTTCAGAAGCTCATTTACGTAAAGGGAACCGTAGCCGCCGATTCCGACAAGAAGAATATCCGTTTTTTTCATAAGTAATGCTCCAATCTCTTTGATTTCGCGTAACAGTATACAACAATATCGCCGATTTTGCAAGAGATGCAACGGCTTTTTTTGAATTGACCGAAGATTGCGATACACTGTACCTTGTGAATTTTAGCAATACATTGGTATAGATTGCACAATATTCTCATTTCATTTTTTTGAAATTCATTCAATCTGCGAATTGAAAAGTTTTCGCCGCCGCGATATAATATTGACGTCGGAAGGAATGTTTCGGCAAATACATAATGAAAGGAATGGCTCACGCTATGCTCAAAAGAAAAATCGAACTGCACGACGTAGATATCACAGATTTTATCCATGCGCTTGATTCTTGTACGGGGGATGTTTACCTTGAGACGGAAGAGGGCGACTGCATAAACCTGAAATCACGTCTTTCCCAGCTTCTCGGCATTGCGACCATAATAAAGGGCGGAAGCGTTACAAATGCTTCGCTGCGCTGTGAAAACGCCGAGGATGAGTCCAAGCTGTTCCGCTTCAATCTTTTCGGAGAGGTTTCCGAAAAGGGTGATGACGAAAACAAGGCTTGAATTAAAATTTGATATTTTCTGAAAAAAAGCGCAATCTGCGCTTTTTTTCGTAAAGGCGCGGTATGCGCTTTTTTTCGTAATACGGCGCGATTTGCAAGCTTTGTCGGCTCAATGTTTATTTATGCGTGCTTGATTAAAACGTATCTTTATGGTATAATAACATTGAGCGACGAAGCACAGATTCGCGTAAAATATTCACAGTACATCGCTCAATATGATTTACTGAATATGAGGTCGGAAATACAAAAAAACAAACGGAGAAAATGAGATGGCGACATACTTGAATCCCGGGAACGAATCGTTCAGGGTAATACGAAACGGGAAATATGTGGATAAAACCGGTCTTGTCGATTACATCAACGGCACGATTGACACGCCGTTCAAGATGACGTGCTTCTCGCGCGCGAGACGCTTTGGAAAATCTTTTGCCGCTAAAATGCTCTGCTCGTATTATGATAAAACGTGCGATTCTCACGAGCTGTTCGACGATCTTGAAGTCGCAAAGTGCTTATCATATGAAAAGCATATCAACAAATACGATGTCATTTACCTTGACATGACGTGGTTTATTTCGACAACAGAGGATATAAAGCACATAGTCGGGGACATCCAGAAGAGCGTAATCGACGAGCTCAATGAATGCTATCCGAACGCACGGGTTGGTGGTGAAACGTCGCTCCCTCGCGCGCTTTTGAAAGCGGTTAGTTATACGGGCGACAAATTTATCGTAATTATTGACGAATGGGATGCACTTTTCCGCGAGGCGAAGGATGACGACGCGCTTCAGCGGGAATACGTGCAGCTTCTGCGCGGGCTTTTCAAGGGCGGTGCCGCCACGGACAAATCAATCGCCGCCGCTTATATGACGGGGATTCTGCCCATCAAAAAGTATGGCACACAGTCAGCGCTTACGGATTTCAAGGAATATACGATGGTTGAGCCGCTCGCCCTTTCTGAATACGTGGGATTTACCGAGGACGAGGTGAAATCGCTGTGCAAAGAATACAACATGGATTTTGACGAGATGAAAAAATGGTACGATGGGTACGCATTCTCGGAAATAAAATCTGTATACAACCCTAATTCCGTGATGAACGCCATCAAATTCAGAAAATTCCGCAGCTACTGGACGTCGTCGGAGACATACGAATCGCTCAAAAGCTATATCGGTATGAATTTCAACGGGCTGAAGGATGCGATAGTCTCAATGCTGGGCGGGGAAAAGATTCGTGTGAACACCGTGCGCTTTCAAAACGATGTGACATCATTTGAAAGCAGGGACGATGTGCTGACGCTTCTCGTTCACTTGGGGTATCTTGCATACGACGAAATAGAAAGGGGAACGTATATTCCGAATCTTGAGGTATCGGATTCGTTTGAAGCCGCAGTCGAGGGACGGGAATGGGGAATCGTAGAAAAAGCCATTGCCGACTCGGATAAGCTTTTGGATGCAACAATCAAAGGCGACGCTGATGCGGTGGCAGCGGCACTTGAAAAAATACATGAGTCGAATTTCTCGATTCTCAAGTATAACGACGAAAATTCGCTTTCATGTGCAGTAACAATCGCGTACTATACTGCACGCAGCCATTACCGGATAATACGCGAATTTCCCTCCGGGCGCGGTTTTGCGGACATCGCATTCCTTCCCTATAAAAGCACGGACAAGCCCGCGATGATAGTCGAGCTGAAATACAACAAAGACGCGGATACGGCGATACGCCAGATAAAAGAAAAGCGCTATGATGGAAAAATGCGCGAATACTGCGGAAGCGACAATCTTATCCTTGTTGGAATCAACTACGACCGTGAGACAAAAAAACATTCCTGTTTGATTGAAAGAATATAATACGCAGACGGAGTTGTCATTTGTTTTCCCCCGAAGAAAAATCGGGGGACATTTTTGCGCTTTTTAATTTTCTGTCACGCAATTCACGCATATTTTCCCGCACTCACGATAAAATCTTCATTTCAAAAAATTTTTTCAAATAGCTACTTGACAATACATAGTAGACTGTGTATAATATAAAACGGCAAAGGGAATGGATGACCGTGTACGGAGGTGACTTTTTGGGAGACACACAGCTGACAAAGGGAATACTTGAGGGGTGCGTTTTGGCGATTGTGTCGCGCGGTGAGACATATGGCTACAAAATTCTCTCCGAGCTTGAAGCGCACGGATTCAGTAACGTGCTTGAAGGGACGCTTTATCCCGTTCTGACGAGACTTGAGGAAAAGGGCTGCATTTCATGCAGACGCGGGAAATCGCCCTACGGACCGGTTCGCAAATATTATACCGTTACCGACTTCGGACGGAAATATCTTTCGGAATTTGAAAGGAGCTATAAATCGATTACGGCGGCAGCCGATTCGATACTTGACGACATGAATAATACGGATAAATTTGAAGGAGTAAACAAAACATGAAGTATATTGACGCAAAAAGTATGCTCGATGGTGAATACCTTGAAGCGTTCAGCACGGCGGAGGCATACGGTCTTATGATGAACATCGATTCGCGTGAGCTTGACGATAAGCTTATGAATCTCATCGACCTTTTCACAACGGCAAAAAAGCGCGGGCGTCCTGTCGATAAGGTCATCGGAACCAACACAGAAAGCTTTTGCCGCGAATATTTCGAGACGTCGCTCTCGCCGGCGCAAAAGGCAAAAAGAGCTGCTGCTGTGATATTCAGGTACTGCGCCTTCGCTTTCGCATTTGAGACGCTGATTCTTCTTTTCTCATGGGAGGAATCATACACCGCTGCCGATATTATGTCGATTAAAACCGATGTCACGGGGTATATCGTCGGCATCGTTATTGCGTGTATTTATACGCTTATTTTGAGATACGTCATTCGACCGCTTTTCTCAAAGCACAGATTTATCTCGCTCAAATCGTCTTACACAGTGTGCGGAATTTTTATTGCCGTCGTCGTGGCTGTGAGCTTGCTTTTTCCGTATGACGAGACATCATTAAGCGTTCCCGCGGCGGCTCTTATCGGAATCACGGGGGTATACCTTTTTACATACGAGGCGGCGAAGCTCATTATAAGATACAGAAAGACGGGAAGCGTCTCAAATCCCGAACGCCGCGAGGAAAAGTGCATTGAGATTGAGCTGTGCGACAGACGCGCGGTGACAATAGTTGCGGGTGCATATCGAAAAAGAAACGACAGGCTCATTATGAAGGGCAAGGCTCCGCTGACGCCCGACGAGGTGATGAAAAAAATCCGCAGATCAAACCTCATCTCCCGAGCGGTAACTGTCGCTGCCGCCGCATATATCGCATATTCTTGCGTTTCATACACTGTCCGAACGACGCTCGAGGAGGGAATTATGTCGGGGCTTTTGTTTCTTGCCGCGCTCGCCGTCATTGAGGGCGCGATTATGTGGTTTTTCTTCTTTTCGCCGAAGTCGTCAGTTCGGAGCGAGACGCGGATTCTGAAAAAATGCAGGGATCTTGGGGTTGATATTTTCAAATACGAAAAAATGCTTGACGAATCCGGTTACGATGATGAGGAAAAACTCGAAAACGACGATATTCTCTAAGCATATAATCAAAGCGCAGCCGTTTTTTGGCGTTTAACTGACGATTCCTTCGCCTGCGCTTCAATTAATTCACGCATGATGAATAAAATCTCCATATCGGGCAAAAATAAGTCTGCACGATTTATTCTGCGGCGGCATACTCTGCCACCGATGAGGAAATTTGAAGCAAAGGAGCTTTTACATCATGCAGACAAAGAAAACAAATGAAGCCAAGGTCGTTTACGCCGTTCTTTTGGCGGTAATCGCGGCGCTTTCCGTACTCGTTATCGTGACGGGAATCATGTCGCGAAGGAGCAAGGATGACGATGACACGTCAGCCTCATCTGACATCACGTCGGCGCTCGACGTTTTTGCGGGCAGTGAAAAAGAGGATGAAACGTCAAGGTCTGATTCAGCCTCGTGGGAGACGGACGCGGCGACAAGCAATACGGAGGCGGCGGATCTTACCGAACCGTCGGAAACAGACGATATTTCTGTTTCATCGGAGCCGACGCTTCCCGAATTTATCGCACCGGTTGACGGCGTAGTCTCAAAGGAACACAGCGACACCGTGCTTGTTTATTCGCTGACGATGAACGATTACAGGACGCACACTGGAGTTGATATTGCATCGACTGACGGCGCGGAGGTCGTCGCTGCCGCTGACGGCGTTGTCCTCTCCGTCTGGAGTGACCCGATGTGGGGCTACTGCATCTCAATTTCACACGAGGGCGATGCGGTAACTGTATACCGCAACCTGACGGAAAGCAGCATCAAGGGAATCGCCTCGGGCGATATAGTTTACAAGGGCGAGGTAATTGGTGCCGTAGGTGAATCCGCAATATATGAGCTTGCGGACGAGCCGCACCTGCATTTTGAAATGACAATCGGCGGCGTAAGCGTCAATCCGTGCGATTATATCGAATTTGCCGACACGGATACGGCAGAGGACTAATAACTGACGAAAGCTTTATTAAAAACGCGCAGCAAATGCTTGCCGCGCGTTTTTAATTTCAAAATGACGATTTAGCGGTTT
The DNA here is from genome assembly GCA_021202555.1 of Clostridiales bacterium. Classification (GTDB taxonomy): domain Bacteria; phylum Bacillota; class Clostridia; order Oscillospirales; family CAG-272; genus DTU064. The sequence goes on from JAJQCT010000038.1 coordinate 82,540, forward strand.
TAACTTATCATCCCCCAGTCACACGCGGATTCGAGTACAGCGGCAAATTCCAAAAGACCGCGCTCGTCATCCTCGGAAAAGCGTGAAAATTTCGTGCTGTCAATGTCGAGAACGCCGACAACATTTCCGCCCGCGCCGTGAAGTGGCAGCACAATTTCAGAGTTTGATTCGGCGTCGCACGCAATGTGACCTTCAAACTCGTGGACGTTATCGACGCGGACAGCTTTGTTATAGGCAGCGGCAGTTCCGCAAACGCCGCGTCCGTATTTTATTCGTATGCACGCGGGCTTTCCCTGAAAGGGACCGAGAATCAGCTCTCCTGCCGCCGCGTCAGATATGTAGAATCCCGCCCAGCTTATATCTGTAAGCGAATAGCGTAAGAGCGCCGCCGCGTTTGAAAGGTTCGGCAACGGATTGCGCTCGCCCGAAACGAGTGAGCTAAGCTTTGCCGCAAGCATATCATATCCGCAAAAATCAGTTTCCATAAACACCTCCGAAAATCAAAAAGCAGGCACACGCCTGCTTTTTTCGCCTGATGGGCTGACCCGTGCGAGAATCGAACTCGCGTTACCGCCGTGAAAGGGCGGTGTCTTAGCCGCTTGACCAACGGGCCGTATAGCGGAAATCGGATTTGAACCTATGACCTACCGGGTATGAACCGGTTGCTCTAGCCAGCTGAGCTATTCCGCCATACATCCGTCAAGGTGAAACGGAGAGCCGTTTTCGCCTGACGCTATGGTATTATAGCAGAGATTTTTTCGTTTGTCAATACCTTTTTTCAAAAAAATCGCGTTTCAAAAAATTTTTTTTGAGACGGTCGAATATAAGCGTTTTCGACTGCCGGTGAGCATTTGTTGCATACTTTTTTCATCCGCATGGTCGCGTTTGCGGTTTTTTATCGAATTTTCGCGTTATATGTTGAAAAAATGACACCGAAACCACTTGAAAATCCTCGCGCGTTATTATATAATATATTCGCGGTGCACCGCTTATTATAAGGGTATCGTCTTATTTTGCCAAAAAGGAGGGGCGCGTATGCCGTATGTTTTTCACGGCGGGATTTATCCCGATTTTCAAAAGAACGCTGCGAGAGCGGAAATACTGAAAATTGCTCCGCAGACGCGTCTGCGAGTACCCTTTCTCGGCTGCGGTGTATCCGTAAGCAATCACTATAAAAAGAAGTATGCCTCGGCAATTCCCACCATCGCCGTCGGCGATAAGGTTTTGCAAGGTCAGAAAATCGGACGCGGTGAGGAAAATTCATGCAGCGTTTACTCGCCGATTTCGGGAACGGTAACAGGTATAGGTGAAATGACGCTTCCCGACGGCAGGGAAACGATATGCGCCGAAATTGAAAACGATTTTTCGGAGCGCAGAGTGCCGGTCAGCGAATCGCTTCACCTTAAAAAAAAGCTGTCGGAATGCACATACAGTGAAATTCTTTCCCTGATACGCGAGATGGGAATCGTGGACGTCGGAAACGGGAACGTGCCGCTCGCTGAAAAGTTAGAACTGTCTCATGATCGCGTTGACATCTGCATTTTAAACTGCGTTGAGGACGAGCCGTATATCACGTCTGGCGAGAGCATTCTCTTAAACTCTCCCGCAAAGGTGTTAAACGGCATGAAAATAATCCTGAAGGCTCTCGGGCTGCGTCAGGGAATAATCGCCATAGCCGAAAACAGACCGAATATAATAAGGCGTGTTCGGCGTTTGCTCGGTCGTGACCGACTTTTTTCGATTCATGTTGTAAATTCAAAATATCCCGCGTCTGACGAAAGACTTATGATTTATGCCCTTACCCGTCACGAGGTACCACTCGGCAAAATTCCGCAGGATATAGGCGTCGTTACGGTCGGCGTTTCCGCCGCAGCAGAGGTTTATTCAACATTTGTTACGGCAGCCCCGACGCTCTCGCGCGTGATTACGGTTGCGGGAGACGCGATTTCAAGCCCGTGCCAGGTCGAGGTGCCTACAGGGACAAGCTTTTCCGAAATTGTCAGATTTGCGGGAGGCGTTCGGGAAGATGTCAGATCCCCCGTCTTTATCGAGGGAGGACCCATGCGTGGATTTTCCGTTTCGACGGACGAGCTCGACCGGTATGCCGTATCAAAGCTGACGACGGGAATTCTCGTCATGACGGGAAAGGACAGAAAAAGAAATGCGCATCCCGTCTGCATAAACTGCGGCAGATGTGTTTCCGCCTGTCCTATGCTTCTTTTCCCGAATCGGATATATAAGCTTTCGCGCGATGAACGATATGCGGAGGCAGTCGATGAGGGCGCTTCGGTTTGTATCGGCTGCGGTTCGTGTACATACGTCTGCCCCGCAGGTGTTGACGTTGCATCGTATGTTCTTCGCGCCGCCGAAAAAGTGAGAGCGGAAAAATCAAAAGACATCGATTATTTTGACCCGTATGCTTCGGATGGCGCCGCAGTACAGACGGACGAGGGAGGCACGGAATGACGGAAAGTGAAAAAACACTACTGAATCCTCCGCACATAAAAAATCCCGATACCGTGAACGGCATGATGGCAGACGTTGCGCTTGCGCTTTTTCCCGTGTTTGTTTGGGGAATTTACTCGTTTGGTGTGAGGGCACTTGCTGTTATTTGCGTCACAGTTATTGCGGCTGTTCTGACGGAGGTCTTGTTTTCGCTTGCTGTAAACAAAAAAATTGTTGTTCACGACGCTTCCTCCGCGATAACAGGGCTTATCCTTTCGCTTATTCTGCCTGTTTCGATCCCGCTTTACTCAGCAGCTCTCGGCGCCGTATTCGCGGTGCTTGTCGTGAAGTGTCTTTTCGGCGGACTCGGACATAATTTTCTGAATCCCGCACTTGCAGGCTACGCTTTCCTGAAGCTTTCGTTTCCGGACGCGATGAACGTATACCCCGAGGGACTATCAGGCATCTCTGTCGATCCGCTCACGGAGCTGTCACTTGGAGAAATTCCCACAGAATCACTATTCGACCTTCTTGTCGGACGGTGCGGGGGCGGCATTGGCACGGTGTCCGCGATACTGATTTTTGCGGGATTTGTCTATCTTTTGATACGCGGTACGGTTACATGGCACATTCCCGTCATTTATATATCTGTCTTTATTCTGCTGTCTGTTGTTCTGACTGACGACGCAAGTCCGTTTGTTTATGCTGCGTCAGAGGTGCTTTCCGGAACTCTCATTTTTGTCGCTGTGTTCATGGCGACAGATCCCGTGACGTCTCCGTCGTCCTCGCTCGGCAAAATATTGTATGCTGCCGCTGCCGGATGCGTGACTTACGCGCTGCGCGTTTATGGCGGCGATACTGACGGCGCGGCTTACACGATACTGTTGATGAATATTTTGTCTCCGCTTTTTGACAAATTAACAAAGCCGAAAATTTTCGGAGGTGTGAGACATGAATAAAACATTGTCGATTGCGATTCCGTCCGTGACGGTTGCTGCGGCTCTTATAATTTCCGTTTTCGCGTCATTCGCTTTTTCTGGAATTTCGGAAAAACAGGAATATGAGGAAATTCTCTCATATATTCAAAGCATAGTTCCGACAGCCGAATCCTATAGCTCGACTGAAAGCGGCGGCTATACGGCGCTCGCCGACGGAGAAACATACTTTTTCGCAGACGTTACCGTTCACGACGAGAACGGCGGCGAGGCTCGCGTCATCGTAGGCGTAAACGGCGAGGGAAGCGTTGTCGGCGTGAACATTATTTATTCAAGCGGAATGGAGCTGATGGACGCGGAGGCTGCGGCAATATCCGATGCCGCGCTGATTCTCAATATCACAAGCACCGATGATAATATTATTGTAATCGAGCCTGTCGTCTCGAATGGAGACGATGATACGGAAGATACATCTTCGGACGAAACGCAAAGTTCTGACGGAACAGGCAGCGGGGACACCGAAACAGACATAAGAACTGACACGACGGCTTTATATACGGACGAGACAGGCGAGGAAATAAAAATTTCCGACCCGCAGGCAACGTCTGCCGAAACGGAGGACACAGCAATCGTTACATCCCCGAATACGGAGACTACCGAAGAGAATACCTCCGAGGATTCAACGGAGGAGGACTCCACGGAAGAATCAACGGATAAGGTGACAGAGGAAACGACGACGGAGGCTCCCGCTGAAACAACCGCTGCGCCCGATGACACAACGACGACTTCATCCGAGCCGGAGGTCACCTCGGATCCGGTCGAGGAGACTACAACAGCTGCGCCCGAGGAGACTACGACAGCAGCAGAGGAAACAACTGCTGCTGTGACTGAAGAAACGACGACAGCTTCACCCGAATCGGAGGTCACGTCGGAGCCGGAGGAGGATATTGGCGAATGAACGACGAAGAAAAAAGAGACGATACCGAAGCTGTGTCCGACAAGAAATTTTTTGAAAAATCATTCCCGCGGGAAATACTTTTTGAAATACTTCACGTAATTTTGAAAAACGAACCGCTTTTGATTGACGGGATGGGGATTGCTGTTGCGGTTCTGGCGACCGTAAGCGTGAAAACGGCTCTTTACGTTGCCATGACGACAATTATCGCATCTGTTTCTGCGACCGCGCTGACATCAGCCGTATCAAATTTTACGGGAAAAATCGGCAAAACCGTTGTGTTTATTTCGGCGGAGCTGTGCGTGTTTTCCATATATTACGCGATAGCGTCTGTCCTGCTCGCAGATGTGCTTTCAGGCGCGGGAACTGCGCTTATCCTCTCCGCCGTAAGCACTTTTGTAATTTCGTGCTTTCCCGATGAGGAAGAAAAGCTTTCGGGGGAGGTTATCAGGACGCTCAAAAGAAGTGCGTGCTATGCGTTCTCGCTTTTGGTTATTTCACTTCTGCGGTTTTTATTTGCTGGCGCGGCTCTGATGTCAACGCCAGCCGGCGCGCTTCTCATCATGGGATTTCTGTCTGCGCTGATTTCGTTCGCGAGGACGAAAAACACCGTGAAACCGGAAAATACGGACGATATAGACGATACAGGGGAGGAAGAGCATGGTGCCGAATGAGCTTTATGTCGCTGCGGCGACGGCGCTTCTTGCGGAAAATGTCATATTCGCGTCGGCATACGGAATTGATTCGGCGTCGCTTTGCCTCAGAAAATCTTACCTTTCATATCTTTTTATTTATACCTCGGTACTCACTCTCGTCTCGGGAGCCGTGTATTTCGGGATTCTGCGTCACCTCGGCGGAGGATTTCGATATGCCCGTCCGTTTATCTTCGCGGCACTCGTCTTTGCGCTCTCCTTTTTGCTCATGACAGCCGTAAAAAAATTCATCCCGGCGTATTACCTGAAATTCAGGCGTGTTTCGTCGAATGCGTCGATTTACGGCATGACAATCGGCGTTATACTGACCTCGTCGTCTGCGTTTGAAAACACGGATATGAGCTTTTTCGAGGGGATGACGCAGGTGTTTCTTCTCACCGCATCGGGAATCGCCGCGCTTTACGTGACCTCGTACATCTTTTCGATGATTTCGCCGCAAAGCCAGCCGAAAGCGCTTCGGGGTCTGCCAACATTTTTTATCGCATCGGGTCTTGTTTCAATGGTTATGTGCTGCTTTGCGGCGTAACCGAAACGGGATGGTGATATATTTTTAGGAGGGATATTACTATGCCAAATGCAAATTTCAGAGTTCCCGCGCCCTATAATGAGCCGGGCAAAAGCTATCTTCCGGGGTCGCCCGAACGCGCCGCTCTCAAAGCGGAGCTTGAACGTCAGTCGGGGGAGATTGTCGAAATACCGCTCATAATAGGCGGGGTTGAGATATTCACGGAGAATAAAATCGATGTCGTAATGCCTCACGACCATCATCATGTCATAGCTCACGCATCGCAGGCAGGCAAGTCTGACCTTGAGGCTGCAATCGATGCAGCGCTTTCGGCAAAGGAGGAGTGGGAGAATATGCCTTGGGAGCATCGCGCGTCGATATTCCTGAAGGTTGCCGATCTCATTTCGGGTCCCTACAGGGCAAAAATCAACGCGGCTACAATGCTCGGTCAGTCAAAGACAGTGCAGCAGGCGGAAATCGACTCTGCGTGCGAGCTTGCCGATTTCTTCCGCTTTGGCGTAGCCTGCGCGGAGGAAATATACGACAAACAGCCGAACAACTCAAACGGCGTATGGAACCGCAACGAGTATAGACCGCTCGACGGCTTCGTCATGGCGATAACTCCGTTCAATTTTACGTCAATTTCGGGGAATCTTCCGTGCGCGCCGGCGATAATGGGCAATACGGTGCTTTGGAAGCCGTCCTCAACAGCAATAGCGTCGTGCTATGTGCTCATGCAGATACTCAAGGAGGCGGGATTGCCTTCGGGCGTTATCAATTTCGTGCCCTCACGCGGAGCAGACATAAGCAAATATGTCCTCACTCATCCGAAGCTCGCAGGATTCCATTTCACAGGCTCGACAGAGGTATTTTCGGGAGTATGGAAGACGGTCGGAGACAACATAAGCACATACGAGTCATATCCGCGCCTTGTGGGCGAAACGGGCGGCAAGGACTTCATTTTCGCTCATTCGACGGCGGACACCGACGCGCTCGCAGCCGCTATGGTGCGCGGGGCTTACGAATATCAGGGACAGAAATGCTCTGCGGCGTCGCGCGCGTTTATTCCTGCTTCTATCTGGGACGAGGTAAAGGAAAAGGTCGAGGGAATCGTAAAGACGCTCAAGGTAGGCGATCCGCGTGATTTTACAAGCTTTATGTCGGCTGTAATCGACAAAAAATCATTTGACAACATAGTTGGCTATATCGAGCGCGCGAAAGCGTCTTCTGACGCGGAGGTTGTATTCGGCGGGTATGACGAGAGCGTAGGCTACTATATATATCCGACGCTTATCGAAGCAAAAAAGCCTGATTACGAGTCAATGGTAAAGGAAATCTTCGGACCCGTTCTCACCGTTTACGTCTACGATGACGCAAAGCTTGACGAAACGCTCAGAATATGCGATACGGCGTCGCCCTACGGCTTGACGGGAGCGATTTTCGCGTCTGACAGAGCGGCAATCGTTCACATGGAAAAGGCGCTTTGCCACGCGGCGGGCAACTTCTACATCAACGATAAGCCGACGGGAGCTGTAGTCGGTCAGCAGCCCTTCGGCGGCGGGCGTGCATCGGGCACAAACGACAAAGCGGGAAGCGCTCTCAATCTTGTGCGCTGGATAAGCACTCGCTGCATAAAGGAAACGACCGTTCCGTCATACGCCGTGACATATCCTTATATGTGCGAGGAATAATGATTTGTACCGTCGGCTCTTAATTACCGCGGCACAAATCGATAAAGCATACGCAGAAAAAAGCAAAGCCGAGCGCGGAGGCGCTCTGCACGAATGCGGCAGGACGCTTCTTGCCGGATGTATCAATGAGATGGGTATCGAAAAGATGCCGACGGTGAGAAAGGGAGATTTCGGGAAACCGTATTTTCCCGAATATCCGAACCTGACCTTCAACATAAGCCACAGCGGCTTTGCCGCAGTCTGCGCCTTCGGTGTCAACGTCGGGGAAATCGGCATCGACCTTGAGTACATCGAAAGGGAAGGATTCCCGTCAAAATTTGAAAGAATTGCACCGAGACTTTTTTCGGAGAGTGAAATCGATGAAATCCGCGGCTCCGACGACAGCGCGGCAGAATTTTACCGAATCTGGACGGAGCGCGAGGCAATGGCGAAATATACGGGACGCGGAATTTCGGAAATTCTTGAAAAAAGGCACGGAGCGTCAAAAAAAGCGGAGGAATCGGACGGGAAAATTTATTCGTCCGTTATCAAAATCGGCGGTCTTGAATATGCGATGTCGCTTGCAGTCGGAGAAAAGGTCGCCGAATCGGCAAAAAACATTGAAATTGCCGGTTTTACATTCATAAAATGAGAAAGGAGATGACATCATGGCAAGCAGAGTTGTAACAATCGCAAGGCAGTACGGAGCATCCGGAAGATTTACCGGCGAGGTGCTTTCGGAGCTTACTGGAATGCCTTACTATGACCGTGAGCTTATCACAATGTCCGCTGACAGAAGCGGGATGAAGGAGGATGTTCTCGAATCGCACGACGAAAAGGCGCAGAGCAGTCTGCTTTACACGCTCGCGATAGGCTCGGTGAATTACGGAATGAACGACATGAGTCCGTATACGATGCCACTTTCGGACAAGCTTTTCGTTCAGCAGTCGAACATCATCCACGAGCTTGCGAGAAAATCGTCATGCATTATTGTCGGACGTTGCGCCGATTATGTGCTACGCGATGAAAAGAATGTCGTGCGCGTCTTTTTGAAGGCGGATTTGAACGTGCGTGCAGAGAGAGTTGCGAAAAGACACTCAATATCGCTTTCCGAGGCGCAGGATATGTGCATCAAGACGGACAAGCGCCGTGCAAATTACTATTCGCACTATACGGGACAAAAATGGGGGCAGATTAACCTTTACGACCTCGTAATCGACACGACCGTCATTGACGCGAAGGGCGCAGCGGCGGTAATCAAAGCCTATATTGATTTGCTTTGAGCAAATCCACACGCAGCGGCAAGAAGCGCCGACGCATCATAGCGGCGGCGGCGCTTCTCTTTGCCGCACTGATTTTCGTCGCCGCGGCATTTTATTTTTACAAGGACGCGCGAGGCAGCGGCGAGCTGTCCGTATATTTTTTTGATGTCGGTCAGGGAGACGCTGCGCTTGCCGTATGGGATGGCGGCGCGATACTTTTTGACGCGGGGACAAACGAATCGCAGTATAAGCTGACAGCGTACATCGAATCACTCGGGGTGGACACTATCGACTGCGCTGTTTTTTCTCATCCGCACGAGGATCATATAGGCGGCGCGGACGAGGTGCTGAAAAATTTTGACGTATTGTCAGTTTTAATGCCCGACGCTGTGAGCGAATACAGCACATATGAGGTCATGATGGAGTATATTGAAGAAGAGGGCTGCTCCGTTTACGAGGCATATGCGGGACTTTCGCTCACCTATGGCGACGTTACGCTAACTGTGCTTTCACCCGTGGGATATTACGACGAGCTGAATCTCGAAAGCGCCGTCGTTCGTCTCGATTACGGGAACGTATCATATATTTTCATGGGCGACTGCGAGACAGAGGCGGAGGCGGACGCGCTCGATTTTATGGGAGAGGATGCGTTTGACGCCGATGTTATAAAAATAGGGCACCACGGCTCATACACCGCGACATCGACATCACTCCTTGACGCGGTAACGCCCGAAATTGCCGTGATTTCATGCGGACGGGACAACGAGTACGGGCATCCAAGCGAAACGGTACTCTCAAGGCTTGAGGAATACGGTGTAACCGTATACAGAACAGATACCGACGGAACGGTCGTCATTACAACGGACGGCACAGACATCCGGTACTCCGAATATTAAAGCGAGGCAAATTTTTTATGGGAACACCGAGCGAATTTGAGCGCGAAAAGCTCTTTTCGGGAATATTATATACAAATGAGCGGAAAAGAGATTTGGCACTGTCGAAGCTCGTCGGCAGCTTCGGCAAAATAGACTTTATTTCCCGCGAATTTTCCTTTTCGTCCTTCAGCGATTATTACGGCTATGAGATGGACGGAGAGGTTATGCGGACATTTGTGTCGTTTGAAAATCCCGTTGATCCGTCGGAAATCGCGAAAATCAAGCTTGCAACAAACGAAATCGAAGCGGTGTTTTCTGTGGACGGCAAGAGATGTGTTAACATAGACCCCGGGCTTATAAACAGGGGCGCGCTGCTTTTGCCCACGACGAAGCCCGCAGGACACAGAATCGCGCTCTCCTGCGGAATTTACATTGAAATGACGCTTTTCTGGTCGCGCGGGAGGTGGAACACATTCCCGTGGACGTACAGAGATTTCGCCTCGGAGGGCGTACAGCTTGAAATGAAGAAGATTCGCGACATTTATATAAAAGCGAGGAGAAACTCGATGAGGAAAGAGAATTGAAGGAGCTTTACGCAAGGCACTATGATTTCGACACGTCCGGGCGTGTAAAATTCCGAGCCGTTCTGGCATCCGATATTCATGAGGAGCCGCCCGAGGAAATAATTCGCGCCGTTTTATCGGCAAAGCCCGATGTAATATTCATAGCCGGCGACCTTTTTGAAACGGGAAATCACTATATTTCGAGCAGGCGAAAAAAGGCTAGCCCAGAACACGCATATGAATTTCTGCGCCGCGCGTCAGCAGAGGTCCCCGTATACTACGGTGTCGGAAATCATGACGCAGAGCTGACGGACGAAATGAGACAAATTATCCGCTCGCTCGGCGTGGTGCTTCTCGAAAATAGCTGCGCTGAAATAAAGGGAATCGGCGGGTCGGTACCATGCCTTGTCGGAGGCACTACGATATTTACGGACGAGGTGTGGATAACAGATTTTTCGCGTCGGCAGGGCTTTAAGATACTGCTTTGTCATAAACCCGAGCAGTATATGCGCGAGATAAAAAAACTCGGACTTGATTTTGATATTGTTATGGCAGGTCATGCGCACGGCGGTCAGTGGAGATTTTTCGGGCAGGGCGTAATTGCTGCGGGACAGGGATTATTTCCGCGCTGGACACGCGGCTTTTACGGTGAAATGCTCGTTTCGGCAGGCGCTGCGAACAGCGTTTGCGTTCCGAGACTTTTCAATCCCTGCGAGATTGACGTGATTGATTTTGCGTAAATTTTCCGATATATCCACAAATATACCATTGAACATTGCCTCGTAATCTGATAAAATATCATCAGTGAAAAAATTTTTTAGGGGTACTTGCTTTAATGAAAAGATTATCACTGCGTTCATTGAAAATTCCGGCGCCCTCTGCTATGAGCGTTGAATTTATTTCGTGCTTTCTCTTTCTTTCGGGGTATTTCGCGCTCATGTCATATCTCGCTCTTCTGACCTCGCTCGACACTGCGTATGATTTTTACATAAAAACGCAGTACATATCCGAAATGATTCATTCCTCGGCGTTATCAGCAGTGCTTGCCGTCGGCGGCGGGCTTCTCATTGACCTTTTGGAACGCGAGCGCCGCAGGTGAAAATTATATGAAATTTTTGAAAAAGCCGCGCATACCGCTTGATTCGCGCGGTTTTTTGTGTTATACTAATACCAGTCCGAGTCGGAGAGTGAACTCATAACAAAAAAATCACGGGCTACAATTTAATATCATTTACGGAGGGGAAGAAACCCATGGAAAAAAACATTACCGTATTTGACTGCGACATGAATGTCATCGGACAGACCTACCCGAAAAGGGCTAACGGTCTTATCAAAAAGGGGAGGGCTGTACCGACAGATGACGGGAAGTCCATCATCATGCTCGCAGCCGCTCCCCCGCAAAATATTTTGCAGGAGGATGCAATGAACAATTTCAACTTTGACAAAGAAAACATAGAGGAGATGCTGAAAAACGCATCCGAAAACATCGCGTCGGTGCTTGAGAGTGCCGCCTTGGAAATCGACACTTTGATAACTCTCTTTAAGGATGAGTATGCCCGCGCTGACGGCGACGCTGACGAAGCGGGTGTCGATGCGGATGAAAACGCACAGTGCGATGAAAACGATGGGGATTCCGTGAATGAAGATACGGAAATCGCCGAGGATGAGCTTAACTCGATGACGGAGGATGAGCTTCGCGAAAGGATTCGCCGCGAGATCGAACGCGAAAAGAAACGCCGCGAGCGCAAAAAGGTAATTGTTGTGCGCAGCGCAGACCTTTGCCGCAAGGTAAGCGACGGAACAAAATCCGTTTACAGTGAAGTCAGTGAAAAAACGACTGACATCATGAAAAACGTATCGGAAACTATAAATCAGGCGGTAAAATCGCTCAAGGATAAATCAGGCGATATCGCTTCTGACGACACCGGCGACTACGAGGGACATGAGATTGTCAATCAGTTTGGTATGGTGATTGATTCTTTTGAAAGTACGTCGGACTTCATCAAGAAGAATAACGGAATCTCAAACGGAATCTCATACTCATTCATTGTTCAGCGTGAAATGTCGTATATGACGTCACTTGACGGCTGTATTGATGTATGTGTCGAAAAAGGACTTTCGCTTGCAGCGACAACAAAGTGTCTCGTTGAACTTTTCGGGAAGTTCGAGTCGTTTGACGACAATCTGAAGGCTTTCAGCGAAATCTCTGACATTGAGGGCTTTTTGAATTTCGTCAACCAGCGCGGTATGACACAGCGCCATGCGCTCAAGGCTTGCGCCTCAGCTGCCGGAAGGCTCGATGCAGATATTGCCGAATCGAGCAAGTGCATTTTGATGCTTCTTGGAAGCTTTGATTCCTCAAGCAGTATGTGCGAAGTTTTGTCAGCGACTGTCACTGACGCGGATGCCCTCAAGGAATGCATAAACGAGGTTCTCGAAGAAAGAGAAGCCGCAAACAATCACGCGGTTGACCTGTTACGGCAGCTTATGCTCTCTCAGTGACGGGAAAAGATTCCCTTTAGCTTGAACTTGTGTGACCTTCGCAAAAGGCAAAGGCAAAATTTCACTGACAAAAAGGGGGTGCGGATTCCGCATCCCTTTTTTCACTCAATTTTTTTGATTTGAGAAAAATATTTTTTTGACTAATAAAAAAAGGGTGGAAAAAATTCGCGAAGCATGATATAATAATAGCATTGAGGGGTGGTGTATGCCTTTACCCTTCAAATGCACTGCTTTTTGCGTGTGCGCGAAGCGTTTATACGTCATGCGCCCACGTAAAAATACACACCGGGCTTGTTTTGTGGTTGAGCCGCGGTGTGCAGCATGAAGCACATGACCCACAAAAAAGATAATTTTTTATCGGAGGATGCTTATGAGCAAAAAGTACGTTTATCTTTTCAGCGAAGGCAACGCGAATATGCGCGAGCTTCTCGGCGGAAAAGGCGCCAACCTGGCGGAGATGACGAATATCGGACTTCCTGTTCCGCAGGGATTCACGATAACGACTGAGGCGTGCACTCGTTACTATGAGGACGGGGGCAGGATCGCTGACGACATCATGACGGAAATCATGGAGTTTGTCGAAAAAATCGAGAAAATCAATGGGAAGAAATTCGGCGACCTTGAAAACCCGCTTCTTGTTTCCGTTCGTTCGGGCGCTCGTGCGTCGATGCCCGGAATGATGGACACAATATTAAACCTCGGTCTGAACGACGATGTTGTTGCTGCCATGATAGCAGGGAACGGTGACCCTAAATTTACAAGATTTGTTTACGACTCCTACAGGCGCTTTATTCAGATGTTCTCTGACGTCGTTATGGGTGTCGGAAAAAAGCATTTTGAGGCTATCATCGACGAGATGAAGGAAAAATGCGGCGTGAAGTATGACACGGAGCTTTCCGCCGATAATCTGAAGGAGCTTTCCGAGGTATTCAAGGCTGAATACAAATCGGAAATCGGTGAGGACTTCCCGTCAGACCCGAAGGTTCAGCTTTACGAGGCAATTCGCGCCGTGTTCCGTTCATGGGACAACCCCCGCGCAAACGTATACAGACGCGACAACGATATACCGTACAGCTGGGGAACGGCTGTCACCGTCATGCCGATGGTGTTCGGAAACCTCAACAACAATTCGGGAACGGGAGTTGCGTTTACACGCGATCCCGCAACCGGCGAAAAGAAGCTTCTCGGAGAATTTCTTGTAAACGCGCAGGGTGAGGACGTTGTGGCAGGAATCCGCACACCGATGCCTATCTCGCAGATGGCTGAAACCTTCCCAGAGGCGTATAAGCAGTTCGTAGAAGTAAGCAGCAAGCTTGAATCATACTACCGCGATATGCAGGACATGGAGTTCACCGTTGAAAACGGAAAGCTCTATATGCTCCAGACGAGAAACGGCAAGCGCACGGCGCAGGCTGCTCTCAAAATCGCGTGCGACCTCGTTGACGAGGGAATGCGCACCGAAGAGGAAGCGGTTCTCATGATTGACCCGAGAAATCTCGATACCCTCCTTCACCCGCAGTTTGACGCGGCGACGCTCAAAACCGTAACTCCCGCAGGACGCGGACTTGGAGCATCTCCCGGCGCCGCGTGCGGCAAAATCGTATTCTCCGCGGAGGACGCGAAGGAATGGAAAAAGCGCGGCGAGCGCGTTGTTCTCGTTCGCCTTGAGACAAGCCCCGAGGACATCGAGGGAATGAAGGCGGCAGAGGGAATCCTCACCGTTCGCGGAGGTATGACGAGCCATGCCGCTGTTGTCGCACGCGGAATGGGCGAATGCTGCGTTTCCGGCTGCTCCGAGATAATCATGGACGAGGAGCATAAGCGCTTTACGCTCTCCGGCAAGACATATCACGAGGGAGATTTTATCTCAATTGACGGCACGACGGGCAATATTTACGACGGAATAATTCCTACGACGGACGCAAAAATCGAGGGCGAGTTCGGACGCATTATGGCGTGGGCTGACAAGTTCAGACGCCTTAAGGTGCGTACAAACGCCGACACACCGAGAGACGCTAAGAAGGCGCGTGAGCTTGGTGCCGAGGGAATCGGACTTTGCCGCACTGAGCATATGTTCTTCGGCGAGGGAAGAATTGAGCCCTTCCGCGAGATGATCTGCTCCAAAACAGCAGAGGAAAGGGAAAAGGCTCTTGCTAAGATTCTTCCTATGCAGCAGTCCGACTTTGAAGCGCTTTACGAGGCGCTTGAAGGCACTCCCGTATGTATCCGCTTCCTCGATCCGCCGCTTCATGAGTTTGTACCTACCGAGGAGGCTGACATCGAGGTGCTCGCGAAGGCGCAAGGCAAAACAGTTGAGCGCATAAAGGAAATCATCGCGTCCCTCCACGAGTTCAACCCGATGATGGGACACCGCGGATGCCGACTTGCGGTGACATACCCTGAAATTGCAAAGATGCAGACGACTGCTGTAATTCGTGCTGCAATCAATGTTCAGAGGTCACATCCCGAATGGAACATCGAGCCTGAAATTATGATTCCTCTCGTCAGCGACGTAAAAGAGCTCAAATACGTGAAAAAATTCGTCGTTGAGACAGCGAACGCTGAAATTGAAGCGTCCGGAATGAACCTCAAGTATCAGGTTGGCACGATGATAGAGATTCCGCGCGCGGCAATTACCGCAGATGAGATTGCTGCTGAAGCTGACTTCTTCTGCTTCGGAACGAACGACCTCACACAGATGACCTTCGGATTCTCGCGTGACGATTCCGAAAAGTTCTTAACGGCGTATTACGACGCTAAGATTCTCGAGGCTGATCCGTTTGCAAAGATCGACCAGAATGGTGTCGGCAAGCTTATAAAGATTGCTCTCGAGCTCGGTCGTCCTGCTAATCCGTCCCTTCATGTAGGCATATGCGGCGAGCATGGCGGCGACCCGTCATCTGTCGAATTCTGCCATAACGCGGGGCTTGATTATGTTTCATGCTCGCCGTTCAGAGTTCCGATAGCGAGACTTGCCGCGGCACAGGCTGCGATAAACGAAAAAAAGGCGTAACCGCAAAATAAAATAGCAGGAAACCTTATTAAAAAGCCGATTGCTTTCGTGTGGAAAGCAATCGGCTTTTACGTTACAGGACACTACGCTGTAGCGCTTTTTAATCATGCGTTTCTATTATTCTCGGGTGATGAGTTCGCTTGTATGTACCCTAACGCACCGTTCAGCATAAGCCTTTGCATCATTTCGCTCATTTCTTCGGCGGTAAGGTCCTTGTTTTTTTCATACCAATGCTTCAGCATCCCAAGCATGGCGGAGTTGACAAAGCTGACAAGATAGTCAAAATTCTCGACGTCATCACGAATCGGTAGGTAGCCCGAAACATATGGGCTTAATTCCTTGCTTACTTTTTCAATGAAACCGCTGTCGCCGTTGGGACCGGTCAGAAGATAGATTTCCTCGTTCATTGACATGAATATTGTTCGGAAAAAATCCTTCGGAGATTTGTCGCTTTGCAGTGTCTGAAGAGCAACCTGCTTGACGTTTTCGATAAGCCTGTCTTCGACATAGGACAACAAATCAAAGGTGTCAAGAAAATATTCATAAAATGTGCTGCGATTGTAGCCGGCAAGCCGTGTCAGCTCGCTGACAGTAATCTTTGAGACAGGCTTTTTCTCTGCAAGCTTCCAAAAGGCATCTACAAACCTCTGCCTCGTTTTGTCTGTAACCTCAGGTTGTTTTTTCATTTGAATTCTCCTCTTCTGAATCATCCGACAGTTCTGAAAAAATTAATGGTTGATAATCTCTTAGAACCGAGTATAATATATTATACAACAGGTTGTTGGATAAAGTCAAGACAAATCTTCTCGTAATTTTGCAGGAGAGGGGCATGGGAACGATGAGTGTTCGTATCATCAAAGAATGGCTCAGGTGGCGAAAAGACTGGGATTCCCTTTGCACTCGCTGCGGGAAATGCTGTTACACAACCTCCATTAGTCCCAAAGGCGAGGTTATCATTCACTATGATGATCCATGTGAATATCTTGACACCGACACAAACCTGTGCCGTGTGTATGAAGAGCGATTCAAAAAGTGCAATTACTGCGGAAAGGTGACTTTATACACGGCGTTGTTTGATTCAACACTGCCGGAAGATTGCCCTTATGTGACTACCTTCCGTCGGAGAAAATAAAATCAGGAGGATACTATTATGACATTACAGGAAGCAATGAGCGCGAGACACACCGTCCGCAAGTACAAAAATGAGGCGATTCCGCAGGATATTGTGAATAAGCTCAATGCGAGAATCGCGGAAAACAATAAAAAATACGGATTGAACATCCAACTTCTCACCAACAACAAGGAAGCCCTACCGGGCATTTTAGGCGCAACGATGTCTAAAAACGTCAATAACTATATGATTCTTGCCGGTCCCGACAAAACATCGACGGATGAAAAGCTTGGATACAGCAGCGCCGATCTCATGCTTTATGCACAGACACTGGGGCTTAATACATGGTGGGTCGGCGGAATGTACAGCAAAAAGAACGCGAGAAAGAACTCCGATGCTCCGAATGATGCAAGGATTATCGGTGTTGTTGTCGTGGGTTATGGCATGGAGCAGGGTGTTCCGCACAAGTCAAAATCGGCAAGCGAGGTCTCGTCCTATGATGGAGTGGCTCCCGACTGGTTCAAGGCTGGAGTTGAGGCGACACTTCTTGCTCCAACCGGCATGAACCGTCAGGAGTTTACGATTAAAGGCTCGGGCAAAGAGGTTACAATGACCTGCCCAAAGGTTTCCTTCGCCGCTGCCGACCTCGGAATCTGCAAATATCATTTTGAGCTTGGAGCAGGGAAGGATAATTTTACCTGGAAGTAACTCTGAAATATAAGAAAATGTAAGGGAGGATATTTGAATGCCGGTAATTTCTGTAGACCATCTGACAAAGGATTACGGTCACGGTCGTGGTGTGTTTGATGTGTCTATTCAAGTGAATAAAGGTGAATGCTACGGCTTTCTCGGACCGAACGGCGCCGGTAAAACCACTACTATACGCCATTTAATGGGCTTTTCAAAGCCCGAAAAAGGCAAGACCTCAATTTCTGATATGGACAGTTGGGAGCACAGCGCAGAGCTTAAAAACACAGTCGGCTATCTTCCTGGAGAGGTTACCCTGCCGCAGGGGCTTTCGGGAACAGGCTTCCTTAAGATGATGGAGGGGATGCGCAGCACAAAAAACGATGATTACCTAAAGATGCTGCTGGATAAGTTTGACCTCGATCCGAACATCAGCATCAAGCGGATGAGCCTCGGCGTCAAAAGAAAGCTCGCCGTCGTCACAGCTTTCATGCACGATCCGGATATTCTTATCTTGGATGAGCCCACATCAGGTCTCGATCCCGTTATGCAGGAGACATTTATAGACTTTGTCAAAGAGGAAAAGGCGAGAGGGAAGACTATATTCCTCTCGTCGCATATCTTTCATGAGGTTGATGCCTCATGCGACAGAATTGCGATAATCCGCGACGGAAAGATAGTTTCGGAGTTCAAGTCAGAAGATTTGAAATCAAGTCATGACAGAATCTATCGGATTACTTTCCAAAATGAAAGCTCTTATCTCAGATTTGTTGAAAAGCCGTTCAGATTTACATCGAAGAATCATGGAAAGCTTCGTGCAAGAGTCCAGATTGAATCAAACAGAATCAGTGAGCTTACAGGGTGCCTCGGCGACTATGATATTGCGGATTTCGTCGAAATTCCATTTACTCTTGAGGACTACTTCATGAGCTTTTATGACACAGGTCATCATTTCGGAAAGGTGGGGGCATGAGCGAAAATATTATTTCTGTACAGAATTTAACGAAGGACTACGGCTATAACCGCGGTGTGTTCGACGTCTCTCTGGACATCGAAAAAGGGGAAGTTTTCGGATATCTTGGCACCAACGGGTCCGGCAAGACCACCACAATACGACACATGATGGGATTTTTGAAGCCCGATTCGGGAAGCGTCGTTGTAAACGGTCTTGACCCGTGGAAAAATGCCCCCGAGGTTATGCGAAACGTAAGCTATATTCCCGGCGAGATTGCTTTTCCCGATGTCAAAACCGGCACTGATTTTTTCAAGGTTCAGGCGGAGTTTCTTGGTGTCAGGGACTTCACGTACATGAACTATCTCATAGATAAGCTCGGACTTGATCCGTCGGCAAACCTAAAGCGCATGAGTAAGGGCATGAAGCAGAAAACCGCCATCGTTGCGGCTCTCATGGGAGATAAAGAGATTCTCATCATGGATGAACCGACAACCGGTCTTGACCCGCTTATGCGTGAGACATTTCTTGAGCTTGTCAGAGAGGAGAAGAAAAAGGGAAGAACCGTCTTCATGTCGAGCCATATTTTCGAGGAAATCGAGGATGTCTGCGACAGAGTTGCTATAATCGGCAACGGAAAGATAGAAAGCGTCCTGAGCCTTTCCGAACTGCGGCACGGCACGCCGAGAAACTATAAGATAGTTTTCGGCAGCCGTACTGAGGCTGAAAAGTTTGCGTGTCTTATGCCCGAGGCGACAATCAGCGGCAAAGAAGCGAGCTTAAGCGTTTTGGCTTCCGAAACGGACAGAATGTTCAAGGCTGCAAAAGACTTAGAAATAATTTCGATTGACGAGAGTCACGAGAACCTTGAGCAATACTTTATGGATATTTATCAGGAGGAAAAAAGAGGATGAAGGTAACAAAAGTTTTTTCGTGGTCACTGATGAAGCAAAGCCTGAATGCAAACAAGGTGCTTGCAATCGCCTGCACGTTGGTTTTATGCCTGTTGACGGTTGTAACGACATATGCGGGAAATCTCATCGGCGGCACCGATTCTGTTGATTATACCGACGCGCAGACGGAGTTGTACAGCCATTTGTATGTCTTAGCATCTTATAACGAGCTGATGGGAACAAGCTTAAGCTATGATGATTTCTCGACAACTGATGATACGACAGTCTACGAGACGGTATTTTCAATGATGTCTGCTCAGTCTGACGAGCTTGATTTATCATGCGAGCAGTTCGCCGAGGCAGCGGAAACACTCGCAGAATCGGACGTAGGGCTTGACGTTTATATCGAAAACTTCGAGTATGTCTATGCCTTAGGCTCGGTTCAGGGGTGCTTTTCAGGCGATGATTTGGACGTAAACACGATGATGACGAATATGTTTGAAATGATGGGTATGTCAAGTGATCTCCTCTCCACCATGAGTGAGATGGACACATCGGCAATGCTCAATCAGATGTACTTCACCATCATGTGCCTGCTTCCGATAATACTCTTCATCATCTTTGCCGGCAACGAGCTTGTTGTTGATCAGGTTGACAAAGGCTCAATGGCGTATGTTCTCTCGACACCGACAAAGAGAAGCGCTGTTGTCATCACCCAGATGATATACATGATAGTAATGCCTTTCATTATGGTCGGCTGCGGATTCCTAACGAGAATTGCGGCATCGGTTGCTTTCACGGGAGAGGTTGATGTTGCGAAATACTTGGCTCTCTACGGCGGAATGTATCTGTTGGCTGAAGCAATGGCGAGCATCTGCTACCTCGGAAGCTGTGTATTCAATCTCAGCAAGAACGCTCTGGCACTCGGCGGAGGGCTGAACGTCTGGTTTTTCCTTTGCTCACTTCTCGGGATGTTCGGCTTCGAGACAATGGTCAGCATGGGCATGGGAGCGGAAATGCTCGGAGTTTTCAATAATCTGACTATCGTCGGTCTTTTCGACGTCGAAGCTCTCGGAACAGTCGGCTCGGGAGCAGTTGATTACGCATTTGTCCCTAAGCTTATAGCACTTGCTGTTATTGCTGTAGTCTGCTACGCTGTTGGTGCGGTAAGATTCCAAAAGAAGGACTTGCCGTTATAATTTTTTCGTAGGAATGACAATAAAAACATAAAAACAAATAAACCGACCTCGGCAACAGCTTTGCTTGCGAGGTCGGTTTTCTTTTTGCGCAGACGGCACTATGTTATTAACGGTCAGAAAGTTGATAAAATTTCACGGACTAGACACGACGCTGCCTTTCTTTTATCATTCTGATGTGATATACTGACTGCTGTATGCGAGTACAAATCGAAATATGCACTGGAGGCCATATATGAGATATGATAAAATAATAAAACTGAAAGACGGCAGACTATGTAATATCAAAAATCCCGAAGTTTGTGATGCCGCAGAGATGGTTCGCAATTTCAATTTGACACATGAGCAGACAGATTTTCTTGCAAGTTATGTCGAAGAAAAACACGTAACCATAGATGAAGAAACAGCCTTCATTGAGGCGCAGAACAGAAGTGACCGTAATATCCAGTTATGTGCTTATATCAATCATCATATTGTTGGAATGGCTGGAATTAGTCAAATTAAGAATAGTATAAAGATGGGACATAGAGCGACATATGGCATAGGGATTGAAAGAGAGTATTGGGGGCTTGGGCTTGGAGAGGCTTTAACTAAAAGCTGTATTGAATGTGCAAAGAACGCAGGATTTTTGCAACTTGAGTTAGAAGTGGTGGCGGATAATACTTCTGCGATTGAGCTATATAAAAAGATGGGATTTGAAGAAATGGGGAGAAATCCAATGGGGTTTAGGACAAAAGGAGGTGTTTGGCAGGAGCTATTATCGATGCGGTTGGAATTATAAAATTTCGGCTTTATCGACCTGAACCTAACACATTTTATATTCAAAAGCGACAACGCTGTCCCGACCGTAAAAAGTTAGACCAAAAATCTAACGAAAAGGTGGTCGGGACAGTCTCTACTTTTTATTTATTTTTTTGTGTTTTGCCTGTAAACCTCAAAAGCCAGAATCGCAGCTGACGACTGTGCGGAAAGCGAGCCGCCGAAATCACGTCCGTAATCTATTCGCACGGTAATATCCGTCGATTCCATGACCTTTTTCGATATGCCGCGACGCTCGCCTCCGATAAGAAGAAAAACAGGGAACATCAAATTCGCATCGTACATCGAAATTGATTTTTCCTTCGCGCTCGAAACGATTTTGTAACCGCATGATTTAAAGATTTTCACGGCGTTTTCCGCGCCGCATACGTAAATATCGGAGGTCTCCGTCGCGCCCGCCGACGAGCGGCAGACAATTCCCGCGGACGACATCCAGTTTCGCTCGGGAACGACGATCCCGTCGGCGCCAGAGGCGTAAATCGAGCGCACGGCTGTACCGAAATTGTAAGGGTCCTCAATCCCGTCGAGCATTACGTAAAAGCCATTCTCCGCAATCAACGAGGGTGTGAGAGCCGGATACGTCTTATCATCGCAGATTGCGGCGATGCCGCCGTGAGTTTTGCCTACCGAAAGCGATGTTATAAATTCCTCAGAGGTTTTTGTGACTTCAAAATCGTGTATCCTTGACTCGGCAAAAATCCACGAAAGCGTCTTAATATTTTTTCGTTCAAACGTGTCGTCGTAGTACACGTTTTTTATTTTCCTCGCGTTTTCGCGCCGCGACAGCTCGTGAATAAGCGTTCTCACGGACAAAAGTCCCTCAAAAACATTTGACGGCGCGTATTTTTGATTTTCGGAGTCCATTTTAAGGGTACCATCCTTCATATAAATTGAGCAGCTCTCATAAAATATTACGGCAAACTACGAAAGGCGGCGGAGCTTCAGGTTATGAGAGCAAAAAAGAATTGCATTGGTTTATACGGAAAAAGCAGAGAGGAGAGAATCGGCGAATATATCATCGAAACGGGTGCTACCGTCAGAGCGGCGGCGGCTCACTTCGGAATTTCAAAGTCAACCGTACATAAGGACGTTGCGCAAAAGCTGAAAGGCACAAATTACGCGCTTTATACGAGCGTCAAGGCGGTGCTTGAAAAAAACAAAGCCGAACGCCACATACGCGGCGGCGAAGCGACGCGAAAAATGTATCTAATGCGAAAAAGCTCGCGAAACATTAGATAAATCGCGCCGAGCGATTAGATAACTTATTTTATCACAATGCACGCAGAAATGCAAACGATTCTGCTTACATATAATTAAGCAGAATGTAATTTATGAGCGCTCTTCAACAATGTAAAATTGTGCGGTTTGACTATTGAATAAAAAAAATAAATGTGATAGAATATGTGACGTCGAATCAGGAGGCGCCCGTTGATGAAAAAGCGCTGTTAACGAGTCGAATGAGCTTTTTCTGTCAGGGGAAGTGCCCGGACAAAATTATATCCTATTATACAAAATGCAAATTTTGTATAATAGGGGGAAGAGATATTCAGAAAGAAAGGATACTTTCGCAAAAGCGAAAGTTATGGTGTTAAGGATATGGAACTTACAAAAAAGCGCTTTGGCGTTAAGGAAATCAGCACTCTCGGAATGCTCACCGCAGTTGTTGTTGTTTTGCAGTTTCTCGGCTCGTTTATTAAATTTGGGACATTTTCTGTCTCGCTTGTGCTTGTTCCGATTGTAATCGGTGCGGCGCTTTACGGACCCTATGCGGGCGCGTGGCTCGGCTTTGTTTTCAGCGTTGTCGTTTTGCTTTCGGGAGACGCTGCGGCATTTCTGGCAATAAACATTCCCGCTACAATTGCGACGGTCATAATCAAAGGAACGCTTGCGGGACTCGCTGCCGGATTTGTTTTCAACGCGATTGATAAATTTTCGTTCAAGGCGAGCAAATATGTTGCTACGTTTGCGGCAGCGATTGTCTGTCCGCTTGTCAATACGGGCATATTCCTCATTGCCTGCCGTCTTTTCTTTTATGATACGATTGTCATGTGGGGCGAATCGCTTGGCTTTGCAAACGCTGTAGTTTATATGTTCGTCGGGCTTGCGGGCGGAAACTTCCTCTTTGAAGTTTTGTTCAATGTTGTTATGAGCCCTGCGATTATACGCATCATAAACATCCGTGAACTGATTAAAAAATAAAAATTTACGATTTTTTCTCAAAAAGTACTATACAAGCGCGTGTTTTTGTGGTATAATCTTTTTAACTTTTTAGTTCGGAGGATTTGATTACCATGAAAATGCGCGTTTTATATTCGACGGGCAACAAGAAAATCAAAAATTATGCTATCGCCATCGGCGAGGCACAGGATGAGCAGCGAGCTGCCGCAGACACGATTCCGCCCGCATACTCATGCGACAATGAGCGACTTGTCGTTATGGTGGTTTCCGCAGGCACAAAGCTTGAGGACACGGTGAGACGCTTTACGGGCGAGCTTACAAAGGCAAGAGCCAAGAATACGGTCTTTGTATTTGAAAGCAAGACAAAAACAATCTCCCCCACTCAGCAGCAGCTCATTGACATTGCCAAGGAAGCCGGGACAAACGTGCTTGAGGAGTATACGCACTTTGTTGAGGGCGGAAGTCTTTTTTCATCTAACCTTACAATTGACGAGCGCCGCGAAATTGTCGAGTGGTGCGACAAGGTAAAGGAAAATCTCGCGTAGCTTAATGGGGCGCTGCTCTTTTGAAGGAAGTTACCGTATATTCCGACGGTTCGTGCAAAGGTAATCCCGGACCCGGAGGCTGGTGCTGTATTCTCGTATATCGCGGACATGAAAAGATTCTCTCAGGCGGAGATCCGGTAACGACAAACAACCGCATGGAAATGACGGCTGTTATAAAAGCGCTCGAGGCGCTTAAGGAGCCGTGCCGCGTGACGCTTGTGTCCGATTCAAAATACGTCATTGATGCGCTCTCTCTCGGATGGGCTGAAAAATGGAAAAGCCGAGGCTGGAAGCGTTCGTCCGGCGATGATGCGCTCAATCCCGATTTGTGGGATAAGCTGCTCGCGCTCACGAAAAAGCACACGCTTACATACAAATGGGTCAAAGGTCACGCGGGACACGAATATAACGAGCGCTGTGACGAAATTGCACAGAACGCAGCTGATAATGCACATTAGATGGGAATTCCTCCCGTCTTTTGCCAACAATAAAATCGGACGGTTTTTACCGTCCGATTTTATTGTTTTATTTTATAATGAACATTATCTTTTCAATCACATGGATTTCTCGCTGCTTTTCCGCTGTTTTTTTCTGATGGCAATGCCAATGCAGATCGCTGAGGCGCCGCCCGAGAGTATCGCAACGATTCCAAACTGAATAATCGAGTCATTTCCCGTTTGAGGCGATGCCGCCGCGCTTGCCTTCCATGCAACCGCCACAGGGGAAAATCCGGTAAGCGTTACCTCTATTCCATCGGCTGTCTTTGTCACCGCCGGAGTCTCCGTCTGACCTGCCTTCTCGCCGGACGTGAACATATGCAGAACAACAAAATCATAATTTTCGTAGTTTGCCTTAACCTCATCATTCGGATATGAAAGCGTTACGGTAATGCCCTCAGCCGGGAAATTCTCTTCCGTGGCATCCTCCCACGTGATTCCGCCGTCTCGGCTGAACTGAAGCTTCACATCGTAAATAACGACATTGTCTTCCGAATAGCCTGCCGATACGGAAACTACTCTCGCTATCAGGTCATTTGTCAATTCCGTCACCGAGCTGTACATTCCGGCAAGTCCTTCCGGCACCTCGGTAAGCTCGGAAATGCTGATATTGTTGATGGATTCCACCTCGCCCGTTGCCGCGATTGCCTCCGTGTAGGTCTCCCCGCAGTGTGTGCAGGTGTAGGTCATCACGCCGTCTGTAGTAGCCGTCGGCTCTGTTGTGACAACTCCATCGCCCCAGCTATGTCCCGTCGCGTCGGTTTCATCCGCCACATAGCTGTCGCCGCAATGTGTGCAAGTGTAGGTGGTATACCCGCCATCCGTACAGGTCGGCTCCGTTACAACTGCTTCATAGCTATGTCCCGTCGCCGCGGTTTCATCCGCCACATAGCTGTCGCCGCAGATGGAACACGTGTATGTGGTATATCCGCCTTCCGTGCAAGTCGGATCCGTTACGACTGCTTCATAGCTATGTCCCGTCGCCGCGGTTTCATCCGCCACATAGCTGTCGCCGCAGATGGAACACGTGTATGTGGTATATCCGCCTTCCGTGCAAGTCGGAGCGATTACAACTGCCAGATAGTTATGTCCCGTTGCAGGAACCGTCAATGTCTCGCGGCTGAGTTCGACGCCGCAATCTGAGCAGTAAATCACGCTGTCATAGGATCCAGCCCCGGTGCAGGTTGCCGAAACCTCGTTTTCCTTTACGGCTTCGCCGGCAGTATGCCCTGTCGCTTCTGTTGCATCTGCTACATAGCTGTCGCCGCAATGCGTACAAGTGTAAGTGGTATACCCACCTTCGGTGC
>JAJQCT010000027.1:0-994 GCA_021202555.1 Clostridiales bacterium
TTACGAAATTCTCGCCGCGGCGCTCGGACTCGTGGTTGAACAGGATGCCGTTAACGGCGAACATGCCGTATGCCTCGCGGTATTCCTTCGTAATCCAAAAGCCGTACTGCTTCGCCACAGCGTAAGGACTGTAGGGGTGGAAGGGAGTAGTTTCCTTCTGTGGGATTTCCTCAACCTTGCCGTAAAGCTCAGACGTGGATGCCTGATACACCTTCGTTTTGTTCGTGAGCTTCAGGATGCGTACCGCTTCCAGAATACGCAGAACGCCGAGTGCGTCCACGTCACCGGAATATTCCGGCACGTCAAAGGAAACCTGCACATGGCTCTGCGCTGCCAGGTTGTAGATTTCGTCCGGCTGCACAATTGAAATGATACGAATCAAGGACGAAGAATCGGAAAGGTCACCGTCGTGCAGAGTGATTTTGCCCATCAGATGGTCAATGCGACCTGTGTTCGAGATGGATGCACGGCGGGTGATTCCATGTACCTCATATCCCTTTTCGAGCAGGAATTCTGCCAGATACGACCCATCCTGCCCTGTGATGCCTGTGATTAATGCTGTTTTCATGTTTCCCCTCTTTGTCTTTATGTCTCAAATTCAGTTGAATAAAAAACAACATCGCGCAAATTGCTCTATTTCAATGCGCGAAAGCTCTGCTTTCAAATTCCGACTCCCGAATGCGGGAGAGAATCAAAAAAATCGCAATAAAAAGCCCCTCGCGGAGAGGGGCGTTAAGGCTGAAAGCATGGGAGTATGACCGTTGTAATTTTCGAGTGGCAAGCAGGGCTTTATCAACTGGGTGGTTTGAGAAAACTGCAAGGGAAGCGCTTGTTATTGCATCCTTCACAGCCTGATTAATAAACCGTTTTTGGATAATAAATGCACAGCGACAGGCGCAGGCAGTTACCGCTCGCGAATGTTCACAAATAATTTACATTATGGGGGGGGGGTGCATGTGTTGAGATATTTAAGATAGTGTGTTATATTAGGTTT
>JAJQCT010000027.1:1004-4723 GCA_021202555.1 Clostridiales bacterium
CCACATTAAAAAACCGTTTCAGTAAAAAAAAGGCACCGCCACAGCCCCAGCCAGTAACCGCCCCCTAATGTCCCCAAATAAATACCATCCGGGGGGGGGGTGCAAGTGTTGACATATGTCAGATAGTGTGGTATAATAGGTTGAATAATGAATCGTAGATTCGCATTAGATATTCACGGCACAGCGATTGAGCGCGATAACACATTATTTTTTTGCGTACATTGTCGGGAAATGACTGAATTTGAGACACAATGCAAATGCGCAGTTTGTGCTATTCGACTGTTTGTACATATAATATCATTTTTCCGCACGCTTTTCAAGGAGAAATATCATCAATATTTTCCTTTAACGGTATTATAATTTTGTGCTTTTTTTCGCTTTTCGCCAATTACCGCGCCTTATTCTCAAAATTCGAGGATCGTTCGCCCTTTTTGCACGAAATTTCCCCGCTTTTTTGATTTTAATCAAAAAGCACAGACACACACATCCCCTCGCGGCGTATTTCCGCGAGGGGATGGGCTCTTTAATCATAATATATGAGGCTACCCGACAATTTCACCGTCAAAGACGGTTATTATCCGCCCTGCCATCGACGCGACATTCGCGTCGTGCGTCACGACGATAACGGTTATGCCGCTTCGGTTAAGCTCCGACAGCAGCTTCATCGTCTGCGCTCCGGTCTTGGAATCAAGCTGCCCCGTAGGCTCGTCCGCAAGCACAATTGACGGCGAATTTACGATTGCCCTCGCTATCGCGACCCTTTGCCGCTGCCCGCCCGAAAGCTGATTTGCCCACTTTTCCGCTTGGTCGGCAACTCCGAGCGCGCCGAGCGCGTCAAGCGCCTTTGATTTAACCTCGCCGTATGGGCATTTTCCGAACATAAGCGGCAGCATGACGTTATACAGCACTGTCTGCGAATTTATGAGCGCAAAATCCTGAAGCACGAAGCCGATTTTGGAATTTCGGATCTGCGCGCGCTTCTTGTCGTTTGACTTTGAGATGTCCTCGCCGTCGAGCCTGTACGTGCCGCTCTCGTATGTATCAAGACAGCCGATAATGTTCAGAAGCGTCGTTTTTCCTGAGCCGGAAGCGCCGCACACAGACACAAATTCGCCGTCGTTCACAGTGAGGCTCACGTTTTTCAGCGCGTAAAAATCGGACGCGCCCACGCGATAAATCTTGTTTATATTCTGAAGTTCAATCATTTTTATTTACTACCATAACTTTCGCCCTGCGAAAGTTTCCTTTCGTTCGGAATTGTGTCCGGTTCCGCTCTGCGGAATCGCCGCACCGCCTTTTGTGCGGCGAAGGACGCAAAACGGGGAGTGAAAGATTTATCTTTCACTCTTTACCTCTCAAAAATGACAGCGGCGATTTTTTCGACATCGACGCCGCGGTTGAAATCACGGAAACGACAACCGTCAGAAGAAAATATCCGATAATCAGAAAATACACGTTCGATTTGTACATATAGCCGTCGAGGTCGATATGCCCCGTCCTGTCAAGTCCGGTCAATACGGCTGCGAGTATGACGTTTATCAGCGCGGGGATGACCGATATAACACAGTTCGCGGCGCATACGATAGCGGCGCATTCCCCTCGGCTCACGCCGCAAAGATAGTAAACAGCCATTTCATGCTCCTTCTTTTTTGCCGTTAAAACCGCCATCGAAAGATACGAGACGAGCGACACCAGAAGGAAGAAAAGCATCATCGGAAGCTCCTCTTTGATTGTATCGTACATTTCACTTCGCGTATTCTCAATAATCTCATCAAGCGAGACGGGAACCCCGTACTGCGAAAGCTCCGTCAATACCTCGTCAACCTCCTCCTCGTCGGCATCGGACGAAAACGAGACAATATAATTCATGTCAAATGAGATATATGAGATTTCCGAAAGGCGCGCCGCGTTTTCATCGTTATATTCAATAAAGAAATATCCTCCGCTGTCAACAAACAAGCTCGCCGTAGCGCTTCCGGTCGTTGTACCCGTAAACGAAAAGAAGTAAAACGGTCGCTTCAGCTGTCCGATTACATCGAATAACTCAAAATGCCCCTCGGGATAACTCGCGTAAAGCTCAACCATGCCGTCCGAATAACCCACAAGACCGTCGCCGCCAATAAGCAGTCCCTCATGATTTTCCGAAAAATCAAAGCCTACCGCTTTAAGCTCGGGAAAAGCCTCAACGAGCTTCGGATCGACGAGTACAAGCGAAAAGGAAGCGTCATCCTCACTATATTTGAAGCCTGACGCGTAGCCTGTTGTATATACGTAATCCACGGCATCACATGAATTCAGCCATTCGACCGTTTTCTCGTCAAGCTGAAACGATTCGACTGTCAATTCCACACTGTCGGGCAGAATAATCTGCATATAGTATGCGTTTTCAAGCGTTGTTCCGCCGACTATTTTGTAGCACTCCGATAAATAATTTATTCGGGCAACCACAATCGTTCCGAGATATGTCGAGACCGTTATCATCAGAATCAGAACGAGCGCCGAAAATCTTATTCCGCGGAAGTACGCGCCCATAACCTTTAGCCTTTTCATCATCGAGCCTCCGCTTCAAGACGTCTCGCCGCAGCGGGCGAGAGCTTCGCGTATCTATGCTGAAACGCAAGTACGACGACGGCGGAAATCACAAACATGAAAAGAAACAGCGTAAGGTAATTGCCGACGCCAAGCCTGCCGCCGTCCGTCACGTTAATTTTCGAGAAAAGCGGCTCGTAGAGCGCGGCGTGAAGCAAAAGCCCGAGCGCGTTTGACAGTGAGGTAAGCACGAGGCATTCCCAGAAAATCATGACTGTAATGTCGCTTTTCCGAGCGCCGACAATAAGGCTTGCCGTATTTTCGTCCATGCACGAATCTATGAGATAGCAGAGCAGAAACATGAACGAGACGACGGCTACGGCATAGCAGCCGCATATCAAAATCATCGTGTTTGCCGATTGACTCGCATCAAAAATCTCGTAGATTTCGGGCGTTTTCACATATGCGTCAGGAAACAGCTCATAAAGATACGCCTCTGCCTTGTCGTCGGAAAAATTCTGTCTTTCCGCGGCAACAGCGTAAATTTGCATCGTTTCAAAAGACAGCGATTTATACGCCTGATATGTTATGTAGTACTCCCCGCTGAGCGTCTGTCTGCCGACAACGGTAAAATCCGTTCCCGATATATTAACCGTCCCGCCGACAGGAGTGATGTCATCGGCGGGGATAATTATATCGCTGTCCGATGAAAGCCCGGAAAGCCCGATTTCAATGCTTACAGGCGCCTCTCCCGAATAAAGCCCGTATACTTTCACACCGTCTTCCCTGCATGAAAGCGATATGCTCGAAAAAAGCCCGCTTTCTTCCATCTCTGAAAGAATCGCATCAAAATCGCAATCGCCGAAGCCCTCGCTGTTTTCCCCGGTTCCGGAATCATACACAGTATACTCCCTGTAATATATTTCCTGTGAATTTGAATTTGCAATCGACGGCATAAAATTCTCATACATATATGTGAGGGTGAGTGACGACAAAATTCCGCCCACAAGAAAGAGTATGAAAATTACTTTGTTTTTTTCAAAATAACGCAATAACCTGTGCGAAAGCAAATACAGCTTTTTCATGTCTTGTATTCCCTCCAGAAATCATTCGCAAAATAGCCGATATGCAGAGCCGCGTACATAGAGAAACAATGGTTTATCCTTGATGATTATATTGTAGTATATGGA
>JAJQCT010000016.1 GCA_021202555.1 Clostridiales bacterium
ACAAGTTCATCGGCTGGAAGGTATACAGGAGCGATACAGACCAGTGGAGAGCGGTAGACTCGACGGGAGCGCAGAGCTGGCAGAGTCTAGTAAACGGAGAGCTTCCGGACGGTTACAGCTATTATCTGTATGCGGACGGCACATCCGTAGCAAGAACAGCGAGTGTGGGTTCAGAGGTACATTTCTACGCGCAGTGGGAATAAATTTGTGCATCTCACGGATGTCAGTGAAAACCTTGTAGTTTTATATTAGATTAACCCCCAACCACCCCTTTTTCAGGGGTGGTTGGGGGTTAAATCTGTTTATTCAGCAAATCAAATAGTCGCGGCGTCGCTCGTCAATCCTTATTCGACGCTCGTTTCCTTTCACCAATCGGGACAAATTTGCGGACATCGCCGACGTTCATATACGCCGGACGTATTATTTTACCAGTGTTGATAAGCTCCTCGATTCTGTGCGCGCTCCATCCGACGACGCGGGACGTTGCGAAAAGGGGAGTATACATTTCCTTCGGAATGCCGAGCATATCGTAAATGAATCCGCTGTAAAAATCGACGTTTACCGAAACGGGCTTTGTCTGATTGGGTCTGCCGTTCAAAAGCTCCGTCGCGATTTTGTCTACATTTTTGTAAAGCGTCAGCTCATCCTCGCGGTGCTTTTCCACGCAGAGCTTTTCGACGTACCTTTTGAGCAGCACGGCACGCGGATCGGAAATCGAGTAAACGGCGTGACCGACGCCGTAAATCAGCCCGCTTCCGTCAAATGCCTCTCGGTTCAGAATGCGCTTAAGATACGCACAGATTTCGTCCTCGTCGCGCACGTCGCGTATATTTGCCTCCATATCCTCGAACATTTCCTTGACCTTGATATTCGCGCCGCCGTGCTTCGGTCCCTTTAATGAGCAGAGCGATGCCGCGATTGCGGAATATGTGTCCGTTCCCGTCGAGGTGACGACGTGCGTCGTGAAGGTTGAGTTGTTGCCGCCTCCATGCTCCGCGTGAAGCACGAGCATCAGGTCAAGAATCATCTCCTCCGTTTCGGTGAAGCTCTTGTCGCTTCTCATGAGGCGAAGAATATTTCCCGCCGTTCCGAGCTTCGAGGACGGATTGTGAATGAACAGCCCATGACCCTCGATGTAGTGATAATACGCACGGTAGGCGTATGCAGTCAGCAGCGGAAATACGGAAATGAGATAAATGCACTGGCGCAGCACATTTTCGATTGATGTGTCGTTAGCGCGCGCGTCGTAAGAATAAAGCGTCAGAATACACCGCGCGACAGAGTTCATTATGTCCGAGGACGGCGCCTTCATTATAACGTCGCGAACGAAATTTATCGGCAGCACTCTGTTGTCGGACAGAAGCGTCGTGAAATCTGTCAGCTCATCCGCCGACGGCAGCCTGTCGAAGAGCAAAAGATACGCGGTTTCCTCAAAGCCGTGATATTTCCCGCCTACAAAGCCGTCTACCAAATCGTAGACGTTTATGCCGCGGTATAAAAGTTTACCGTCTATCGGAACGCGCTCGCCGCCCTCCTCCTTGTAAGCGTTCACGGCTGAAATCCGCGTAAGTCCCGTCAGAACACCGTGTCCGTCCGCGTCGCGAAGTCCGCGCTTCACGTCGTATTTTGAATAAAACGAAGGATCGATTTTATTGTTTTCCTCGCACATTTCGGCAAGGTCACCCATTTCGGCGAGTTTCGGCTTGAGCTGCTTTCTCGCGTTTTTCTCTATAAACTGTCTGTAGTCCATCGAATACCTCCCTTGGTAATGCTTATCGACAAAAGACGGATTTTTCATACCTCCTTCTAATGCCGCGTATAAATTCCTCGGTTGACACCTTTACCGCTGACGGATTTTCCGTCACGGCATAAAGGTCTCCCGTCATCTCACCATCCTCAATTGTTTTGAGAAGCGCGCTCTCTATCCCGTCAGCCCATGCTTTAAGCTCGGAAATTCCGTCAAGCTCGCCTCTTTTGCGAAGCGCACCCGTCCATGCGAATATAGTCGCCGTCGGATTCGTTGACGTCGTCTCGCCCTTCAGATATTTATAAAAATGGCGCTGAACTGTGCCGTGAGCCGCCTCGTATTCATAAATCCCTTCGGGGGAAACAAGGACGGATGTCATCATCGAAAGGCAGCCGTAGGCGGATGCGAGAAGATCTGACATCACGTCGCCATCGTAGTTTTTCATAGCCCAGACAAATCCGCCCTCCGAACGCACAACACGCGCCGCCGCGTCGTCGATAAGCGTGTAAAAATACGATATTCCGGCGCTCTCAAAGCGCGCTTTGTATTCATCTTCGTAAATTTTATCGAATATGTCGCGGAATCGGCGGTCATATGTCTTTGAAATCGTGTCCTTTACGCCGAACCAGAGGTCAAGGCGCTCGGAAAGCGAATATTCAAAGCACGCGCGTGCGAAGCCCTCGATGCTTTCGTCCGTGTTGTGCATTCCCTGCACAACGCCGCCGCCCGAAAAGCAGTGAATCGGCAGCTTTTTTTCATTTCCGTCGGCATCCGTTACGAGAAGCTCCGCTCTCCCGCCCGCGGGAACATACGCCTCGACATTTTTATATACGTCCCCGTAAGCGTGACGCGCAATTACGATTGGTTTTTTCCATGTAGGAATGTATCGCTTCATGTCGGGAGCTATAATCGGAGCGCGGAACACAGTTCCGCCAATTACAGCTCTTATCGTCGCGTTCGGGGAAGGATATAGACGTTTTAAGTGATACTCCGTCATTCTTTCCGTGTTAGGCGTAATCGTCGCGCATTTTACGGCGACGCCGAGGCGGCGCGCTGCGTTTGCGGACTCGAGTGTCACCTCGTCGTCCGTTTTGTCGCGATTTTCAAGCCCGAGGTCGTAATATTCCGTTTTGAGATTTATAAAAGGCAAAATAAGCTCATCCTTGACGAGCCTCCAGATTACCCGCGTCATTTCGTCTCCGTCCATCTCGACGAGAGGCGTTTTCATTTCGATTTTCTCCGTCATTCGTTGCCACCTGCCTTTGATTTGATGTAGCCGAGAAGCCCTCCCGAGAGTAGCAGCGTTCTCTCACGCTCGCCGAGCGGGCAGAGAATGCGGAAGGTCTCGCCGCTTTTCAGATTTGCGAGCGTTCCGCTGCCGTACATGACGGCGCTCTCTGCGTTGATTTTGAGTGTATCGCCTTCGCTTATCCTATCGTAATCGTCGGGATTTTCAAATGTGCAGGGAATTATCCCCATGTTGATGAGATTGCTCCTGTGAATCCTCGCAAACGATTTGACGACTACTGCGCGTATTCCGAGATAAAAAGGCGCTAACGCCGCGTGCTCGCGCGACGAGCCTTGTCCGTAATTTTCGCCGCCTACAATAACCGATTCACCTAAAGACTCAGCTCTTTTGGAAAAATCGGAATCGATTCCCGAAAAGCAGAACTTCGATATTGCGGGAATATTTGACCTGAACGGCAAAACCTTTGCGCCCGCCGGCATAATATCGTCCGTCGTGATGTTTTCTCCAACTTTTATCGAAACGTCGGCTTCGATGACGTCGGGAAATTCCTTCGGCGCGGGGAAGGGCTTTATGTTGGGTCCGTATATAAGCTCGCACTTCTCGTCAGTCGGCGGTATTATCATATTGGTATTTACTTCAAAATTTTCAGGATCGGTGACGCTTGTCGGGACGGATGACACACGCGGGTCGGTAATATATCCCGTGACTGCTGAAATTGCTGCCGTTTCGGGCGATACCAGATAAATTTTTGCGTCGGCAGTTCCCGAACGTCCCTTGAAATTGCGGTTGAAGGTGCGCAGCGACACGCCGCCCGAGCATGGAGACTGCCCCATTCCGATGCAGGGACCGCACACGCACTCGAGAAGCCTTGCGCCCGCCGACAAAAACACGTCAAGCGCGCCCGATTTCGACAGTGCGGTCAGCACCTCACGTGAGCCGGGCGACACCGTGAGCGACACATTTTCCGCTATCGTTTTGCCGCGAAGAATTTCGGCGGCAGCGGAAAGATCAGCAAAGGAGCTGTTTGTGCATGAGCCGATGCAGACCTGGTCTACCTTAATTTCCGAAAGCTCCGACACCGGCACGCAGAGGTCAGCCATATGCGGGCAGGCAGCCATCGGAACGAGCGCGGACAAGTCAATCGTGATATGGCGCTCGTATTCCGCGCCCTCATTTGCGAAAACAGGCGTCCAGTCCTCCTCACGCCCGTGACGGCGCATATAATCGAGCGTAATCTCGTCCGACGGGAAAACCGACGACGTGGCGCCGCATTCGGCTCCCATATTCGTTATTGTCGCACGCTCAGTCAGGGAGAGGCTTTTCACGCCCTCGCCGTAATATTCGAGTATATACCCGACGCCGCCCTTGACGGAGATCGTTCCGAGAAGCTTTAAAATCACGTCCTTCGCCGTGACGTGAGGCGGAAGCGAGCCTATAAGCTCTACGCCAAAAACCGCCGGACATTTTATGTAGTATGGACTGCCTCCCATAGCAGCCGCAACGTCAAGACCGCCGGCACCTATCGCGAGCATTCCGAGCGCACCCGCCGTCGGCGTATGACTGTCTGAGCCTATCAGCGTCTTTCCCGGAATCCCGAACCGTTCGAGATGCACCTGATGGCAGATTCCGTTGCCAGGTCGGCTGTAATAAAGCCCGAATTTCTTCGCGGCGGAACAGAGAAATCTGTGGTCGTCCGCGTTTTCAAATCCCGAGCCGAGCGTGTTGTGGTCAACGTATGCGACTGACAGCTCCGTTTTTACCCGAGATACCCCCATTGCGTCAAGCGCAAGATAAGCCATTGTTCCCGTAGCGTCCTGCGTCAGCGTCTGGTCCATCAAAAGACCGATTTCCTCTCCGACAGCAAGCCGTCCCGATAAAAGATGCGAGGAAA
Source organism: Clostridiales bacterium (assembly GCA_021202555.1). Lineage (GTDB taxonomy): Bacteria > Bacillota > Clostridia > Oscillospirales > CAG-272 > DTU064. Next base: position 4,888 of record JAJQCT010000016.1, read on the forward strand.
GCAGCTTTTCCGTCAGTGTGTTTTTCATCGTCGATTCCCCCTTATGCGATAAAAAAGTTTTTCTTATTATTGTACATCACACGCTTTAAAGTGTCAATGTGCAAATTGACCAAATTTCAATTGCCGGTGTGGCATAAACGGAGTGATAATACGCGCCATTCTTGGGATTCACTCAAAAGTCAGAAAAAAATCACGGCTTGATTAATGATATATTAATGTTCGTGTGATATTCTAAATGCTGCGCGATTTAATGGATACGAGAACTGCGAAAAAGGGGACGATTGACAGATGAAAAAACGACATACTTATCAAAGTGTACGTTCGAGCCGGACGAGCCGAGACCGACCATTCCGATATACTCGTCAGCCGAATCTGTTACGTAATCGTCGAAATACTCGTAAAGCAAGCCGTACTCGTTTGTGTCGGCAGTCGCCGTGTCGTCTCCCTCATCCTCCGTGTCGTCCGATGAGCCGCTGTCGTTGGTGCCTGCCGCGTCCGTTGTATCATTCGCAAGCATTATATCCGAACCGGTGCCGCCTTCGCCGCATGAAACCATGGCGACCGACGTTACTGTCAGAAGAAGCGCGAGCGCGAATGAAAAAAAGCGTGATTTTTTCATGACATATCATCCTCCAGTCATTTTTATTGCCGTGACCGCGCTGCGGTTTACGCACGGCTTTCAAATACGCTGACAGCATTATATCATGCTGTCAGACATTTGTCAAGCGTTTTTTTCAAAAAATATGAACAAACGGCCCAACAAGTGAGATATTTTTTACAGACGGCTTGCCGCAGCCCCTCTGTTTGTCGAAGAATTTTTAATTTTGGGCTTGAAAATAGGAGTGCCTTGTGATAATATATTGAGGCGGAAAACTCATTATTCGGAGGTCACAATGGAAATCAGAAAACCGACTTTCAAAAATACGGAGACGGCGGAATCGATATATAAGGAATACAGTTCCCTCTCCCCCAAAAATCACCTTGAGGCGGCTTATATCGCGGACAGGCAAAGGCGCGAGTGTGGTGACAAGGGTAGTGACAAGGGTGGTGACAAGGGTGGTGACAAGGGTCATGACAAGGGTCATGACCCAGGCGAATACAGATTCGATAAAATACTTGCCCGCAAGGGAGAATGTCACGGCGACCCCAACCGCGGAGGAAATGACGACGGCGACGCGCTCATGACGCGCGGACGCAGCCTTTATATGTTCACTCACAAGCCCGAATTTGCGGGCTTTGTCGGCACGCCGTCATACTGCCAGCCGTTTGAGGAAAAGGACACGCTTTACGAAATCAGATTTTACGAGGACGAAAGCGAGCTTTCGCCGCGCGAGATAAAATCGCTCCGCGTAAACGCCCCCTCTCATTGGCACGGCGAATACGAGGCGGAAAATATATACATAAAGCTTGATAAATTCATAACGGAGCAAAACTGCGCCGTCACCCTCATGACGCTTGAAAACCGCGGCAATCGTGCTGTAAATCTCACGCTTTCCGCGTCGTCCCCGTTTGCGCGCCGTCCGTGGGAGATTTATCCCGAAAATGAAAAGCAGGGAGAGCTTCGCGGCAGAATCGAAGAGCGTGACGGGCTTACCGTGCTTTATCCGAGGCTCACAATGACAGGGGGATGCGAGGAGCGCGGCGTGCTCAAGCTTTCGGCAAAGCTTGACGCCGGAGAGAAAAAAGATGCGTCCGTGCTTTTTGTCATGTGCGCAGACGAGCTTCCCGAGGCTGAGGCGGACTATGAAAGATACGTCTCGCTTTCCAAAAAATCAAACAGCGCCGCGCTTGAAACACAGAGGGGCGAATATAACGAATACTGGCATATGACAGTTCCCTATATAGACGTTCCCGATGCTGCCGTCAAAAAGGCGATAGATTATCGCTTCTGGCTTGAGCGCTACAACGTCCTCGACGCGAACATACCGGGATATGATTATCAGTACCCCGTCACAATCGAGGGTGTTCTCGGCTACAATAACGCTATAGCTCTCACGCAGTGTATGCACATTGAGGACACGAAATGGCAGCGCACACCGCGCCTTCCCTACGGGCAGCTTCTCTCCGCCGCCGCGGTGTCGGGAGGCAGCGCGTTTCTCGATAATCCCGGCTGCCGCCGCTGCTGGAACAATCACTACGGACAGTATATCGCCGACGCGGGGAAAAATGCGTTTTATGTACACGGCGGCAGTCCCGAGCTTGCAAAATCGCTCGCGCGGGCATTCGAGGGCGACGCTCTCGGGCAGCTTGAGCATTACGGGAATCATGTAAGCGATTCGACGCCCGAAATGAAGGTGATTTCTTACGGCAGCGTATACATGACGGGAAACGACGCAGACACCGTATCGATGCACTATCGCGGCGCCGGACGCTTTATGGCGCACGCGGAAAATGCGTATGTTTACGGCGCGGCGAGAGCGGCGGGAGAGCTTTACGCGCTTTCGGGCGAGGACAAAAAGGCGGGTGAAATGAACTCGCTCGCGGAGGAGATAAAAAGCGATATTCTCGAATATCTCTGGTGTCGGAAATGCAAGAAATTCGAGACGCGCGCCGTCGAGCCGAGGGAAGATTTCGTCGTGCACAACGAAAGCCAGCCGAATCTCATCCCGTATAAGGAATCGAACGGGTACAACTATTTTTACATGGGAATCCCGCCCGCCGACGAGGAGCATCTTGAGGCGTTCAGATTCCTCGCAGACCCCGAGGAATTTCCGATATTCCCCTACTACACGGCAAGCCAGCGTGACAACAAAATGCTCCCCGGCAGCAACAATTTCTCGAATATCAACTTCACTGTGCAGGCGCACGCATATGAGGCGGCGCTGCGCAAGTACGACCGCGGTCACAAATATATTACCCCCGAAATGCTCGCGTCGATGACGGAGTGGTGTGCGTGGAATATGTATCCCGACGGCGGGGATGTGCGCTACCCGAACAACAGCGAATTTTTCAACGCCGACAGGGCATCCGATCCATGCGGCAAGGGCGATTATTATCGTTCTTGGATTTATCACAACATACTCGGCAATTATATATACATTTTCATCGAGGATATGGCGGGGCTTCGCCCGAGAGCGGACGGAAAAATCGAGCTTTCCCCGATTGATTTCGGATATTCTCATTTCACCGCTGACAATATGCGCTATCACGGCGCGGATGTCACAATTATATATAACTCCGACGCCGTATACAAAGATATTCCCGAGGGCTATTCACTTTACATAAACGGGCGCCGCGTACTCACGCTGAAAACGCTCTCGGACGCGGTATACGATCCCGAAACGGGAGAGGTGAAAACAAGCGCCGAGGTTCTGTTCTCGGCTGCGGTCGGCAAACTTCCAAAGGCTCTCGAATGCACTGATTTTGACGAGAAAACGAAAGCGATTTTCTCCCATGCGGGGCTTGAAGCGCATGAAAATCTCGCGCTTGGCGCGAGGGTTACGGCGTCGTATACGCCGAGCGCCGCGAGGGAGGCGCCGTGGGCTGAAAAGCACCGCGCAGACGGTCACGACCCCACATCAAAAGCGGTAAATGAATATCCTCCGACGGTAAGCGCCGTCACGGACGGAAATTTCGTATGTATGCCGTTCTGGGGCAACGACGGCAGCGTAAACGAATATGATACGCTCACGCTCACGCTTGATAAGCCCGTGAAATTCGATACGCTTATCGCTCATTATTACGACGACAGGCAGGAGGGCGGATACTCATATCCGCGGAGATGCCTCATCGAATACCTCGACGGCGACATCTGGCGCCCGGTAACGACACGCTCGCAGGAGCCGCGATATATGACGGCAGGGCGAAATGTTTCAAGATTTGACGCCGTGACCTCACATTCCGTCAGAGTTCATCTTTACAATCGGCGCGGGCACTTCACCGCCGTCACCGAAATAGGGCTTTACCTTGAAGATACACCTCGCCGCGCCGTGATGAATCACGCGCCGAGAGTGTACAATCTCTCCTATCCGCTCAAGGGACAGGGACTTAAGGCTCGCCTTTGGGTTGATGTTCTGGATGACGGAATGCCGTTTGACCGTGAGCTGAAATGTCACTGGACGGCAGGTCACAGACTGCACGAGGCGGGAGCCGTATTCGCAGACCCCGACAGTCCCGACACGATTCTTACAGTCGCCAAAGCGGGCGATTACAGCGCTACGCTTCATATCACGGACGGCGAAATTTCATGCCACTGCGACGTAAATATAAGGATTGAGGAGAGCGATACCGAAACGGCAGACCTTGCACCGGACGCGGATGTGAGAGTTGATTTTTGCTCCGACTGGGAAAATTATCGCGGCGTCACCGACCGCAAAAACGAGCCGGTATCCTCGTCCATGGGCGCGGGAATCGGCTGGGGAACATGGGGTTCACGGGAAAGAATACATTCACTCACGCTCACATGGAAAACTCCCGTCACGCTGTCGCGCTCGCTTATATACTGGTACGCCGACGGCGGCGGCATAAGGCTGCCGAAAAGCTTCGATATTCTTTATCTTCGCGGGAAAGAATATATCCCCGTGAATTGCAAATCGGACTTTGGCACCCTGCTTGCACCCGACAAATATAACGAGGCGTCGTTCTCCCCCGTCGTAACTACGAGCGTGAGATTTGACGTTGAATGCGGCGAGGGCGCCGTCGGGATTTACAGAATTAAAATGCTCCCGCCCGAAATCGCGAAGCTTCCGGCACTCTCGGCTGCGGTCGCAGTCGGCGAGCGACCGGCGCTGCCCGACAAAGTAACCGCTTACGCTGACGACGGCACTCCGATTGAGCTTTCTGTCGTCTGGTTCGGCGGCGCCGACACGTCAAAGGACGGTACGTCATCAATTTCGGGCGTGACAGAGCCGATTTCCGAAAATCTTACGCTGACGCTTTACGTGCGCGCCGATATGAATAAGGCAATGGCAACAAGCGCCGAGGGCGCCGTTATAACGGTGCGCCGCGGCGGCGACGTGTACCTCCCGAAATTCGCGGTCGTACACTACAATAACGGCGCGGTCGATTCCCTGACGCACAAAATCATATGGAACGAGGACACGGAAAACAAAATCAAAGGCGCGGATGCGGGCAAGCTCACGATTCCCGACGCGGGAGAGGTCGAGGGGTGCGGGGTACGCATCTCGCTTGAGGCAAATATCATATAGGGGGCATCGCGCAGATGAAAACGCTATCAGAGATTATTAAAAGCAGCGAAAATATCGTCTTTTTCGGCGGTGCCGGAGTGTCAACTGAAAGCGGAATCCCCGATTTTCGCGGCGCCGACGGTATTTACAGCAAAAAATACGGCAGGCTTTCGCCTGAGGAAATTATAAGCGCGTCGTTTTTCAGGGCTGATCCCGAAACCTTTTATGAGTTTTACCGCTCGCACCTGATTTTCCCCGACGCAAAGCCGAATGCGGCACATATCGCGCTTGCAAAGCTTGAAGAGGCGGGGCGCGTCAAGGCTGTGATAACGCAGAATATTGACGGACTTCACACATCTGCGGGAAGCAGGTGCGTATACGAGCTTCACGGCACGACACTCCGCAATTACTGCCTTCACTGCGGACAAAAATACGACATGAATTTCATGCTCTCGACGACGGGAGTTCCGCACTGTCCCGAATGCGGCGGCATTGTGCGCCCCGACGTGACGCTTTACGAGGAGAGCCTGCCGGAGGGCGTATTTGAAGCCGCAGCGGATGCCGTATCAAAAGCGGAGGTTTTAATCGTCGGCGGAACGTCGCTCGCCGTCTACCCTGCCGCGTCGCTGCTGTATTATTTTCACGGGCGTGAGCTTGTGATTATCAATTACACCGAAACGCCGTTTGAAAGCCGCGCGACTCTTGTCGTTCACGATTCAATAGGCAAGGCGCTGTCTGCAGCGGCAGCGGAGATTTAATTTCGTTAATCTTATTTTTCAAGGAGGATTATAAAATGAAATCATCATTCTACAGCGGGAACAGACAGACGCTCTATTCTTCGCTCCCAGAGGACACTCTCCTCATAGTTTACGCAGGTTCCGCGATTCGCAAAACGGCGGACGAGGATTATCCGGTTTACATCGACACGAATTTCCTTTACCTTACGGGAATCGAACAGCGCGAAACCGTGCTTTTCGCCGTCAAGACAAACGGCGAGACTAAGGAGACGATTTTCTCGCTCCCGCCAGATTTTATGGTTGAACGCTGGACTGGAAAGAGACTTAAGCCGGACGCGATAACGGAAATTTCGGGCTGCACCGACGTAAAAAGCACTGACGAGCTTGACGAGCAAATCAAAGCCGCGTCGCGCAGGGTTCGTTATCTTGCCGTCGATATAGACGACCTGAACGCAAAGAATCCGACACAGGCGGCATTTTTATCGCACGTCCGCGAGATTTGCTCATCTCCCGCGATATATGATGTCCGCCCGCAGCTTCGCCGCCAGCGCACAATAAAAGCGCCGTGCGAGATTGAGGCAATGCGCGAGGCATGCGACATTACGCGCGACGGCATCATCGCAATGATGAAGGCGTCGAAGCCCGGAATGTACGAGTATCAGTACAAGGCGCACTACGACTCGGCTCTTCTGATGCGCGGCTGCCGCGAGCCGGCGTTCCCCTCGATTATTTCGGCGGGCGAGAACAATTTCTGCATTCACTATTATTCCTACACGGGTCAGTCGAAGGACGGCGACATGATTCTGAACGATGTCGGCGCAAAATACGACCATATGCACTGCGATATTTCGCGCGGCTGGCCGTGCAACGGCAAATACACCGACCGTCAGCGAGCGCTCTATAACTGCGCGCTTTCGACGTCAAATCATATGTTTGAGATTCTGAAGCCGGGAATGCCTCACAGATTCGTTGATGAGGAAATTCACCGCTACTGCGGTACTCTTCTCTGCGACGTCGGGATTCTCGACAAATGGGAGAACAACCGCAAATATATGTGGCATAACGGAGCGCATCACATCGGCTTTGACACGCACGACATGGTGGCACCCGACGACGTGATTCTTCCCGGAATGGTATTCGCAGTTGACGTGGGAATTTACGTCGAGGAGTGGGGGATAGGCTTCCGCGTCGAGGAAACGGCTCACGTCACGGAAACGGGCGTTGAGGATCTCTCAAAGAGCGTACCGCGCGACATAGATGAAATCGAGGCGCTGATGAGCTGACAAAAATAACACTAAAAGGGATGCGGCAGATTTAATTACCTGCCGCATCTTCAAATATATAAAGGTAAAAATCCTCAAGCGTCGGGGAAGCATTCACGGCGTTTTCCTTCGGACAGCCGTCCGATATAACGCGAAGCATGACCCTTCCGCTTCCCTCCTCCCGCGAAATATTCGTCACGCGAAATTTTCTCTGCATTTCCTCAAGCTCGCCCTCGTCGGCGGTGACATTCCACACCTTGCCGTCGATTCTGCGCGTCAGCTCCAGCGGCGGCGCGCTGTCAACTATAACGCCCTTTTTGAGCATTATAACCTCCTTCGCTATATGCTCGATGTCTCCGACAACGTGCGTCGCGAAAATGACGATTTTGTCAAGCGCTATACCTGCGATGAAATTCCTTATCGAGATTCGCTGCTTCGGGTCAAGACCTGCCGTCGGCTCGTCAAGTATGAGGACGGACGGATTGCCCAAAACAGCCTGCGCGAGCGCGAGCCGCTGCTTCATACCGCCCGAAAGCGTGCCGATTTTGTTCTTTTCGACGTCGCATAGCTCCACCTCACGGAGTATTTCATCGATTTGGTCGGAAATAAAGCGCTTTTTCTCGCGCCCCTTATATTCCGCGCCGATATCCTTGAGCGCCGCTATGTACCACATGAACTGTCCGACCGTGAAATTCGTATAAAGCCCCGGGTACTGCGGCATAAATCCGAGCTTTGAGCGAAATTCCGCGCCCTGCGCGGTCGTATCCCTGCCGTCAAACAAAATCCTGCCCTCGTCCGCTTTGAGATTTCCCGTTATAATATTCATAAGCGTTGATTTGCCCGAGCCGTTAGGACCCAAAAGCGTGTAAATTCCCGGCTTAAACGTCGACGTAAACGAGGAAAGAGCCTTGTTCGACCCGTATGACTTGCTTAAATTTTCAATATATAATTCCATCATCTTCCTCCCGACCTGATTTTCCTCTCCGCAAGCACGAGCATAGCAGCCAAAACGGCAGTCACCGACAAAAATACAATTATAATCGGCAGATAGACGCCAAACGCTGAATTTCCCTCTGCAATCCTGTAAAGGCTTTCGGTGTCCTGAAGCTTATTCACGTCAAAATATCCGAAAATACCGAAGCCCGCGCGCTCTAAAAAGCCGGGCGCCAGTAAAATCAGCGCGGACAGAATATAAAGCGTCAGCCCGTCGCGCATAAGATACGAAAGCAAAAAGCAGAACGTCACAGTCATGAAAACACCGACAAACGAGAGAACAGACATGAATATAAAATGCTCTCCGATTGTAACGGCGGCGGGCGCGCCCGAATAATCGCTCACGCTTAAAAGAAGCGCGTCCGACGGCGGAAGGGCGAGGCTTTTCGCGTAATAAACGATATTCACCGCAAAAAATATAATGAACATCGCCATGGAATATCCCGCCGAGATGACGTATTTCGCAATAAATGTAGAGCGCCGTCCCTTAGGCGTCGTGCTCAGAAGAATTGTCATCGAATCCGACGACGAGGTTTTCCTTCGCTCCATGGTAAATGAGCTGACGCCGAAAAGAAGCACACAGACGGTCAATATCCACTCCGTTCCGCGATTTGTATATACGGAATAGTCAAGCTCATTTATGAACGAGCCGACTATTCCCTTCCCGTAAAGCTCCGAAAGATAATCCGCCGTGTCGATTATATCGAGCAGCACGGTCTTTTTCGCCGTCGCAGCGGAGTATTCGCGCGTATATTCAAGATATTCGTCTGTCGGGTACTCGCCCGTCAGAAAAAGCGCCTCATATTCGCCGTAATATGCGATTATCTCCTCGCAAGCCGCAAGTTCGCTTTGCAGATAATCGTATTTTTCTTTTGTGTACTCGCCCTCGATAATCTCGATGTACGACCTGTAGTTTCTCATGTAGGTGTAATTTTCATACGAATAATAATCGGACGCGACAGAGATTTTGAGTATAATCGCGGCGATAAACACGGGGATAATCCAGACGCGCTTGTACTGCTCGTAAAAAAGCACGTTAGTGCTTTTGAAAATCGGCACGGAAAAGCGCTTTTTCGCTGCCTCGCCTTTTCCCTTGCGCCATCTCTCCCGCCGACGCATACTTCGCCGCACGCCGCCAAGACTTGAAAACGCAAAAAAATCGACGGCAAGCGACAAGCCGATAAGAAGCGCAAATATCACGGAGGCAACCAAAATGAGCGAGACGGAATTTTCAAGCAAATTTATCGCTCTGTACCTTGATATGACATTCTCTGCATTATAAAACGACCATATATTGAGGTATTTTGCCTGACCGAACGTGATAATGCTCGCATCCTTTAAAAAATAGCTCGCTGCAAGGAGCGCAGCGCCGCCTATAATGCCGAAGGAAATTCTCCTGAAAACGGAGAGAATCGCCGCTGTTACGGACGCGAAAAGCACAGCCGACAGTATTTTTAAGACAAGCGAGAGGACGAGAAACTGACCTATCGATATTTCAAAGGGGCAAAGTTCATATTTCGCAGCCGTCTGAATCTGAAGGGACATCGGCGACATATCCATTGTAAGATACGCCGACACAAGAGTTGAAGCGAAAAATATAACCGTCAGGATCGCGCTGAAAAATACGACGGCGGCAAATTTCGCAAGCGCGGTATTTCCTCTTCCCTTCGCGCACGTTTTTTCAATTGCGAAAAAGCCCGAATAATAATCTCCCGTCGTTATTAGTATGACGACGACAAGCACCGCCGCCATCGTAAACATGATTTCAGCGCCGTAATAAAAATAATTGTCCCAGCCTCTGAAAATTTCGTCCGAAAGCGTCAGATTTTCGTCAAGATACGTGTATATTTCGACTACCTTCTTCTGATAGCGGTAATTATATGTATTTTCGTCTCCAGTCGTGCGCATAACGCCCTCCGACTGAGTGATAACGGCGGAAATGTCGTCGTGATAGCCGCTGTCTCGCTCAATACATTCGTTTATCACGTAATTGAAGAGCGTAAGGTCTCCTATCTCGCCTCCGCCGTAATCGCTCGGCTGCGTGTAGCTCACCCAGAGTCCCGTTGCGAACGCCTCCTCCTCATCCGCGCAAAGCCTTTCGTATTCACTCCAAAAGAAGTCGGGGTCGCTTTTGTAAAGCTCCCATATCTCCTCGGCGTATGCGCTGTCGCCCGTGCCGCCGTAAAGATTCTCGTTATATGTGACGACAGCAAACACGACGTTGGCAGCGAGGAGGACGGCTATAATAAAAATAACGTAACCGTTTGAAAGCGCCTTTTTTATTTCATATCCGAAAAGCCTCAAACCAGCATCAGCTCCTTTTATCCTGTAAGTATATAAGCCCGATCTCTTTTATTTTCAGTACGGTATTTCTGACGATTCCGCCGTTTTCATATTGTAAGCCGCAAGATTTCCCGAGCTGTTGTCCTTATAAACAACGATGTCATCCAGAAATCCCTTGTATGACCCATCGAAATCCTCAATATTCCACGCGACGGACGACGACATGGTTTCAAACGAGTAAACATAAAACATGATTGCGAAAATTATTGCATATTTATTATACAGCATGAAAAATACGCCGTCAATATCTCCGCTTGCACTTGGCGCAAGTGCAAGCGATATTATCATTTCGGTCAAAATCAAGCCTTGAGCAGCAGCGTTGCAAATTTTAATCGAACGATTTCAATCTACAACTCGCTGTCAGGATTATACTATGTCATCATTATACATCGTTTGGAATATATAGTCAAGGCAATTTTTGAAAATAAACTATTTTCGGCATTATATATAGATGTCCAACTTAAATTTTGTGCAAGATAACCACATGACAAAGCATGAAAAAACTACAGCCGCGCGCAGCGCGGCTGTAGTTTCTATGACTCATATTAAATCAATACCAAAGCTCGATTTCAGCAACATTGCCGTAGCAGCCTGACGCGCATACATACCTTACATAGTAGTATGTCGTCTCATTGTCGGAAAGGTCAACCGTCACAAATTCGCTTGCTGTCGGCGTATCCTCAACCGTGTAAAGCGTTGTCCAGTTCTCGCCGTCAACAGATGCTTCAAAGTAACCGTCTACCATACGAGCCGTCTGATCCGAACGCGGGCAGAAGCGGATATACTTGAGGACTATGCCCTCCTCGATATATGCGCCGACATAAGCCGTGTAAAGCGCGTTTCCGTCATCATCAGTCGCAGTCCAGTCCTCGCCAATACCAATATCGTAAAGAACGATTCCGACATTTTCATCATCGGTGTTTTCGTAGCCCACAGTCTCGTCCGCATCATAGTAGGTAGAGGTATCGCAGTCGAACGCCATCGTCGCGATGGTTGAAGTAGAGTTCGACCATGTGCCCTTGCCGTCGTTAATAACATTTTCGGCAGAAACATAGTAGAACTGCGCGCCCTCTCCCGGTGCACCGTATGCAAGCTCAACTACTGATGCGGGCGCCTCATCGGAGGTTACGTCACCTTCGTAATCATACCACGCATAGTTGTAGTCCTCATTGTAAATCGAGAAGCAGAGGCTGCCGCCGATGTAAACGGCGATGTACTCACGCTGTACGGAGATGCCGACAGCAGTCCATGTGTCGAGCGTGAGCGAATAGTTCTTGACCTTGTAGGTCGTGAACTTCTCGGCAGTGCCGTCCGTCACCTTATATACGTTTATCGTCGTGTTGGAGTTTTCACCAACCGTGAGATAATAGTAATTGTTCTCATCTGTCATGCAGAAATAGAGCGCGAGAACAGTGTCATCGTCCTTGACGAGAACCTTCGTCGTGAGCTGATAATAGTTCCACGTCGTTTCTCCGACATAGAAGTAGCCCTCAGTAGCGCTGTAAGCCGCGTGATTGTATTCCTCGTCGCTTGCAGTGGTTTCCTCTTCTGTTTCCGCTTCCGTTTCGTCAGAGGTTTCGTCGGATGTCTCCTCCGTTTCTTCCTCCTCCTCAACTTCGGTCGGGTCAACGACTATCGACCAATCGCTCTCGGATGAGGTTACGTATGTAGCGCCCTCGGGAAGGGACGACTCATAGTCTTCATCAACAAGCTGATAGCCGTCCGACTGAAGCGAAACGAGCTTGAAGTAATCAAAGTACGCAGCGCCTGAAATAACGCCCATACCGACCATTCCGCCGTACTTGGCTTCCGAATCGGGTTCGTATTCCGTCACCTCGTTGCCATCGTCGGTTTCGTCCGAATTGTTGTTGCCGGATGCATCCGTTGTGTCGTCCGCCGCAAGCGTAATCTGCGGGGTGTCTTCCGTTTCACCCGAGCAGGAAGCTACCGCAAGCACAACCATTGCGAGTGCGAGAAAAAGGGAAATAAATCTTTTCATAATACCCTCCTTAACCTGAAATTTTGATGATTTATATCTGATAAGCTATAATATCACATTTTCGCCGAAAAGTCAATCACAAATTTTGAATTGCGCGAAAAGTTTATATTTGCGGTCATGGCGCGAAAGAATGCATAAAATTTTGCCTTCATTCGCGTTCCTTTTTGGTCTTAATCGTCAAAGCAGCCGTCATTATCGCGATAATAATCACCGCAGGTGTCGATATAACCGAGCCGCAGCCGCTCTTTTCGGAGTTGTCGTCACCTGTATCGGTGCCGTCTGACGTGCCGTCGCCGCCTTCCGTGACGCCGGTATTGTCGGTATTTTCCGAGGTGTCGTCTGCCCTATAAGCCGACGCGCTTGCCGTCATCGGCGCGCTCGTCATAGTCACCGTCTCCTCGGAGAAAATGTCGCCCGAAGCCCTTCTGTAATATGCGTTGTTTCCGCCCGATACGACCGCGTAGTAAACGCTCCCGTCCTCCTCAACCGTTATCGAGTCTCCGTCGGAGACATATGTCATCGACGTGCCGTCAAGGCGATACCATTTAAGCGAGCCATCCGCGCTTCCGAGCACTGACGCCGTAAGCGTAATCGTGCCGTCATCATTTACCTCGCCGACTGTCGTGACGCCGAAAAGATAATCACCCGCGTTCCAGAGCTTTTCCGTCCACGTCTCGTATCTTTCCTTCACCGCCTCAACGAACAGTTCGGCGCTCTCCGAATAGTCCGTCACGCCCCATCTTTGTGAGCTTGCCGCGCCCGACTGCTTTGCCGAGGCGACAATATCCTCAATCGGCGTAATCGATTTCGCGTCGGATAGCCCGATATACTGCGATAAAATCTCCGTCATCCGCTCGTTTTCCGAGTAAAGCACCGCCATGAAATCGCCCTTCTGCCATAGCTGCTCCGCCCAGACGTACTGCTGCTCCACATTATACGTGAAGTTGTTCACCGTTCCGAAGAAGGTGTCATCGTTCATGAGCGAATCATATGTCGTTTCAAAATCCCAGACGGGTCCGAACGTAAGCACGTCGGAAAGATTCCCGTCAGCATCCTTGTAGATGTACGTGCTTGTTCTGAAAAACTCGAAATTCTCGTAAAATGCGTTGACTAAAATCAGATCCGCGTAGCTTTCGGCGTCGATATAGTCCATGTAATAAACGCCGTCGGAATTATATCCCGTCTCGGAGAAAAGCGCGTTTTCAAAATTCTGAACGTATTCGGCAATGTACTTCACCATGCTGCGCGTACAGTATTCGGGGCTTTTAATCGTGAAGTATACGCCGTGTTCCGTTATGAATCCGCACCCGTCGTATGTCCCGCACATTACCTCAAGCACATAGCCGCCCGTAATATCGACATCCGAATCGACGAGCGAGGCGTCGTCGCAGTACGTATACTGACGTATTCCCGCCTGAATCGCCGAGTCCTTGGAGCCTCTCACGTCGTTTTTGTCCATGACCTTATAGCTGCTCCCGCCGCCCTCGACGTAATCCTCAAGGTCTTCAACCTCAAACGCGGCGTTGTTGTTCATTCGCTCCGTCAGAATGTAAAGCCCGCGGTATTCGCCGTCAACGTAAAGGTCAACGTACTCGCCGCGAATCGTCGCGCGCGGCAGTCCGATGAGGGCGTTATACGTATAATACGCCGACAGATGGCAAAGACCCGTGTTGTCGCGGCTCCAGTCGGAAAGCCTCGGCGAGAGAAGAACCCATTTCTTCGACGAGCCGGAGCCTGATATAAGCTCCGATTTGCTTTCAAGCTTTATGTTGTACGAATTTTTGTTTGAAACTCCCGGGTTAAACGACGTAAGCCCGTGACCCGCCATTTTGGAAAGTCCGCCCGAATAGACAAGCTCGCCGTCAGCCTCCGCGACTATAATATTGCCCTCGGCGGAATTGCCTTTCGAGGACTGAACATACTCAAAATCATCGTCGCCGCCGTCAAGCGTGATATACACCGCCTTTATCTCCCCGCAGCTCATGAAATTCGCCTTGTACGTTGATGAGCTTGATGTTAAAGACGAGTAAACGGTAAACGTAACGCTTCCCGACGAGGCGTCGAACACGTCGGTTTCATTTGCCGAAAGCGTACCGCCGCCCGACGCATCCGCCATAGTTCCGTTTCCGACATATTTTATCGTCACCGCCGAAAGATCGACCGACGCGGGAACGTAAAACCAATAGCTCCCGTTCGTCTCGACAGCGTAAATATCATACGAATATCCCGCGCCTGTATCTACGACAACCGCAATCGGGAAGCTTCCGATAAGCTCGGAATTTGCGGAGCTCAAGGACGACGCCGCATATGTGCCGTCGTCATTTTTCACCGCGAGGTAAGCCTCGGGGATATTTTCGGCAGAATAAATCTCTATTTCCGAGATGTTCGCGCATTCCTCGGTGTTTTCGTATTTTATGTACCTGAAATATGCGACGATTTCAAATTCGGTGTAATTTACCTCCGTCATCTCATATACGGGCTGCACCGTGTAAATTTCGTACCACGTTTCCCCGTCAAGGCTTCCGTAAAACGTACCGGTAAGTCGATATTCGTAAATCGAGCGCGGCGCGTAGGCTATTTTGCCGATGAGATATTCGGCGCCGAGGTCAATCTCTATCCAGCCGTCCTGTAGTCCATCAAAATAAGTTGAGGTGCTGCCGTCAAACGCGTTTGCGGCGACGTCGCTGCCGTTATTCCACGGAAGCGAGCTTGTTATCATGCTCTCCGTAATTTCAAGCTTTGTGTATACAATGTCAACCGTCGCAAAGGAAGCGTTCGCTTCCAGATCAGTCAGATACGAGTCGTCGATGTTTTCGGCGGAATATATCTCAATTTCCGAGATGTTCGCACATTCCTCGGTGTTTTCGTATTTTATGTACCTGAAATACGCTACCGTCGCAAACTCAGTGTAATCGACGGTCGTCATCCCGTAAACAGGAGATACGGTGTAAATCTTATACCATGTCACCCCGTCGGCGCTGCCGTAAAACGTGCCGGTGAGACGGGACTCGTATAAGCTTCGGGGCGCATAGCCGATTTTGCCTATAAGGTATTCGGCGCCAAGGTCAATCTCTATCCACCCTTCCTCAACGCCGTCAAAGAAGGTCGAGGTATTTCCGTCAAACGCATTCGCAGCGACATCGTCCCCGTCGTTCCACGGCACAGAGCTTGTTATCATATCCTCCGTAATCTCAAGCTTCGTGTACGTGACGTTGCCGTCTGCGGCATAAGCCGTCGTCACAAGCACCGAGAGACTGACTGCAAGCATCAGAATAAGCGCAATTTTCAAGACCTCTGTCCGTGCTTTTGAATTTTTTCGGGCTGCATTCATGAAAAACCCTCTCCTTTTGATTTTGAATTGATTTTACATACAGTATACAACAAAAAAATTGATTTGTCCACCGCAAAATGAAAATACGGATAAAATTTTCGGTTAATGTTTTTGTAAATTTGGCGAGCGGCGCAAAAATTCACGCAAAATTTCCGGGGGCTTTTCGGCGGGGCTTGCGTTTTTCGTCCGAAAGCGATATAATACGCTAAAGAAAAAACGAAGGAGATTACATTTTCGCTTTGCGAAAACAACATTTTCGCTTTGCGAAAATGCCATAACCATGAAAGCGATAGCGCACATATCAACATTACTGCCGGAAAAATTCGGGGTTCCGCGTCAGGCGGGGCTTGTCCCCGAGCTTCTCGGAAAAATTATATTCGAGCGTGAATTCTGCGGGGAGGATTTTTTTCGCGGGCTTGAGGGATTTTCGCACATCTGGCTTCTGTGGGAATTTTCCGAGACAAAGGATAAGGGATACAGCCCGACAGTGCGTCCGCCAATGCTCGGCGGGAACAAAAAAATAGGCGTTTTTGCCACGCGCTCGCCGTTTCGCCCGAATCCGATAGGGCTTTCGGCAGTCAGGCTGCTCGAAATCGAGCGCGGAGGCGACGGCATATCGCTTATTGTCGCCGGAGCCGATCTTGTAAACGGAACGCCGATACTCGACATTAAGCCGTATCTTCCCTACGCGGACAGCATTCCCGACGCTGTGGGCGGCTTCACGGAAAATTTAGAAAGCCGACGTCTTTTTGTTGTTCTGCCGGACGACGTGGGCGATTATTTCGACGAGGAAACAATAAACGCGCTTCGCGGCGCGCTTTCGCTCGACCCGCGTCCGCGCTATCAGGACGACGGGAGAACTTACGGAATGAGCTTTGCGGGATGTCGGGTCAGATTTTTCGTTTCGGGAGATACGCTTACGGTCACGGATATAGAGCGCCTCACAAATTTAATTTGACAAACGCCCGTATGTATGCTACAATATAGGTTGATGTTTTATAAGGGGGACGAGGGGATGCAGTCGGCATATGTATTTAATATACAGCGTTTTTCCGTTCACGACGGTGACGGAATACGCACGACGGTTTTTTTCAAGGGCTGCCCTCTTCGCTGTCTGTGGTGTCATAACCCCGAAGGGCTGTCCGCTTCCCCGTCGCTGCTTTACAGCGCGGAAAAATGCGTCGGCTGCGGTGCGTGTGAGGCAATTTGCCCGGCGGGCGCCGTAAAAATCGAGGACGGCATCGCAAAAGAGGATTTTTCACTTTGCACCTCCTGCGGAAAATGTGTTCCGCCCTGCATCGGGAGCGCGCGCAGCATTGCGGGCGTTCGGATGACAACGGATGAAATCGTCAGAAAATGCGTCGCCGACCGTATGTTTTACGAGGAATCGGGCGGAGGTGTGACGCTTTCGGGAGGAGAGATACTCATGCAAAGCGCGGAATTTCTCTCAGAGCTTACATATAAGCTATATGACGCGGGACTTTCCGTAAATATCGACACATCGGGATTCGCATCATGGGAAAAATTCGAGGCGGTGCTTCCCTATACCGACACATTCCTTTACGACATCAAATCTGCGGATTCCACCAAGCACAAAGCGTTCACGGGAGTGTCGCCGGAGATTATTTTTGAAAATCTCCGCCGTCTTTCGTCTATCGGCGCCAAAATTTACATACGAATACCCGTAATCGCGCCGTCAGGTGACGCGGGGGAGGAATTTGAAGGGGCAAACTTCACGGAAGACGACCTCTCCGGCATTATCGCACTGCTTTCGGATATTCGCTTTCAGAAAATTTTTCTTCTGCCCTATCATAACACGGGCGTTTACAAAACAAAATCGCTCGGCATGACAGGAAATTACTTGGGAAACTTCCCGGGAAACCTCCCGTTTGTGCCGCCGACCGCCGAACGCATCACGGAAATGAAGGACGCGCTGTCTTTTGCGTTCGGCAGGGATCGCGTCGTATATTGAGTTTCATTTTTAAGGGGGATAAATAAATGACAAACCGCATCAAAAAGCTTCGTGAAACAAGCCTTGGCACAACTCCGACAATTTCAATGGAGCGCGCCCGACTTTTCACGGAGGCATACAAAAAATGGAGCGGAACCGTTTCCGTTCCCGAAATGAGAGCGCTCGCGCTGCGTCATTTCATGGAAAATCGTTCGCTTTACATAGAGGAAGGCGAGCTTATTGTCGGCGAAAAGGGCGAATACCCGCAGTCGGCGCCTACCTTTCCCGAGCTTTGCTGCCACACGGTGGAGGATCTCGAGATAATGAATGACCGCGAGGTCATATTCTTCAAAAACACGAAGGTACAGCGGGAATGGCACCGCGACAACATAATTCCCTACTGGGAAAACCGCTCGATTCGCAAAAGGATTCTCGGAGCGATGTCGCCCGAATGGAAGGACGCATATGCCGCGGGAATTTTCACCGAATTTATGGAGCAGCGCGGTCCAGGTCACACCGTATGCTCCGATAAGATTTACTGTAAGGGCTTTTCAGATTACAAGCGCGACATTGAGGAGGCGATATTGAAGCTCGATTATCAGAATGATCCGCTTGCGTACCGCCGCCGCGAGGAGCTTTCGGGTATGTCGATTGCCTGCGACGCGATTATAACGCTCGGTCACAGATATTCGGAGCTTGCGCTTCAGCTCGCGGACACAGAGGAGGATGAGGATAAGAAGGCGGATTTGCTCAAAATCGCCGAAAACTGCTCCGTCGTCCCCGAATTTGCTCCGAAAACATTCCATCAGGCGCTCCAGATGTACTGGTTTGTTCACCTTGCTGTAACAACGGAAATCAACCCGTGGGATTCGTATTCCCCCGGTCGGCTTGACCAGCACGTCTACCCGTTTTATAAGCACGACGTCGAGGCGGGAATACTCGATTCGGAAGGAGCGCTCGAGCTTCTCGAATGTCTCTGGGTGAAATTCAACAATCAGCCCGCGCCGCCGAAGGTAGGCGTTACGCTCAAGGAGAGCGGAACATACACGGACTTTGCCAACATCAACACGGGCGGAATTACACCCGACGGCGAGGACGGCGTGAACGACGTGTCGTATCTTATTCTCGACTGCATGGACGAGATGAAGCTGCTTCAGCCCTCGTCAAACGTGCAGATAAGCAAAAAAACGCCGAACAAATTCCTCATGCGCGCCGTCGAGATTGCCTCGAAGGGATGGGGACAGCCCGCATTTTACAATACCGAGGCAATCATACAGGAGCTTCTTTCGGCGGGAAAATCGCTTGAGGACGCCCGCAAGGGCGGCACATCGGGCTGCGTCGAGACGGGAGCGTTCGGAAACGAAGCGTATATTTTAACGGGGTATTTCAACATCCCGAAAATACTTGAGCTTACGCTCTATAACGGTTACGACCATTATACAGGCAAAACAATAGGGCTTCAGCTCGGAAACGCCGAGGATTTCGGCTCGTATGACGAGCTTTACTCCGCATTCTGCAAGCAGATGGAGTATTTCCTCGACATAAAAATCAACGGAAGCGCCGTAATCGAGCGCATATACGCCGATTATATGCCCGTGCCGTTCCTCTCGATTATAACAAACGACTGCATTTCGAGCGGCACCGACTACAACGCGGGCGGCGCAAGATACAACACATCCTATATTCAGGGCGTTGGTATCGGCACAATAACGGATTCTCTCTCCTCAATCAAGCGCCACGTTTACGAAAACGGCGACTTTACGTTGCGCGAGCTTGTTGACGCGATGGCGGCGAATTTTGAGGGCTATGGCGCAATGCTTCATCAGATACGCACCGATACGCCGTTTTACGGAAATGACGACGACGATGCGGACGACATAATGAAGGAAGTGTTCGGCTTTTATCAAAAGTCCGTCACGGGTCGTCCGAACGTGCGCGGCGGTCAGTATCGCGTGAATATGCTTCCGACTACGTGCCACGTTTATTTCGGCGAGGTCATGACGGCATCACCGAACGGACGCCTCGCGGCAAAGCCCGTATCAGAGGGAATTTCCCCCGACAAGGGAGCCGATACTCACGGACCGACCGCGGTAATTCGCTCCTGCGCGAAAATGGATCATCTGCGCACGGGCGGCACGCTGCTCAATCAAAAATTCACTCCGGCGGTGCTTGCGGGTGAGGACGGCAAGCGCAATCTGGCGGCGCTTATAAGGGCTTATTTCGCGATGGACGGACATCATATTCAGTTCAATGTCATCGACAAGAAGACTCTGATCGCGGCGCAGAATCATCCTGAGGAATATCGCGACCTGATAGTGCGCGTCGCGGGATATTCCGACCACTTCCGCAATCTCTCAAAGGCGCTTCAGGATGAGATAATCGAGCGCACGGAGCAAAGCTTCACATAATTCAAGGAGGACTGAATGACATACAAAACGGAGCTTCACTGCCACACGGGAAACGTCAGCTCGTGCGCACACGCGACGGAAAACGAGGTCGTTGAAAAATATCTGGAATACGGATATTCGACGCTCGTAACTACGGAGCATATCAACCCGTGGACATTTCCCCGCGAGCTTGAGGGCGGCACATGGGAAGAGAGACTTCAATATTTCATGAACGGGTATCATAAGCTTGTCGAGGCATCGAAAGGGCGGCTGAACATTCTGCTCGGCGCGGAAATACGCTTCATGCACGGCAACAACAGTGATTATCTCGTATTCGGACTTACGGAGGAATTTCTCCGCCGACTCGGTGATCCGCGATATATCAACTCAATTGATGTGCTGTCGCGGTGCGTTCGCTCCGAGGGAATGATGATATTTCAGGCGCATCCGTTCCGCCCGACTATGATGGTGACGGATCCTCGGATTCTCGACGGAATCGAGGTAGCAAACTGCTCGCCGTGGCACAATTCGCACAACAATATCGCGATGGCATGGGCAAAGGAAAACAATCTTATCGGAACGTCTGGCACGGATTTTCACGACCCAGAACATATCCCGCTCGGCGGAATTACAACCGAATATGAAATTCGCGACAGCGAAACGCTTCTCAAAACGCTGCGCGAGGGGACATTTGAGCTGATTGTTCCCGATTCGGCACTTTGAATCACAAGAAAAACCTTTCCTCACATATCGGGGAAAGGTTTTTTACGTTTTTGACGAGATGTAGAAAAATTTTTCGTTTTTTTCTCAAAAGCTATTGACAGCGTGCCACCCCGTATGGTACAATTAAATTATGAAAGATTTTAGTGCATGAGAGGAGGTTTAAGAAATGAAGCACAAAATCAAGATGGTCCCGTTTTTTATCGCGATTTTGACGGCAGTATCCCTAATTGCTGTATCATGCGCGGACAGCGCCGACACAAGGAGCGAAGGTGAAAACGCAAACATTGCAGACGCAAATATTGCAGACGCGGACATTGCCGACACAACGAGCGAAGATGAAAGCATGGACGATAAAGACGCCGTGAATGACAATGCATCTGACGTCGCGGATAATGTTAGCTTAGTGGACGATGACACGGAGACAGAAAACGACGTTTACGATTTGGAGACGCACATATTCGCATCGCATGATGTATTATTCGCCATCGACGATTATGCGCCGCTTGGATTCAACGACGCCGTATCCCTTGACTGTCTGCTGATGTCTTTCGGATTTGACTTTTCATCGTCCGACTACATCGTAAACGTCGAGGGTACAGGCAACGGCTTTGACGGCGGATTTTACGAAAGCGTCGCCGTCGGGGACGAAATCGGTCTTTCCGAGATTGGAACGTCATACGAAACTGCGGGGGATAATCTTGGGAGCGTATACTGGTCGATGCCGGAGGATATTGTCACAGTTATGCTCTATGCCGCCGATTCGGGTCAGAACGTCGATTCGCTCATCATCACAGCCAGCGAGAACGGTAACATTGTAAAAGCCGCATATATCAATATATACTTTGAATGCGAGCATTACGACGGATTCATGGAGGGCTATAATTTCTACGCTGCTGCGTATGATTACGTAACCTTCCCAAAAACTGAGAGCGGAGAATACCAGAACGTGACAATGGATTATGTGAGGAATATTTTCTCGTCAGACGAATAACTCCGAAACGGGAAATGAAAAACTCAGCGAAGTGAAAGATAAAAACAATTCCCCGAAAGGAAATTTTCCTTTCGGGGAATTTTCTGACAAGAAGGTGGAGGAAGAACGGCTTCATCAGTGACTTGACACTCAGCGAATCTGAGCCCCATATAATTCAAACACAAAAATCAAGAATGATCATCTTTCTTATGATTAATCACTAAGCCTACCAATAAGCCAAGAGAAATGCCTAAAGAATTACCAATCGCTAATCCTATTCCGAGATTTTCTTCAAAAAATACTCCAAAGATGTTTCCAAATGCGACGTCCAAAAGGAGTGATATTGCAAGATTGTTCGATTTTTTCATAAGATTATTCCTTCGTAATTTTCAAAATAAAAAAAAACCGTCATACGACGGGAAACTTCAAAATACCGAAATAAAGAAGGACGAGGAAATAGGAAGTACAAGCCCTCGGTCAATTAGTAACGGCAGGCTGAACACATTGCTGTG
>JAJQCT010000039.1:0-25000 GCA_021202555.1 Clostridiales bacterium
CCTCTGCCGCCGCATACGAGATGTGCCTCATAAAAGGTTTTGCCGTGTCTGTGAAGAGAAATGGGACCGTCGAAAATGCCATATGTCACCCGTTCGACAGTGATGTGAAGGTTATCAAAACGAAGCTTCATATCAACGTCGCCCAAAGAAATTGTCTTTTCCGTTTTGCATCACCTCCTTGTTCAATATTATATATTATAAACGCGGGTTTTTCAATGGACGGATATGACATTGTTTGCGGAAATGCGTCGTGTCAGCCTGTTGATTTCTGCTGCGCGTATATGTATAATAAATTTGCTTGATGACAATTTTGCGAGGCTGGATGAGAGGACGGGAAATTTTATGAAAAATGAAACATCGGGATTCGGGCTTTTTCCGAACAAAACTCTGTATACGGGAGTCAGCATTCCAAATATCGGGATGGGAACATTCGGATCCGACAAATACGGTGCGGAGGAGGTCGGGCGCGCCGTTTACGGCGGAATAAAGGCGGGCTACAGGCTTTTTGACTGCGCATCCGTATACGGAAACGAGCGTGAGGTCGGACATTCTATTCGGCTTGCGATTGACGAGGGAATCGTTTGCCGTGATGAGCTATTTATAATATCAAAGGTGTGGAACGACTGCCATGGAGATGGAAAGGTTATTGAATCGTGTGAGAGAAGTCTTCGGGATTTAGGGCTTGAATATGTCGATTTATATCTCGTTCACTGGCCGTTTCCAAACTCTCACGACCCCGGATGCGGCGGGGAGAGCCGCGACGGGAGTGCAAGACCGTTTTCGGCGGAGGAATATATGAGCGTCTGGCGTCAGTGCGAGGAGCTTGTGCGCACGGGGAAGGCACGGCACATCGGAATGTCGAATATGACAATAAAGAAGCTTGAAGCGGTACTCCCCATGTGCGAAATAAAGCCCGCGGCGCTTGAAGCGGAGCTTCATCCCGCCTTTCGGCAGAAGGAGCTTTTTGAGTATGCAACAGAACATGGCATGATGCCGCTCGGATTCTGCCCGATAGGCTCGCCATCAAGACCTGAACGCGACAGAACGGATGGGGACATATGCGATACGGAGCTTCCCGCGGTGACGGCTGCGGCTAAGGCTCACGGTGTTCATCCGGCAGTTATATGTCTCAAGTGGGCAGCTGCCAGAGGACAGATTCCTTTGCCGTTTTCGGTAAAGGAGGAGCAGTACCGCGCAAATCTGCAAGCCGTCAGAAGCGACCCTCTCACAAAGGAGGAATTCGGCGCGATTGAAAGCTCGGACGCGAACTGCCGCCTTATAAAAGGACAGGTTTTTCTTTGGCGGGGAAGCGACAGGTGGCAGGATATCTGGGATGAATAAACATTTCGTTTTTATTCATCATGCTTTTTTAAAAAGAGATTTTATAGAGGCTGACTGAATGCCAATAATATTATATGAGGAGGATATAATATGTCAAATGGAATAATGAAAGGCGCGGTGCTGCCCGGAAACAGCACAGTGGAGCTCGAGGACTTTCCGATACCGACACCCGGATATGGTCAGGTGCTGATACAGACGAAGGCAACGACAATATGCGGAAGCGATATACGCTGCATTTACCGCGCGCACGTCGGAAAAGGTCCGGAAGGATATATTCCCGGTACGATTGCGGGGCATGAACCGTGTGGGGTTATCGTGGAGGAAGGAGAAGGGTTACGACGATTTAAAAAAGGCGACCGAGTAATTGTCTATCATATCTCAGGCTGTGGAGTCTGTCACGACTGCCGGATGGGATATTATATCTCATGCAAAAGCGAGCATCGGCGCGCATACGGATGGCAGCGCGACGGAGGAATGGCGCCCTTTATTCTGGCTGACGAAAAGGATTTGATTGCGCTTCCCGACAGTCTCACGTATAAGGACGGCGCACAGGTTGCCTGCGGCTTTGGAACCGTGTATGAAGCGATAGAGAAAATCGGTGTGTCGGGAAACGACGCCGTTCTGGTGACAGGATTGGGTCCCGTGGGATTGGCGGCGCTGATGCTCTCAAAGGCAATGGGCGCGAACATGACAATCGGCGTTGAAATCAACAAAAGCCGCGCGGAGCTTGCGAAAAAGCTCGGACTTGCGGATTATGTTTTTGAACCAGACGGAGCGCTTGAAAATATTATGAGAGTGACAGGCGGACGCGGTGTCGAACGCTCGATTGACGCGAGCGCGAACGATTCTGCAAGGCAGACAGCGATACGCGCAGCGCGCGAGTGGGGAAAAATCGCGTTTGTCGGTGAAGGCGGAACCTGCAGCTTTAATCCGAGCCCCGATATAATTCACGGACAAAAGACGATTTACGGATCGTGGGTTACGTCGCTTTGGCACATGGAGGAGCTTGTCGAGCGTCTTGTGAGGTGGAATATTCACCCCGAAGCGCTCATTACGGACGAATTTCCGCTGGAACGCGCCGATGAAGCGTACAGGCTTATGTCTGAGGGCGCCTGCGGCAAGGTGGCGGTCGTTTTTCCCGATTAAATCAATATAAAAACAAGATGGGAGCATAACCGCCCCGAGGATTTATCCTCGGGGCGGTGTCCTCCTTCGCCGGAGGAAAAAATTTTCGTGATATTTTGATTTTTGCTTGCGGCGGGAATGTGGTTTATGGTATATTGTTTTCATCCCGCGAAAGGACTGCGGGGAAGATTTCGCTCTTTTTGAAAAGGAGACATTTATCATGAACCGAATGAACATTTTCGGCGAGTGGAGGCGTGAGGATACGGGCGGGGAGAGCCAAAGATTCGCTTATCCTGCGCCTGCGGGAGCCGTCGGGCGCTATTCTTACGGATTTGAAGTGAAAAATGACAGTGCGCTCGACGCTGTCGGCTGGTACGGATTTACCGTGACGTTTCGGTCGGCGTGCGAGGAGCCGTGTCTTTTGGTTACAGCCGAATTTTACGGCGGCGAGACGCTTTCGCGCGAAATTCACGTCTCGGGCGCGGGCGAGCGCACGGTAGATGTAAAACTTTCGGATTTTCCGTATCCGAAAAGCAAGCCGAAAATCTGGCGCGAGCTTACAGCGGTCGAATTTTCGGGAAACGCCCTTGTGACGGCGGCGGAGATTAAAAAGGGGCGCGTCATCGCGGTCGAGGCTCCCGTTCGCGGGATTTCGACAGGCGCGGGCGGCTGCGCTCTTTACTCCGTGAAGGTTTCAAACTGCACGGGAGGTCGCGTAACCGTTTCGGCGGAGCAGATATTTGATGGATGGGAATCGTTTGAATGCGAAATTTCCGAGCCGCTTTTCACGCTTGGCGCGTTTTGCTGCCGCGAAATTTCGGTGAGCGTTAAGGTTCCCGAAGGCGTACCCGCGGGAGGGCATGAGGAGACGCTGATTATGTTCACGCCCGACGGGGACAGCGCGTCGCGGGCTGAAATAAAGCTTATCACAGTCTCGGAGCTTCCGCATCCTTTCATCTACAAAAGCGCGGACGGGTGGCGTGAGACGGCGGAGAAAATCGCCGGAAACGAGAAATTCCGCGGCGGGTATGAAAGGTACAAAAGGCGAGCCGATGAATGGGTCGTTCCGCGCGAGCTGCCGCTTGGCGAGCGGGATTACTGCTTTGACACGCGGCAGGAGGAATACGTCATGTCGAGCGCGTATATGTATTCGCTGACGGGGAATATTGCCTACGCCGAAAAGGTAGCGGAATTTTTCGGGAATTTCACAAATCCCGAGGATGGGTACCCCGTCAAAAAGAAGGGATGCAGTCAGTCGTTCGTGCAGGAGGGGCATTTTCTTCAGCATCTGGCGCTCGCATACGATATGATTTTGCCGTCGGGAGTGCTTTCGCGCGAGGATAAGGCTGCAATCGAGGGCTGCTTCCGCATTTATATGGATATACTCGACATTCACATCAAGGAAAGTCATATGTCAAACTGGGTGCTGTCGGAGGTGACGGGAGCGATTTACTGCGCTATGGCTGTCGGCGACCTTGAGCGCGTGCTGCGCTTCGTTTACGGCGAGGGCGGCGCCGTGATGCAGCTCAGACACGGGCTTTTCCCTGACGGCTGGTGGTATGAAGGCTCCGTCAGCTACAACACATGGGTGTCGTCGATGTATATTCACATAGCCCACGCGCTTATTCGCTACGGCATTGACATCACTCACGAGCGGTTCCCGCTTTTCTACGGGCGCGAGGTTGACCCGACGCTGCCCTCGGACGGGACGAAAATCAATTTCGGTATGTACAACGAGCGGTGGGGCGGATTTGCGAAAAATTACGTCACAATAAAAGACCTTTTCGACGCGCCCGTCCGCTTTCTTGACTGGCGGGGAGTGCTTTTCGGAATCAACGATTCGGCTGAAAGGCGCCCCGAGCCGGCGCATTTCGGCTCAACCTACGAGCTTGCGTATCATTACTATCGCGACCCCGCATATATCGGTGTGATTGAGGCGCTCGGCAGTCCCGACCCGATATTCGGCGAGGCGGAATATCCCGAGGGCGTTGCTCTCGGAGGCGCACGCGGCGCGTATTCCGACAATATCGGAATCGTCATGCTGCGCGGAGGGCAAAGCGACCCTCGGGAGAGGATTCAGGCAGTGCTTCGCTGCGGCTCTCACGGGTACGCGCACGGGCATTTTGACCGCACGGAGCTTTTGTCCCTCATGCGCTACGGCAGAAGCTTTTATAATCCCGAGCACGTCTGGTGGGGATACGGGCATTTCATGTACAAGTTTTACGTGCAGACCTCGGGGACGAAAAACATGGTTGTCGTCGATGAAAAAATGCAGGTGCCGTCCGACTCGAAGCGAATTTTGTTTTACACGGGCGAAAGATTCTCCGCGGCTGCCGTCACGGCGAGGACAAAATGGAGCTATCCGCCCTTCGGCGGCATGAGATACACCGACGATTACGCGCCGACGGAAACGCTCTGTGAGCGCGCAAAATTCAACGGCTGCGGGCTTGACAGCTACGACGCGGCGCCCTACGGCGAGCTGACGGAGTTCACCGAGCCGATTAAATCGACGCGCGTCATGGCGACCCTTGACGACGCTGTTGTGATTTTTGACTATATAGCGGGGAAGACGTGCCACAGATACGAAAGTCTCCTTCAGATTAAGGGCCTTCTGGGGCTTTTCCCCGTCGGAGACGAAAGTCACGTCGAATATACGGGACACGACGGGCAGAAATCGCGCGACGTGCGCTCCGACGCGCAGTTTGTAACGGATGTTGAAAGATTCCGCGCGTCTGGGACGAGCGAGGCGAGATTCAGAACGATTTTCGGGCGCGGGGGCGACCTGCGCGGGACGCGCGCCGAATGCTGCGAGGACGGCGAGCTTAATCTTGACGTATATACGGCATATCCGCGCGAATACGACGTGTCGGTCGGGCTTGCAGCAGAGGACCACGGGATAAAAATCCCCTATGAGGTGAAGGTCACGGTCGGGGGCGAGGTGAAGCTTTCAGCCGACGGCGGCGCATGGATTCTCGGCGACACAAAAATAGATGCGTCGTTTGAGCCGACAAGGGAGATTGCGCTTGAAATTTTCTGCCCGCCGCTGCTAAACGAGCAGAAATACCCGCGCCCGAGCCGTCAGGGGCTGTTTTTCGGCGGCGCGCGCGTCGTTTACGAGGACGGGACGACCGCAACGGTTTCAGACTGTGCGCTCGAATATGAGAATATCGACAAGGGGCATGGCATCGGACGCGACTACGAGGGCGGACGTGTGCTGATACGCGGCACCGAATACCCCGACGCAATTCCCGCAAGCCCCGCCGACCATGATCTCACGGGGCGCGTGATAATAAAAAGCGAGCGCCCGATTACGGGGATTTGCGGAGTTTTTGGCGCGGATGCGTTCCCGGGAGACGAGGCGCAGCGGAGGCGCACATTCTCTGTCGGGGTGACGGGGAGGTGCGCGAGATTCATCACTGTCATCGAGCCGCACGAGGGCGAGGGCGTGATTGCCTGCGCCGAAGCCCCGGACGAGAACACCGTGACAATCAGATATAAGGACGGCAGGGAGGAGACGCTCACCGTTTGCGGAATCGATACGGACGCGCCGAGCGTCACGCTTGCCATGGGCGTATACCGCGAGACTGCCGCCGGCAAGGGATAATCTCTAATCTGAAAAAGCGCAGAAAAAAAGCCTCCGTGCTGATGCACGGAGGCGCTTTTTTTCTTTTGAGTGTAAATTACACCTCTGCGAAATACTTGATAGTCCTTACCATCTGGCTTGTGTAGCTGTTCTCGTTGTCATACCAAGAAACAACCTGTACCTGATAGGTGTCATCATCAAGCTTAGCTACCATCGTCTGTGTTGCATCGAAGAGTGAGCCGTAGCGCATTCCGACGACGTCGGAGGAGACAATCGGCTCCTCATTGTAGCCGAAGGACTCGGAAGCGGCAGCCTTCATAGCCTCGTTGATGCCTTCCTTCGTCACGTTCTGACCCTTTACGACAGCCGTAAGGATTGTCGTCGAGCCTGTCGTAACGGGAACTCTCTGAGCCGAGCCGATGAGCTTTCCGTTAAGCTCGGGGATAACAAGACCGATAGCCTTAGCGGCACCCGTCGAGTTCGGAACGATGTTCGCAGCGCCTGCGCGTGCGCGGCGGAGGTCGCCCTTTCTGTGAGGACCGTCAAGAATCATCTGGTCGCCCGTGTAAGCGTGAATCGTTGACATGATGCCCGACTGGATGGGAGCGTACTTGTTGAGCGCGTTTGCCATCGGAGCGAGGCAGTTCGTCGTGCAGGATGCAGCCGAAATAACGGTGTCCTCGGGTGTTATCGTCTTTTCGTTTACGCCGTAAACGATTGTGGGAAGGTCATTGCCCGCGGGAGCGGAGATAACGACCTTTTTCGCGCCAGCCTTGATGTGAGCGAGCGATTTTTCCTTGCTTGTATAGAAGCCCGTGCATTCGAGAACAACATCTACGCCAAGCTCGCCCCAAGGAGCCTCAGCAGCGTCCTTGCAGGTGTAAATCTTGATTTCCTTGCCGTCAACGATGATGCAGTCCTCACCCGAGCCTACGGTGTGAAGATGCTCGCCGATTTTGCCGCAGTAGCCGCCCTGAGCCGTGTCATACTTGAGCAGATGAGCGAGCATTGCGGGTGCAACGAGGTCGTTTATCGCGACTACCTCATAGCCCTCCGCGTCAAACATCTGACGGAACGCAAGGCGTCCGATTCTTCCGAAGCCGTTAATAGCAACTTTTACCGACATTGTGATTCCTCCAATAAAATAAAGATTAGATAACGGTATCATTTTTACCACCCTATATTTTATATCAGCTCGTCCAAAAAATCAAGCCCGCAAGTGAAAATTTTGAGAATATCTGCGTCATGAACAAATGCGCTCGCCAAAATGCCGCGCTTTTTGTGCATGATTCCCACTTTATTTTTTGCGTCGAATATGGTAAAATAATTATTTGGTTTAAGCATAACCGATTTTTATATATTGAGCGGGGATTTTTGCTTTGAAAAGAGAGGATTTGAGAAATATAGCGATTATCGCGCACGTTGACCACGGCAAGACGACGCTTGTCGATGAGCTTTTAAAGCAATGCGGCGAATATCACGAAAACCAGACGATTACGGAGCGCGTGATGGATTCGGGGGATCTTGAGCGCGAGCGCGGAATCACGATTCTGGCAAAGAACACTTCCGTTATGTATAAGGGAGTGAAGATAAATATTGTTGATACTCCGGGTCACGCGGATTTCGGAGGCGAGGTTGAGCGCATTCTTAAAATGGTGAACGGCGTAATTCTGCTCGTAGACGCGGCGGAGGGACCCATGCCGCAGACGCGCTTCGTTTTAGGGCGCGCAATGGAGCTTGGTCACCGCGTAATTGTGGTTATAAACAAGGTAGACAGACCTGACGCGAGGCTCGACGAGGTTCCCGACGAAATTCTCGAGCTTCTGCTTGAGCTGAACGCGACGAGCGATCAGTTCGATTCACCGATGATTTTCTGCTGCGGGCGCTCGGGCACGGCGTCTTATTCGCCGGACGAGCCGGGCAAGGACCTGACTCCGCTGCTCGACACGATACTCGATTATCTGCCGGCACCCGAGGGCGACCCCGACGGACCCCTTCAGCTTCTGATTTCGTGCATCGATTATAACGATTACGTCGGCAGGCTCGGAATCGGGCGCGTCGAGCGCGGTACCATCAGGGTCGGACAGAACGTCTCCGTCGTGAATTATCACACGCCCGACGTGATGACGAAAAAGACGAGCGTTGTCTCGCTTTACGAGTTTGACGGGCTTCACAAAAAGGATATTACGACGGCGAGCGTCGGCGATATTGTGTGCTTTTCGGGCGCGTCCGACATAACTATAGGCGACACGCTCTGCGATCCCGAGCATCCTGACCCGATCGAGTTTGTGAAAATAAGCGAGCCGACGATTGAAATGACGTTTTCGGTAAACGACAGCCCGTTCGCGGGACGCGAGGGCAAATATGTGACCTCGCGTCATCTGCGCGCGCGCCTCTATAAGGAGACGCTCCGCGACGTTTCCCTTTCCGTGTCCGACACGGATTCGACGGACAGCTTCCGCGTGGCGGGACGGGGCGAAATGCACCTTTCGATTTTAATCGAGACGATGCGGCGCGAGGGGTACGAGATGGCTTGCTCCATGCCGCGCGTGCTTTTCCGCGAAATCGACGGGGTTAAGTGCGAGCCGATGGAGAGGGTGTCGATTGACGTGCCCGAGGACAAGGTCGGCGTTGTCGTCGAAAAGCTCGGCGCCCGCAAGGGCGAGCTGCTCGAAATGAATCTTTCGGGCACGCGCATGAAAATTGAATATCTTGTTCCGTCGCGCTGCCTTTTCGGCTACAGAAGCGAATTTATGACCGATACGTGCGGAGAGGGAATACTCAATTCGCTCTTTGACGGGTACCAGCCGTATAAAGGCGATATTACGCAGAGATACACGGGGTCTCTTGTCGCGTCAGAGGCGGGCGAGGCGACGTCATACGGGCTTTATAACGCGCAGGACCGCGGCGCGCTCTTTATAGGCGTGCAGACGGAGGTCTACGAGGGAATGATAGTCGGCGAATGCCCGAAAATGGAGAATATCACCGTCAATGTGTGCAAGAAAAAGCACTTAACCGCGATTCGCTCAACGGGTGCTGACGAGGCGCTTCGCTTGACACCGCCGAAGGTGATGTCGCTTGAGCAGGCAATCGAGTTTATCGCCGACGATGAGCTGATGGAGGTCACGCCGAAAAATCTGCGGCTGCGCAAGAGGATTCTCAACACGGAGCAAAGGCTCAAAGCCGAGGCAAAGCTGCGGAAATAATTAAGAATAAAACAAAAAACGGACGTTGGTGAGATAACGTCCGTTTTTTTATTTGCGTTTTGAAAAGATGGCTTACGCCTTGTCAGCGTTCAGCTTCGCGAGAGCCTTCGTATACTGGCTCTTTCTGCGCGCCGCGGTGTTTTTGTGGATGATTCCCTTAGAAACGCCCTGATCGAGCTTCTTCACCGTCGTGCGGTAAAGCGCCGACGCCGTGTCGAAATCGCCTGCCTCGAGAGCTGACGTATACTTGCGCACCTCCGTGTGGAGAGCCGACTTATACATACGGTTGCGCATACGCTTCTTCTCACTGACGATTACGCGCTTTTTTGCGGATTTGATGTTTGGCACCTCTGACCTCCTTATATCGCTTCGATAATTTTTATGTGTCGCCGGAAAAACGGCTGCGCTCGCTGAGAGGTGGGAGCGCGGCGCGGTTCCGCAGGGAACTATTATATCACATATTTTCGCGGATTGCAACGGCAAAATCGAAAAAAACAGCAATCTCTTCGGATTTTTTCACCCGACGGGAGGCAACGGTACAAGTGCGGGCACCCTGCACCGCGATAGAATTTACAGAAAATTAACAAGTAAATTTTCGGTAACATTTTTCGGACGCATTCGTAAAAAGGGAAAAAATCCGACGAAACGGCAGTTTTTCGGCAATTTTTTTGGAAAAAGAGCTTGACACGCGCGCGCGGATATGGTAAAATAATAAACTGCGTCGATTTGCCTGAGAGACGAGTTTTTACGCTATATTATATACCGCAAAAGCACGGGCGGGCAAACGGCAGAGAACAGAGGACGCGCCGAAAAGGAGAGACGGACATATGGAAGTTACCGAGATGGTAAAGCCCAAGCAGATGGGAAAAAAGACCCGAATGAACTTCTCGAAAATCGAGGAGGTTCTTGAAATGCCGGATCTTATCGAGATCCAGAAAAAGTCGTATAACTGGTTTATTGAGAAGGGGCTGATGGAGGCGTTTGCGGACATATCCCCGATATCGAACTATTCGGGTACGCTCCTCATCGATTTCGTGTCGTACCGCCTTGATCCGAAGGCGAAGATGTCGGTCGAGGAGTGCAAGGATCACGACGCAAATTACGCGGCTCCGCTTCGCGTGGACGTGAGGCTGACGAACAAGGTGACGGGAGAGGTCAAGCAGTCGGAAATATTCATGGGCGATTTCCCCATCATGACGGAAAGGGGCACGTTCGTAATCAACGGCGCTGAGCGAGTTATAATCTCGCAGATAGTGCGCTCGCCCGGAATGTATTACGATTACACGATTGACAAGACGGGAAAGCACATATACACGGCGCAGGTAATCCCCTACCGCGGAGCGTGGCTCGAGTACGAGACGGACATCGCCGACATATTCTACGTGAAAATAGACAAGAGCAGGAAGCTGCCGATTACGGTTTTAATCCGCGCGCTCGGAATCGAGACGGAGGCGGATATGACCGCTTATTTCGGCGAGGAAAAGCTCATCCTCGAATCATGCTCGAAGGACGGGCTTCACGAGGCAGCTGTTGAAAACCACACGACGGAGACGGAGGAGGCGCTCAAGGAAATTTACAGGCGTCTGCGTCCGGGAGAACCGGCGATAGTCGAATCGGCGGAAACGCTTCTGAACAATTCGTTCTTTGACCCGAGACGCTACGACCTCGAGCCTGTGGGACGATACAAATTCGACAAGAAAATGTCGATAGGAAAGCGCATTGCAGGTCATAAGCTCACGCGCGATGCGATAAGCCCGGCGACGGGAGAGGTTGTCGCGGCGGCAGGGACGCAGCTCGACGATGAAGGCGCCATGCGGATTGAGCACGCCTGCGTGGCGGAGGCATGGATTGAGGCGCCGGACGGCGAGGAAATCAAGGTGTTCACCAACGGCGCGGTAGACCCCCGCGACGTTCTCGGATACGACCTTACCGAAAGCGGCGTTTCCGAAAAATGCAGCATGAAGGTTCTCGGCGAGATTATCGACGAGGCTGAGGGCGACGAGGAAAAAATCAGGGCGGCTGCAAAGCACAGAATCGCGGAGCTTTGCCCGAAGCACATCACGAAGGACGATATTTTCGCGTCGATAAATTATCTGCTCAACATATCGCACGAGGTCGGCACGATTGACGACATCGACCATCTCGGAAACAGACGGCTTCGCTCCGTCGGCGAGCTTTTGCAGAATCAGATAAGAATCGGGCTTGCGCGCATGGACAAAAACATCAGGGAGAAGATGTCCATTCAGGACGAATCCGTCTCCGTGCAGCAGCTCATAAACATCCGTCCGATTACGACGGCGATAAGGGAATTTTTCGGCTCCTCCCCGCTCTCGCAGTTCATGGACCAGTCAAATCCCTTGGCGGAGCTGACGCACAAGCGCCGTCTGTCGGCACTCGGTCCCGGCGGACTTTCGCGTGACCGCGCTTCGTTCGACGTGCGCGACGTTCACTACACGCATTACGGCAGAATCTGCCCGATAGAGACGCCCGAGGGACCGAACATAGGTCTTATCTCGTATCTGGCGACATACGCCCGCGTGAGCGAATACGGCTTCCTTGAATCGCCGTACCGCCGCGTTGACAAGGAGACGGGTGTCGTAACCGACGAGGTTGTCTACATGACAGCCGACGTTGAGGACAATTACATCATCGCGCAGGCGAACGAGCCGCTCGACGAGGAGCA
Organism: Clostridiales bacterium; assembly: GCA_021202555.1. Classification (GTDB taxonomy): domain Bacteria; phylum Bacillota; class Clostridia; order Oscillospirales; family CAG-272; genus DTU064. Next base: position 11,939 of record JAJQCT010000039.1, read on the forward strand.
TAAATTCAAAAACTGCAGGGTTACTGCGCGCGACCGCTCGGAGATAATCGAAACGGCGCGCGAAAACGTCGATTTCATGGACGTGTCGCCGAAAATGCTCGTATCCGTCTCGACGGCAATGATTCCGTTTGTTGAAAACGACGACAACTCGCGCGCGCTCATGGGCTCGAATATGCAGAAGCAGGCGGTGCCGCTTCTCGTCACCGAGTCGCCGATTGTCGCGACGGGAATGGAATACAAGGCTGCGATGGATTCGGGAGTTGTCATCCGCGCGAAGGAGGGCGGCTTTGTCGAGCGCGTCACGGCGGACGACATAACCGTTCACGGCGACAGCGGCACGACGACGACGTATCATCTTACAAAATTCAAGCGCTCCAACCAGGGAACGTGCATAAATCAGCGCCCGATTGTCAATATAGGCGACAGAGTTGAGGAGGGCGAGTGCATCGCGGACGGTCAGTTGACCGCAGAGGGCGAAATTTCGCTCGGAAAGAACGCGCTCGTCGGCTTCATGAGCTGGGAAGGCTACAATTACGAGGACGCGGTTCTCTTGAACGAGCGGCTCGTGCGCGACGATGTGTATACGTCAATACACGTCGAGGAATATTCGCATGAGGCGCGCGAGACGAAGCTCGGCGCGGAGGAAATCACGCGCGAGATTCCGAACGTCGGCGAGGACGGTCTTAAGGACCTGACGGCTGACGGCGTTGTGAGGGTCGGCACGGAGGTAAGAGCCGGCGACATCCTCGTCGGCAAGGTCACGCCGAAGGGCGAGACGGAGCTGACGGCGGAGGAAAGGCTTCTTCGCGCGATATTCGGCGAGAAGGCGCGCGAGGTGAGGGACACATCCCTGCGCCTGCCGCACGGCGAGACGGGAATCGTCATCGACGTGAAGCAGTTCTCGCGCGAGAACGGAGACGAGCTGTCTCCCGGAGTAAACAAGGTCGTGCGCGTTTATATCGCGCAGAAAAGAAAGATTTCGGTCGGCGACAAGATGGCTGGTCGTCACGGCAACAAGGGCGTCGTATCGCGCATACTGCCGCCCGAGGATATGCCGTTCCTTCCCGACGGAACGCCGCTCGACATAGTGCTTAATCCTATGGGCGTGCCTTCGCGAATGAATATCGGGCAGGTGCTTGAGGTTCATCTCGGAATGGCTGCAAGGGCGCTCGGATGGAAGATTATGACCCCCGTGTTCGACGGCGCGACGGAGCGCGAAATCACCGAATGTCTCGCGATGGCGGGGCTTGGGCGCGAGCCGTTCCCGAACGAAAATTACGACGGCAAGCCGCTTTATGAGGCTGTCGGCGAGCATGAGGTAAACGGGCAGCAAAGAGAAATGCTGCGCGCGCTCACGGCGGAGGAAAAAGCCGACAAGGAGTATCAGCGCGGGCTGCTCGAGGCGGGAACGCTTCGCGTCGTTGACGGAAAGACGAAGCTTTACGACGGAAGAACGGGCGAGGCGTTCGACAACCCCGTAACCGTCGGAATCATGTACTATCTCAAGCTCCATCATCTTGTTGACGACAAGATTCACGCGCGCTCGACAGGACCGTATTCGCTCATCACGCAGCAGCCTCTCGGAGGAAAGGCTCAGTTCGGCGGACAGAGATTCGGCGAGATGGAGGTGTGGGCGCTTGAGGCTTACGGCGCGGCGTACACCCTTCAGGAAATCCTCACCGTGAAATCCGACGACGTTGTGGGGAGAGTCAAGGCTTACGAGGCTATCGTAAAGGGACAGAACATTCCGCAGGCGGGTGTTCCCGAATCGTTCAAGGTGCTTGTAAAGGAGCTTCAGTCGCTCGCGCTCGACATAAGAGTGCTTGACGGCGACGGAAACGAGGTCGATCTTTCGACGCTTTCCGACGATACGGACGCGGGCGGAACGATTGACGCATCCGAAATAGGCGAGTCCGTTGAAACGGACGATTACGGAGATTCGTTTGTCGAGAAGGATCCCGACGAGAATGACGATTATATTTTCTCGGACGACCCGGCACCGTCCTACGGCAACGGCGTTGACGAGGACGAGTTTGATTGAACGCGGGAGGGGATTTGCAATGGACAACAATGTTTTTGATTCTATAAAAATCGGTCTTGCGTCGCCCGAAATGATCAGAAGCTGGTCATACGGCGAGGTGACGAAGCCCGAAACCATCAACTACAGAACTCTCAAGGCGGAGCGCGACGGTCTTTTCTGCGAGCGCATATTCGGACCGACGAAGGACTGGGAATGCCTTTGCGGCAAGTATAAGCGCATTCGCTATAAAGGCAAGGTCTGCGAAAAATGCGGCGTTGAGGTGACGACGAAAAAGGTGCGCCGCGAGCGCATGGGACATATCGAGCTTGCCGCTCCTGTATCGCATATCTGGTATTTCAGAGCCGTGCCGTCGAGAATCGGGCTTATGCTCGACATAACGCCGCACAACCTCGAAAAGGTGCTTTACTTTGCAAGCTACATCGTAATCGATCCGGGCGAGGGAACGGGGCTTGAGAAAAAGCAGCTTTTAACGCGCGCGCAGTATCTCGATTATTACGAAAAATACGAAAAGGATTTCCGCGTCGGGATGGGCGCGGAGGCGATAAAGGAGCTTCTTTCCGAAATTGACGTGGATGAAATGTCGCGCCAGCTCAAAAAGGAGCTTGATGAGACGACGGGACAGAAAAGAGTGCGCATTGTCAAGCGCCTTGAGCTTGTCGAGGCGTTCCGCAAGTCGGGCAACCGCCCCGAGTGGATGATTCTCGACGTGATTCCCGTAATCCCGCCCGAAATCCGCCCGATGGTACAGCTTGACGGCGGCAGATTCGCGTCGTCTGACTTAAACGACCTTTACCGCCGCGTAATCAACAGAAACAACAGGCTCAAGAAGCTTCTCGAAATGCATACGCCCGACATCATCGTGCGAAACGAAAAGCGTATGCTTCAGGAGGCTGTGGATGCTCTTATCGACAACGGCAGACGCGGCAAGCCCGTCACGGGTCCCTCGAGCAGACCGCTCAAGAGCCTTTCGGAAATGCTCAGAGGAAAGCAGGGACGCTTCCGCCAGAATCTTCTCGGAAAGCGCGTTGACTACTCGGGGCGTTCGGTTATCGTCGTCGGACCTGACCTGAAAATTTATCAGTGCGGCGTTCCGAAGGAAATGGCTCTCGAGCTTTTCAAGCCGTTTGTAATGAAGCGGCTTGTCGAGACGCAGAAGGCGTCGAACATCAAGGAGGCGAAGCGCAAGGTTGAGCGCGTCGCGCCTGAGGTATGGGACGCGCTCGAGGTTGTTATCAAGGATCACCCCGTGCTTCTGAACCGCGCGCCGACGCTTCACAGGCTTTCCGTTCAGGCGTTTGAGCCTGTACTTGTCGAGGGCAAGGCGATAAGGCTTCATCCGCTCGTCTGCAAGGCGTTCAACGCCGATTTCGACGGCGACCAGATGCCTATTCACGTGCCGCTTTCATCGGAGGCGCAGGCTGAGGCGAGATTCCTCATGCTTTCGGCGAATAACCTTCTGAAGCCCGCCGACGGCAAAGCCGTAACCGTCCCCTCACAGGACATGGTTATCGGAAACTATTATCTCACGATGGATAAGCCCGGGGAGCCGGGCGAGGGGAAGGCGTTCCGCAATTTCGACGAGGCGATGATGGCATACGATATGGGCTATCTCGGACTTCATGCGCCGATAAAGGTGCGCGTGACGAAGGAAATCGACGGGGTTGAGAGGTCGAAAATCATCGACGCGACGCTCGGACGGCTGATTTTCAACAGGGAAATTCCGCAGGACCTCGGATATGTTGACAGATCCGACCCCGAAAAGCTGTTCGACCTTGAAATAACAGAGGCGATGACCTCCAAAAAGCTCTCGAAAATCGTCGATGCGGTGATTAAAAAGCATGGATTTTCCGCAGCGGCAGAGGTGCTTGACGGAATCAAGGACATCGGCTACAAGTACTCGACGAGGGCGTCGATTTCGATTTCCGTCGCGGACATCATAGTCCCCGACGAGAAATACACGTACATTGCCTCCGCCGAAAAGAAGGTTGACGACATCAACCGCCACTTTGCGCGCGGCGAGCTTTCCGAAAACGAGCGCTACACGAGCGTTATCTCCGTCTGGGAAAAGACGACGAAGGACATCGTTGAGGTTTTGCAGCAGAACTTTGACAAATACAATTCCCTTAAGATTATGATCGATTCGGGCGCGAGAGGAAACATGACGCAGATGAGACAGCTTGCGGGAATGCGCGGACTTATGTTCGCGACGAACGGAAAGACGATGGAGATTCCGATTAAATCGAATTTCCGTGAGGGGCTTAATATAATCGAGTACTTCTCGGCGGCAAGAGGAGCGCGCAAGTCGCTCTCCGATACGGCGCTGAAAACGGCTGACTCGGGTTATCTTACGCGCCGTCTGGTCGACGTCGGTCAGGATGTCATCATCCGCGAGCGCGACTGCGGCACCACAAAGGGAATCTGGGTGAGCGACATCAAGGAAGGCAACGAGGTTATCGAGCCGCTGCGCGACAGAATTTACGGCAGATTTGTAATCGGAGACGTGAAAAATCCGACGACGGGAGAGGTTATCGTTCCCGACGGCAGGATGATAGGTCAGGATGAGGCTGACGAGATTGTCAAGGCGGGCATCGAGAGCGTTTATGTCCGCTCGGTGCTTGAATGCCGCTCGCGTCACGGCGTCTGCTCCAAGTGCTACGGTGCGAATCTTGCCTTCGGCACGCCGGTCGATGTCGGCGAGGCTGTCGGCGTAATCGCGGCGCAGTCGATAGGAGAGCCGGGTACGCAGCTCACGATGAGAACATTCCATACGGGCGGCGTTGCAGGCTCGGATATTACGCAGGGTCTGCCGCGAGTTGAAGACCTTTTCGAGGCGAGACGACCGAAAAAGCCCGCCATCGTTACGGAAATCAGCGGAAAGGTTACGATACGCGAGGACAAGAAGGTTCACGTTATCGACGTGACGCCCGAGGAGGGCGAAATCGTATCGTATACGATTCCCTACGGAATGAGAATACTCGTTCACGACGACGACACGGTGGAGCCGGGTCAGGCGCTCACCGAGGGATATAAAAATCCCGCCGACATTATGCGCATAAACGGCGTTGACGCGACATACGACTACATTGTGCGCGAGGTTCAGAAATGCTACCGCGTGCAGTCGGTTGACATCAACGACAAGCACATCGAGGTAATCACCCGCCAGATGACGCGCAAGGTCAAAATCGAGGACGGCGGCGACACTGATATGCTTGCCGGAACGATGGTGGACGTGTCGGAGTTCGAGGAGGAAAACGAGAAAATCGACGCGCGCATTGCCGCGGGCGAGATAGGACTTCGCCATGCGGAAAGCTCGCCCGTGCTGCTCGGAATCACAAAGGCGTCGCTTCTCTGCGAATCGTTCCTTTCGGCGGCATCCTTCCAGGAGACGACAAAGGTGCTCACCGACGCGGCGATTCACGGAAAGGTAGACCATCTGCTCGGACTTAAGGAAAACGTAATCATAGGCAAGCTCATACCCGCAGGAACGGGAATGCAGCATTACCGCGATGTTGAAATCGAGCGCACGGACGAAAGCTCCGAGACGATGCTGAATCTTCTCTCGGGCGCAAGAGTTTCTGTCTCGGAGGGCGGCGACGATTCCGAAATATTCGCCAATGCGGCGCAGAACGTATTCGACGATTTCGACGATGATGAGGACGATTTCGACGACGACGAGTTTGACAGGCGCGTGCGCGACAGCCGCGGGGAGGACGAATTTGACCCGGATGAGGGCTTCAGCTTCGACGGCGGCGACGATGATGACGCGGACGACGATGAAGAAGACGAGGGCGCGGACGACGGATTTGAGCTTGACGACGATGAATTCGACAGGTTTATCGAGGAAAGCCGCAAAAAGGAATCGAAAAAATAAGCGCGCCATGTGACGCTTTGCGGCGGCGGATTGGCAAAAATCCGCACCCAAAATCCGATTTTCAATGATATAAACCACAAAAGGCACCCGCAAGACGCAGGTGTCTTTTGTGCAAAACAGAAAATTTTTCGACGGCGAATTTTGCTCTTGACAAAACAAGCCCGAATGTTGTATAATTTAATTTGCATGACTGCGTAAACATCCGAACGCTCATTTTCGGACGGCACGCGGGGTGCGTATGGACTTTCCGACGGATTCCTTCCGTCCGTATTGTGCATAAACTAATTTATTACTGAAGAAAAGGAGGAAAATATGCCGACCTTTAACCAGCTTGTGAGAAACGGTCGCCACGACAAGACATATAAGTCGAAGGCGCCTATGCTCGGAAAAGGCTTCAATTCGCTGAAAAACCGCAGCGTGGAGCAGAATTCGCCCCAGAAGCGCGGCGTTTGCACGAAGGTAACGGTTGTACAGCCTAAAAAGCCGAACTCCGCACAGCGTAAGCTCGCGAGGGTGCGTCTGACAAACGGGCTTGAGACAAACGCGTATATACCGGGCGTTGGTCACAACCTTCAGGAGCACTCGGTCGTTCTCATCAGAGGCGGAAGAGTAAGAGATTTGCCGGGATGCCGTTACCACATCATCCGCGGTACACTCGACGCTCAGGGAGTTGCGAACCGCAATCAGGGACGCTCGAAGTACGGTGCGAAGCGCCCGAAGAAAAAATAATTTCATTTGATTTTACAGCGTTAAAGCGAAAAGTGAAAATTCGGAGTGTTTTGCCCGCATGGGATGCAGATTCGGCAGTAATAAAGCAGTTTATGCATAATTGATTTCGGCATGACACTATCGGGATTCAATATTTCGAGTACCTGTGATTTCATTCATTTTGATGAAGGAGGGAATAACAGTGCCAAGAAGAGGTCAGATTTCCAAAAGAGAAGTTTTGCCCGATCCGCTTTACAATTCTCAGCTCGTATCGAAGCTGATAAACAATGTAATGCTCGACGGCAAAAAAGGCGTGGCGCAGAAGATAGTTTATGAAGCGTTCGCCAAAGTGGAAAGCAAGACGAACGAGAATCCGCTGACGGTATTTGAAGCCGCGCTCGAAAATGTGATGCCTTTGCTCGAGGTAAAGGCGCGCAGAGTAGGCGGCGCGACATATCAGGTGCCGATGGAGGTGCGTTCGGAAAGACGTACAACCCTTGGACTCCGCTGGCTCGTGACATACGCAAGGACAAGAAGCGAAAAGACGATGGCTGAAAGACTTGCGAACGAGATAATGGATGCCAAGAACAGTACAGGCGGTGCATTTAAGAGAAAAGAAGAAATGCACAGAATGGCGGAAGCAAACAAGGCGTTTGCACATTACCGCTACTGATTCGGAGACGGCGGTGCTCTTCATAAGTGAGCATGAGGAGGCAGGCTCGGCGATTTGCGTGATTTTTCCGCAAAACCGCTGCCGCTGACCGCAGATCTTTAAACGGAGGCATATATGTCCAGAGAATATTCGCTGGAAAGAACACGCAACATCGGTATCATGGCTCATATCGACGCGGGAAAAACGACCACAACGGAGCGAATCCTGTTTTATACGGGAATCACCCACAAGCTGGGCGAGGTTCACGACGGCGCGGCGGTTATGGACTGGATGGTACAGGAGCAGGAGCGCGGAATAACGATTACATCTGCCGCGACTACCTGCCATTGGAAAAACACGCGAATCAACATCATAGATACGCCGGGTCACGTCGATTTCACAGTTGAGGTCGAAAGATCGCTTCGTGTGCTTGACGGAGCCGTGTGCGTATTCTGCGCAAAGGGAGGCGTTGAGCCGCAGTCCGAAACCGTATGGCATCAGGCTGAAAGGTATCACGTCCCGAGACTCGCGTATGTAAACAAGATGGACATCATGGGTGCGAACTTTTACAGGGTCGTCGATATGATGAAGGAAAGACTTAAGGCAAATCCTGTCCCGATACAGCTCCCGATAGGCTCAGAGGAAACATTCCGCGGGATTATCGACCTTGTGGACATGGATTCGGTTATATTCTATGACGACCTCGGTCGCGATATGAGAATTGAGCCGATTCCCGAGGATATGAGGGAAATTGCCGAAAAATATCACGCGGAAATGCTTGAGGCGGTAGCCGAATCCGATGAGAAGCTCTTCGACAAATACTGCAACGAGGAGGAAATTTCAAAGGATGAGATAAAGGCTGCGATACGTCACGGCACGATAAACAATCTTATCGTTCCCGTCGTATGCGGAACCTCATACAAAAACAAGGGAGTGCAGAAGCTCCTTGACGCTATTGTCGATTATATGCCCTCACCGCTTGACGTACCGGCGATTAAAGGCACAAATCCCGACAGCGGCGAGGAGGAGGAGCGTCCGTCATCTGACGATGAACCGTTCTCCGCTCTCGCGTTCAAGGTTATGACCGACCCTTACGTCGGAAAGCTCTGCTTCTTCCGTGTATATTCGGGTCATACGTCCGCGGGTAATGTCGTTTACAATTCCACAAAGAAATCAAAAGAGAGGCTCGGACGACTGCTTCAGATGCACTCGAATACGCGAAAGGACATCGAGGATGTCTATTCGGGCGACATTGCAGCCATAATCGGGACGAAGAACACGGGCACGGGCGACACGCTCTGCGATGAGAATCATCCGATTCTGCTCGAATCGATGGATTTCCCCGAACCCGTCATAAGAGTCGCGATTGAGCCGAAAACAAAAGCGGGCGAGGAAAAAATGATGATAGCGCTTGCCAAGCTCGCGGAAGAAGACCCCACCTTCAGGGCATATACGGACGGTGACACGGGGCAGACGATAATCGCCGGAATGGGCGAGCTTCATCTTGAAATAATCGTAGACAGGCTTCTGCGTGAATTCAAGGTTGAGGCTAATGTCGGACAGCCGCAGGTCGCTTACAAGGAGGCTATCAGAGGAACGGCTACGGTTGACAAGCTCTATGCGCGTCAGACGGGCGGTCACGGTCAGTACGGTCACGTAAAGATTGTGATTGAGCCGACGGAGGACGGCAAGGAATACGAATTCATCGACAAGACTGTCGGCGGCGTTATTCCGAAGGAGTATATGAAGTCAATCGACGCGGGACTTCGCAGCGCGATGCAGTCGGGCGTTCTGGCGGGATACAACGTGATAAACGTAAAGGTCACGCTTATCGACGGCTCGTATCACGAGGTTGACAGCTCCGATATGGCGTTCAAAATCGCGGCGTCAATGGCGCTTCGCGAAGCGCTCGCAAAGGCGAAGCCGGTACTCATGGAGCCTATAATGAAGGTTGTTGTGATAACGCCCGACGAATATCTCGGCGATATTATCGGGGATCTCAACACAAGACGCGGACAGGTTACGAGCATTGAAAGCACGGGCAGCGGGCAGGAGGTAACGGCAATGGTACCGCTTGCGGTTATGTTCGGCTATGCCACATCGCTCCGCTCAAGGTCGCAGGGGCGCGCCATTTACACGATGGAGCCCGACCACTTTGCCGAAGTGCCGAAGAGCATCTCGGATGAGATAGCATCCAAGCACCACGGCTCATAACATTTTTGTTTCACACAAAATATTTTTTACCGAAAGGATTTTTATCATGGCAAAACAGAAGTTTGAACGCAACAAGCCTCATGTCAATATTGGCACAATAGGACACGTTGACCACGGCAAGACGACGCTCACCGCCGCTATCACGAAGGTGCTTTCGCTCAGCGACGACAAGATTGAGTTCCTCGCATACGACCAGATCGACAACGCTCCCGAGGAGAAGGCTCGCGGAATCACAATCAACACCCGTCACGTTGAGTATGAGACTGACAATCGTCACTATGCGCACGTTGACTGCCCAGGTCACGCCGACTACGTTAAGAACATGATTACGGGCGCGGCTCAGATGGACGGCGCAATCCTCGTTGTTGCGGCATCCGACGGACCTATGCAGCAGACGCGCGAGCATATTCTTCTTGCTCGTCAGGTTGGCGTTCCCGCAATCGTTGTTTACCTCAACAAGACAGACCTCGTTGACGACGATGAGCTTCTCGAGCTTGTCGAGATGGAAGTTCGCGAGCTGCTTTCGCAGTATGACTTCCCCGGCGACGACATTCCGATTATCCGCGGCTCCGCAAGAGTTGCGCTTGAATCGACATCAACAGATCCGAACGCACCCGAATATGCATCGATTCACGAGCTTATGAAGGCTGTTGACGAATTCATCCCCACACCTGAGCGCAAGGCAGATCTTCCCTTCCTTATGCCTGTTGAGGACGTATTCTCGATAACCGGGCGCGGCACGGTTGCTACGGGAAGAGTTGAGCGCGGTACCGTCAAGATGGGCGATACTGTTGAAATTGTCGGACTTTCCGAAGAAAAGAAGACGACCGTTATCACGGGCGTCGAGATGTTCCGCAAGCTCCTCGACTATGCTGAGGCTGGCGACAACATCGGACTTCTTCTCCGCGGTATCGACAAGAAGGGTATTGAGCGCGGACAGGTGCTCTGCAAACCCGGCACAATTCATCCGCACACGAAGTTTGTAGGACAGGTTTATGTTCTTACCGAGAAGGAAGGCGGTCGTCAGAAGCCGTTCTTCGCGGGCTATCGTCCTCAGTTCTATTTCAGAACGACGGACGTTACCGGAACAATCGGACTTCCCGCAGACGTTGAAATGTGTCGTCCGGGTGACAACGTAGATATGACGGTCGAGCTCATTACGCCGATCGCAATCGAGAAGGGACTCCGTTTCGCTATCCGTGAGGGCGGCAGAACGGTAGGCTCGGGCGTTGTCATCGACATAAACCAGTAATCGTACCGATTCAGAAGTATGAGCGGGAGGGGATTTTCCCCTCTCGCTTATATAAAAATCACAAAAATCAAAACTGAATATTATTTTCGGGGACAGGTGAAATTCCTTACCGGCGGTGACAGTCCGCGAGAGGATTATGCAAAGCATAATTCTCATGATCGGGTGAAATTCCCGAACCGACGGCGAGACGTTCATTTGCGGCGGAAACCGCCGCAAATGAAGTCTGTTGAAGTTGAGCATAGCTCAACTTCACGAGACGCGATACCAAGACATTTGTTTACGGCGGAAACCGCCACAAATGAAGTCTGTTGAAGTTGAGCATAGCTCAACTTCACGAGTTGCTACCAATGAAGTTTGCAAAAAAGAAAGCGCGTGTGTAAATTTGTGTGCTGAAGTGCGCAAAACTTCAAGGGCAGTGTCGCGCAAAATTGCAGGCAATGCAAATTTGGCAGATTTCAAGGCGCGTTAAACGACAAACAAAGCAGTGTCGCGTGAAATTTTTGCCGCATAGCGGCAAAAATATCTTTATAAATCTGCGCTGTGCGTAGATTTTACAGATTTCAAAGCACACTGAACGACAAATGAATCGGTAACGTGTGAATTTGAGCTACGCTCAAATTCAGCAGACTTCAATTGTCGCATAGCGACAATTGAAGTCTTAACGTCTTAGAGTCCGGATGAGAGAAAATAAGAAGATTTGCGCGAACGGCGGCTGAGTCTGCTGTTTGCGTGTCTTTGTCCCGCAATTTCTGCGGGATTTTTTGATTCTCTCCTGTCTTAATTCATATTATTACATATGTAAGAATGGAGGCTTTTCTTATGAACACAAATACAAATGCAAAATCCGCTCGAGGGAGCGATGAGAAAATCCGCACGATGGTTGCGGTCGCTGTTTTTACGGCTCTTGCCTACGTTTGCTGCGTTGTTTTTCACTTCAGGCTGTCTTTTCTGTCGTTTGACCTAAAGGACGCCGTTATGGCTGTCGGGGCGATGTTTTTCGGACCCGTTTACGGCTTCGCTATGGTAATCCTTGTCGCGTTTATCGAAATGGTAACGATAGGTACCACAGGCTTTTACGGTTTTATCATGAACGTAATTTCAAGCTCGTTTTTTGTCTGCGTGTGCAGTCTTGTTTACAAGCATAACCGCACGATGAAGGGAGCCGTTATCGGCATGGTGTCGTCAGTTTTTTCGATGACGGCGGCGATGATGGTCGCGAACATATTGATTACGCCTTATTACATGGGCGTTGAGACTGAGGCTGTCATAGATATGATTCCGACGGTGCTTTTCCCGTTCAATCTGACGAAGGCAATCTTCAATGCGTCAATAGCGTTCATTCTTTATAAGCCGATGTCAACGGCGCTCAAGCGTTCGGGCTTCATCAAATCGTCAGACGCGGCGGATGCCGGCTCGTATCGTCCGTCGATGCCCGCTTTGATTGTTCCTCTAATCGTTGCGGTCGGGTCTATGCTGTTCTTCTTTCTCGCACTCGAGGGCACATTTTCGTTCGTGTCCTGACAAATCATAATTTGTGTAACATTGAGCGGCAAATCTGTGATTTGCCGCTCAATGTTATCAGCGCATTATATGATACGGTGACACCACGAAATTTACGAGCAAATTCGACAACGGAAAGTCGAAAAGAGGGGAGTGCTGTTGTCGAATTTGCCAAAGATGAATTTTTTTCAAAAAAGGTCTTGACAAAGGGGGAGGAAAAGTGGTAGAATAAAGCCCATCGCCGAGAAAGCGGAGATGAAGCACAAGGCAAGCGAAAACAGAATGGGCAAAGAGAGCTGGAAGCCAACCCACTGTGCAGCCTGCACAAAGCAGAAAGCTGCTGTGCGACGACAAATTGTGCAAACAAACAAAACCGAAAAAAATCAAAAAAACCTATTGACAAACGGAAATCGAAGTGATATAATATTCAAGCTGTCGCGAAAAAGGAAGACGGCGGGAACCTTGAAAACAGAACAACAGGAAACAACGATGATACAAACGGGTTTGTAGGAGATACAAACTTGAAGAAGATCTCGTTAATTCCGAAAAGAGAGCAGAAAACTCAAAAGCAGTAATTAAGGCAAGCGAAGAGCTTGAATTAAGGACGAACTACGAAGATAAAGATATTAAGCGCAGCAGCGAGAGCTGAAGTGCATAATATACAATATTAGAGAGTTTGATCCTGGCTCAGGATGAACGCTGGCGGCGTGCATAACACATTCAAGTCGAACGGAGCTGATTGGAATGAAGTCTTCGGACGGAATGAAAATCAGCTTAGTGGCGGACGGGTGAGTAACGCGTGAGCAACCTGCCTTCCGAAGGGG
>JAJQCT010000006.1:0-33068 GCA_021202555.1 Clostridiales bacterium
CACGGCAATAATTATAAACAATTCCATTATCATAAAAAGTCTCCTTCGCACTGTTTGTTAATATATATATATATATATATTATCACGCCTTTCACGAATTGTCAAGCGATTTTTTCGATTTTTTCGTCGTTTTTACAAAAAATTTTAAGACAGTGCATTTTGAATCAAAGGCTTTGAATCAAAGACCGAGCTTTTCCTTCAGATACTGTCCCGTAAACGATTTTTCACACATTGCGACCTCCTCGGGCGTTCCGGAAGCGATAACCTCGCCGCCGCCGTCGCCGCCCTCGGGTCCCAAATCTATGATATAATCGGATGTTTTGATGAGATCGAGGTTATGCTCGATAACAATTACGCTGTTCCCTGCCGCGACAAGGCGCTTCAATATATCAATCAGGCGCTTGACGTCGTCGGTGTGAAGTCCCGTCGTCGGCTCGTCGAGGATATAAATCGTGCGTCCCGTATCGCGCCGTGAAAGCTCTGTCGCAAGCTTCACGCGCTGCGCCTCTCCGCCGGAAAGCGTCGTCGAGGACTGTCCGAGCGTCACATATCCAAGCCCCACATCGTAAAGCGTCTGAAGCTTGCGCTTCAGCTTCGGATGTTCGGCAAAAAATTCGAGCGCCTCCTCGACTGTCATAGAGAGCGCGTCGTTAATGCTCTTGCCCTTATATTTCACCTCGAGCGTTTCGCGGTTGTATCTCTGACCGTGACAGACGTCGCAGGTGACATATACATCGGGAAGAAAGTGCATTTCAATCTTCTTAACGCCGTCACCCTCGCAGGCTTCGCATCTGCCGCCCCTTATATTGAACGAGAATCGCCCGGGTCCGTATCCGCGAAGCTTCGCGTCGGGCGTCATCGCATAAAGGGCGCGCAGGTCGGTGAAAAGTCCCGTGTACGTCGCGGGATTTGAGCGCGGTGTACGACCTATCGGCGACTGGTCGATGGCAATTACCTTGTCGAGATGCTCGACGCCCTCAATCCGTTCGCATTTCCCGGGAAATGTATGTGCGCGGTTGAGCGTTTTGGCAAGGGAGCTGTAAAGCACGGAATCGACAAGGCTCGATTTGCCCGAACCTGACACGCCCGTAACGCATATAAACGTGCCGAGCGGAAAATCGACGGTTATGTTTTTAAGATTATGCTCCGACGCGCCGACAACGCGCAGGAAGTGACCGTTCCCGTGAAGCCTTTCCTTCGGAACATCTATCTTTTTTCTTCCCGAAAGATAATCCCCCGTTATCGAATTTTCGTTTGCTGCCACCTCGTCGGGCGTTCCGACAGCGACAACCTCTCCGCCGCGCACACCCGCGCCGCGTCCTATATCGACAATGCAGTCAGCCTCACGCATCATTTCTTCGTCATGCTCGACGACAATGACGGTGTTTCCTATGTCGCGCAGATTTTTAAGCGTGGAAATCAAAAGCCCGTTGTCGCGCTGATGCAGTCCGATTGACGGCTCGTCGAGTATATAAAGCACGCCCATAAGAGAACTGCCAATCTGCGTCGCCAGACGTATTCTCTGCGCCTCGCCGCCCGAGAGAGATCCCGCCTTTCGCGAGAGCGTGAGATACGAAAGCCCTACGTCCGACAAAAAGCCGAGGCGTGACTTTATTTCTTTGATTATATCGCGGGCAATATGCTCCTCCGTCGGGGTCAGTGTCAGTGAATTTATAAAATCGAGCGCCTCGGTGACGGATTTTCGCGTAAAAGTCTCAATATCAACACCTCCGACGGTTACGGAAAGGGCAATATCCGAAAGGCGCCTGCCGTGACATCTCGGGCATTCGCGCTCGTCCACGAACTCGTCGTAGTAATCGTTCATCCCCCATGTGCGGCGGCGAAGGTCTATCATCGGGATAAGTCCCTCGAATTTTTTCGCCTGATGGCGCACCGAGCCTTCAAAATATCTGTCAATTTCGTATACGGCATCGCCCGTACCCCAAAGCAGAGCATGATACGCCGCCTCGGAATAATCTTTAATCGGCGTATCGAGCGTGAAGCCGCAGAGCTTTCCGACAGCCTCAAAGAGCGGTCCCATCCACGTCTCCTCCTCGAGCGTCTTGAAGCCGTTTACATTTATCGCTCCCTCGCGCAGCGAGAGATTTTTGTCGTATATTATCTTGTCGGGCGAAATTGTCTCAAGAAAGCCCATTCCGGCGCATTCGGGACAGGCACCAAAGGGATTATTGAACGAAAAAAGGCGCGGCTCCAGCTCGGGAATGCTGATATTATGCTCCTCGCAGGTGAAATTCTGCGAAAACTGAAGCTCCTCGGCGACCTCGTCTCCTCTCGGGACGGTTGCGATTACGACGTAGCCGTCAGCCGCCCGAAGCGCCGCCTCGACCGAGTCAGACAGTCGCGTTCTTATGTCGGGATGATTCACGAGCCTGTCAACAACAATGTCAATCGAGTGCTTTTTATTCCGGTCGAGCTTGATTTCCTCCGACAGCTCATAAATGCTCCCGTCAACTCGGACGCGCACAAATCCCGATTTTTTCGCGTCCGCAAGCACCTTTTCGTGCATTCCCTTTTTGCCTCTCACGACGGGCGCAAGCACCAAAAATCGCTCGCCTTCGGGCAGCGACATTATTTTATCGAGTATTACGTCCGTTGACTGCGCAGTTATCTCGCGCCCGCATACAGGACAGTGAGGAATCCCGATTCTCGCCCACAAAAGGCGCAGATAATCGTAAATTTCCGTGACTGTTCCGACGGTTGAGCGCGGATTTTTCGACGTGGTTTTCTGGTCGATGGATATTGCGGGCGAAAGCCCCGTAATGCTTTCGACATCGGGCTTGTCAAGCTGCCCCAAAAACATTCTCGCGTATGACGAGAGAGATTCGACAAAGCGTCTGTGTCCCTCGGCGTAAATCGTATCAAACGCAAGCGACGATTTGCCTGACCCCGAAAGTCCCGTAAAGACGACAAGCTTGTCGCGCGGGATTTCAACGTCGATATTTTTCAGATTGTGAACCTTCGCTCCCTTTATTACAATCGAATCCATATATTCTACTCCTTTTACTTTTTCATGCCCTTTATCAGGTCGCGCAGATACGCGGCGCGCTCAAAGTCGAGCCTGCCCGCCGCCTCGCGCATCTGCTGCGTGAGCGTCTCAATCGACGCGCCGTGCTCGGAACTCGGCGATTTTGTCTGCTGCTTTCCGCGGCGGCGCCCGCGTTCCGTCTTATCATCCGCACCGAGTGAGATAAGCTCGCGCACGTCCTTTTTAATCGTCGTCGGCGTTATGCCGTGCTCCTCGTTATATTTAAGCTGTATTTCGCGGCGGCGGTTCGTTTCGGCGAGGGCTGCGCGAATGCTTTTTGTCTCCTCGGCGGCATAAAGAATTACCTTGCCTCCCGCATTTCTTGCCGCGCGCCCTATCGTCTGAATAAGAGAGGTTTCATTCCGCAGAAATCCCTCCTTATCCGCGTCAAGTATTGCCACGAGCGATACCTCGGGCAAATCGATCCCCTCGCGAAGCAGATTTATTCCGACAAGCGCGTCAAATTCGCCAAGCCGCAAATCGCGAAGTATCTCGGTGCGCTCCATCGTCTCGATTTCATGATGAATATAGCGCACGCGAACGCCGCAGCTCTCGAAATATTCGGTTATGTCCTCCGCCATTTTCGTTGTAAGAGTGACGACGAGTGAGCGCTCGTTTCTTCCCGCGCGCTGTCGGATTTCGCCGAGAACGTCGTCAATCTGCGTTTTTACATCGCGCACCTCAACCTCGGGGTCCACAAGCCCCGTCGGGCGAATGAGCTGCTCCGCGATATTCGACGAGTGCGTCCGCTCATACTCTCCCGGCGTCGCCGATACGAAAATCACCTGACCGAGCTTTGATTCAAATTCACCGAAATTAAGCGGTCTGTTGTCAAATGCGGACGGCAGGCGGAAGCCGAAATCGACGAGATTCTGCTTGCGCGCGCGATCGCCGCCGCTCATTCCGCGCACCTGCGGCACGGCGACGTGGCTTTCGTCGATAAACATGATAAAGTCGCGCGGGAAATAGTCGAGCAGCGTATACGGCGTCGCGCCCGGCTCGCGTCCCGACAGCACCCTTGAATAATTTTCAACGCCCGAGCAGTAGCCGATTTCACGCATCATCGTAAGATCGTATCTTGTTCGCTCCTCGATTCTCTGTGCCTCGATGAGTTTTCCCTCCGCACGGAAATAAGCGGCGCGTTCCTTCATTTCCGCCTCGATTTCCTCATATGCGCGGTCGCGCAGCGCGGGATTTGAGACGTAATGCGTCGCGGGGAAAATCGCCGCATACCGAAGCTCGCCCTTTACCTCACCTGTTACAATGTCTATATTTGAAATTCTGTCAACCTCGTCGCCGAAAAATTCAACTCTCACGGCAGTATCGCCCGAGCGGGACGGTATAACATCGACAGTGTCGCCCCTCACGCGGAATTTCGTGCGCTCAAAGCCTATGTCATTGCGCTCGTAGCCTATCGAGATGAGGCGCGCGATAAATTCGTTTCTGCCCATCTCTTGCCCCGGTCTGACTGAAACAAGCTGCCCCTGATACTCATTCGGATCTCCGAGCGAATATATGCACGAAACGCTCGCGACGATGATTACGTCCCGCCGTTCAAAGAGTGCGGAGGTCGCCGAGTGGCGCAGCTTGTCGATTTCGTCGTTTATAAGCGCGTCCTTTTCTATATACATATCCTTGCCGGGAATATATGCCTCGGGCTGATAATAATCGTAGTACGACACGAAATATTCGACGGCGTTTTCGGGAAAAAATTCGCGCATTTCGCCGCAAAGCTGCGCCGCGAGCGTTTTATTCGGCTCAAGTATGAGGGCGGGGCGGTTGAGATTCGCTATGACGTTTGCCATAGTAAAGGTTTTTCCCGAGCCTGTGACACCGAGCAGTGTCTGCATTCGCTTTCCCGAAAGAACGCCGTTTGTCAGCGATTTTATCGCCTCGGGCTGATCTCCCGTTGGCGAAAACGGACTTTTAAGCTTATATTTTTCGTTCATTGACGTCTCCAAAACAAGTGTTCGGGTATATTATAGCACAAAACGATGTGAAGTGCAAATATAAATTCGTATTCGGTGAATGCATAAAAATATCCCCCTTGAGTGAGTACTCAAGGGGGATTTCGGTTTACTGTTCACTTTTCACTGTTCACTATTATCTTTTCTTTTTGGATACTCCTGTCACGACGAGTGCCGCGCCGCAGCCCGATTAGGTTTTTGTCGGCGTCAGAGTTCTTTATCACTAATTCTCGTACCACTGTGGCACTATACTCTCATCACAGTATGCAAACATACCAACCATATCTTCACAGCTTGAAACGTCCCAGTCATCAATAGACAAAGTGTCTAATGAGCTGCACCCATAAAACATTTGGCTCATTTCTCTGCAACACGAAACATTCCAGCCGCTTATATCAAGCGATTTCAATGAACTGCATCCGTAAAACATTTTGTTCATGTATAAAACATTGGACACATCCCAACTTTCCAAATCCAATGTTTCGAGATTATAGCAGTTACCAAACATCGACGTCATATTATAGCAGCTTGAAACATTCCAATTTTCCAAATTCAAAGACTGTAAAGACGAGCATCTATAAAACATATGACCCATAGAATTAACATTTGATGTGTTCCAATTTTCTTCATCCAGCGATTCCAAAAGCTCACATTGATAGAACATATTTCCCATGTCAGTTACATTCGATGTATCCCAGCTTCCCGTATATAACGATGTTAAGGATATGCAGCAATAAAACATTTCAAACATACATACAACATTTGATGTATCAAAGCTGCTCAAGTCCAGCGATTCCAGTGACTTACAATTGTAAAACATCTCTTCCATATCATACACATTTCCCGTGTAAAAGCAGTTATTAAACTCAATGGATGTTACGTTGATAAAATTTAAAAACAACTTATTGCACGACTCTCCTGCATCCACTCCGCCATTTCCTGCAATATAGAGCGTACATGATTCTTCTCCCTCCTGTTCCACCCATGTCAGAACTGAACCGTCTTTTGCTTCAGAAGCATCATATGCATCTTCCAGTGCTCCCGATATATCATCAAGAAAAACAATGGATGTTACATATTCCTTATCCAAAAGCCAACCTACTCCATCGCCAAATAAAATGCTGCTTTGCCCATCTAAAAAATCTTTATTTATTACATTTCCGCTTTCCTCCGCCTTGATAATCTCGGCTACAATCTGCGTCTCAGACGTTGTGGTGTCATCTGTATTTTCGTCAGTGCTTAAATCACTCGATGTGCCGAGGTCACTGTCCTCCGAATTATCGTCTGCGTCGCTGTTGCTACAGGCAACAACGCTCAGTGCCATTATCAACGCGAGAATCAAGCTGAGGATTCTATTCTTTTTGGTTTTCATAAAAACCGCCTTCCCCTCCCCGCAGTCTGCGCGGGGAAAATCGTCTTTCGGCATAAGATTTTATGTGAAATGTTAAAAGAGCTTGTCGGTCAAAAAGTATACTTTTTGACCGATAGCGCCGAGCGCTCAAAAAGCAACCGTAGAGAAAACAAAATGTGAACTTTATGTAAAATACGTGGCGATTGCTTGATTTTTCCGACTTAATCTGCTAAAATATTTTATGTAATGGAAAAGGTGCGGCATCGGTCAAAAAGTATACTTTTTGACCGATGCCGTTTGCTGTGCATAAATACGTTGTTTTCCGCGCGCTTTTTTGCGGCGCGCTTCAATTCACAAAAATTCTCTTGACTGCCGCGCGAATATGTGGTAAAATAACATGAACAACAAGGCATAGCCTCGTTGTTCATGTTAGATGAATATTGCGCGCAGCGCAATATTCACGGTGCAGTGTTCAATTTATGATAATGCCACATTGAACAACAAGGCACAGCCTTGTCGTTCAAGTTAATGAATATTGCGCGCAGCGCAATATTCACGGTACAGTGTTCAATCTATGGCACAATAACGTGAATAAAATTTTCAGGGGGAGTGCGGGAATGGCAGAAAACAACAGTGAGGAAGCTCCAAAAAAGGTTAGGCATCCGCTTGACGAGCTTGAGGGGATTTACGAGGACGATGTGGTTGACGTATCGGAGAAGTATTCAAAGCCGTCTATCGTTTTTCGGATTATAAAGTGGATTTTTTACGCGCTGATTCTCTTCGTATGCGTCGCTATCGGCTTTCGCATATGGATGTCGGGAGACCCGAGCGAGGTTAAAAATCTGCGGATAAACGATGCGCTTCGCGCCGCGTATCAGGCAGACGAGGAGAATTTCGCCGTATACACGCAGACAATTTACGATATGTATTCGGATATTTACGAGGACACGGATATTTACACAAATCAGGACACGGGATATTTTTATTCGTCCGGACTTTTCTATATCCCGTCGGCGAATGAAATTCAGGTTTCGGTGCGATACAATGTCCGAACGCTCAGCACAATGCTCTCGAAAAACGGCTACGACGAGAATATGTCGCAGTCGGAGATAATGAGCGGCGAATTTTTCGCGTACAGGCTGACAAACGAGGATGACGACGGTGTTTTGTCGGAAGGCGAATATTATGTTGTGCCGGTCACATCGGAAAAGCTCACGCGATTCTTTTACGTCTACTACTGCCTCACCTTCGACGGACTTACTGTCGAGGACGGCGAGGACTATTACATTGAAATTTATATGCTTGATGAGGACGGCGAGCCTGATTATGACAGCTGCGTCGGGCGGATGAAGATATACAACACATCGACGAGAAGTCTTCTCGAATACGACCTTTCGTCAAGTGAGAAAAAGGAGCTTTCAAAATGAGCGAATTTGACAGCAACGAAAGCGCGGGCGGGAGCGAGGCGGAGGAAAATTACACCGACTACACATACCGCGCCACAAGAAAAAACAAATCGGATATTGTTTTATCGGTTGTAATGTATGTATCCGCCGTCGTCGCATACGGGTTTTCGATGATAGACGGAATCGGCTCGGCGGGGATTCTTCAATATCTGGCGCTCGTTTTAATCGTCGCCGCCGTATTCGTGAATTACCGCTATACGTGGCAGACCTACGCTTACAGAATCAAACCGCTTGAAAGCAGAAACACGGGCGATTTCATAGGTTATTCCTTCATCGTTTATAAGATTACGGGCAAGAAAAGCGTCATGGCAGCGAATATTCCCTGCCGCGACTGCATCAAAATTGTCGAGTGCACGCACAAAAACAAGCGCCCCGCGGCGCTTGCGGCATACGAAAAGCCCATGCGCTACTTTTTCACGAAAAATCTTATGCCCGCGGTATATTATACTGCCGTTTTCCGCGCGGACGGCGGAATCGTGTTTATAGCGTTTGAACCCGACGATGAGTTTCTTTCGTATCTTCGGGAATACATGAACAAAAAAGGCTCCGAATAACGGAGGGACAGGCAGGACTGTGTATGAAAATAGCAATACTCGGAATGGGCAACATCGGAGGCGGAGTCGTTGACGTTATAATGAAAAACGCGGCAGGCATCGAGGGTGCCTGCGGTCAGCCGATTGAAATAAAATATATTCTCGATCTGCGCGAATTTCCCGAGCATCCGCTCGGCGACAGAATCGTGCATGACATAAATATTATCGCAAACGACCCCGAGGTCTCCCTTGCCGCCGAAATGATGGGCGGCTCGCACCCCGCGTATGATTTTTCGCTTCTGCTGCTCGAGCACGGAAAATCAGTTGTGACATCAAACAAAGAGGTTGTCGCGAAATTCGGCTGCGAGCTGACACGCGCGGCGGACGCAAACGGCGTACACTATTTGTATGAGGCGAGCGTCGGCGGCGGGATTCCGCTCATCAGACCGATAAAGGACTGTCTTGCCTCGGAGACAATCACCGCGATTGACGGCATCGTCAACGGCACGACAAATTATATTCTCTCATCGATTGCAAAAAGCGGGCGCGAATTTGACGAGGTGCTGGCGGAGGCTAAGGCTTTGGGCTATGCGGAGCCGAATCCTTCGGCTGACATCGACGGGGTTGACGCCGAGCGCAAAATAACGATTCTGACGGCTCTCATGACGGGCAGGCTTTACACGCCCGAGAAGATTTGCACCGAGTCGATTCGCGGAGTTTCGCTTTCGGATATAAAGGCGGCTGATGCCGTCGGCGGGACGATAAAGCTTATCGCGCATTCGTCCGTATCCGGCAGGAAATCAGATATTTTCGCGGCGCCCTGCTTTGTGCCGTACTCCTCCCCGCTCGCTCACATAGACGGCGTATATAACAGCGTGTTTGTCAACGCATCTGTATCGGGGCAGCTTATGTTTTTCGGAAGCGGCGCGGGTCGCTATCCGACGGCAGGAAGCATCGTCGCCGACATAATTGCCGTCGCGAACGGAACACAGCGGCGCGCGGTTCCCTTTGAAAAAGCGGACGACAGCACGCTTCTGTCGCCGAATGAGCATATCTCGTCTCATTTTTACCGCGTACCCGAGGCGCTTGCCGATGCCCCTGAATTTTCAGGTGCGGTTTGCGCGAAAACGGGCAGCTTTGCGGGAATAATAACGCCGCCCGAAGCACATGAGGCGGCGGTTCTGAGGGCAAAGTCGCTTGGCGGGGACGTTTCCGTCTACCGCGTAATTTAATAAAGATTTTGCCAGAGACTTTTGTCAAGATAATACGATATTGAGCGTTCAAGCCAGTAATCGTATACGGCGCTTGGATTTTTAGCTTCAAGGGATTTGAATTTTTTGTACATTTCCATCCCGTCGCCGACATCATGCCAGATGTCCGCGAAAATGAAGTCGTAATCCGCCGTTTTGCCGCTCCCCGCGAACTCAAACGCGTCGTCCGCGATGATTTTCACCTTATCGGCGTGGGGAAACTGCGGTAAAATGAACTCGCGGAAAAGAGATGCCGCATCGTCTGAAATTTCAACGACGGTGACAGAGCTGACGTTTTCCTTTTCAGAGCACATATAGGCGAAATATCCCAGTCCAAGTCCGTAGGTGAGTACATTTCCGAAGGCGCGGTTTACTGACGGAATTGTCGTCGTTGTCTCGTTGGGCATGAGCGTCATCCATTCGCGCCCATCCTCTTTTATGGCGGGAAATTCAAATTCCTCCGTGAAAAAGCCGATCTGCGGCACAAGCTCGCAGTTTTCCGTTTTTATAAATTCGTCGCACACAAACGCCTCGCAGGGCGCGAATTTCATTTTCGTAAGCTCCCATCTTCCCCTTTTGATCTCGGGAAGCTTTATATTTTTGAAATAAGGATCGCTTTTGAATTTTTCGGCATCGAGCATATGGACAGCGGGAATTATGTAGTTTTTGAAAAGCGCCTTGTCGCCGCCCGAGGCGTCAATATCAAGGCAAGCCGCCAAAAGCTCCGCGTAGGCGCGCTCGTATGTCATATTGCAGGCATCCGACATCTCTGTGAGCGCGTCAATTGTTATCGCCCCCGGCGAGAGATTCAGATAAAGCGAAAATAAATACGCCGCGCGGCTGTTGTATTTTCGCACCGTCTCGCGCGGAAGAATCATTCCCCTCATTTGTGATACGAGAGCGCCGCGCCTATGACAGTCGCGAACTGCGAATTGTTGGGTATAATAAAGTTCACGTTGAAAAAGCGCGACAGCGCGGCGAAGGTCTTTTCCGCGAGCGGCGTCGTCGTGAGATTTCCCGTAACGACAATATCCTTCGTGTCAAAGGAGCGTGCCGCAAAGCGCGAAACTACGCCGACAGTTTCAAATACCATATTGAAAAGTCCGAGCGCCATATCGGACGAGGTTGCAAGCCCGCTTATATTGCCGAAATTGGCAGCCGTCAGCTTATCCGACATACAGTCATAAACATTTTTCTCTGTCATGTCTCCGACAAGAAGGTCGATATTTTCAAGATTTCCGTTCTCGGCAAGCTGCTCTATTTCCTCTATTTCGTCGCTTCCCACAAGCTTCTTCGACAGCCCGATGAGAGTGCCGCCGCCGATTCCCGTGCCGCCGAGATATTCGGGTGTCTTCCCGCTTTCGGCGTAAACAAGAGCCGTTCCCGTGCCGAGGCTTACAACAACCGCACGGTCAAGCCCCGATAAATAAAGACCACCGTAGCCTATCGAATCAAATTCGGACGCATGGCGCGACGGCAGCGAATAAATCGGCTTGCTGTTGAACGCCGAGCCTACTCCCGTCATCATCACACATTCTATATCGGAGAGCTCAAGCGAGCTTTCGCTTGTGAATTTTCCGAACGCGCCGTAAAGCGACGTCAAGGGATCGGCAGCGCGGACGACAAGCGGCGTCATAATCGTTTTGTCGCTCATCGACGACGAATCGGAAAATCCGACGATTTTGGTGGTGCTGCCGCCGACGTCTATTCCTATGATAACTCCCATGTGAAGCTCCTCTTTGTAAATTTATTTTTTCGGAGAGTATATTCTATCATACTCTTGATAAAAAATCAAGACTGTGATATACTCTTATCGTACCATCGGAGGCAACATGAAAACATACGGAGAAATTCTGCGCGAAAAAAAGCTTTTTATATTCGACCTTGACGGAACCGTCTATCTCGGCGGTCACCCGTTCGATTTTGCCATACGCTTCATTGAGCATTTGCGGCGCTCGGGGCGAGATATACTCTTTTTCACGAACAATGCCTCGCACTCGAAAAATTACTACATGGCAAAGCTTTCGGAAATGGGCTTTTCACCGTCGCACTGCGAGATTATGACGGCAGGCGACGTTACAGCGGAATTTTTGCTGCGAAACCGCACGGGAAAATCCGTGTATCTTGTCGGAACCACCGAGCTCCGGCTCGACTGGAGAGAACGCGGTGTTGAAATTATCGGTGAGGATGAGATTCGTCTCGGCAGACGCGCCGACATCGTAGTTTCGAGCTTTGACACGGAGCTGACGTATGAAAAGCTCAAAAACGCCGTATCTATGATAAACGGGGGTGCGGAGTACATATGCACTCACCCGGATTTCAACTGCCCTACTGAATACGGTCCTATACCCGACAGCGGCTCGATAGCGGCGCTTCTCACCGCATCGACGGGTACTCTGCCGAAATTTTTCGGCAAGCCCCACCGCGAAACGGTCGAGATGATACGCGAGGTTACGCGCTGCCCGTTTCGCGACATCGCGATATTCGGCGACAGGCTCTATACAGACATCGCGCTCGGCGTGAAAAACGGAATCACCTCCGTGCTTGTCCTGACGGGCGAAACGACGGTATCAGACCTTTCCCCATCAAACGACACCGTTCCCGACATTGTACTTCCCTCTCTCAAAGAGGCGGACGCGGCTATGTTCGGTGAATAAAAAATCATTTCTTTGTCAAAATTATCCGAAGAATACTCTTGTACATCAAAAAATCATTTTTCAAAGGAGATAACGACATGAGCAGCATCGGTCGAACAATTCTTTATATCTTTCTGATTATCGCAGCGGTTGCGGTTATTGTGGGAGCGGCAATGCTTATAATGAACATTGTAAGCGAAATACCGTCGGAGGATACGGATACCGATGGCGCTGACGCAACTGCCGCCGACGGCTCGGAGGGCGATATTACAACTGAGCTTTCGAGAACTCCCGACGCGGAAGGCACGACATCGGATGACACTGCGGATGGCACCGCACAGGACACAATCTCGGACGACACCGTAGTTCTCGACAGCGGCAACAGTTCAACCGACGCGGAAGGCGTGACAATTACGACATACAGCACGTCACTCACGCTTTATGCGCTTTATAACGTCAACGCGCGCATGAGCTACAGTACGTCGAGCGATATTTACTTTATCATTTACAAGGGAGATTCCGTTACTGTAACGGGCGAGACGAGCAACGGCTGGTATCAGATTCTCTACGGCATTTACACGGCGTATATAAGGCAGGATCTTCTGACGGCGGACGCAAGCGCCAGCGCTGTCGTGACGACGACATATGATACGCCCGTCACGATGTACACCTCAGAATCAGTAAATGTGCGCAGCGGACCTACAACATCGTCAAGCATATATGAAATGTATTCGGCGGGCGTTGAGGTTACGGTCGTGGGCGAAACTGACAACGGCTGGTATGTGATAGAATACGGTGACGGCACGGCTTATATAAACGACGATTATCTTTCCGAGACAATGCCCGAAACGACAAGCGAAACGGAAGCGGAAAACGCCGCGTAATCGGCAAATTCAGATACAAACAAAAATACCCGTCGGGGAGCGGACTGCTTTCCCGACGGGCGTTTTGTTTTCGTTTTTTATTTTTCCGTGGTTCCCTCGTCAGCCTTAGCGGACACTGATTTTCTTCCCTCAAGTCTCGGAAGGACACGTGCGAGCCTGTCCGTCAGGTCAAGCGCGAGCGCGCACTTCGCAAGGTCGGGGAGAATGAACGGTATTACGCACCATGAAAGAATCGTGCCGAGAGACTGGGGCGTGCCGTTCATTACATAAACAGCCGCAAACCACGCGGTTCCGAACGCATAGCACACAAGTACGGAAAGCACCATCGAAATTCCCATCCATACCATGCTCTTTTTCGTGAGCCTCTCCATCGCCCACATCAAAAGTGCGCCGAAGAAAAATCCCACAATGTATCCGCCCGTCGAGCCGAGAAGATATGATATTCCCCCGTTGAAACTCGCAAACACGGGAAGTCCGATAGCGCCCATTATTATGTAAAGCGCAACCGAAATTGTCCCGCGGCGCCCGCCGAGCACACCGCACGTAAGCATGACGGCAAACGTCTGAAGCGTAAACGGAACAGTCATCGGTATCGTTATCTGCGCGCAGACGGCGATAATCGCGGTAAAGAGCGATATTAAACATAAATCGCGCACCGGCATTTTTTCTTTTGTCTTTGTCATAAGGTCCCCCTTTTGGCGGCGTCAAAGAGCGCCGCCCAATGAATTTCGTCAATATTATATATTTTTCTCGTACTTTTGTCAAGGGGTAAATAAAAAAAAGCATTTCAGGCGCGGATTATGAAAAAAGCGTTTGCCCGCCGATTTTTGCCGAACAAAAAAATTCGTACACCAAATTCAGGTGACGGACACGGGTAAATTTTATGTTTCGGCATTACCCGCACCCGATTTCGTTTTCCTGCGACAGGGAGACGCAATCCGCATCATTTCCACCGAAAAGAGTACGAACGGCGACCCTCGCGCTTCGACCGAGGGCGCGGGCTCCGAAGGATAAAATAGGCTTACAAAAAATCATTTGTTTTTCGGAGGAAATCATGAATTACGGTAAAATGTCAGGCACGCTGTCCCGTTTAACGGAGGGCACGCGCGAATTTGCGGAAACGCTCGCATCAACATACAAAAAAGGCTGCGGCGAGAGCGGAAATGTCGTTCGCGGCGTATATCTGACCGCAAAGGAGATTGCGGGGCGCGCGGAGCCGCTGCTTTACGCACTTGCAGGCGCGCTTTTGTCCTCAGTTTCCATATTAGGGGCGGCAGCACCATTCGGAGCGTCGTTTCTTGCGTCGGTTTCGGGCGAGCGAATTATCCTTTCATCCGTTTACGTCGGTACGGTTCTCGGCTCGCTCTTTACGGGTAATCATATTCTCGCAAATCTCATAATATGCACGCTCGTGTTCGCCTTTCGCCTCTCATCGCCATTTATATTTGAAAATCCCGAATCGCTTTCGCTGAAAATGGCGTCCTCTCTTGCCGCTGCCCTGCTGTCGGGGGTTTATATCGTCGTTTCCGAGGGAATCGGAATCGGGAGCATTCTTTCGGCTCTTCTGATTTGCGCCCTCATGCCCGCTCTTGCGTTTCTTTATTCGGGAGCATGGGAAAAGGAGTCGTCGTCATCGTCGTCGTTTTACCGCGAGGCGGGGGCGGCGGCACTGGCAATTTCGCTCATAATGCCTTTTCGCGGTGTCACGCTTTTCACGCTTGAAATGTCGCTCATTATTGCGCTCACCGCGTCGCTTTGCTTTATAAATCGATACGGCGCACTCAAAGGAATTGTTTTCGCGCTTGCCGCCTCATTCGCGCTTTCGTTCGGCGCCGAATATGACTCGGCTCTCATCCCCATTTTCGCGATTTGCGCGGTGATTTACGGGCTTGTGCGCATTTTTTCGCCTTATTTCGGCGTCACCCTCGCCGCGATGTCCTCGATTTCGTGGGCGCTTTACACTTCAGATTACCTCTCCGCTCTTAAAATCGCGCCGGAAATAGTCACCTCGTGCGTTCTAATCGCGTTCGGCTCCGCTTTCGGAATCATAACAGAAAAAAAGCGGGCGGCAAGCGGCGAGATGCCCGACAGCGTTTCGCTCCTGACGGAACGTCTGCGTTCGGAATCGATTTCGGGGCTTCTCGACGCCGAATCGGAGGCTTTGTCGTCGCTTTCGGATATGCTCTACAGGCTGTCGGACAGGCATACCCGTCCAAGCGCTTACGACGTGCGCGAGGCGGCGTCGGAGGCGAGAATAAAGGTCTGCCGACACTGCTCACGGCTCGGGCGGTGCATGAACGAGGACGCCTCCACCGCGTCGGAGGCATGGGATACGATGTACCGCACTCTTTATAAAACGGGGTCGCTTGATGAGGATATGCTCCCCGATTTTATCGCATCCGAATGCAAAAACGGGAAGCTGCTTGCCGAGAGAATGAACGCGGGATTTTCGGCGCTTCTTCGCGGGCTTGTTGAGGGGGACAAGTTCGAGGTCATGGCGGACGATTACGGCGCCGCGTCCGAAATGCTGCGCGAAACGCTCCTTTCAAAAAGTGCTGACGCGGAAATCGACGCCGCACTCTCAAAAAAGCTCACCGACGCATTCGCGGAGGAGAAAATAAAGGCGGAGCGAATATGCATTTTCGGAAAGCGAATCAAAACGGCGTATATACAAAATCTTCGGCTCACAGATCTTCATGTCGGCGAGGACGATCTGAGGCGTCTGACATCGCGCGTCTGCGGCGGCGCATTTTCGCCTCCCAAATTTGAAATTCACGGAAACGGAGTATGCGCGACGCTTAAATCCGAGCGGGCGTTCGCAGCGGACTGCCGCAGCATATGCAAAGCGAAGGAGGACAGCTCCGCCTGTGGCGACAGCGTAATTTCATTTGAGTGCCGCGACGACAGATACGCCGTGATTTTGTCAGACGGAATGGGGAGCGGCCGCGACGCGGCGCTCACGTCCGGTATGTGCTGTATGTTTGTCGAGCGTTTAATGTCGTCGGGCTGCTCGTCATCCGTGACGCTTCGCCTCTTAAACTCGATGCTTCGCGCAAGGCGCACGGAATGCTCATGCACCGTCGATCTTTGCGAAATCGATCTGATTACGGGTCAAGCCGTATTCATCAAAAGCGGCGCCGCGCCCTCGTTTATAATCCGCGGAGGCAGTATTTATAAAATTGCCTCGCACACGCTTCCGATTGGAATCATAGCGGCTGCCGACGCCGAGAGAACAGTTATTGACACACTTCCGGGGGACATAATAATCATGCTCTCCGACGGCGTAACAAAGGGAGAGGAGGATCCGGCGTGGCTGTACTCGATGATTGAGGAAATCGGCGAGGGCGACCTTGCGGGAATAACGGAGATGATACTTCGCGCGGCAAGAGAGCACGGCGCAAAAAACGACGACGCCACCGTATGCGCGATACGGACGTCGCCGTCTGAGAGTTCCCTTTTTGCCTAAGATAGTTACTTGAATATGTGTATAATCCCCTTCTGGTTAAGCTCGACTATAATCGCCGCGAATATCGGTACGCCGAAAAGCCCGACCGCGCCAAAAAGCATCGAGCCGAAAAACATACAGAATATAGTGACAAGCGGATGAAGCCCGACGTGATGACCGACGATTTTCGGCTCTATAATCTGACGGACAATAAAAACTATAACGTAGGTTACGATAAGTCCGACGGCGTAAGCGTATTTTCCCCAGAGTATTTCAATTACCGCCCATGGAATGAGGATTGTCCCCGTTCCGACCACGGGAAGAATGTCAAATACCGCGATGGCGAGCGAAACCGCAGGGGCGTTGTCGACGCGCATAATAAGCGTCGCAATCAAAAGCTCGACAAACGTAATCGACATAATCGTCGCGTATGATTTGATATAGCTGAAAAGAATATCCCTGACGGCGACGCGCACGGCGTCAATCTTTCCGTAAGTCTCGTCTGAAAACTGACGGCGTATGAAGCCGTATAAAATTTTGTAGTCCGCGGTGAAATAATATGTCGATATTACGCAGAATATGACCTTTACAACAAAGGACGGGAGCGCCGATATAAAGCTCGATGCAAATCCGACGGCGAAGCTTGAAAGGCTTGACAAAATAGTGCCTATATTTGATTCGACAGTATCAATAAGCGTCTGAATCGCCGTGGCGAGCTGCGGGTCGAATTTTTCGGGAAGCTCCGTCAGAAAATCGGATAGCTTATCGAGCGTCGGCGTGACTGTGGAGGAGAAAAATTCAGGAAGATTCGACGCCGCGTTTTTCAGATACGAATATATACCGACGCAAAGAAGAGTGAGCGCCCCGCCGATTATGATGAAAAAGACGACGGTACATATAATCGATGCGACGCTCCTTTTCATGCGGAATTTTTCCGTCAGAAATACGGCGGGACGCCGTATTGCCGCCGCGAAAACATAAGCGATAATAAACGGCATAACAAAGCTGATGGCATATTTGAACATGAAATATGTCAAAAACAGCAGCACCGCAGCGTATGCGGCATTTATAAGAAATTTTTTTTGTTTCTCGGTGTTCACGTCGCGCCTCTTCAAATTCTTCCAAGCTTTGAATTTATTCAAAGCTTTGCTTTGATTTAATTCAAAGCTTTAATTTTGATATATTAGTATACTTTATATTGACGCCTTTGTCAAGTAAATATTCAATGAAGAAATAAGCCTTGCAATATTTTTCTTCTGCTTATCGGGGTCGCCTGACCCCTGCAAGCATTTTGTTTATTTCCGCGCCGATGAGCAGAATATACATTATCATATAAAGCCACAGCATAAGAATCATTATGACGGCAAGACTGCCGTATATATATGACATATTTGAAAAATTGTCTATGAAAATCGAAAATGCGAGCGAGAAAAGCACCCAGCCCGCAGATGAAACGACGGCTCCCGGAATATGCTCGCGAAAGGCTGAATTTACCGAATTTTTCGGCGCGAACGTGTGAAAAACAGCGGCAAAAAACAAAACGAGCATTGCAAAAAACAGCAGCGGCGAGAGCGATACCGTAAAATCGATTAGCGGCGCCGCCGTCGGAAAATTCTCCGAAATAAGTGTGCGAAGTGCGGAGCCGAATACGAAAAATACGAGTACTGCCGTTATAATTAAAGTAAACGACGCTGTAAATATAAGGCTCGATATGATTTCCGTCACCGCACCGCCGCCGTCATGACCGTAAACGGAGCGCACGCCTCGCCTGACCGAGCGTATTCCGCGCGAGGCACTTATAAACATTCCGAGCGCGGAGAGCGAAAGCGGCGCCGAAATCGGGCGCTCTACCAATGATATAATCTCCGATTTTATTTCCTCGCCTATAACGCTCGGCAGCGCGTCCGCGGCAAGCTCGATATATTCGTAAATTTCATCGGAAATGACGTATCCCGCGACGGTTACAAGCAGCATCAGAAACGGAATTGACGAAAGCATTATGAAAAATGCGGATTCCGCCGCGTACGCTCCTATCCTGTCGCGCCTGATTGACGCCGCAAACTCAAAGACACGTTTTCTCGCGCGCCCAATCGCTATTATATGGGATGCCTTGCGCTTCATTTTCCCTCCTTGCGCGTTACTGCGCCAAACCCTCGCGCAAAAATAAAAAAACATTTGCTCTGACGAAAAAATTACCGTCTGTACGCCCGCGCATATATATTTTGTTCACATTTATATTATATAATGATACAGTCATAAAATTTGATTCCTTGCGGGGGCAGTCTGCCGATATGAAAAAGATAAAAAGCATATATATCGTAGTTTTGATTTTCTCGATTCTCGCATCAACGATACTTGCTCTTTTGCGCGATATAGCGCTTGTAAACGAATTTGATACGGAGCTTCGATTTTACGAGTCGGATTCGTTTCTGCCAAAAGCCTTCGGCATTCTGACCGTCTGGTTTATAGCTGCGATACTTATCTTCTGCATTCTCGAAAAAAAATCAATGTCTATAGTGCGTCCGTCAAACGAGCCTGCCGCTTCACTGTTTTTGTCATCACTTATTTCGTTCATTCTCGCGGCTTTTTTCGGATTCAATCTGTTTTACGGCGGCGACATGGGCGTTATTGACACAGCCCTTTTGATTTTTACGCTGCCAGCAGCCTGCTATATGATTTTTAAGTCGTTCGGCGCATTATCCGAAAACATAAAATCCCTGCTCGGAATCGCGATGGTTCTCTGGTTTTTCTGCCTCGTGCTTTCAGTTTACTTTGAATCGGGAATCGCGATAAACAATCCTAACCGCAAGGTCGAGCTGACCTATATATGCTTTCTTATGATGTATTTCGTCAATGAATGCAAGTACAAAATAAAAAATCAAAATCCCGAGCGCTATATTTTCTTCGGCTTTTCGTCCGTTATAATCGGCGGACTTTATTCCCTGCCGAACGTAATACTTCTGCTTTTCGGTCGCTATCCCGACAGCGCAAGCATTCCGACGGAGATAATACTCTTTCTTTTGTGGATTTACGTCATTCTTCATATGTGTCTTTTCATGAGGGACATTGACGAGGCGGTCACGGAGGACGAGGCGGAATCAGATTTCTGATTTTTAAATTTAAATATTAACCATAAGGAGATTTCAATCATGGAAGAAAAAATCTTTGACACAAACGTACCCTCGCTCACGCTTGACGGAGCGACCGCAGCAGCCGCGGCACCAAGTGAAAGCGCGGCATCACCGGAGCTTCAGTCGTTCGATGTAAAGGTGAAGGAAGCGGCAGCCGAGGTAATCGATGAATCGATGCTCACCGACGCGGAAAAAAGGGTGGTTGACGATTTTGTTAAAAAAATTGATATTCGCGACAGCACTGTCGTCATGCAGTACGGCTCGGCGGCGCAGACGAAGGTGTCGCAGTTTTCGGATTCGACGCTTGAAAAAGTGCGCACGAAGGATCTCGGTGAGATAGGCGATACGATAACAAATCTCGTCAATCAGCTCAAAGGGCTGTCGATTGACGAGGACGAAAAAGGAATCAAGGGCTTTTTCAAGCGCTCGTCAAACAAGCTGTCCACAATGAAAACAAAATATGAAAAGGCGGAGGTCAACGTCGATTCAATCTGCAAGGTTCTTCAGGATCATCAGGTGACACTGCTTCACGACATCGCGACGCTCGACAAGCTTTATGCGACAAACCTCGATTATCAGAAGGAGCTGACGATGTACATCATCGCAGGAAAGAAAAAGCTAAAGCTTGAGCGTGAGACGACGCTCAGCGATCTTATGAAAAAGGCGACGGATTCAGGTCTTGCCGAGGACGCGCAGGCGGCGCGCGACTTTTCAGACCTTTGCGACAGATTTGAGAAAAAGCTCTACGACCTGGAGCTTACGCGGATGATTTCGATACAGATGGCGCCGCAGATTCGCTTGATTCAGAACAGCGACACGATGATGGTCGAAAAGATTCAGTCAACACTCGTGAACACGATTCCGCTCTGGAAAAGCCAGATGGTCATCGCGCTCAGTCTCACTCACGCATCGCAGGCAATGGACGCGCAGCGCGAGGTTTCAAACGTCACAAACGAGCTTCTCAAAAAGAACGCAGACGCGCTCAAGACGAGCACGATAGAGGTCGCGAAGGAATCGGAGCGCGGAATTGTCGATATGGAGACGCTTCGCCACACAAACGAACAGCTTGTTTCAACGCTTGAGGAGGTCATACGCATTCAGGACGACGGACGCGCAAAGCGCCGCGAATCGGAAGCGGAGCTTGCGAAAATCGAAGCGGAGCTCAAGCAGAAGCTGCTCGACATCAATACGGGAAAGAAAACCGCAGAGAGCGGGGAGCTGAAGTGACGATACTGACCGCGGATTCTCTGACATTCACGTCGGGAATAAAGGTCATAATCGAAAATATCAGCTTTTCGATAAACGAAGGCGACAGGCTTGGAATTGTCGGCGTAAACGGCAGCGGCAAAACGACGCTTCTGAATCTTATAACGGGAAAGCTTCCGCGAGACGGAGGCAGCGTATTCATCGCGCGCGGAAAAAGTGTCGGAATGCTCTCGCAAAATGACGCATTTGAAGCGCGGGATGACTGCGAGGATACGGTTATAGGTCAGATGTACGGCGCTTTTCCCGAGCTTATCGCCGCCGAAAAGCGGCTTGCGGTACTCGAATCGGAGCTTGCGGTTGTAAGCCCCGATTTTGTCGGTTACGACAAAATCGTCAGAGAGCATGACGAGCTGAACAAGTTCTATACCGAAAACGGCGGACTTTATTATAAATCCCGCGCCGCGTCCGTGACCGCAAAGCTCGGATTTGACGAGGAGGATCAAAAGCTCCCGATAAGGGCGCTTTCGGGCGGTCAGCGGACGAGGCTTTCGCTTATACGGCTTATTTTATCCGATTATGACATTTTAATTCTCGACGAGCCGACAAATCACCTTGACATCGATTCGATAACATGGCTTGAGGGATACCTTTCGACGTTCAAAAAGACGCTCATAGTCGTCTCGCACGACAGATATTTTCTTGACCGCGTGACTACAAAAACACTTGAAATCGAAAATCATCGCGCCAAGCTTTATTCTGCGCCGTATTCGGGCTATGAGGCACAGAAAAGGCGCGACAGAGAGGCTCAGGAAAAGCATTATCTGGCGCAGCAGCGTGAAATAAAGCATCAGCTCGACATTATAGAGCAGCAGCGAAGATGGGGTCAGGAGCGCAATTTCGTGACGATTAAAAGCCGCGAGAGGTATCTTGAGCATATGACTCTCATCGACAGACCCGATAAGCTGCCGAAATCGATAAAATTCAGGCTCGAGGCGGCAGGTCGAAGCGGAAACGACGTGCTTGACGTATATAGGCTCAAAATGAGATTCGGCGGTAACACGCTCTTTGAAAATCTCTCGTTTTCGGTAAAGCGCCTCGACAGGCTCTTTATAATCGGCGCGAACGGATGCGGAAAATCAACTCTCGTCAAGCTTCTGACGGGAAAGCTCATGCCCGTTTCCGGCAGCATCGAGTACGGCTACAACGTGAGCGTCGGATATTACGATCAGGAAAACCAGAATCTTGACGAGAGAAACACCGTAATCGAGGAGCTTTGGGGCGAATACCCTTCCCTCACGCAGACGGAGGTGCGAAATACACTCGCGAGATTTCTTTTCGTCGGCGACGACATTGAAAAGCCCGTATCCGTGCTTTCCGGAGGTGAGAGGGCGCGTCTCACCTTCTGCAAGCTCATTTTATCGAAGGTGAATCTTTTGATTTTAGATGAGCCGACGAATCACCTTGACATTAAATCGCGCGAGGCGCTCGAGGATGCGCTTTCGGAATTTGAGGGCACGATTATCGCCGTTTCGCACGACAGATATTTCATCAACAAGTTGGCGACGCGAATTTTGCCGCTTTCAAACGAAAATTCGGCAATATTTGAGGGCAGGTACGACGAATACACGGCAAAAATCTCGGGCGCGTCAGCCCGCACGTCAAATGATGAAGGTTCCCCGCCGTCGTCAAACAAGGAGCGCTATCTGACGGCGAAGCGAGATGCAGCGGAGGAAAGAAAGCGCCGCCATGAAAGCGAAAAGCTCGACGCTGAAATCGAGGTCACAGAGCGGAGCATAGAGGAAAAGAAAGCGGAGCTTTTCGGAGAAGCAGCGTCCGATTATGTGCGCGCGGCGGAGCTTGACACTGAAATATCCGCGCTTGAGGACAAGCTTTTGCTGCTTTATGAGAAAAAAGAGGCGAGTATATCCTCTTAAGCTGACCGCTGAATTTTTACCTTCCGCGTAAATAAAATTTATCCCCCGACGCGACCTTCGGTCGCGTCGGGGGATAACTCTTTTGCGTTACACGATGATAAAGCCTA
This sequence comes from Clostridiales bacterium, assembly GCA_021202555.1. Classification (GTDB taxonomy): domain Bacteria; phylum Bacillota; class Clostridia; order Oscillospirales; family CAG-272; genus DTU064. The sequence goes on from JAJQCT010000006.1 coordinate 22,957, forward strand.
TCGATTTACGCCTTTTCTGCCTCGTAATCTTCCCAGCTGTCGGCTGACGACGCGCCAGAGGTGTCAACCGATGTGCTGTAGCTCTCAACGGTAATCGTGTATTCGCTTGTCCCCTCGACATAAACAGTGCCGTCGGTGCCAACGACGCTTACAGTGTTCCCGTCCTCATCGACAATCGTGCCGGCGCACTGAAGGGTCGTAAGCGTGCTGTCTGCTGTCACAACCCATGTGCTGTCCGCATCGATATAAAGCGCCGCGTATCCGCTGCCGCCTTTTCCCGCGTCTGATTCGTCATTTATAAACGCACCCGTAAGCGTGCTTCCGTCAAGCATATAAAAGTCAAGCTCGCTTATGCTGTCCCATATAACATCTCCTGTCATCTCCTGAGAGATTGCCGTAAACGTGCAGTCAGCTCCGTTTGATCCCGAGCTTCCCCATCCTCGTTCATTGCTGTTGCCCGTGCATTTGAGGAAAAATTCGCAGTCGTCGGCGTATGTAATGTCAACGCCCGAAATAATGAAGGTCGATTCGGTATTTGTCGTGTAGAAAATGCCGCCGTTTCCTGATGTCAGACTGCCTCCTATCATTTCAAACGTAGAATTTCCGACATCGGAATCTCCCGACATACTTTGATAAAGAATAACCGTCCATGTGCAGTCATTCTGCGAAAGGTCCTGCATATTCCCCGAGAGGTCACAGTCAAAGAGACGAATTGTGTTGAGTCCCTCAATGCAGATTGCCTCGGACGCATTCGCCGTCAGCGTCGCTCCGTGAACCGTGATGTCAGCCGTACTGTATATGGCAGGCGATCCCGTCCCGTTTGAAATGTACGTGCCGCCGTCAACTACCATAGTACCGCTGCCTCTGTCTGAACGAATCGCTGCCGAGGATTCGCCCTCTGTCTCAACATACAGGTTCCATGCGTAAAGCGTGCCGCCGCCCGCTACGTGGATTCCGCCCGACGTGTCCTGCGCGGTCGTTATCGTCGTGTCGTAAACATAAGCCACGCCGTCACCGTAAGCGAAAACTCCCGCGCCTCCCGCCGCATCCGTTTCAATCGTGCTGTCGGAAATTATAAGCGTTCCGTCAATCACAAGCGCGGCGGCACCTACTCCGTAAAAGCTCGAATTATCACCGCCCGTGCTGTCGTCGGAATCTCTTACGACCGAAATCGAATCAAGCGTGACTGTCGCACCCTCCGCAACGAGTATCGCATTTTCGTCCGCTCCCGTCGAGATGAAAATTGCGTTGCTTGTGCCACCGTCCTCGGTATAGGCGTAAGCGGCGGAATACCCATCGACCTCAGTATTCTGAAGTGCATCATCGTCGCCGACACTGCTTTCAACAGCTTCGGTTTCCGATGCAGTATCATCTGCCGTAGTGTCGTCAGTATCGTCAGATACTGTGTCGTCAGATACTGTGTCGGCTTCGGTTTCCGTCTCCGCACCGGTCTCGGCGTCGGAAGACATAGCCGTCGTCGTTTCCGTATCTGTGTCGGTTGTTTCTCCGTCGCCTCCGCCGCATCCCGCAAGCGCTAAAACGAGCGATACCGCGACAAGTGCGCACATAAATCTTCGAATAAAAGACATTTTGAAATCCTCCGCTTTTCTGAAAAATTTTTGCGTTCGGCAATGCCCCTCTCTGACCAAGGCTTTCTCCTCTCGCATATGCATTATAGCATTCGATTATAAAATATAAATTAAAATCGAATTGCTTGCGGTGTTTTTCAGCGAATATTCAGAAAAACATGACTATATTCACGCAGGATTCAAACAGACTTTGAAATACATTCAAGCAAATACTCCCTTGTCCGAAACGGACAAGGGAGTATTGAAATTCCGATATGCGCATTGTCGGCAGACAATTGTCTGCTGCAGCCTCTTTTATTCTCATACAGCGCGGCGGACATATCGGAACACGAATCTGTTCTTCACGCCGAGTCCTCTGTAGACAGATTCTGTCAGGTCGCCGTAATATTCAGCAAGGAACGCGACCTCGCGCCGTGACATTCCGTAACCAAACTGTCCCTTCGCGATATATCCGAGAATTTCCGTCGGAGTTCGCTTTGACACGCTGCCGAGGCGCTCCGTGACGCGCGCGGCATATTCCTCCGAAAGCTCCCCCGTCTCGGGTTCAAGCCCCAAAAGCGCGTAAAGCTCAAAGACCGCGTGTGACATTTCATCGGCGTATTCACTCGCCTCTTTGTCCGTCAGCGGAATATCAAGGTCAGACGCTCTTTCTATCATCTTCTCACGCATTCTCACCTTTGCGCGCGATTTATGAAGCGAGAGTATAACGTGTACCGTCAGTATAATCAGCAAAACGGCAGCAGACGCCGCGAGAATCACAGCAGCGATGAAGAGCGGGGATATTCCCTCCTCCGTTCCGACGTCAATATTGTCAATATCAATTACGTCGTCGCCTTCATCAGGCGTTATATAGTTAATGTTTGCCTCCGTCTTGTTGTCGTCCGTGTCACTTGTGCCGCTCGAGCTTCCGTCAGCCCCATACATTCCTTCAAGATATGGCTGCGTCACCTCGTACTGCATCCATCCCATATAATCGTAATACACCTCAACCCATGCGTGGGCATCGCTGTCAAGCACGCCGCACGAGTATCGCACAATCGCTTCATTGTCCTTTGAGGTCGAAAAATCTGATGCGAGGAATCCCTCGCAGTAACGTGCGGGAATGCCTATTGAGCGAAGCATCATCGTGACCGCCGACGCGTACTGTACGCAGTAGCCCGTCTTTGATACGGTGAGAAAATCGAGTATCGCCGAAAGCGTCTCCTCTTCCTCATCGTCCTCTCCAAGTCCCGGCTGCGCGCCAATCAGATCCTCTTCCGCATCCTCCTGCGTTTCCTCGGTTTCTTCCTCGGTTTCAACCGCGGTTTCTTCCGCGGTTGAAACCGTTTCGTCCGTTTCAGGCTCAGTTATGCTGTATTCGATATTTTCCGAAAGATAATCGACAAGCGCCATCACGATTTCATAATAGTATTCGTCCATGCCGTAAGCCGTGCCGACTGAATCAAGCGCCGAAAGCACCTCTTCCGATACGCCGCCATCCTCAAGAATCGACACCGTAAGCTCGTAAATTTCCGCGTTGTCGTCCTCGTCAGTCTCCGTGTAAACCTCGTCAACATATTCACTGTAGCTCCGTTCAAGCTCATAGCTTTCGATAAGAGCCTTTCTTTCGGCGCTCGTCATTTCGAGCAGATACCTTCTCAGAAGCGAATCCCCGCCGTAGGTAATGCCGTCCGCTTCAAGCGCCGCTTCATACGCGGCGACGTAATCCTCCTCTCCTATATGATCGTCAGCCTCGCCAGACATGATAAGTTCCATCGTGTACGAATAATAGTAAAGCTCATCCGCTATCATATCGTCAAGACCTGTATAAAGCATTGTCGTCACAAGCGAAACCGTCGAATACTGCGTATCCTCGAAGAAATATTTCGACGTCCAGATGCCTTCATAATACTTTGAATAGTAAAGGTGCGACGACGAGGTGGACTGATACTGCAAAAGCCCGTATGACGGAAGCGCGGTCGACGGCAAATAAAGCAATACGCCGTTTCCAAGCTCGCGCGTGACGTTAACCCTCTCCGTGATAAATCCGTATTTGACGTTCGCCTTGTAGCCCGCGTAGTCGGACATGGAGTTATAATTCGGGTATACCGCGTCATAAAAGGCTTCGGTTATCATCTCGGGGGTGAAATCACTGCCAAAAAGCGCTCTGTACTCCGTAACATCCGAAAGCGTCGCGGAGTACCACATATCATCGTCGTACAGCGTCGCCACCCATGTGCGCAGATAAACGGGAGTATCATATGGCACCTCGACTGTTGCTATCAGGACATCGTTGTATTTCGGATAATCGATAGCTATCGAATGAGCACCCGCAGAGCCGTCCTTATCAATGTTTCCGACATCGTTCAGGTCAAGCTCGTCTCCCATGAGAAACGCCGTCACGTATGTGCGGGAGGTTTCCATAAACTCACTGATATACGGTATTCCGTCCTGATATGTTTCGACGACGCTCGCGGGAATCAAAATCGCCAGCATCAGAACGACAAATACCGCAAGCGCCGCGGGTCCCCCGAGAGCGGCGTTCAAAAGACGCTCTTTTGCCGACAGCCTGAGCCTTTGCTTTTTGTTCTGCTCCTTAATCTCCGCCTTCAGCGCCTTTTTCGCAGCCTTTTTTTCGGTCGCCTCCGATTTTTTGCGTTTTTTTCGCTCGCTCGGGGTTTCAAGCGTCAGCGCGGCTTCAATATTCGTGTCCTTGCCGTGCCTTTTTGCGCGCTTCATGGCACGCCGTGCGGCTTTTGCCTCGGCTCTTTCCGCATGAAGCTCTCTTTTTTTCTTTTTTTCCGAGCCGGCATTCCCTGAAGCGAGTGATTCAAACGCCTTGACGCTCGCCTCGCGGTCCTTTGCCTCTGCCGCAGCGGTAAACGACGTATCCTTGATGTCGGTTATAATCAGCTTTCTTTTCGCGGGCTTGGTGTAAAGCCTGTCGGACATATAAAGCACTATCACCGCCGCGAGAGCAGCCGAGAGAATCGCTGTTCCCCAATTGTCGCGCATTACATTGTACGCGAAAAGCGGAACGGTGAAAACGGCACCCAGAACCAAAATATAAACGATATGAACGCGCCTTATCATCGCGGGAACGAATAAAATCGCAAGCAGGAGCGTGAAAAGCGCGACAGCCGTTCCCATAAGCTCGGATTCGATATATCCGCCGTAATCAGACGACAGCGAGTATGCCTGTATTCCCGCAAGACCCGCGAATGAAATTCTGTCGATAACGGCGTTTACGAAAATACGGATGGCAGCCCACACGTAGTCGATTACATTGACGGACTTCATCGCAAGCCAAGCGAAAACTCCGCCGACAAGCGCTATCGTGCCGCCGACGGCAAAATACCCGTTTATAAATATTGCCGATATTACGGAGCTGAAAATCAGCGCAGACAAAAGAAGCGTTGAAAACGGAACAATTTCGCTCACTATCACCATCGAATCGGTAAAGAAAAGCGAAAGTCCCGTAATCGCCGCCGTTATGACAAGCACGCGGCATATAAACCCGAGCGTCATCGAAAGCGTCGTTTTCTCCTGATTTTCGGGCAGGCAGCACATTCGTGTCACCGCACCGATTCCCGCCTGTGATTTTTTTGTTTTGCTCTTTTTTTCGTTTACCGTACCGTCCACATCGTCCCCCGTATCTCGTCTATGAGGAAATTTCGGTTTCCTTCAATATGATTTTATTTTCCGCGAATCTCTCGCGGCAGACGTCGATATACTCGCGTCTTAGCTCCGGATTCACATATCTTTCAATCGGGCTGTATAGGATTACCTCCGTCGTGTCCGCGCCCATCCTGTTCGCCGCATCCGCGAACTCCTGCACCGTTTCAAGTCCCGCGTCCGACGTCACAAATCGAAATGTCGGATTCTGCACGTCCTCGATTAGGTCGGGAAGCCGTGTCACGCAATTTGAGTGCGGAGCAAAGGGTGCCGTCGCAAATCGCTTGAAAACAAGCTCAAAATCGGTGTATGTCTTCATTTTATACGACGAAAATCCCGCATCAACGCGGCCGTCAAACCACATGAGCGTCACCGTGTTGTTCGCTTCGATTTCCTGCATCACGATTGAAATCGCAATCTCCGACACGCCGTCGGCGCAAAGATAATCCATATCGTATGCGTATCTCGGCAGAATATCGTTCGCATGAGCGAATCGCTCCGTATAATCCTCCAAAGTCTCCCCGTAAACGCGGCTCGCCTTCACGCCGTCCGCAGCCGCGGCAGCCATCTCATTCTCTGCTGCGTTTTCGATTTCCTCGGCAGCGTCCGCGGCAGCCTCATCCTTCAGCTCATGGCGCAGCTTTTCGAGCGCCGCCGCAGCCTCTGCGCGGTCGGACGACATTCTCGCCGCCTCCTCCATGAAGCCCTCAGCGTTCTGAAGCGTAAGCGCCGATTTTTTCTCAAGCTTCAGCCTGACCGGGCGCTTTTTCTTCTGCTTTTTCGGCTTATTTTCGGATTTTTGCTTTTTTCTGCCCGACACGTCATCGTCCGGGTAAATCGACGCAAAATCGCAGAACACATAGACGTTTTTTCCAGAATTTGGTCTGTACTCGTTCACCATAAGCTCCTCATGCTTCGACGAGAGCTTCCAGTGAATGTGCTTGAGCGAATCCCCGGGGAGATAATCGCGTATGTTGCTCGCCTCGCTCGATTCGATTCCCGTTATAATGCTGCTGTCCGTCGTCAGATCCGACGGCGCGTAGGGAGGCTTTTCGGTCGGCTGATTCTTCCTTGGCAGCACATAAATTTCGTTATACGCATCAAGCCGCCGCTTTAGGCAGAAAATCCGCAGCGGGTCGTATACGTATACGGCGCTGACGCCCACGTGGAATTGCCCGCGATAGCGAAAAACTATCGTACTCTCAAATTTGTATTCTCCCTTCGGCATAAGCGACATAAACACGCCCTGCTCGACGCATCTTATCCCGTCCGCCTCGGGAACGGAAAGACCGACCTCCGCGAATGGAATCGGAAAAACCGACGTGTTTCTCAGGCGAAAATCATATTTCACGTTTTCAAATTTGACGGCTGTCGTTTCGTCCGCTTCGACAAAGACGTCTATTGCCCGATAAGTTATCGACGCGTAAATGAGCATCACAAACGGCATAAGTATCAAAAGCCACAGAAACACGACTGTTATGGGCGAGCGCAATGCCTGCGTGAAAATCACGCCCGCGATGAGAAAAATCACATAGACGGGAAATCCGCTTCCAAGCGAAAAAGTCCTTCTTTCCTTTCGCTTTTTTTTCGATTTCATTTCTTTTTGTCCCGTTCGGAAATGTACGGCACCTCGATATTGCGGCGAAGCTCCGTCAGAATATCTGACGCGGCGACGCGATTGAGCTTAGCCTCCTGCTTCAGTATGAGTCTGTGCGAGACGACTGGCGCGAAAATCGCGGCGATGTCGTCGGGCAGCACATAATCGCGCCCGCGCGTGAACGCGAACACCTGCGAGAGCCTCATAAGCGCAACCGATGCACGGGGACTTGCGCCGAGCGAAATCGATTTATGCGTTCTTGTAGCCTGCACTAAGGTGACGATATATTTATAAACCTTTGTGTCGATTCTCACCGACCTTACAAGACGGCGAAGCTCGCGGATTTTCTCAATATCCGCGACTGTTTTTACGTCCTCGAGCATATCATGATCGCGGCGCGACACGATGATTTCGATTTCCTCCGCAAGCGTCGGGTAGCCTATCGAAAGCCTTATCATAAATCTGTCAAGCTGCGCTTCGGGCAGCGGATATGTTCCGACATAGCCCGACGGATTCTGCGTCGCGATAACCATAAACGGCTCGGGAATCCTGTATGTCACGCCGTCTACCGTCACCTTGCCCTCCTCCATCGCCTCGAGCAGCGCCGACTGCGTTTTCGGCGACGCACGGTTGATTTCGTCGGCGAGCAGCAGATTGCACATCACAAGACCGCTTCTCATTTCAAAGGATTCGGTCTTTCTGTTATACATATTGAAGCCCGTTATATCCGACGCGGTGACGTCGGGGGTAAACTGTATTCTGTTGAAAGTAAGCCCCGCCGCCTTCGCAAGCGCGGACACAAGCGTCGTCTTGCCGACGCCCGGAACGTCCTCTATAAGCACATGACCTCCGGCGAGCATCGACGAAATCAAAAGCACGACCTCCGTGTGCTTTCCGACGATGACCTTTTCGACCTCCGCCGTCAGCGCCTTGAAAATTTCGTATCCGTCCTCCATCGTCATGCCGATGTTTTCATCCGCCCCGCCGTCCGAGCGAATCATTTCCTCCTCATAAGTACCGTCTTGCGACATCTGATTTCCCTCCGAATTTTGTTTTAAGAAAAAGGACGCCGCACCAATCATCGCTCATGTAAAAATTCCATGCCGCGCCCATATAATATTATCTGATATTTTTATCAAACCGGTATGTATAATCTGTAATTCTTTTGTGACAAACGCCAATTTATTTTTCGATTTGTCCCGTCTCGAATACCTCGCCTGTTCTGTACGCATTATATATATTTTCAAACCAGCCGCCGTAGTCCTTTGTGGGAATCGCTCGCGCGGGAACAAACTGCGCCTCGGCGCCGTACACCCCGCCATCGCTTGTGATTTTCACATTCAGGACCTTGTCCTTATGAGCCTTGTCGATTTCGGGAGCGCTGCCCGAGGACAATATTTCATCGATGCCCTGCTCTGTCACAAGATACGAGCCGCGCGACATCCCGCCGTCATCCGCGTATTGAAGCGCGGAGGTCATGACGGCAAGCTGCGTCAAAAGCACGTCAAAACAGATATAAAGCTCGCGGAGCGCGTCAATGTCAGAGGCGCGATAACGCGAAAAAGAGTTCAGCTCGGATATGACATTTTCACGCGCCGCGCGTATTTTCTCCGTGCGTCGGAAAAACGAGCAGCACTCCGTCATTTTTTGCGAATATTCATGACGGCGTGTGGTCGCCTCATCTGCCGTTATCGGAATATCGCCGAAGCCGACAGAAAAAGCGGGCAAAATATCGTCGGGGGTGATTTCGGGCGCGTTCCCGCCGAGCTTCATTCTGTGCGAAATCATTTCCGCCGAGCGAATGCCGCCGACCTGCGTTGAGTTAAGAGCAGTCCCGCCCGGGCGCGCGACGCCGAAAATCCCCGCAGCCTCGCCTATGACGAAAAGCCCCGGCACGCCGCTTTCGTACCATACGTCAACGTCAATGCCCCCGTTTGAGTGCTGCGCGCACACATCGATTTCAAGCAAATCGCGCGAAAGCTCGACGCCGAACGAGCGGTAAAGCTCCGCCGCGGGCGCGTTCATCTCCATGAGCCTTTCATATGGCGTCTCGCCGTGACAGCCCGAATTTGATAGATACGTCCGCGCCTCCGCTCCCGCGAGCGACATATCGCACTTCCCGTCTCTCATTATCTCGCGCGGATTTCTTGTAAAATCGAGGAATACTCTGCGCCCGCGCCGCCTCTCCGCGAAAACGGCGAGATCAATTGCCGACGACACCGCAGCTTTGTCGGGCGAAAACGGCCACTGATATCCCTTTCTGAAAGCAAAAATAGGGACGTTTCTTGGCTTTTTTATGTAATCGCCCAGAAATTCGCGCAAATTGCCGCCGTTCTCGTCCGTCGAGACGTATCGCGGCAGCACCTGCTGATAGCTTCCCGAAACATTCCATCTCGGGTTAACCGACGCAAGACCGAACTGCCCCTCCGTCATGTTGGCGCCGAGGGCGCCTGCGGCAAGCGCACATCCGAGCGCGCACGTCTGACTTGCGGGATATACGCTTGACGAATAAATAGCGGAGGGACCGCCGACAGCCCAGACGACGGCGGGCGCCGCAAATACAGCGTACCCGAGAGGATTTTTCTCTCCCGCGTCCTTTGGCGAAATCGTAAGAACGCCCGACGTTTTGCCATCCTTACCTTTTATTATGTATACAGCGCGCCGCTCGTCGTAAAACGGCACGCCTGCCCTGTCAGTTTCGCGCTCAAGCGCCTCCGTCATCTGCTTTGAGGTCAGCGGTCCGCACGAGGTGGCGCGTCCCGCCGTGTCGTGGTCAGTCCTGTAGCCGACATATTCCCCGAATTTTCCGTGCGGAAAAGGAACTCCGATGGAGACGAGCCTATAAAATCCGCGAGCGGACAATATTGCCTCGACGAGCGCGAGATCGCCGTGCATTGAACCCGCAGCCGAAATGTCTTCCGCCATTTTAAGGACGCTGTCGCCGTCGGAAATCTTATAATATGTCTGTTTGTCGCTTCCCGTGTTGCGCGACGTGCCCATATTGCGTCCCTCGCTGAGAATCGCGATTTTTTTGACGTCGGGAATCAATTTTGACAGCTCGAGCGCGCAGCCGAAGCCCGCCGCTCCGCTGCCGACGATTACCGCGCCGTAATATCTCACGGGAATATCGTATCCTTCCATGGCGATAATGCCGTCGGGAATTTTTGTCTTGTCCGTCATTTGAAGCCTCCGCGTACATTTTACAAACTAAGTTATAAAGGAATATATCATAAATTGAGCGCTGTAACGTGAATATTGCGCTGCGCGCAATA
>JAJQCT010000006.1:33078-98076 GCA_021202555.1 Clostridiales bacterium
TTGCGTCGTCAATGTCTTGCGCTGCACCGTGAATATTGCGCTGCGCGCAATATTCACCAACTTGACGACTTCCATTTTGAATCCTTGATTAAAAATGGAATGTCTTTAAATCTGTGATTTATTTTTCAATGTTATGGTATCATAAAATAAAGCGCTGTAACGTGAATATTGCGCTGTGCGCAATATTCACCAACTTGAAGAATGAATCTGCGATTCATTCTTCAATGTTATGGTATCATAAATTGAGCGCTGTAACGTGAATATTTTCCGCGAATCATAGATTCGCGGAAAATATTCACCAACTTGAAGAATAAATCTATGATTTATTCTTCAATGTTATGATAGCATATTGGCGGCTTAAACTCAATCTTTTTTTGTGAATTTTGCACCAAAAATTTTTTCGCTTTTTTCTTGACAGAGCGGAATCAAAATAGTATAATCTTACGCGGAAAATAAAAAGCTCAAGGAGGTGAGATTCGTTGACAGAACTTGTTGACATACCGGAGGGCGTGAAATCAGCGCTTCTTGAAAAGGGCATTCCATACGAAACCGTTAAGCTCGCGGCAAAGACGGATCTCAACATAGACTGCGTTCCGTCAGACAATTACATATTCGTGACTGATACGGATCTGATTGTGCTTTCCGGCTCAATGACGGGACACGATGACGACGGAAACGGGAAATTCAGAAGAAAAACCGCCGCCAAAGCGGCGCTTCATAAGAGAATCGAGCGCGCAAAATTCGAGGAGCTTTCCTACGAATATTATCCGCTTTCGGACTTTGACCGCTTTGACGTCGAGGAAATGCTCTCCTCAGCGCGCATAACCGCGCGCAAAAAGCCGACGGAGAATGAAATTTCGTATTCGATTTTAATCTCGAACCTGTCGAACACGTATAAGACGGAGGCTTATAAGCTCGTCCGCCTCATAAACGCACAGATTGGGAGCGAGGGCGAGGATGAGCACACATACGAGGACGATGACGAAAAGGAGGAGCTTTTCTGCCCGAAATGCGGACGCAGATACGCCGATCCCGACCGAAAAATCTGCCCGCACTGCATGGACAGAGCAAGCTTACTAAAGCGCTTTTTCGGCTATTTTCTGCGCTATCGTGTGCAAATTGTCATTCTTGTGGCAACGCTTGTGGCAACATCTCTTCTCGGAATCCTTTCGCCCTACATATCGAGCGGATTTTACTACGACGAGGTGCTTTCGGAGGAGGGCGAATTCTACGGTCAGCTTCTGCTCGTGATAGGGATAATCCTTGCCACGCACGTACTGTCGATGATAGTGAACATTATCAATTCACTTGTCACCGCAGTCATAGCCGCAAACGTCGTTTACGACATGAAAAAGGAGATATTCGGTGCGATTGAGCGCCTCTCCGTCAGCTATTTCACAAACCGTCAGACGGGCGGACTTATGACACAGGTTGACAGGGATTCGAGAAACATATACTCATTTTTCATCGATACCATTCCCTATATGCTCGTGAACATATGTCAGATAATCGGCATCATATTCATCATGTTCATCATGAGCTGGAAGCTCTCGCTGATTTCATTCTGCGTTGTCCCGATAGCAATCGTTTTTGTCAGATGGCTCTTCACCACCATGGATAAGCTCCATGCGAAGCGCTTCTCGGCATCTCGCTCGCTCAACTCTCTCCTTTCGGACGTACTCACGGGAATCCGCGTTGTAAAGGCGTTTTCAAAGGAAGAGGATGAATCGGAGCGCTTCCGCGGACGCAATGTGAGGGCGGCGGAGGCTGACCGCAAAGCGTCAAACTTCAACGCAACCGCGTTCCCGTTCGTCAATTTCCTGCTCTATCTCGGAAACATCTTTATTCTGGGCTTCGGCGGCTGGATGGTTATAAAGGGCTCGCTCACATACGGAAGCCTTCTCACATTCATCTCATACATGAATATGATATATAACCCGATGGTCTTCTTCGTCGATACCATATATCAGATGACAGACAGCATCAACTCAATGCAGCGTCTTTCCGAGATTATGGACGCGATTCCGGAGGTTTCCGAATCCGAAAATCCAACCTCTCTCGGAGAAGTAAAGGGTCACGTCGAGTTCAGGAACGTCGAGTTTTCGTATGAGAAAAACCGCAAAATCATCGACGGCATCAGCTTCGATATTGAGCCGGGCAAGATGATAGGAATCGTCGGTCACACAGGCGCGGGAAAATCAACGATAGCGAATCTCTTAATACGTCTTTACGACGTTTTGTCGGGCGAAATTCTGATAGACGGGGTGAATGTCAAGGAAATTCCCTTTGAGGAGCTTCGCCGCAACATCGCCATCGTATTGCAGGAGACGTATCTTTTCATGGGTACGATAAAGGACAACATCAAATACGCCTGCCCCGACGCCACGGATGAGGAGGTTGTCACCGCATCAAAGATAGCGGGAGCGCATGACTTCATAGTCAAGCTTCCCGACGGCTACAACACGATGATTGGACGCGGATATAAGGACCTTTCGGGCGGAGAGCGCCAAAGAGTTTCAATCGCGAGGGCGATTCTCTTAAATCCGAAAATCCTCATCATGGACGAGGCTACGGCTGCAATGGACACACAGACGGAGCGGCAGATTCAGTCGGCGCTTGAGCTTTTAATAAAGGGGCGCACGACGATAATGATAGCGCACAGGCTCTCAACCCTGCGCGACGCCGACAGCCTGATTGTAATTGAAAACGGCAAAATGCCCGAATTCGGCACGCACGCCGAGCTGCTCAAAAAGCGCGGCATTTACTTTGACCTATACAAGATGCAGATGGAAGCGCTTCGCAACATAGGCATTGAAGGATAAGGAGGAACGCATGACTGATACAGAAAAAAACAAAGGCGATATGGCGTCTCTTTCGGACGTTGTATCGATAACATACCTCACAAAAGAAAATGCGGTCTTCAAGCACGAGGGAGACTTCCTCTCGCTTGATGTAACGCTTCCCGAAACGACAAGCCCGAGCGGCGAGGTTGAGGGCGGTCAGAAATACTACGAGCGGATATATCTTCACCGCTCCTTCCCATATGACCATCCCTATAAGTTCATTTCGGTTCTCGACCATGACAACGTGGAAATCGGCTTGATTTCGGACATCAGCGACTTCGACGGCGAGGTTCACGATATGCTCAAAGCCGAAATCGACCGCAAATATTACGCTCCCGTAATAACAAAAATCCTCTCCGTCAAGGAGCGCTACGGCTACTCGTATTGGGAGGTCATAGCGGATGACCTGAAGGTTTCCTTCGCTGTACGCGATACATACCGCTCGATTATAAGGGTAACGCACACGCATATCTTCATAAAGGACAGCGACGCGAACAGATATGAAATCAAGGACACGGAGGCGCTCGACCGCAAAAGCTATAAAAAAATCGAGCTTTATCTCTGATTGGAGGCGATAACCTTGAGCGAAAGACTTGAGCTTGCCTCGCGGCTCTGCAAACTCAATCCCGACATAAAAGAGGAGGATGTCACCGTCGCCTTCGGGTATGACCTGAAGCCCGACGCGGGCACATCCCCGACGGAAGGGTTTGTCGCCGTGACGGCAGATAAAATCTACATCTACGAGCATGACGTGCTTTTGAAAACGTACAATACGGACGACGTTGACGAATACTTTTTCACGTCGGGTGTCGGCTGCGTTTTCGCCGAATGCTCACTTAAAACGGGCGGTCACGTGCTTTTATGCCGCGCCACCATGGGACACATCGATGTAATCTCATCTATAGTATGGCAGCTTAACCGCCAGAAAAAGGGCGCCGCATACAGCTACAGATATGAAAAGGACGTCGATGTCAAGTGTCCCACCTGCGGACGCCGCTATCCGCCCGGCTCCCACATATGCCCGCACTGCGCAAAAAAAGCGGGATACCTGCGCCGCATCTGGGACATTGCAAAAAAGTATAAGTGGTATATCCTTCTGATGTCAGTCCTTTACTTTATTGCCTCCCTGCTTGAGCTGGTGCCGCCTATGATAAACAGAATCCTCGTTGACTCCTATATCACAGCCGAGGATGCGGCGGAGCTTTCCCTCACAAATCAGTTTTTCATCGGATTTGTAAGCGTTGTTTCGGCGCTGCTTGTCGTGAATATCATATCGCGTGTTCTCGGTGTCGGGCGCTCCGTTCTGGCAAACAACGTCGCGACAAAGATAACTGTTGACCTGCGCAACATGGTGTTTGAAAAGATTCAGAAGCTCTCCGTCTCGCGCATTTCAAAGCGCACCGCGGGCGAGCTTATGACGAGAGTTTCAAACGACACCGCTCAGCTTCAAAGCTTCATTTCAAGCGACATCGGCACGATGATTCAGTATCTGCTCGTCTTTCTGGTCGTCGGAGGAATACTCTTCGCGTATGACTGGAGCTTAGCGCTTCTGATTCTCATCCCCCTGCCGATAGTGATGTTCGCAAACTACGTTTTCCGCTCAAAAATGGGCAGCCTCTTCCACCGTCAATGGCAGATGGACTCGCGTGCCAGCACGATTCTGCATGATATATTCAGCGGAATCCGCGTCGTAAAGGCGTTCGGAATGGAAAAACGCGAGGGCGAGAGATTTGATGAGGCGACTGAAAACGTCAGAAAAGCGCAGATTAAAAGCGAGACGTTCTTTGCCGTATACCAGCCCTTAATATCATTTTTCATGGGAATCGGCGAGTTTTTCCTTCTCTACTATGTGGGAAATAAGATTCTCGGCGGAGAGATGACTCTCGGCGAGATGTCGCAGTTCACCTCGTATGTGTCGATTATATACGGACCTCTCCGCTGGCTCTCGATGTTCCCGCGCCGCTGGGAGCGCACGATGACAAGCGTCGTCAAAATATTCGACATTGTGGATGAGGAGCTTGACGTATTCGACAAGGATAACGCACTCGACCTCGATATTCAGGGATATATCGACTTTGAAAACGTCGCGTTCGGCTACGACAGCGGAAACAACGTGCTGCACGACATAAGCTTCAAGGTAGAACCGGGTGAATTTATCGGAATTGTCGGACGCTCCGGCGTCGGAAAATCAACGCTCATCAATCTGGTGATGCGCCTTTACGACGCGGACGACGGAGTAATCAAAATCGACGGTCACAACATAAAGGACATCTCGCAGTCTTCCCTGCGCTCGCAGATAGGCGTTGTGCTTCAGGAAACATTCCTGTTTTCAGGTACGATATACGATAATATCGCATACGCGAAGCCCGATGCGACGCGCGATGAGGTTATCGCGGCGGCAAAGCTTGCGGGAGCGCATTCGTTCATCATGAAGATGCCTGACGCATATAACGAGCGCGTCGGCGAACACGGTCACACGCTTTCGGGCGGAGAGCGCCAGAGAATCGCGATCGCGCGCGCGCTGCTGCACGACCCGAAAATACTCATTCTCGATGAGGCAACGGCGTCGCTCGACACGGAAACGGAGCGTCAGATTCAGGACGCGCTTCAGGTGCTTTCAAAGAACCGCACAACTCTTGCCATAGCGCACAGGCTTTCAACACTCAGGAATGCGACGCGCTTGATTGTCCTTGATAAGGGGACGATTGCAGAGGTCGGAACGCACGACGAGCTTATGCGCAAAAAAGGAATTTACTACGGGCTTGTCATGGCACAGCGTCAGATGTCTCGCATGGCACCTAAAAACGCTTCGTAAAAGCGAAAACACGAAAAATTTCAAAATAGCGAACAAAGCCTCCGGAAGGCAGTCTCCCGGAGGCTTTATTATTGTGCTTTTAATGCGCTGTCTTCAGCTCATCCATTCCGAAACATTGTGCATCATCGTTCCGACAGCGTCAATCGCGTGACTTGCGCTCTTTTTGAGCTTCTTTTTCTTCGTCGGCATCATGGATGCCGACGCCGCACCAACTGCGGCACCGATTGTGCTGCCGATGACAAGTCCCGTCATGATTCCCTTTGAAGATTTTCCTGCCGACTCAAACATGACAAAATCCTCCGTACCGATTTTCAGCTAATATCTTTCTTTTCTCGTTTCTTCTCATTTTTCTCGCCCGTTTTATTTTGCCGCATTTAATGCGCGATATTCAATGAAAATTTTTTTGTGGATTTTGTTTTCAGGCGTTCATCAAATCCGCTTCAGTTCGCATTCAAAGCCGTTTGTGTCAGTAGTTATCACGCCGTAGCTTCTGCCATATGCAAGACTGCCGGGATTTAAGACGTGAATCCCGTTTTTCACACTGTATACGGCGCGGTGAGTATGTCCATAAAGCAAAATATTTGCGCCCGCGCGGGCAGCCGCCTCAAGCATTATGGAATCTGTCTGCTTCGCCATGTATTTGTGACCGTGAGTGACGAAAATCGACGCCGCGCCGTATTTAAGCGAAAGCGATACGGGAGCATCGGAAAAAATATCGCAGTTCCCGGCAACTGACACAAACCCCACAGCCGGAAACCGGCGCGACACAAAATCGACGTCGCGAACACCGTCACCGCAAAAAATCACTGTATCGGGATGCTCAAGGCTAACCGTATCGGAAAGCGAGTCAACATCTCCGTGTACATCCGAAACAATCAAAAGCTTCATGTATAAACCACTTCCGTATAGTTTGATTTTTTACGAAAGCGTTATTTTTTTTATTGTCACGGGCGTTTTAGGCTTGTCGTTTCTGTCTGTCGGAACGGCGGCGATTTCGTCAACGACATCCATACCCTCGATTACGTGTCCGAACGCCGCGTACTGACCGTCAAGATAAGGCGCGTCGCCGTGCATGATGAAAAACTGCGAGGATGCCGAGTTAGGATTTTGCGAGCGCGCCATCGAAATTACGCCGCGCTTATGCGAAATTGGATTGTTGACGCCGTTTGAGGCAAATTCGCCTTTGATTCTCTGCTCGGAGCCTCCCATGCCGTTGCCGAGCGGGTCTCCGCCCTGAATCATGAATCCGCTTATTACCCTGTGAAAGGTAAGACCGTCGTAAAATCCGCGCTTTACAAGCCCCTCGAAATTTGCCGTCGTGATTGGCGCATCCTTTGCCGAAAGCTCCAGCTTTATGATTCCGCCGTTTTCCATTTCAATTGTAACCATTCTTCGATATTCTCCTTTGAGTATAAAATGTGCCGCGAAGCGCAGGCATTATTTACCGTATTTTGTCAAGCGCTATACCGTGAATATTGAAAATAAATCTATGATTGATTTTCGATATTCACCAACTTGAAGAATGAATCTGCGATTCATTCTTCAATGTTATTATACCATAAAATGCGATTCAATGCAAATATTCGATTCTAATCAATGATTAGAAATGATTAGAATCGAATATTTGACAGACTTAAGAAATGGGCTATGCCCGTTTCTTAATGCCTTATTATGTCATATCGAGCGCAAAACCGCAAATATTCGGTTTGAATCTATGATTCAAGCCGAATATTTGACAGACTTAAGAAACGGGCTATGCCCGTTTCTTAATGTCTTATTACGTCATATCGAGCGCAAAACCGCAAATATTCGGTTTGAATCTATGATTCAAGCCGAATATTTGACAGACTTAAGAAATGGGCTATGCCCGTTTCTTAATGTCTTAAAAAGTACTCTCTCTCCGCCCGAAACGGAGAGAGAGCGCGTTCAATCGTACATTTTATATTTGAGACGAAGGTTGTCCGCTATCATGGCTATAAATTCCGAATTTGTGGGCTTTCCCCGACTGTTCTGTATCGTGTAGCCGAAATAGGAATTGAGCGTATCGACGTCGCCCCTGTCCCATGCCACCTCGATTGCATGGCGTATCGCGCGCTCGACGCGCGAGGTCGTCGTCGAATATTTTTTTGCCACCGACGGATAAAGCACCTTTGTCACCGAATTTATGACGTCGCTGTCGCGTATCGTCATTAGAATTGCCGTGCGCAGGTACTGATACCCCTTGATGTGCGCGGGTACGCCGATTTGGTGTATAATCTTCGTCACCTGTGCTTCAAGGTCGGGAGGAGATGTCCCCTCGGCGGTGTTCTTTTCCGTGTCATTTGACGACACGTATGTTTGCTCCGTCAGCGACCTTATGTGTCCGATAAGGCTCGTAAAATCGAGCGGCTTGATAAGGCAGAGAGACGCTCCCGCGCTCATCGCGTCAAGCAGAATATTCTGATTTGAAACGAGAGATACGATTATGAAAATCGGTCGCTTCGCGTCGCGGTACTGGGACTTGTACGTTCTGATAAGCCCCACTCCGTCAAGCTTGGAAAGCCAGATGTCTGCAATGACGACGTCAGGATGCGTCGATTTGATTTTCGCCAGAGCGTCCTCGCCGTTATACGCTTCATCCGTCGAGCGAAATCCCGCTCTTACGAGCGCGTCTCTGCATTTTCTTCGTGCCTCGCCGTTCTCGTCGGCGATAAGAATTTTTATGTTTTGATCCATTTCCGTCACCCCATGAAGATGTTTTATTGACATAGAATATGATACCACAAGTTCCATCAATTTACAAGAGGGCGATGGCAAAAAATTGCAGAAAATTTTCTCGCGCTTTTCACTCCAAAATTGGGCAATATGACAAGCTGCCCCAACAATTTTGTCGCGAATTGACTAAAAAAAGCGTTTTTTCGGCGCGAATGATGCATAATGACATATAAAATTGAAAATCCCCGACTATGCTTTAATTTGACATAGGTCGGGGATTATGAGCGTTATTCGACCGTTATTCAGCGGCTATGTCGTTTTGTTCACATATAATCAGCTCTTTTGCATACGGAAGAGTCGCCACCCAGTCGGTAAAGGTGTGCCATTCATCAAGCTTGTGATTTTTCCTCGCGTGGTACATATTGATGAGATTTTCATAATTCATAGTCACCGTGCGCGTTTGATTGTAGCTTGACGGCAAAAGCTGAATCATATTATACCAGTACGCCTTCTCTTTGGCGAGGAGATATTTTTGGCGCTCGCCCTCCAGAAACGCAATCATTGAATCAAGCGCCGACAGCGCCTCGTCCGTCATGTGATCATGCGAAAAATCATCGCGCTCAAAGGGCTTTGAATGTATTTTGTGCATCGTGGAGGTGGAATTTGCGACGGTTCCGACCTTATAAGTGTCAAACTCCTTCCACCAGTAAATCGGCGCTGTAATATCCGCCGATACTATGACCTGACGCAGAAATTTCCTGTGGTCGCTGCCCGCGCGGCGAAGCCGCACAGCGAGATCAAGGTCGTTTTTGCCGAGAATATAGTTCCCGTTTTCATCGTAAGCGCTGTCAGAGCGCGCCCAGCTGTTAAGCGGATTGCGCGCGCCCCTCATTGCTCCCTCAAAATTCATTACCGCATCGTTTTTTACCGAAAGCATATCAAGTCCCCGCATTATTTTCTAAGTTCACAATATAATTATAAGGGAACGAGTATGTTTTGTCAATCGGTTTTTGAATTTTTACATGGGGGACGCCGTTTGTTATTTTTTCGGTGGTAAAATGAAGTTGACGGGTGAAAATACCATCTCGAATATTGCAACCCGAGGTTGCGCGAAATTTCATCATAAAATCAAAGTAAAATTGGTTGCGCAAACCAATTCGCGCTGTTATACTATGCTTGATCTTTTTTGACGAAAATAATGCAGACAAGGAGCGGAAGAAATGAAGCTTGCGGACAAAATCATATATTACAGAACACGACTTTCAATGTCGCAGGAGGAGCTTGCGTATAAAATAGGCGTATCGCGTCAGTCCGTTTCAAAGTGGGAAATGGATCAGGCGGATCCCCGAATCGACAAAATCGTGCAGATGTGCGCGCTTTTCGGCGTTACCGCCGATGAGCTTATACGCGACGAGGTGCCGACCGCCGCCGAAAGCGTGGGAGTAAAGCCGAAAAACTCGGGAAAATATTTCGGTACGGACGGATTTCGCGGCGAATTCAACGTCGCGCTTCGTGCAGATCAGGCATTTCGCATAGGACGCTTTCTCGGATGGTATTACTCATCCCCGCTGTCAGGCTGCCGCGACAGAAATTACCGACCCAAGGTGTGCATAGGCAAGGACACAAGGCGCTCGAGCTATTCCCTCGAATACGCGATGGCGGCAGGACTTACCTCCTCGGGAGCGGATGCGTATATGCTTCACGTTACGACTACCCCGAGCGTATCATACGTGACGCGCTCCGACAATTTTGACTGCGGCGTCATGATTTCCGCGTCGCACAATGCCTACTATGACAACGGAATCAAAATCGTGAACCGCTACGGCGAAAAGATGGAGGATTCCGTGATTGACCTGATTGAATCCTACCTTGACGGCGACGTGGAGCCGTTCGGAATTGCGGGCGAGGATTTGCCACTGCCGCCGCGTGAGCGCGTGGGAGTTATAATAGACTATGTTGCGGGACGCAACCGCTACGTGGGATTTCTGATTTCCGTCGTCACGCATTCGTACAGGCAGGTCAAAATTGCGCTTGACTGCGCGAACGGCGCTTCATGGCGGATAGCTCCCGCCGTATTTGAAACGCTCGGCGCGCAGCTATACGTGATAAACGGTCAGCCGGACGGTCAGAACGTAAACCGTAACGCAGGCTCGACACACGTCGAGGCGCTTTCAAAATACGTGAAGGAAAATCATCTCGACGTCGGATTCGCGTTTGACGGCGACGCCGACAGATGCATTGCGGTCGATGAAAACGGGGATGTCATTGACGGCGACAAGCTTATGTTTATACTTGCGCGCCGCCTTCACGAACGCGGAGCGCTTGAAAAGGACACGCTTGTCACGACGATTATGTCAAACGCGGGGCTGAAGCGCGCCGCGGGCGAATACGGAATCAAGGTTGTGACAACAGATGTGGGCGACAAAAATGTTTACGAGGAGATGACGAAGAACGGATATTCCCTCGGTGGCGAGCAGTCCGGGCATATAATCATTCACAAATACGCGACGACAGGCGACGGTATTCTCACCTCGCTTATGATAATGGAGGAAATCCTCGACAGCAAAACGACGCTTTCAAAGCTCGCCGCTCCCGTGACGATTTTCCCGCAGACGCTCCGCAATATCCGCGTGAGCGACAAAAACGCCGTGCTTGACGACCCCGATATAATTGCGGAGACGGAGAAAATAACAGCGGAGCTTGGAGACTGCGGACGTATTCTCGTGCGCAAAAGCGGAACTGAACCCGTCGTCCGCGTTATGGCTGAGGGAGAGGACACGTCGCTCTGCGAGAGCGCTGTCGAAAGGATAGAGAATCTCATAAAAGAAAAGGGGTACGCTTTATAATGGAGTGCGAATATCTTTTTGTAAATTCCATACTTGACCTGACAAAGACGGATTTTGCTGATTTGTTTGACGGCATCCGCTATCCGTGGGAGGCGCTCGACAAAATAAGCGATTACATCAGGGAAGCGGGCAAATTGCTTCCGAAGGACGAATTTTATTCGCCCTCCCCCGACGTATGGATTTCAAAATCGGCAAAGGTAGCGCCGACTGCTTACATCGCGGGACCGACAATTATATCGGCGGACACGGAGGTGCGCCACTGCGCGTTTATACGCGGCACCGCTCTTGTCGGAAAGGGCTGCGTTGTCGGAAATTCTACCGAGCTTAAAAACGTCGTTCTTTTTGACGGCGTACAGGTTCCGCATTATAATTACGTCGGCGACTCAATTCTCGGATATAAGGCGCATATGGGCGCCGCCTCACTGACATCAAACGTCAAGGGCGACAAGCATTCCGTCTCCGTACATACTCCTGATGGGGATATTTTTACCGGAAGGCGCAAATTCGGCGCGATATTAGGCGATTTTGCCGAGATAGGATGCGGCGCCGTGCTGAATCCCGGTGTAATAATCGGGAAAGGCTCGCGCGTTTATCCGCTTGTGAGCGTTCGCGGCGTCGTTCCCGCAAATTCCATTTGCAAAGGCGGAAAAGAAGCGGTACCGATAATACCCGATTCCGGTGTGACCGGCGGCGGGCAATAATTTTTGCAGGAATCAGAGCGTATTTTTAATCGGGGGCGATGAAAATGAACACCGAATCGAAAACAAAGACAAAAAAAGCTCGCAGAGTTGAAGCGCTCGACCGCGGGCTTGTCGCCGTTAGGACTGACAGTGGAGTTCTCGTGAGCTGGCGCTCGCTCGGCACCGAATCGAACTCGACCGTATATGAGCTTTACCGCGACGGGAAGCCTATATACAGAAGCGGCGAGGGGATGGCGACCTGCTATCTTGACGCGGACGGAAATGCGGCATCCGTTTATAAGGTAATCACCGACGGAAAGGACACGTCGGAGGAGGCAACGGCTCACCCCGACAATTATTTCGACATTCCATTAAATAAGCCCTCAGACGGTCGAACGCCCGACGGCAAGCATTACACGTATACTCCTGGCAACTGCTCATGCAGTGACCTTGACGGCGACGGCAAATACGAAATAATCGTAAAGTGGGACCCGTCGAACGCGCATGACAACGCGCACGCAGGCTACTCCGGCAACGTCATACTCGACGCTTACAGGCTAAACGGCGAGCAGCTCTGGCGAATCGACCTTGGGGTAAACATTCGAGCAGGCGCGCATTACACGCAGTTTTTAGTCTATGATTTTGACGGCGACGGAAAAGCCGAGCTTGTATGCAAAACATCAGACGGAACGGTTGACGGCGCGGGCGCTGTCATCGGAGACGCCGACGCCGACTACAGAAACAACGCGGGCTATGTGCTTACGGGAAACGAATATCTCACCGTATTTGACGGCGAAACGGGCGCGGCGATAACGACTGTCGATTATTACCCGCCGAGAGGAAATGTTTCCGACTGGGGCGACGGATACGGAAACAGGGTGGACAGATTTCTCGCCTGCGTCGCATATCTTAACGGTGAAACCCCGTCGATTGTGATGTGCCGCGGCTACTATACGCGCACCGTCCTCGCCGCATACGATTTTGACGGCAAAAAGCTTATAAATCGATGGGTGTTCGATTCGGACAAGCCCGAAAATGCGTCATACGCCGGTCAAGGAAATCACAATCTCGTCGTCGCCGACGTTGACGGGGACGGGTGCGATGAAATTGTCTACGGTCAGTGTTGCATAGATAGTGACGGCACGGGACTCTGGAATACACGGCTTTTCCACGGCGACGCGATTCACGTCGGCGATTTTCTGCCAGAACGCCCGGGACCTGAGGTCTGGGGCTGCCTTGAAAGCGGCAGCACGGGCGCATATCTTGCTGACGCGGCGACGGGAGAGATTCTCGGTCACTATGACTGCGACAGGGACGTCGGACGTGCGCTTGCCGAAAATTTCATAACGGGAAATTCATCCGCCGAGTTTTTGTGCGCGACGACACCGACAGTATTTTACTACGATACGGAAAAATCAAAGCTTTCGGAGATGAAGGATGTGATATGGACGGGAGGTGTCAATTTCGCCGTATGGTTCACGGGCGAGCTTGAAAGGTGCGCGCTTGACAAAACGAGCGTTCTCTCGTATAGAGACGGCACGGCGCGAGAGGTTTTGCGCGGCAAGGATGTAACGTCAATCAACGGCTCAAAGGCGACGCCCTGTCTCACATTGGATCTTCTCGGAGACTGGCGTGAGGAAATCGTTTTCGCGTCCTCTGACGGAAATTTTCTTCGCGTCTATCTCACGGACTGCGACACGGACTACAGAATTTACACTCTCATGCATAACACGATGTACCGCTGCGGCGTGGCAAATGAAAATATTTGCTACAATATCCCGCCGCATACCGATTATTTTCTCGATTCGGCGTATCCGCTGCCCGAATATCCGAATGTATATGTAAAATGAGAAAATGAACGCGCTGTTTATTAAAGGACGATAAAAGCAAAGCTTTGCTTTAGGCAATGCATTGTCTTTTATCGTCTTTTTGGTTTATTCAGTGGGAAACCGGCGGCGCCCTTGTTTATTGTTTTAGCGGGAGAATGCCTCTGACGTCGCTGTGTCCGTTGTCCTGCCGCCGTGTTAGGCTCGGCGGGAGCCAAATATATAAAAACAGAGCACACATCCGTTTTGGTTGCGTACTCTGTGATTATTAAGTTAAAAGAGGACCGGTAATCTTCCGCTCCTCTTCGGTGTGCGTCCGCAAACGTATACCGCAATTGATATTATATTATCTCCGCGATGCTATGGGCGGCGTTGTATATCCGCCTCATGATTGAGTTTTCCTGCAAATACTCAAGCCCTTTGAGCGTTATTCGCATATTTGTGGTATCAACTACAGCGTCGCCGCAGATGTTTCGTTTAATCGTCACGCCCTTGATATATCCGACATCGTACATCATCTCGATATACTTTGCCCAGCGTTCGTTTGACACGCAAAGCGCGTCGGCGCTGGCGGCGGTCAAATCCGGCTTCGCTGAATCCATCTCTTGTTCAAGAGTGGTCAAGATTTTGTATACTGCTTTGAAGTTATCCATTGGTAGTCTCCGGCGTTTTATCCCAAATCCAAATTTACAATCTCATCCGCTATTTCAAGCAAGGATTTGCTTTCAAAAAATGGTATCTGCATAACGTCATCGATATTGGTTACTTCGATAAGATTATCTCCATACCACAGCTCAAAAGAATTCTCATTATATGGGTCTACTCCGCATAGCTTTCCGTTATACTCAAATGTTACATGTGTGCATAGTTCGCTTATTCTGTTCTTTATGATGTTAGCCGATTCTGTCATAATATATCGCTGTTTTCCTCTCTTTCTTCTTCGTTCAGCTCTCTGCCGAGAGAACGGTTAAGCTTGCCGTTAGAATTGTATGTGTAATCATGCGCGTGTTCTCCATGTCTGCCGAATCGGTGTTGCTCAGGATGACCGTGGTCGAAATTTGAAATTTGCTTTGTTTGATTGCCGTTGCTGTCGTAATAATTCCGTGTGATGCCTCCGTTTTTGGATACCAGCTGCGTTATACTGTTAGGTTCGGCAGTCAATGATGTCTTGGATACTAATATTATATCATGTCCCGCCGCATTTTGCAACACCGCCGTCTCACCGTCCCGCTTCATCGCCACGTTTGCCGCGTCGCTTTGCTCGCGGGTGAAGTCGGCGAGCCGTGTGCGGTCGTACTGCGGGACTAATCCGTTAGCCTTGCAGATACGGTGCGCTCCATTGCTCGCTGTTCATGTATGTGATAATGGCAGCCCATGGATTAAAGTCCACGGTTGGAGCAACAAGAACGATTGTGCATTGTTCAGCCTTTCGAGCAAAACAGGTGATAAGATTAAGAGACCGGATAACACGCCTTCTTCTGTCGTGTTCTTTCTTTGTTTCTTCATACACTGGTATGGAGCCCAGCACACTTGCAGCTTTTTCGAGTGCTGCACGTGCTTCTTCCTCTGTAATATATCCAGCGAATTCTTTGAAAGCCTCAACAGAAAAAGTTATCTTAGTGTTTATAAGGTGCATATCTTCAAACACTTGGCTGTTCAGCTCTTTCAAAAACATGAGAAACAAGCTTATTTCCTGTCTGCAACCGCGCAAGAGGCTTACGTTAGGTATTAATAGACCTTTTATCTCATCGCCTTTTTTGTATAATATTTTTTTCGCGTTGCCAGTCTTATCATAATCTTCAACGCTGTAAACCGCCTCATATATTTCAGGCGGAGTATAGCAGTCGTCGGTTGTCAGCTTCGGCTTGAATTTATTCACGAACGCCTCATATTCAGGGTTATCTTCAAATATATCGATTTGTTCTTTGCTCATCATCTCTCCTCAAAAATTGTATAATAAAAGCACGGCATCTCTGTCGTTCTTTCGCGATTATAAAATTGCTGATTTGTCCGTGTCTTATGACACGTCCTCCAAAACCTCAATCGACGCAAGCTCGCGGTCTTCGATGCCAATCCACTGCCCGTCGTCACATTGAAAGGTTACTTCAGAAAAAATATTTCCGTCGTCATCGTAGTCAAAACTGTATCCGTCAATGAAACCGACTCGATAATCGCCATCTAAGAAATTGATTTTGATTTTCTTATCAAAATACTCATCGGGGTGTTCAATTCTCATCTTTCTTTTCCTTCGAGGAAACCAATTGAAGTAGCTCAAGCAAGTCGTTCCAGTAATCATAGTTGGTCACATCATCGAATTTCTTGCTCATTTCAATATGCTCCTCTGCCGCATCCAGCGCTTCTCTCGGAGTATTTTCAGCAAATCCAACGATATTATTTTCATCGTCAAAAATCGCATATGGCAAATATTTTGTTTCGAGCTCTAATGCATAATTGCGCATCATTTTATCACCTCCAAAGTCATATATTTTTCCATTTCTTCGACTTCCACAAATTCATGTTGCTGCGCATCATATTTTTGCAACGTCACAAGTTGTTCTCCGCCATCAATTACCTCGAACGAGGTGTTCTGATTGAGCAAAAACTCAAATTCCAAGTCTTTTTTTTCGCTGAAACTGTTTATATACGCTCCGTTCGTTCCTTTTCCAATTAAAATTTGCAGGTGAATAGGGGTGTTCCCACCGAATTTTCGCAGAATCTTGTCAAACAGCGAAGTACTCATTAGCGATTTTTCGGTATATTTTTTCCCTATAGAGTTTACGATGTCTTCAACCGCCGACCCCGTTCCCGTGATATAATCAACAGAACGTACATATCTGTGCGTTATAATGTTGTCATTCAGTTTGAATTTGCTAACAGCTTCAGACGCTTGCCTATTCAATTCCAAATAGCTATCGAGGTTCTCCTCTCCGAATTCTCTGCATACTTTATTATATTCTGGAGAACCTTTTTCAAAACGCGCCGCGGCATTCATAGCTTCGTAGCTTCCGTCGGTGTAAACTTTTATAGCCTCTTTTTCTTTTTCGGACACATGAGAATTGAGTTCATAATATGATTTTACCCATTCTTCATAGCCGTTTTGGTCATCAATACTAAAGGCTTTGTACCGACTCATCTTTTCGCTTATATTCTCGCTCGCCTTAATTATACCACCGCTCCCCGCGATTGTCAACTGCTCAGACGGCATTGAATGCTCCGCCTCTCCATCCCCCTTCATCGCCGCGTTTGCCGCGTCGCTTTGCTCGCGGGTGAAGTCGGCAAGCCGTGTGCGGTCGTACTGCGGGACTAATCCGTTAGCCTCGCAGAACTCGTTATACGCTTTATTCTGCGCCGCAAGCTTGTCGGAGAGGGCGTTGTATTCTGCCTGACGGCTAAAAGTTATATAAAAAAAGAACCCGCTGCCGAGTTCTTTTTATGGCAAGCGTCCGGATTTCAACCGGAGCCTCCGCAACCACGGCGTACTCACCCCATACTCCTACTTGCCTTTTCTATTATACCATATGCTCTTTACTCTGTCAATCAAGACATAAAAAGTGGGCGTATTTCTGCGCCCACTTAGCAAGTGCCGGACTCAAACCGGGTTTCCCGTGCTCCGCCACGCTTTTCATCTATAGAGGCTACTCTGTGCTTGTTAAAAAGCCATCGGTAACGTGGAATCAAAGATAAGCTCTAAGCTTTAGTGACGGCGAGCGTTTTTTCCCATAAACTACTGCTTGCCTTTTCTATTATATCATATGCTCTTTACTCTGTCAACCATTTTTCTTGCGCGAAAGCGGCTTGCATGGGTGCTGTTTTATTCGGGAATAATATCTCCATTTTTGTCCTTATGAGGTTTGTATTTTTTGTCAAGCCCTCTGTAATAAGAAGGTGGAAGGACTACAACGGAAGGAGTGTAAATTTTCCAAGTCTTTGGGGTTTCCTTATCCTTATCCTGATGCTTTGTTTTCCCCGAATGCGTTTTCTCTTGGTCGCGGCTCCACTCCGCTTGCATCTGCTTGAATTCTTCTTCGGTTACAGATTTGAACGGCATCGTTTCGCTGTCGTCCGGCAACCGGCTTCCATCTTTGAACATTGTACTTCCTCCTGTTGTTTATGCAATATCTACCACAAGTTGCTCAGCCGCGATTCATCGATAACATCTTTAATCGGTCTGCCGAAAATTACGAGGCTATAAAAATCTTCTTTGCTCGAAAATGTATACAGCACTTTACCCGTATCGTTGTCGTATATCGCCGAATCCTCTTCGCAGCTAATAATGTATATGTGACCACGATATTCGAATCCAACGCACAAATGACAATCATACATCATGTCCCAATCATAGTCTGTATGAATCCACCCCAATTCATCAAACAATGCTTTTTCCGTGATATGCGTCATTTTCGCTTTCCGCCTCCTTTTGTTCATTTATTTCTTTTGCTTTTTTTATGTTTATTCGTTTTCTTGTAATCACGTAAGGGCGCAGTCCTGCGCCTTTCATTGATGTCCAAGTCAGGGTTAGCCTTTAATATTTCTTCAATTTCTTTTCTTGCAATTTCCCCATAATCTATGAAAGCGTCCGGACCGTCTAATCTTCGCCCATAATCAGGGTCTTTTCCCGGCATAAATGCTCACCTTCCTTTCTCAATAATGCTATATTTGTATCCGTATACATCTTATTCCAAGGCTGAATCGCTGAATCGCTGTCTTGCTCACGCTCCAGCTTGTTTAAAATTGCCTCCGCTTTTTGCAGAACCTTGCCCGAATAGTGGTCTCCGTCTTCGATTCTTTTCCGAATCCCCTCTACACAGTGTTTTGCCAGCTCTTTTTTGTCGAATTTCTCTTTGTCAAGTATTTCGGGACAGTACTGCAGCATACGCAGTATTGCATCGGGATAGACATAAATATCTTCCGACTTCAATGACAGCTCAAATGCCCGACAATACAGAGCGTTGGAATACTCTATGCTCTTTTTCAGATCGCCGAAACGGTACATATCGCCCAACTTATAAATTGCCGCGATATCGCCGAAAATGGCAGCCTGCTCCCAAAATTTTTTCGCCATATCTTTGTCTTTTGGAATACTGCGCCCATAATAGTAGCAATATCCCAGATTGCTGAGAGCGGTCACATTTCCCATCGCCGCAGCCTTCTTGTAAAGTTTGACCGCCGTTTCATAGTCACCCTGCTGATAGGCTGCCGCACCTGCGTTCAAATATTCGATATCCTGCGAGTTTTCCGTCTGATTCTCCGACAGGTTGATTGATTCTATCTCGGAACGATTTAATTCTACTCCGCTACGACATTCTTTGTAAGGAAAAATACCAATACATTCTTCGGTGTCGTCGTTGTCGGCGGCAGTTTCATACAGAATCACATACCAGTGGTCGTATCTTTTCCCGTCAGTGTCTATAACATCGACGTATTTAAATAAAAAGCTTTCAAGTTTAATATTAGAATCTATCATTACCTTGCCTCCTGTCTCTGTCGTGCTTCCGTATTTGATTGTAACAGAAAAGGTTAATACTCCGTAATCTCTATTTTGTTGGCGATATCAGTGAGCGTTTTCCCGTCAAAGAGAGGTACATTCATCACGTTTTCTATGCTATCTGCGTGGTGATAATCATCGCCATACCACATATCGAAATCGTTTTGTGAAAAGGGGTCAACGCCGCAGTTCTTTCCGTTATATGTGAACAAGAAGTGCGAACATATTTCCGATATTCTGTTTTTTATCATCTCAGCCGTCATAATATATCGCTGTTTTCCTCCTTATCCATCTCTTGTTCAAGAGTGGTCAAGATTTTGTATACTGCTTTGAAGTTATCCATTGGTAGTCTCCGTCTGATTTTCCGACAGCTTGATTGATTCTATCTCGGAGCGGTTTAATCCTACTCCGCCGCGACATTCCTTGTAAGGAATAATACCAATGCATTCTTCAGTGTCATCGTTGTCGGCGTCAGACTCGTACAAAATCACATACCAGTGGTCGTATCTTTTCCCGTCAGTGTCTATAACATCGACGTATTTAAACGAAAAGCTTTCAAGCTCAATTGTCGAATCAAGCATTGTTTTCCTCCTTCTCCTTCGAGAAAACCAATTGAAGCAGCTCAAGCAGGTCGTTCCAGTAATCATAGTTGGTCACATCATCGAATTTTTTGCTTATTTCAATATGTTCCTCTGCCGCCCATTATATCACTCCTTTGCCTCTTTGTCAATACGTTCACGTGATCGACCGGCAGCAGCGTCTGTGTCACAAAAAAGAAGTAATTAAAAAGCAAACTGTGTGAAATGGTGCGCTTCAAAGCGTTTGGTACTCTATTTTTACGCAAAAATCCCGACCTCCTCATCGTTAGTTCTTTTCACTAACTCTTCGGGGTCGGGACAAAGGTGTCCTTTTCGAGATTTATTTAATCTCTACGTTCACGCGCTTGCCTGCGGAATTTGCCGCGGCTTTCATAATGGAGCGTATCGCCTTGGCGATTTTGCCGTGACGTCCAATCACCATTCCCATATCCGATTCCGCTACGGAAAGCGTCAGGGTGATGCTGTCGCCGTCCGCTTCCTCCGTAACGGTCACCTCGTCGGGACTGTCCACAATTGCCTTGGCGATAGACGCAAGCATTTCTTTCAAATCTACCATTTCAAGCCCTCGTTATTCGATAACGCCGCTCGATTTGAGAAGTGCTCTTACGGTATCCGTCGGCTGAGCACCGTTTGCAATCCACTTTTTCGCCTTTTCAGCGTCAATGGACACCGTTACAGGGTCGGTAAGCGGACTGTAATAACCGATTTCCTCAATAAATCTTCCGTCGCGCGGGAAGCGTGAATCCGCAACCACTACGCGATACGAGGGCTGCTTCTTGGCGCCCGTGCGTCTCAATCTGATTTTGACTGCCATGTTTCCTCCGAAAACATAAAATAAATTTTATTAAAACCCCTTTTCGTCAAAAAGCCTTGGCTTTATCCGAAATTAAAAGGGAGGTTTCCTTTTTTGTTTTTGCCTGCCTTGCCGCGCTTCATGAGCTTCGATGCCTGCTTGCCCGTCATCTGCTTCATCATCTTCTTCATCATCTCAAACTGCTTGAGAAGCCGGTTGATTTCCTCGACGCGCGTTCCGCTTCCCGCGGCAATTCTCTTTTTGCGCGATGAATTTATAATGTCGGGACGCTCACGCTCGCGCGGGGTCATTGAAAGTATTATCGCCTCGGTGTGAGCGAGTGCCTTTTCGTCGATTTTAGCGCCCTTGAGCTGCTGTGCGCTCATCCCGGGAATCATCCCGACAAGCTGGTCAAGGCTGCCCATTCCTTTAATTTGATTAAGCTGTTCGAGATAATCATCAAGCGTGAACGTCTGCTCGCGCATTTTGCGTTCAAGCTCCGCCGCCTGCTTTTCGTCGTACTGCTGCTGCGCCTTTTCGATGAGAGTCATCACATCTCCCATCCCAAGGATTCTCTGCGCCATTCTGTCTGGGTAAAACGGCTCAATCTGGTCGAGCTTTTCTCCCATTCCGATGAATTTAATCGGCTTGCCCGTGATATGACGCACGGAAAGCGCCGCGCCGCCGCGCGTATCGCTGTCAAGCTTCGTGAGAATCACGCCCGTTATGTCGAGCCGCTCGTTAAACGTCTTGGCGACGTTCACGGCGTCCTGACCCGTCATCGAATCGATTACGAGGAGGATTTCCGTCGGAGACGTCTCCGCTTTGATTTGCTCCAGCTCCTCCATGAGGGTGTCGTCGATGTGAAGCCTGCCCGCCGTATCGATGAAAACCATGTCGTTTCCGTTTCGCTTCGCGTGCTCGACAGCCTCCTTTGCGATTTTTACGGGAGACACGTCCGTTCCGAGCGAGAATACGGGAATGTCCGTCTGCTCTCCCAGCACCTCAAGCTGCTTTACAGCCGCGGGTCTGTAGACGTCGCAGGCTGCGAGAAGCGGGCGCTTTCCCTGCTTTTTGTACATCATCGCCAGCTTTGCTGAATGCGTAGTTTTGCCCGCACCCTGAAGTCCGCACATCATGACAACGGTAGGCGGCTTCGGTGAAATTTCAAGCTTTGAAATGGTGCCGCCCATCACGGCGGTAAGCTCCTCGTTGACAATTTTCACAATTTGCTGCGACGGAACAAGCGATTCAAGCACCTCGCTGCCGACGGCGCGCTCAGTCACCGCCGCGACGAAATCCTTCACGACACGGTAATTTACATCAGCTTCGAGAAGCGCCATTTTCACCTCGCGCATCCCTTCCCTGACGTCCGCTTCCGTGAGCTTGCCTTTATTCTTGAATTTGCCGAGAGCGGCAGAAAGCTTTTCGGTTAGATTTGCAAACATCGATTCACCCGTAAAATTTTATCACTCGTCCGAGAGCGCGTGAAGAGCTTCTGAAATTGCCATAAGCTCCGCTTTGATTTCCTCCTGCGAAAGACCGTCGCATCGCCTGATAAGCGAATCCGTTCTCTCCGTGAGCATGGACAGCGTCCTTGCCGATT
This sequence comes from Clostridiales bacterium, assembly GCA_021202555.1. GTDB lineage: Bacteria > Bacillota > Clostridia > Oscillospirales > CAG-272 > DTU064. Next base: position 55,266 of record JAJQCT010000006.1, read on the forward strand.
TCGCGAGACCAAGAAGCTCCTCAAGCCTGTCAAGCTCCGCCTCTCCGCGCTTGATGGCATCCCTCACGCCCTGCCGCGAAATCGAACCCATCACCTCGGCGATTTCAGAAAGCGACAAATCGTCGTCATAGTAGTATGTCAGCACCTCGCGCCGTCGCTCCGACAGCACATTTCCGTAAACGTCGAGCTTTTCGGCGTATGACAGATCTTTTTCAAACATATATGAATCTCCCCGTGCGCCGCGGTGCCGAAATTATCGCAGATGGCATGTAAAGCTTTTCACTTTACAGTATTATATCAGACACCGGCGCAAATGTCAAGCCCAAAATCAAAAAAATCTTATTTTTTTCGCGAAAGCTACAGCCCGTCGGGCAGGTGTGGGATTTCCACAAATTTTTATGCGTATCGCATGAAAAATCTTGACAAATCACTCGCGTTCTTTTATAATAAAAGTATAAAATTGCTTTAATCGTCAGGGAGGCATTATGAAAAAATATATTTTGGCGCTTGACCAGGGAACGACAAGCTCTCGTGCTATCATTTTTGGAGAGGACGGCACGCCCGTACATACAGTTCAGCGCGAATTTACGCAGTATTTCCCGAAAAACGGCTGGGTCGAGCATGACGCGATGGAAATTCTCTCAACAGAGCTTGGCGCGGCGCGCGAGTGTATGCTCTATATCGGCGCGGATGCGTCAGACGTTTCATGCATAGGAATCACGAATCAGCGCGAAACCGTCGTCATGTGGGACAGGCAAACGGGTGAACCCGTATATCACGCAATAGTATGGCAGTGCCGCCGCACGGCGGAATACTGCGATGAGCTGCTGCGAGAGGGCATGGGCGAGGTGATAAAATCCAAGACCGGACTTTTGCCCGACGCTTATTTTTCAGCGACAAAGATTAAATGGCTGCTTGACAATATCGAGGGGATTCGCGGACGGGCGGAGCGCGGCGAGATTCTCGTCGGCACGGTTGATACATGGCTTTTGTGGAATCTCACCTCGGGCAAGGTATTCGCAACAGACGTGACGAACGCCTCGCGCACTATGCTTTATAACATTCACAAAATGGAGTGGGACGACGAGCTGCTGCGCTATTTCGGAATACCGAGGTGTATTTTGCCAAAGGTTATGCCCTCGTCCGGAATTTTCGGATGTGCGGACGCGAAATTTTTCGGCTCAGAAATCCCGATTTCGGGAATCGCAGGAGACCAGCAGTCGGCGCTTTTCGGACAGGGATGCATTGAGACGGGAGACGTCAAAAACACATACGGCACCGGAGCGTTTCTTTTGATGAATACGGGAAATATTCCCGTCGCGTCGCGCTCTGGGCTTCTCACAACTGTCGCGTGGCAAATCGGAAGCGAGACGACATACGCGCTTGAAGGCTCCGTTTTCGTCTGCGGCTCTGTAATTCAGTGGCTTCGCGACGAGCTTAAAATAATCGATTCGGCATCGGAAACAGAAAAAATCGCAAAAAGCGTCTCCTCGACAGACGGCGTTTATCTCGTTCCCGCATTTGTCGGTCTTGGCGCACCCTACTGGGACCCCTACGCGCGCGGAGCGCTTCTCGGAGTGTCTCGCGGCACATCACGCGCGCATATTGTCCGCGCTGCGCTTGAAGGCATCGCATTTGAAACGTGCGATGTGCTTTCATCTATGGAAAATGACGTCGGTGTCCGCATTCACTCGCTTGCCGTTGACGGCGGCGCGTCGGCAAATAATTTTCTTATGCAGACGCAGGCGGATTTTGCGGGTGTAAAAATTCTGCGCCCCGTCTGCACCGAATCGACGGCGCTTGGCGCGGCGATGCTTGCCGCACTCGGCGTGGGAATTTACTCATCCCCTTCCGAAATTGCCGCGCATCACAAAATCGAGCGTGAATTTGCGCCCGAAATAACGACCGAGGCGCGCGAGCTTGCACTTTCGGGCTGGCACGACGCCGTAAGCCGCGTGCTGAAGAGGTGATTTCGGAAATAGTCTCTGCCAAAAAAAATTTTTTATTTTTTTGCTTCAAGGCGTGAGTACACGATAACTTTCGTCGGGACAAGTCCCTCCGAAAGTTATCGTATGAAATATTCCGCGAAGCGGAATATTTCACCGCGCTTTGCAAATTTTATGATACTTCGCGCCGCATTTTTTCGCAAATAGTCTCTGCCAAAAAATTTTTTTATTTTTTTTGCTTTGGAGGTGAGACTTTTTCCGAAAAAATGCGACTAATAGGGTGAGGAACTCGGAAAGGAGTCAATTATGGATAACGGTGAAAGTAGCTACCGCCGTTTTCTCCTCGGCGACGACGAAGGAATCGTCGAAATAATACGGGATTACAAGGACGGACTGCTCCTTTATATTCTCGGCATGACAAACAATTTTTCAGATGCCGAGGATTACATGGAGGACACGTTCGTGAGGCTTGCGACAAAGAAGCCCCGTTTTTCTGGAAAAAGCTCCTTTAAGACATGGCTTTATGCAATCGCGCGAAACGTCACAATTGACGGAATGCGGCGAAGTGCAAGCCGACACAGGGGCGAGGTGTCGGAAATCTCACTGAGCATGAAATCCGATGAGGAGGCGCTTGAGACGAGGCTGATACGCGACGAGAACAAAATCATACTCCGGCGCGCGCTCTGCAAGCTGTCATCCGACTACAGTCAGGCTTTATATCTCGTTTATTTTGAAGACCTTTCATATGAGGACGCGGCGCGCGTCATGAGAAAATCGAAAAAGCAGATGTCGAATCTCGTTTACCGCGCAAAGCTGTCACTCAAAGCCGAACTTGAAAAGGAGGGATTTGTTTATGAAGACTTATAAGGAAATCGCAGACGAAGTCCTTCGCCGCCGCGATGAATACGAAACGAAAAGGCGCGGGCGAATAAACGCAGTCAAGCGAGCAGGGACTGTCGCAGCCTGTCTTGTCGCTGCGGCAGGAGTTTCATTCTCGGTTTACTTCATCGCTAAAAGCAGTCTCGACGGACAATCAGGAGACGAGGACTATTCCGAATCGGACAGCGTGAAGTCAAGCGCACTCAGTCACGGAGCATTTGATGGATATGAAGGCGTAGAGGACGATGTTGCCGACGGCGAGACAGCGGACACGGATGATTCCGCGGTTTCAGATGAGGAGTTATATGAAACCGAGAGCGATGAAGATCATTCAGCCGAGAATTCAGCAGATCCGAAGGAAAGCTCGGAGAGCGGGGTCAACAATTTATACGAAAGTCAAAGCGACGAGGTTACGGACGGCGATGAGAACGATGGCATCGTCGACGAAATCGACGGCAACGTGAGCTCTTCGTATGATGATTCATTCGTATACTGCGGCGGCTACGACGAGCTTCAGGAGAAGCTTTATCTTCTCTCCTCCCTTTACGGAATGACTGAGGATGCGGCGCTCATCCCCTTAATCGACGGTGAGCCTGCCGGGCTTGTCGATTCCGAGGATGCGATAGCAATATCGATTTCGGGACTTTTCGGAGACGAGGCGGCTATAATCTTTCAATGCGTGGATGCCAAAACGGGAATCGGGTATAAGGTTCTGACAAGCGAGAACGCGGATGCCGTTTCGGACGCCGGCTTTGAATACACCGACGCCGTTGAGGCTGAAATCGCGCTTGCCGACAGAACCGTCACCGCATTGATTTATTATACCGATGATGAGGACATCGCAGGCTCGGGAAATATTTCTGTCGTCGCGGCGTTTGAGTACGACGGATACCTCGCAGCTATTGTCATTGACAGCGAAAATCTTCTCACCGACGAATTTTTCGCATCGCTTTCGTTTAAACTTCTTTCCGAGTAAAAAGACTTGGAAGATGTAGCTTTCAAACTAAAAATTTTTTTGCGGCTTATGCCCGAAAGGAGACTTATCATGAAAAAATCAAAAATTGCACTGGCGCTTATGCTTGTGCTTTCAATGCTCTTTGCGTCATCATGTGAGACGATAGCAGCCGTCGAGCTTTCGGCGGATTACACACGCACGTCAGACGACGAGGGAGAGGTTACCGACGAATTTGTCGATGCCTTAACGTCGCTTTCGTTTTCGATGTTCTCGGAGATTGTAAGCGAGGACGAGGAAAATTCAAATCTTCTCTTCTCGCCCCTCTCGGCGGCAATCTGCATCGCGATGGTAACGAACGGCGCGGACGGCGAGACGCTCTCGCAGCTTGAGGATTTCTTCGGAATGGACATTGCGTCCTTAAACCGCGCGGTTTACGCATATATTTCCTCACTTTACACCGCCGATGACTGCTCGGTATCTCTGGCGAACTCAATCTGGGTGCGGAACGAGCGAATAACGGTTAAGGAATCATTCCTTCAGACAAACGCCGACTGGTACGGTGCCGACGCTTATTCCGCACCGTTTGACAGCTCGACCGTTGACGACATCAACAAGTGGTGCCAAGACAACACAGACGGGCTTATCGACAAGATGTTAGATGAAATCGAGGATGATGTCGTGATGATTCTGATAAATTCCCTTCTCTTTGACGCGCAGTGGGAAACAAAATACGAAAACAGCAACATTTCGGCAAGCGAGAACTTCACGAATTACGACGGCACGACCTCAAAGGTCACGATGATGTACTCTGATGAGAACACATACATCACCTACGGTGATGCCGCGGGAATCGTGAAAAATTACGCGGGCGGAGAGTACTCATTCGCGGCGCTTTTACCGAGCGAGGGCACGGACGTATACGAATTTGCAAAATCGCTTGACAGCGAGGCATGGGAGAGTATATGGGAGAACTCTGTTCTCACCTCTGTCAGCACAGTCATACCCGAATTTTCGTATTCCTACGATGTCGAGCTTATAAACGTAATGAAGGCGCTCGGCGTCACGGATATTTTCGATGCAACGACATCTGATCTTTCAAATCTCGGCTCGTCCACGGGAGGGAATCTCTTTGTCAGCCGCGTCGAGCAGAAAACGTATATCGAGGTATCGAGGAACGGGACGAAGGCGGCTGCAATCACTCACGCAGAGGTTACGGATGAATGCGCTGATGTGACGGAGTATGTTGTTCGCCTCGACAGACCGTTTGTATACGCGATTGTTGAAAACGAAACGGGGCTGCCCCTTTTCATCGGCGTTTACTCATGTGCCGAGGCGGAATAGAGGCGTGTCATGGGAGGATTTTTCATACCGCTTCTTGTATTTCTCGCTATAATCGCCATTGTCGCTTTCGCGGTTATGATGTGCGTCATGGCGGCGTTTGCATCGGGCGGAGATGACAAGGCGTCGGGAATGCCGCAGAAAAATGTGAAAAGCGCCGGGTACGGCGGACAAGAAAAACGCGCGACGACCGTAAGCAACGTACAAAGCAATAATAAATGAAAAAATCCCCTCACGGAAAGGCTTCCGTGAGGGGATACTGTTCCGATATGTAATTCATGCGTCCTCGCGCTCGAAATAATACTTTGTATTGTGGAGCCTCACGCTCTGCACAAGACCGAGCATCACCCATGTCATGAGCATTGACGAGCCGCCGTAGCTCATAAACGGCATCGTGATTCCGATTACGGGAAGGACGGCGAGACACATTCCCATGTTCTCCGTCGTCTGCGCGATAAGAACGGCAAGCACGCCCGTACATAAAAACGCGCCTACATCCTTTCGCGAGTGCTTCGCAACCATGATTATGCGGAAAATCATAATTCCCATAAGTATGAGATAGACGAGAGCGCCGAGAAAGCCGAACTTCTCGCACATTACGGAAAAGAGAAAATCCGTCGTCGCAACGGGCAGATTGAGATATTCCCCGCCCCCGTTGATTCCCTGACCGAAAATGCCGCCCGCCGCTATCGTATCGAGCGAGCGAAGAGCCTGATAGCCGTAATTGTCGGGGTCTATCGTCGGGTCGAAGCCGCAGAGTATTCTCATCTGCTGATATTCCGAAAGATGCGGCCACACAAACGGCAGCGCAACTACGCATACTGCAATCGCGCCCGCAAAATACCAGAGCGAAAGCCCCGCGGAGAAAAGAATCGCCGCAAATATGCAGATAAAGACAAGCGCCGAGCCAAGGTCTCCCGTCAGAATGACAAGTCCGACGATTATCGCCGCGTGAAGCAGCAAAAAGAGCAGATTTTTGGGGCTGTTGATGTGCTTTTTCACAAGATCCGCGTGCTTTGAAAACGACAGAATGAACGTGAATTTCACCGTTTCCGACACCTGCCACGTGACAATTCCGAGGTCGATATAAAGCTTTTGGTCGGAATCGGTGCTCGCGCCCACTCCCAGAACAAAGACAAGCGCCATTAAGAATATCGACGCGAAAAACATCGGAATCCACAGCTTCGTCAAAAACGCATCGTAATCGACAAGCGAGATAATAACCATACAGATAAATCCGAGAACGGCGGCGCCCAGCTGAACGACGAACATTCGCGAGCCTGCGGTATAATCGTCCCGCACGCCGTAAAGCGTCATCACTGAAATTGCGGTCATTCCCGCAGCGCAGAGGATTATCACAAAATCAAGCTGACGAAGCCGCTCCTTCAGGGTTGTGGAAAAAACCTTCATCTGAAAGCAATTTTCAATATGCTACGGCGAAATAGACCATATGCTTCGCCTCTTTGCCGCAGCATATGCACTTGTCGTCAAGATGCTCCTCCTCAAACGGAATGCATCTTGACGTGACGCCCGTCAGCTCCTTTATTTTCGTCTCGCATTCGGGATCTCCGCACCACATGAGCCTCACAAATCCCGCGCCATGCTCGGAAAGCGACGTTTTAATCTCGTCAATGCTGCGGCAGTCGTAGGTACGGCGCTCCCTGTTCAGAAGCGCTTTTTCGTAAAGCCCGTCGCGCACAGCCGAAAGCCTTTCTGTGACCGAATCCTCGATTCCGTCAAGCGAGACAACGGTTTTCTCGCCGTTATGTCGCGTGACAAGCACGCATTTGTTTTCCGCAATGTCTCGCGGTCCCAGCTCAAGACGCAGCGGAACGCCCTTCATCTCGTATTCGGCATATTTCCATCCGGGAGTATTCTCGCTCTCGTCAAGCTTTACGCGGAATTTGCCCTCAAGACGCGATTTAAGCTTGTGCGCCGCCTCAAGTACGCCTTCCTTATGCTGCGCGACGGGAATTATCACAACCTGAATCGGCGCTATCGCGGGCGGAAGCACAAGCCCGTTGTCATCGCCGTGCGTCATTATTACGCCGCCAATCATGCGCGTGGACACGCCCCACGAGGTCTGGTAGGGATATTTGAGGGAGTTGTCGCGGTCTGTGTATTTGATGTCGAACGCGCGCGCGAAGCCGTCGCCGAAATAATGAGACGTTCCCGCCTGAAGCGCCTTTCCGTCATGCATGAGCGCTTCAATCGCGTATGTCGCCTCCGCGCCCGCAAATTTGTCGCTGTCAGTCTTTCTTCCCTTGATGACGGGAATCGCGAGGTCGCTCTCGTGAAAATCAGCGTAGACGTTGAGCATTTGCTCCGTTTCCGCTATCGCCTCCTCCGGCGTTGCGTGCATTGTGTGACCTTCCTGCCACAAAAATTCACGCGAGCGCAGAAACGGGCGCGTCGTCTTTTCCCATCTTACGACGGAACACCACTGGTTATAAAGCTTCGGCAAATCGCGATAGCTTTTTATGACGTGCGCGTAATGCTCGCAGAAAAGCGTTTCCGACGTCGGGCGCACACAAATCCGCTCCGTAAGCTCCTCCTCGCCGCCGTGAGTCACCCACGCCACCTCGGGTGCGAAGCCCTCGACGTGATCCTTTTCCTTCTGCAAAAGCGATTCGGTTATAAACATCGGCATATACACGTTTTCATGACCGAGCGCGCGGAATCTCGCGTCGAGAAGCCGCTGCATATTTTCCCATATAGCGTACCCGTATGGGCGTATGACGAGACATCCGCGAACGCTTGAATAATCGATAAGCTCTGCTTTTTTGCATATATCCGTATACCACTGCGCGAAATCCTCATCCATCGGAGTAATGGATTTCACCTGCTTTTTGTCGTCCTTCATTTTTTGCTCCTCAAATGCAGTGAGTTTTTTCCGAAATAAATAATTTCGCAAGCAAAAGTATATCACATAAATTCCTCGTTGTCAAGCGCGCGGTGTTGTCATAAATCGCGCGCGATAAAGTTTTTGCGCTCATTTTTGCCGCAGCACTTGACATTTCGCGTTTTGTGAAATATAATATAGTAACATTCGATTTATTATTAAGGAGATTTTGATATGAAGATTTGCCCGAACTGCAAAAACGAGGTTTCCGACAGCGCATTTTTCTGTGGAAAATGCGGATTCGACCTGCGCGGGGGCACAGCGCCCGAAACGGTCGGCGCGAAAAGCGATGAAAATACAGCCCACCCTGAGGTAAACGGCGGAGAGACCGGTCAGGCGTACACGCCGAACAGTCAGGGGTATCAGCAGCAGCCGTACCAGCAGCCGTATCAATGGAATCAAAACGGTCAGGGACCGCAGGGATGGCAGCAGCCTGCGCCAAAGCCGTACACAAAGCCCTATGACGACACATGGGAGCATCCGTACAGGAAATTTTCACCTGAAATATCGACAGAGCTTTACGACAACTCAAAGCTTTACTCCGTTCTTTCGTATATCGGCATCGGCTGGCTTGCAGGACTTCTCATAAAGCCCGAAAAAAATAACCCGCGCGTCAGATTCAATGTCGGACAGGGGATTATCATCTCGATTGTGACGGTGGCGCTTACAATAATTGCAACCATAATTTCAGCTTTTCTCGGCATTATCGTCGCATTGACGAAAAGCACTGTTTTCCTTGCGATTGCGGGCGTGATTTCAACGCTTTTAAACCTTTTCGTAATAGCAGTCGCCGTATTTTATATGGTGTACGGCATTATCAACGCAGCAAGTGACAAGGAAAAGGTTCTTCCTATAATCGGCAGCCTTGCGTTCTACCGCTGATTTTCATTTTTTGAAAGAGGAATTTTCAAATGTTTTGTTCCATATGCGGCACGCGCAATAACGATGGGGCGGCTTACTGCCAAAGCTGCGGCTCGCCGCTCCCACCGCCGGTAAATTACGCGCCGCCAAGCGCCGAATACCTTCAAAGACCAGTATTTGATGCCGTAAAATCAATATTTGCCTCGCACTCGTTTCTCGTTATATCTATACTCATATCGTGTTCTGTTATCCTGACGGTGATAAATATCTACATTCCCGCGGATTACGCGACGATGTACCGGAATTTTTACAGCTACATATTTGACGAGCAGTCGTATGGCACAATTCTGGATGTTGTCTCAAAAATCGAAACCGTGATTTCGGTCGTCGGACTGTTTCCATTGCTCTTTCTTGCTGTCGGCGCGTGGCTTATATATTCCGGCACGAAAAGCGAGGGCGGCGAAAGGATGGCGAGCGCAGGTTTTTCGATTATCAAAACGGTGATATATTTTTACCTCGGACTTATGACGCTCATCTCCGCAGTGATGGAAACGCTTATCGTCATATCATGCGTCATGGCAATACGTCGGACGGGGCTTTATTTCATGTACATTATAGGCTTTGCCGCTGTCGCCGTCATTTTCACGCTTGCATTCATTTTCTTTGTCAAGCTCAATTCGACAGTGTCATCAATAGCTCATACGGCTGAAACAGGCGTTCCGCTAAACGGCGTTTCCGTATTCGCTGCCGTGATGTGCATTTTCATCGGCGCCGCCGCATTTTATGCGACGATTTTCGACGTGACGAACTACCATTCGCTTCACGCAGTGATAGAGCTGTTAATCGGAATCTGCGACGCGGTTTCGCTCATTCTGCTCGGCAGAATTCTTTTGAAATACCGCTCGATGATGACAGACCTAAAATACTTTCAGGGCGCGCATATAATGATGTACCATCCGCCGATGCAGCAGTTTTCCCCGCCGCCCTTCGGGTACGGATATGGCGCGGCAAATCCGCCGTACAATGAGGAAAGTCCGATGCAGCCGCCGGCGCCTGCCGAGACGCAAAATGAGGCAGAGTAAAGCTGAGGCAAGTGAGACTTCAGCGGTTATGAGTTTTGTACATTCTTAACCCAAGCCGCTCATGCCCTCCGACAAAATAAACAAAAAACTGTCCTGACCCCATCGTCGTCAGTCCACCGGTCTGACTTTTGGGGTCGGGACAGTATTTTATCAATTCTCTTCGTCACGAAAAAGACTGATGTGATTTTTCTCTTTTTATCCTGCGCGTACCGCTATATATCATGTAAACAGCTATCAGCAGCTCGACAATACAAACAACCAGAGACGTCACACCCGTCATCATTTGTCGAAAATTCCCCTGTTCTTCTCCGCCGAACTGTGCTATCATCGCACTTTCCAGCGCAAGCATGGAAACCATCGCACTTGTCAGCTTGACAGCTTTGACTGCCGATAAAACAGGGCTTTTATATTTTCGGTAGCGAAGCACATGAAAAACAGCGCTTATCAGGGAATAAAACGTCATTGCCGCCATCGCGTATATCAGCACGCCGTTATAGTGAAAGCTCTGATTTCTGTATACTATGTACACACATTCGGAAACAAGCACAAAATTAAGCATAAGCAGGGCAATTCCGCACTCCCGATATTTCCGATACTCTGTCTCCTGGTTTATACCGCTTCGGTTTTTCGCCAGATAATGAATCAAGGATGATTTCATTACGGTCAAAAAGAAATAATATACTCCCAGATAGATAAACCATACCGTATGATTCAGCACGCCCATTCCGATATTCGTAAATACATAAAGCGCATTCAGGAAAAGCCCCGGAGCCGTGGTTACCACAGTGCGCAGACGTGTGTCTTCATGCAGCTTATTCCAAAAAGTATAGCTTTGCAGGCGCTTTTTTACAAATCCGATTATTCTTGCGATGCCCGTAGAGGCAATAATCAGCGAGTACGCAGACAAGCCGTATATGGAAATTTCGATAATTCTTGACTGCTCCATGCTCCCGCCAAAAAGAAAGAACAGAATCAGCAGGGCAAACGACGGCACCGCAATCAGCACCGTCAGCCACGCCGGCAGCAAAAAGATTTTTTTGCAGCAATTACATATCTTTATTTTCATTCCTCATCTGTTTCCCGCTTTCTGTTGACGCAAATCATAATCAGCTCCGCCATATCACCGATTTCCTTTTTGCAGTCGTTTTTCACCCATACATTCACAACTGACAGAATACCTTCCAGATAATACGCTATCACATATTCCGTATCTTCCTTTGTAAAGCCGTGCCGCTCTATGACAGGTTCAAGAATGTTCTTTTTCAGCGCTTCCGTATATCTGTCCATACCTATTGTATGACCGCTTTTCAATGCCGCCCGAAATAATCTTCTGTTTTCCTTTATGGAGGTAAGCCATGGGATTAAATGCTCTTCATTGATAAAATAAAGGTCATTTTTGTCCATAACGGAGACATCCTGAATACGCATATTCCGGTCGAAATAGCCGGACATCGTATCGGAAATATATTCCGCGCTCTCATTTAGCAAATCGCCTATCGTTTCATAATGAAGATAAAATGTTGAGCGATTCACTCCTGCCTTAGCACAGATTTCCTTGACCGTTATGTACTCAAAATCCTTCGTTTCAAGAATGTCAAGGAAGGCTTTCACCATTCGGACTGCGGTATCATAATATTTGCTTTCAAACTTGTTCAACAGAATCACCTTCCCTGACACTTCACGTCTTTTGCGTTATAGAGACCTTTCGCTGATTTCATTCGCAAGCCTGATAATGTCGCCGGCATATTTTTCCATACCGCGTTTTTTTATTTTTTTGTAGATAGGATAGTTGACAGCGACGCCAACAATGCCTATAACACCAATGATTATGCCGCATATGAAGCTCATCTGTGTGCCGTTTCCTATCACGTCCATCGAAAGGCACATACCGGTGCCAAGCACCAGAGCGGATACAATTCCAAATGTATACGCGAAGATGTTGGCACCTCTCTTTGCCTTTCGGTCAAGCTTCTTCAAAGCTACAACCTTTGATGTTTTCTTTACGGAATACTCGTTTGCGATTGACTCCGCATAAATTTTGTCTGTGTTCATGTCCGGAACCTCTCTTTCATGATTTATGCATATATCATACCACTCGTTTCTTTCCAAATGAACAACACGCTTTTGAAAAAATGTCGGTCAGCTATCGATTTCACCGTCGGGCATGGCACAAAAGCGGCTGTGCAGCCGCTCCTTTGATGAATGTGTTAAGTTCGGATTGAAAAATTGAAATTTGAATTACATACCGATATTTTGTTAGGCGAGGCTATTTTAACACAAAAGCGCAGGAAAGGCAAGCGGAATTGATAATATGAAGCTATCATGCGCCGCTTTACAGTAACCTTTGATGCGTATTGCTCTTTTGATTTCGATTTCGGAGATCACGTTCAGCGGCTTCGAGTAAAAAAATTTTATTTTGGGGTTGACAAATCGAAAAATACGCTGTATAATATATCGTACCGTCAATGTGGACGTGTTTTTCGTGCGCTTTTCGCGTTGCGATACGACCGCGATACGCCGCGATACGACCGCAATGCGAGGGAGGTTATCGATGACGCTTGATATATCCCCGATTTTGTCGGGCAAAACGTCCGATTTGTCGTTTGATTTTACTGTGACACCCGACGCATCGATGGCAACTCCGCCCGTGGGCGCCTTTCTTACCGCACCGATTGAGGTTCACGCTCTATTTGTCAGCGCGGGAATCACAGTCAGGCTCGAGGCTTTGGCGACTGTTTCGTACCGCGCGGTGTGCGACAGATGCACCGAGGAATTCAAGGCAAACTTCACCGTACCCTACGAAAAATACGTGAGGGATGTTTCGGCAGATTCGTCAAGCGACGAGGCGAGCGACGACGTTATATTCGACAGCGACGGCAAGGTATGCATCGACGCTGAAATTGTTGAGGAAGCGATGCTCTCGTTCCCCGCGCGCCTGCTCTGCCGTGAGGATTGTCTCGGGCTATGCGAGTACTGCGGTCAGAATCTCAATATCAGAGACTGCGGATGCGCGGAGCGCGAAAAAAACAGAATTGACCCGCGATGGGAGGCTCTCGCGTCGCTTTACGCTGACGACGAGGGGGAAAATTAGTTTATGCGGCGTGCGGCAATGCCCGCGCCCTTTAATACATTCGTTTTATAACGGAGGGAAAATATTATGGCAGTTCCGAAAAGAAAAGTTTCGCCCGCGCGCCGCGACAAGAGACGCTCGAGCAACAGCAAGCTTACCGCGCCGAGCATGGTAAAATGCTCCAACTGCGGAGAATACACGCTCAATCACCGTGTTTGCCCCGCCTGCGGTCACTATGACGGAAAAGAGATCATAAGCAAGGAAGATTCAAAGAAGTAATCCGCCCCTCGGCGACGGTTTCTTTTGCGATACCCTGCGATGGCATGGAACCCTCGCTGCGGCAAGCCCGCGCGAATGAAGGGTTCCTTTCTCTTTAAGGTGTGATTCAAAGCAGCATTTGAATCAAAATCACGGGACCTGTTGGCAAATCCGCGATTTGCTTGGCGGCGTTCCCGATTAAAAGGCATTTATTCAGGTACATAAAATATTCCAAGGGAGAATTTCGACATGACAGACATTTACCCCGACGAACGTGTTGACCGAATAAACGAACATATTACACTCATTCAGGCACGCGACGGGCTTACATTCACAACTGACGCATACCTTCTTTCTGCGTATATAAAGCGCCCTGCGGGAGTCAATATCCGCGCAGCGGAGCTTGGAGCGGGTACCGGCGTCGTTTCTCTGCTCGCTGCCTCAAGGGGCAAGGCGGATTTTTTTGCCTCAGTCGAGGTGCAGGAGCGCTTTTTCGACATAATGAAGCGCAATATCGCGCATAACGGCTTCGACGGTGTAATCGAACCCGTACTTGCGGATGTGAGGAGCATTAACGGCTCTCTTTGCGGCGGAGGATTTGATTATGTTTTTTCAAATCCGCCATATATGACAGCCGATTCGGGAATTTTAAGCGAAAGCGGAGCGATGAACATCGCGCGCCGCGAGATTCTCGGCGGAATCGACGACTTCTGCGGCGCCGCCGCGCGTCTTTGCCGCCAAGGGGGAATGTTCTACGTCGTTTATCGCCCTGAAAGAATCGCTGACCTGATGGTGTCGCTGCGCCGCTCGGGCTTTGAGCCAAAGACGCTGACGCTTTTATATCCTACCCCGTCGGGCAGACCGTCGCTTGTTCTCTGTGCCGCGAGGCGAGGAGGAGGGGCGGGACTTACCGTGACACCGCCGCTTTTCGCGTACAAGGAGGAAAACGGGAGAGAGGAGACGGAAAATTTCAAATATATATACGAAAACGACGATTTTCCGCAGGAGTACAGACAATGAACGAGAAGGATGAAAATGAAAAAAATCAGGTAATCGGCGGCACGCTTTACCTCGTCTCAACGCCTATAGGAAATATGGCAGACATATCAAGCCGTGCCGTCAAGGTGCTTTCGGAAGTGGATTTCGTCGCCGCAGAGGATACACGCCACACGGGGCTTTTGCTCTCCCGCCTCGGGATTTCGCGCCCGATGATGAGCTATTATGAGGAAAATAAGCGCTCAGCGGGAGATAAAATCATATCGCGCCTTCTTTCGGGAGAGAGCTGCGCGCTCTGCACCGATGCGGGAACGCCCGCGATAAGCGATCCCGGGGCGGATATTGTACGCGATGCTGTGAAGGCGGGGATAAATGTTACTGCCGTTCCCGGCGCGTGCGCGGCGGTGACGGCGCTTTCGATTTCGGGCGCCGACACGAAAAGCTTCGTATTTTACGGATTTTTGCCGACGGAAAACACGCCGCGCGGAAAAATCACAGACGAAATTTCGCGCGAGCGCAGGACGGTAATTTTATATGAAGCGCCGCACAGATTGAAAAGGACGCTCGGCGAGCTTAAGGCGAGCTGCGGCGGCGAGCGAGGAGCTGCGCTCTGCCGCGAGCTGACAAAGCTCAACGAGGAGGTGATTCGCGGCACGCTCGATGAGCTTATACAAAAATATGAGGACATCGAGCCGCGGGGCGAATATGTGATTGTGCTTCACGGCGCAGCACCCCGGGACGGCGCGCTCGAATGGGAAGGACTTTCCGTGAAAGAACACGTCGAGGCGTACATCAGCTCGGGAATGAACCAAATGGACGCGATTAAAGCCGCAGCCCGCGACAGAGGCGTTCCGAAAGGCGAGATATATAAAAAATACGCGGTGCGGCAGTGAGTGAGACGCCTCATCGCGAAAAAATCACGGACAGTATGTTGTCCGTGATTTTTCATTTTTTAAGCATTAAAAAGATGCCCGCGTGCCTGCACTGATAAAATCAGCCGTCAGCTTTCATCTGCCGAATACTAAATCATCGCCGTCCAGCTCGTCAAGCTTTTGTAGACCCACCGACAAATAAAGCCGCTGCGCATATACGTTTGACTGCTCGGTTGAAACCTTTATCATTTCACCGTCCGCAATACCTTCCAATATTTCGATTGCAAGCTCTGCGGCTTTTTTTCCGTATCCCTTTCCCTGCTCGTCCCGGTCGATGAAATAGCTCCATGAAAGAGCGCTGCCGGTGCCGAGCCATTTGAGCAGGTTTATAAAGCCGATGTTTTTCCCGTCACTGTTACAGATTATGCAAGGGTAATTATTGTCGGGATTAATATACGCCCTTCCAATCGAAAATCCCGCAGGATTGACCAGATCAATCTGATCATCTCTTAATTTGCAGTCAAATATCGCATAAATCAAATCATCCTGCGACTTGATTTTTTTGAAGCAAACTCTGTCATTTCCCCACTTTTCAGAAGGGAGTGCATCCAGCTTTGTTCTGAATGACATATTGATTCCTCCTTATTCCGACAGAAAATCGTTCTGCCGTATCATTTTTTGATTTTTATGCATATGGATTCCTAATCCCTGCACACACAAATTCCGGTTTCACGGCAGGCACGTCAGGCGCCTTCCTACCCTCTCGCGTCTCTGTATTCCTTCATCGCAGTCAGCAAGTCGTAGGGCACACGCAAATCCCCCGTTCCACGTCCGATTGAAATATGAGGCTTGAACGCGCCGTGAAAATCTGAGCCGCCCGAGAGCAGCAGCCCGAGCCTTGACGCAAGCCTGCGATACGCCTCGCCCGACTCAGGCGTATATTCGGTGTAATAGCCCTCAATTCCCGCCAGTCCCTCGGATTTTAAGTATTTGAGAAAATCGTACAAATCGTCGAGTGTGCGCCGCGTCTGATTCAAGTGCGCGACAAAAGCGATTCCGCCGGCGTCGTTTATGAGGTGAACCGCCTCCACATCCGTGAGCGCCTGAATCCCGCTGTATGCGGGGCGACCGTTTGATAAATAAAGGTCAAACGCTTCCTTCACGGAGCCGACATAGCCCTTGTTCGTCATGATTTTCGCGAAATGCGCGCGGCAGAGAATGTTGTCACCCGCAATCTCGCGCGCCTCATCCATCGTCACGTCGAATCCGAGCGCGTTCAGCTTTCGGCAAACATCCTCCTCGCGCTCATAGCGGACGCGGCGCACCGACTCGAGCTTCGATTTCAGCGCTTCAGATTCAGGGTCGATAAAATAGCCGAGGATGTGCGTTTCCGTCTTTGATTCCGACGACAGCTCTATGGCGGGCATCACCTCGATTGAAGATTTCTCGCCCTCGGCAAGCGCCTCGGCGACGCCAGCCGTCGTGTCGTGGTCGGAAAGCGCCACAGCAGAAAGTCCCGCCTCCTTCGCGGCACGTACAACCTCCGCTGGCGTCATGCTGCCGTCGCTTGCAGTCGAATGCGTGTGAAGATCAATATATTTCATATGCGGCTCTCCTTTTCGATTTTTTCACGCTTCATGACGCTTGTCATACTGTTTCCGCTTCCTTTGCGGCTTCAAGGAGAATTTCGCGCTCCGAAAAAGGAACGTGAACGCCGTTTATGAGCTGCGTTTTTTCATGTCCCTTTCCCGCCAGAAGGACTATTTCCCCGGGAATTGCGTTTTTCACTGCAAATCTCACGGCTTTCGCTCGGTCGGGAATCGCCACGTAGGGCGTGTTCCTGCCCTCAAAGCCGACAAGTATGTCAACGATAATTTTCATCGGGTCCTCGAAGTCC
This sequence comes from Clostridiales bacterium, assembly GCA_021202555.1. GTDB lineage: Bacteria > Bacillota > Clostridia > Oscillospirales > CAG-272 > DTU064. Next base: position 72,322 of record JAJQCT010000006.1, read on the forward strand.
GGCTCATCCGCGGTCAGTATGCAGAAATCCGCAAGCTCCGATACGGCACGTCCAATCGGCGCGCGGCGCGAGAACGTCCTTCCGCCGACGCTTCCGACAAGGACAGTAAGCCGCGTCGGATTATATCCGCGAAGAACGGAAAGCACGGAGCGCAGCGAAAGCTCATTGTGCGCGTAATCGATTACAAACGTGGCATACGGAAGAACGTCTACCACCTCAAATCTGCCCTCGACGGCAGATTTTGCAAGGGCGTCGCCGATTTTGTCATCGTCAGCGCCCAGCCCTTTGCATACGGCATACGCCGCCGCCGCGTTCATGACGCTGAAATCCCCCGGGGCGCGCACGGTGATTTTATGCGAGGCTCCGTTTTTTTCACGAATATCAAATACGGTGCCGAGCATTCCTCCCTTGGCGTAATTTTCCCTGTTATGCGCATAAAAATCAGCGCTTTCGTCAAGCGCCGAAACGGAAACAAGCTCGGTTCCGGCAGGCGCGCGCCCAATCATATAGTCCGCGTATTCGTCGTCGGCGTTATACACAATCCGCCGCGCGCCGAAATCGGAGAAAAGGCGCGCCTTACAGTCGCGGTAATGCTCAAATGTGGGATGCTCCGCGCCGCCTATGTGGTCGGGCGAGAGATTTGTGAACACGGCGGTATCGAATGTCAGCCCGCGCACGCGCTCCTTATAGAGCGCCTGAGATGACACCTCCATAACGGCGACCTTAATGCCGGATCGCCTCATCGCGGCGAAAATCTCGCAAAGATCGGATGCTTCGGGTGTCGTCGGAGTTGTGCGCGGCATTTTAATGCTTCCCGCGCCGGGCGGCAAAAGAACGCCGAGCGAGCCTATACAGCCCGAGGGGATTCCCGCGTCGTTCAGAATATCCGCGATATAGACGGATGTCGTCGTCTTTCCCTTTGTTCCCGTGATTCCGACAAGCGTAAGCTCTCGGTCGGGATAACCGTATACGGCGCGCGAAATATCGGCGAGCGCCGACCTCGTGTCGCCGCACACGGCGACCGCCGCGTCCTCGGGGACTGAAAGTCCGTGTTCCGACAAAAATGCGCGGCAGCCCCTGCCGTAGGCGCTCATCGCATAGTCGTGTCCGTCCGTGTCATCGCCCGCAATGCATACGAAAACGGAATTTTCGTCCGTGCGGCGAGAATCGAATCTCACATTTGAAACTTCAATATGCTCGTATTTTTCGGGAAGCGATATTCCCAAAGCCAAAAGCGCGTCAACGTATTTCATGTCCGCAGCCCTCCATAAGCAAAGCGGAAAACCCGCACGGCTCCCCGCCGCAGTATTTTATCGCCTCGCAGGCAAGAACCTCAAGCGTATCTATAAAGCGCTCGTCATCATACGCCACAAGAGGAAGCTCTGTGCAGCCTAAAATCACGGCGTCGCACCCCGTCGAAAGCATTTTTTCTGCGGCTTTTCTGAAAATCGCCTCGCCGCCCGCGCGTCCCGCCTTTACATAGTCGTAAATCACTGACATTATGAGCCGCTGCGTTTCCGTGTCGGGATAAACGCATTCAATGCCCCTCTCCGAAAGCGCGCGTTTATATATTCCCGACGCAAGCGTCCCGTCCGTCGCCATTATTCCCGCCCGCCGACATCCGCAATTACGCACGAAATCGGCTGTCAGCTCCACCATTGAAAGAACGGGAATGCTCACGGCGGCGGAAATCTCGTCAAGGAACATATGCGAGGTATTGCACGGTATTGCGAGAACCTCCGCCCCCGCTCGCTCAAGCGTTCCGGCACTTTTTATGAGCGCGGGGACGGGGCTTTCGTCGCTTTTCCCCATTATATACGCAGTTCTGTCTGGCGTGTCGGCTCGGCTGTATATTATAATGTTCAGATTGTCGGCGTCGCGCTCGGCTTTCGTATGCTCCGTTATCATTTTATAAAAATGCGCGGATGCTAAAGGACCAAGCCCGCCGATTATGCCGAGAGTTTTCTTTTCAATATCTGACATCCGCCGCTCCTTACTTGTTTTCCTTATATTTTTTATATTGATTCGCGCACATATAAAGCACGCACATAAGCCGCACGAGCGAGCGCTTCAGGTCATATCCGTAAAAGAGCGACGAGCATTCGCTCCCCTTCTTTGCGAGAGCTTTTGCCTTGGCAACAAGCGCATCGTCCCCCGAATATTTGTAGACGACCCCTTTCGGCACATTGTGCCAGAAAACCTCGTTTTTTGTTTCAATCGGTGCCGCAGGTTCCCCGAAAAGCAGGTCATCCGCCGCAATTTTTGCAATATTCGCGCCCGCTGCCGTCACATAAAGATTGCTTCTTCCCTGCCGCAGATTCATGTCGAGCGCAAGATATTTACCCGTTTTCGGGTCGAGAACAATATCAAAATTGCAAAAGCCCGTGTAACGCTCCGCTTCAAGCATTCTGACAAACGGGCGCGTGATTTCCGGCGCATATTCGGTTATTATCGCCGAATGATTGCCTATTCCGTGAGGCGTATGCTCCTCAAGCAGCACATGACCGAGCGAGACGAGGCGCACTCCTCCGTCCCTATCCGAATACGTCGTCAGAACGCGCATTTTGCCGTCGCCGCCCTTGATTTTCTGCTGTATGATTATGCGCCTTTCATATCCCGACGCGAAAATCGAATTTATAATTTTTTCGGCGTCCGCCGCGTCCTTCGCGTAGTAAACCTTGCGCATTCCGTCGAACGGATGACGCCAGTATTCGGCGCTTGACGAGGGCTTTATCACAAGGGGAAACTCAAATCCCGAAAAATCTGGCACATCGCCTTTTTTCAGAATCAGCGTTTTCGGGCGCGGAATGCCGTACTTTTCACACATTTCGTAAAAATCCGCTTTTTCGGCGAAAATGTCGCGGCACCGCGCCGACGTATACGGTACGGCGTATGCATTGAGAGCACCAGCCTCTCCCGCGTCAATTATCATCGAAACGTAATCGTCCGTGCAGCCGAAAAGGATGAGCTTTTCGCCGGTATGCTCATCCGCAAACGCTTTGAGCGTATCGGCAAGCACATTTTTGTCGTCGAGACCGGGGACTATATGCGGGATTATGATTTTTGAATATTTTGTCGCCGATACCGCGTAACGCCCGATTACGTGACTCTTTACGCCGTAAGCGTCATGAAAGGCGCGCGCCAGATTGTATGCGTTGAGGTCGCCGCCGAGAAGAACGGGAACCGGAGTATTGCTGCTCATTTCAGATAGGTCTCCTTTATATTTCCGCATCGCACGGGTGCTTTTTATAGTCAATGAAAAACTTTTTGTACCATACAAGGAAGGTGAAAATCACCCATATTTTGCGCTGGCAGTTCACACGTCCCGATTTATGCCCGTCGAGAAGCGCGATAATTTTTTCCGTATCGAAAAATTCAGACGCATAGTCGGAGGTGAAATATTCCTTCACGACTGAATAGTATTTGTCCTCGCGCAGCCATTCTTTTATCGGAACGGGAAATCCTTTTTTGTGTCTCTTCGCCCATTCCTCGGGTAAAACCTCAGAGGCGGCGCGGCGAAATGCGTATTTTGACGCTTTTTCGTTTACGCGGTATTTTGACGGAATGCGCTCGGCGCTTTTCATTATCACGCGGTCAAGATAAGGGACGCGAAGCTCTATTGAATGCGCCATCGACATCTTGTCCGCTTTGAGAAGAATATCTCCGGGCAGCCATAAGCATAGGTCGAGATACTGCTTTTTCGTCAGCTCGTCCTTATCCGCCACCTTTTCGTATATTGGCGCGGCAATCTCAAAGGGCAATTTGCCATTTCGGTATTTCGGCGTGAGAATTTCGTCAGCTTCCTTTGGCGTCATAACGTATGCTTCGCCTATAAAGTATTCCTCGGGGCGCTCACCGCCCTTAACAACGAAATCATGTCCCTTGAAATATGGCATATGCGCCGCAGTACTTGCGGCTGCGCGACGCACGGGGCGCGGAATGCGCTTATATTTCCTCATTTCGGGCGTGTCCTCGTACCATTCGTAGCCGCCGAAAATCTCGTCAGCACCCTCGCCCGAAAGGACTACGGTGACGTATTTTCGCGTCAGCTTTGAGAGAAACCAGAGCGGGACAGATGACGGATTCGCCTGCGGCTCGTCCATGTGGTACTGTATGTCGGGGAATGCGTCAAAGCATTCGTCGGGCGTCAGTATTTCCGTGTGATGCTCGACGCCGAGAATTTCCGAAAGGCGCACGGCGTCGTTCGTCTCGTTGAATTTGTCGTCCGAGAACCCGACGGAAAAGGTGTGACGCGGCATTAAGGTCGCCGTCACGTAGCTTGAATCAACGCCGCCCGAAAGAAACGAGCCGACGGGAACATCGCTGATTTTATGCGCTGTGACGGCGCTTTTCACCTCGTTTGCGATTTCGGCGACAAAATCATCCTCTGAGCGCTCCGTGTCCTCCTCAAAATCAATACTCCAATAGCGCTTTATTTCGAGATTTCCGTTCCTGAATGTAAGCGTATGCGCGGGCGGGAGCTTGTAAATCCCCTCAAAGAAGGTTTCGTCTCCCGATGAATATTGAAACGAAAGATACGGACGAAGAGCGTTTTCGTTCACTGACGGTGTAAGCTCGGGATGCTCGAGCATTGCTTTAATCTCGCTGCCAAATACAATATTCTCTCCGATTCGGGCATAATAAAACGGCTTTATTCCGAAAAAGTCGCGCGCCGCGAAAAGAGTTTTCGCGTTTGCGTCCCATATGACGAACGCGAACATTCCGCGAAGCTTTTTGACTATCTCCTCGCCGTACTGTTCGTATCCGTGAAGCACGACCTCCGTGTCACAGCGCGTTTTGAAAACATGACCCTTTTCGATAAGGTCATCCCGAAGCTCCATAAAGTTGTAAATTTCGCCGTTGAATACGATGACGACGTGTCCGTCCTCGTTTTTCATAGGCTGTCCGCCGTCCGAAAGGTCTATTATCGAAAGGCGGCGAAAGCCGAGCGTAATCTTTTCATCGATATATGTTCCCCCGTCGTCGGGTCCCCGGTGCCGTATCCTTTCGCACATATTTCCGATAAGGCGTTCGCGGTCAAATCCCGCCTCGCCGCCGCTTGTCGTAAAACCTATAAATCCGCACATATATATAACCCCCACAGCTTTATATATATCAAACCGCACGCATCCGCACGGTTATCATGTTATTATAACATAAAATTGAGCGCAGTACCGCGAATCTTGATGACTTCCATTGTGAACCACAGGTTCACAATGGAATGTCTTTGAATCTGCGATTCATCCTTCAATGTTATTTTACCATAAAACAGAGAGAGTTTCAAGCATAAAAAGCGTATATCGAAAATATGTGTTTCACCGCATAAAAGCATTCGCTTCGGCAAATAATTTTTTTATGAAAAACATTTTTATTTGCGGCGCGGGAGCCATAGCCGCTGTAGTCTCGCTTTTAGTCGTGCTTACTTCCCTTTCGGTTTCCGCTTCGGACACGGAATATGACGAATACATTTTAGCCTCATATATAGAGGGCGCCGCGGGCGGCGAGAGCCTCGCCGTAATGATTTCCGTCGGCGATGTCCTTGTCAACCGTGCCGCGTCGGAAAATTTTTCCCCGTCCGTAACATCAAACGGCGCCTCTCTTTTGATTATGCCGAAAAAACCGTCCGAGATGGCGCTTTTCGCGGCATCACTCTCTCTGTCTGGTGTTGACCTGACGGACGGCGCGACAAATTTTTATTTTTCGGAAAACCACTCTTTAATTGACGGAGGTGTGACGTTTGAAATCGACGGGTTTGTGTTTGTGAAATAAGGCAAATCGGCGATTTTCGTCTTTCGGGCGAGGGTGAGATATGAGGATTTTTGAAAGTATTGTATAACATAAAAGGTCGGCGGCGCGGCAAATATAAAAGAGACGCGGCGCATCTTCGCGGCGCGTCATATGAATGCGGTGCGGGGATAAATATGCGGAAAAATAAAATTTTGAGAATAATCGCCGCCGCTCTTTTGTCGGTGACGGCGGTATTCGCGCTCCTGCCGACTGCGGCGGCTGCGGGAAACGAAACAAACGCTGTATGTATCGGCGGTTTTCCTTTCGGCGTGCGCGTCATGACTGACGGGGTAAGCGTCGCCGAAATCGAGGAAGTGACGCTTGGCGACGGGTCGGGCGCCTGTCCTGCAAAGGACGCCGGTCTGAATGTTCACGACGTGATAACAGGCGCGAACGGGACGAGGATTACAACATCGGAAGAGCTGCTTCGGATAATCGCCGAATCATCGGGCGACATTGAAATAAAATACAGGTGCGGCGGCACGGAAAGAACCGCGACTGTTACGCCTGTGACAGACGCTGACGGGAATCGGCGGGTCGGAATATGGGTGCGCGACAGCACGGCTGGAATCGGAACGGTGACGTTTTACAACCCCGAAACGGGCGGATTTGCGGGTCTCGGTCACGGAATATGCGATGCCGGTACAGGCGAGCTTACGCCTGTGGTGTCCGGCATCGTCACCGATGTGACAATTTCGGGAGTAAACCGAGGAACTGCCGGCGTGCCGGGTGAAATTCGCGGATATTTCGGCACGGAAACGCTCGGAAAGCTGCTGAAAAATTCGGTGACGGGAATTTACGGCGTTCTGACGACGCTTCCCGACGGCGGTGAAATTTATGAGATAGCTCCGAGAGCGGACGTGCGCGAGGGCGAGGTCACGATAAGGACAACGCTCGAAAACGGACAGACAAGAGACTATTCGGCGGAAATTACCGACGTCGATTATTCGTCCGTTTTCGGCAAGAGCTTTGTCGTCGTGATTACCGACCCCGAGCTTATCGGAATTTCGGGCGGAATCGTACAGGGAATGTCGGGCAGCCCCATTATACAGAACGGAAAGCTTGTCGGCGCGGTTACTCACGTCATGGTAAGCGATCCGACGAGGGGATACGGCATTTTTGCCGAGACGATGTACGACGAGCTGTGTGGCATTGACAAAAGCGAATGATTAAATCGTCAAAAAAATCTCCCGCGCGGTATCCCGTGCGGGAGATTTGCCTTTTGCGTTCAGATAAACAAAAATGCGAAAACGAGTACAAGGATTGCGGTTATTGCGCCGATTACCCAGCCAAAGCAGCCGTAGTAGGGACGTCTCCAGCCCCATCCCCAGCCCCAGCCGCGATTTCCGCGCGGACCTCTCGGCGGGGGACCTCCGGGTCCTCCTCTCGGTGCGCCTCCTCTCGGTCCTCCGCCGCGGGGCATACCGCCGCGCGGACCTCCTCTGAAGCCGCCTCCGCGTGAACCGCCTCCAAAGCTGCCGCCGCCACCGCCGTGACCGCCGCCTCCGAAACTTCCTCCGCCTCCGCCGTGACCGCCGCCACCGCCGAAGCCTCCACCGCCTCCGGGCATGATTTTATCCTCCTGTTTCTAAAATTTCTGCATTATAGGTCTTGCACAGCATACCTTTGATTCATATGCGAATACATTATACACCGTCCCTGCCGTTATGTCAAGCTCCGACATCCGATTTTTCGCCATTCTTAAGCTTCTTCAGTCCGCGCGCCGCGTTCGCGGCGGATACTGCTCCGATGACGAAAACGACAATACAGACAATACTGCCGACCGCTCGGTTTATCAGGGCAGTAAATTCCGCGTCACCGCCGAACTCCGCATTAAGCGCCGTCTGAAGCGATACAAGCGACACGAGCGAATCGGCAAGACACAGGTTGCGCAGCGTCATTGTCGAGGGCGACCGCGTGCGCGATGCCTTTTGAGTGTTTATTATCGCAAATCCGAGCTTTATAAACGTATATGTTGCGACGGCGTAAATCATCATTCCGGGGTATTCTTTTTTGTAATCGGTCGAAAGCGTGACGGTTACGATTCCAACAAGAACAAAGCTCATCAGAATGAACATACAGCCCGACACAAGGTATGTAAGCAGCTCGTATCTTTGCGATTCCTTTGTATGATTGTGCCTCAGCGTCGTGCGTATCGAAAAAATGCGAATAACGGAGAGCAGAAAATAATAAGCCGCGAGCGAAACATAAAAGGACGATCCGCTCCGCACACCGACTACGGCGTTGAATGCGGCGTAAATCGAGTTGAGCGTGAAGTTTACGGACGCGGTAGCCGCGGTGCGGTATGAGTAATCTGTGATTATGCGCTCCGCGCGCTTGTTTGTGCGGATTTTGCGGAACGTATCAGATAAGCGTATATTCTTTATTATGTACCCGATGTCGTTTACTACGTAAAGCACTGAAAACGCCACCGAGGCTCCCGACAGCATGAAAAGCGCCGCCGCTGCCGGGGTTATTTCATCGTATCGGACAACATATACTATTGTAAAGGCGGAAAGAACTATAGATGTCGTGTAAAGCAGAATCCTCACGGCAACCGACAGCTTCGGCAGACTGTTGGTTATATGCGTTATGCGAAGCTTCATCGTCTACCTCTTTCTCTTGATTTTACATCTATATAGTATAGCACAAAATGATGAAATGCGCAAATGCTTCAATGAGGTATTTTTATATGGCGCCGGTTAATCGCCCGTTCATTTTTGGTATTTGCGGTTTTGCGCTCAATGTGGTAAGACGTTGCGGAGCGTGCTATACGCACCTCCGCAAGTCTGTCAAATAATTTTATCAAATCATAGATTTGATAAAATTATTTGCGGTAAAGCGCACTTTTATGGTATAATAATCAACACAGCATAAAAGGGGGATTACAATCAATGAAAACAAAGAGACGCATTATACTGCCGATACTCATATTTCTGGCGCTCACGTTCATATGGTTAAATTCCGCGATGGATTCCGTCGTGTCGGATGAGGAAAGCAGCCGTATACTCGATTTTCTGAACCGCATAACCGAGGCGATTTTCAACCGCTCGCTTACGCTTCACGTCGTCCGAAAGCTTGCGCACTTTGTGGAATTTGCAGTTCTCGGCGGGCTTTTCTATCTTTCAGTCGCGCTTTTCGACACCTCGCCGTCTTTGCGAATCTACATATCAGAGACACTCTCGCTTATCGTCGCGCTGATTGACGAAACAATACAGCTTTCATCGGACGGGCGATCATCGCAGGTGACGGATGTCTGGCTCGACAGCCTCGGATCTTTTTCGGCGATTTTATGCCTTGCGCTGCTGTTTGCGCTGCTTCATCTCGATAAAGGCGGGGACAATACGGCAAAAATCACCGACAAAGGCGACGGGAATTTGCCGGAATAGCATATTTCAAAAATCGGACGGCGCCGCGTCAGCACCGTCCGATTTTAAACAACAATGTTACTTGCGGAATTTATTTTTTGCCGTATTCGGCGTAAACATTGTCGTCGCTTTTTCCGAAGAACACGGCAATAATATCGAGAATGCCCTCGACCGTGAGAATAACTCCCGCGAATATTCCCGCGACCGAAACGGTTGTAAACGGATTACAAACGATAATTACCCCCGCTATAATCGACAAAACGGCGCTGATAAGCGCGAAAATCCAACGCTTTTGCTTCAGTCTCAAAAGGTCTATTGACCACTGAACCTTGACGACACCCGTCAGAAGCACGATAATTCCGTAAATAACGGCGATGACGGAAAGGGTAGCCGTGACCCAGCCCGATTTGCAAATGCAGAAGATTCCGACAGCAAGCCCGATAATGCCCTCCGTCAGCTTCGTCCCGACCGTCGCTTCCCTGACAGGCGTGAGAAAATAGCCGATTATGTTGAAAAGCCCCATAACGGCAAACACGACGCCGACGATGACAATTATTCCGCCGATAAAATCTACGGGGTTGACGAGCAGCACAATTCCGAGGAGAATCTCGCAAATGCTTAAAATAAGATTTCCCGCGCTGTTTTTGATTTTCTTCATGACGTAAAGTCCTCCTGTGCTTTATTGAGGCGTTTTTTTATAAAGCGCCCGCTTTGTCAAATTTACTCTTGACAAAAGTGAATATAGGTGATACAATTGTTTCGGTGAGATAACTGTATCGACGAAACAATTATATCATACGAGGTCGGAAAGTGCAATATCTTCCCGTCGGAGTAGACAAATTGCGCAAAACTGTATCGTCAAAGCAAAAAAGGAGGATTTGAAACGGAACATGGACGGAAAGAAAACGGAGCTTGAGCGGCGCGACGTACTTAGGCTTTCAAATGAAGAATCAAACAAAATCTCGCGGGAATGCATTTCCCTTTCGCTGATTTACCTTTTGAAAAGCAAGGATTTGTCGAAAATCACGATAACGGAGCTTGTGACGAGAGCGGGCGTGTCGCGCGCGACATTTTACCGCAATTATTCCTCAAAAGAGGATGTCCTCGCAGAAATCGAAAACGAAATCTTTTCGCGCATTGATAATTTCAACAGCGAAATGTTCGAGACTGACAGATACGAATGGTGTCTTTCGGTATTCCGCGAATTTGAAAAAAACGCCGAAATAATCAAGCTTTTGCTCTCTACCTGCATGAATTTCTTTGCGGCAGGCTTTTTCACAAATCCGATAGCGCAGACAGCGCGCGACAAGCCCGACCATTACCGCCTCTCCGCGATAAAGGGCGCGGTTCTGGCAGTCGCGCTCGAATGGATTGCCGCCGGAATGAGGGAAACTCCCGAGGAGCTTGCAGCGCTTTGCTCAAAGCTTAAATTTTAATTCTGAGAAAAAACACGCATTTACTGTTGCAAAAGGTCGCAAAAGCATTTATAATATACATGATGTCAATCACATGATTTACATCATATGCGGTCTTCCCCGCATAAATTATTAAGGAGGCTTTCATGCTCAAAAAATTATCGTCCCGCGTCGGCACACTTATGCTCGCCGTCGGAGAAATTCTTCTCGGCGTACTTTTCCTATCAATTTACGATTATATCGGTACGCTCATCGTCATTTTCGGCGCCGCTCTCACCCTGATTGGCGTCGTCAACGTCATTTTGTATTTTATCCGAAATCCGCTGAAAGCGGCTGAAAAGCATTATCTTTCGCTTGGACTCTTTCTGATTCTGGCGGGCATTTTCTGCGTTATGCGGTATGACTTTATAATCGGAATGTTCACGGATCTCTTCGTGATTTTCGGCGTATTGATGCTTGTCGTCGGAATATCAAAACTCGAGCTTATGATAAACCGCGCGAGAATCCACGACAAAAGCTGGAGAGTTCATCTTATAAGCACGATTCTGACGATAGCGGCGGCGGTATTTGTGATTGCAGACCCCGTTGAATCCTCCGAAATAATCCGTATTGTTTTCGCGGTTTCGCTCATAATTGAGGGCGCGGCTGACATTCTGGCGCTGCTTTTGGCAGGCGAGGAAAAGCCGAAGCAGACCGAGAACGGCGCGGCAGTCGACGCATCGGAAAATTAAGATATGCTTATATCGACAAGAGGGCGTTACGCCCTGCGATTTATGATTTCGCTTTCGGAGCATGAGGACGAATTTGCAACCAACAAAGACCTGAAATCCGTCGGCGTGTGCCGGCGTCCCGTCACACTGACGGAGCTTGCCGCCGAGCAGGAAATTTCCGAAAAATATCTCGAATCGATAGTATCCGACCTCACAAAGAGCGGACTTATAACGGGGCGCCGCGGAAAAAGCGGCGGATACAGGCTCGCGCATCCCGCGAGCGAATATACCGTCGGCAAGATTCTGCGCGCGGCTGAAGGAACGATTCCGACCGTCGCCTGTCTTTCGGAGGACGGCACGAACGAATGCAGCCGCGCCCCCATATGCAAAACGCTTCCGCTTTGGGAGCGGCTCGACGGAATTATCGGCTCGATTCTTGACGGAATAACGCTTGAGGACATGAAAAACGGAAACATTGACGAGGCGATAAAAGCGTCCTTACGCGAGCTATACGAAAAATGATGCAAGGAGACAGTTTGAAAGATAAATCTTTCAAACTCGTTTTGTGTCCTTATGAAAGGAAACTTTCGCTGACGCGAAAGTCATGGTATTAAAAATGGAAGAAAAAAATATAAAAAGCGCCGACACCGAAATATCGAAGGCGGAGGCGTGTGAGGCTGTTATCACCGACGTGACGGCTGACTTGCCCGAGACATCGGAGTCTCCCCTGAAATCGCTGTCGGAGAATATTCTCGCAGCAATTGAGCGTGAGGCTGAAGATGTTTCAGTGCTTTACGAAAAAATAGCGGTCGAGGAAAATATGTCAAAGGACGAGCGGGAGGCATTTTCGCGCGAGATTGAGGTCAGAACAAAATCGCTTGAGGCAGCGTCCGTAAATTTTCTGAAGGCGTCGTCCGAGACGGCGAAAATGTCCGATGAGCTTGCAACACGTCAGAAGGATGTTTCATCAAGCGAAAAAAGGCGCACAATCATCGCGCCCGCGCCCGCAAATTCCGTAATCGATGCCGCAGAAAAGAATGTAAAGAGCTTCGCTCAGGGCATCAATTTTTATAAGCTTGCGCTTATATGTATAATAGGAAGCTTTGTCGGCGTTGTAATCGAGCTTTTATGGTGCATTGTATCGAACGGCTACGTAGAAAGCCGTTCGGGGCTTGTTTTCGGTCCCTTCAACATACTTTACGGAGTCGGAGCGATTGCGCTGACGGCGGCACTTTACAAATACCGCAACCGCAACATCTGGCTTTCTTTTTTTATGGGAATGCTTGTCGGGAGCGTCGTCGAATACGTATGCTCATGGGCGCAGGAAACAGTAATGGGCTCGCGCTCATGGGATTACAGCGGAATGCCCTTCAATCTAAACGGGCGGATTTGCCTTTTATATTCAATATTCTGGGGAATACTCGGCGTATTCTGGATAAAGAATCTATATCCGCGATTCGCGTTTTTAATCGTCAAACTTCCCAACAAAATCGGCAAAATCATCACATGGGTGCTTGTCGTTTTCATGATAGTGAACTGCGTCGTATCTCTCGGAGCCGTCATGAGATGGTCAGAGAGGGTGCATGAGATTGACGCGGCGGACAGCTTCATCGGAGAGACGCTCGCGGAATTCTTCGACGACGCTTTCCCGAATGAAAAAATGTCAAAAATCTACGCCAATATGGTATTTGACACAGAGGAGGAATGGTAGACAATATTTCCGGCAAAAAAAACGGGCTTTCGGAGTGAAAATTTTTATTTTCCTATTGACACGGTAGGTTTTATGTGATATAATCAGATTGAAGAATGAGTCTGTGATTCACCCTTCAATCTGATTTTTTTGCGAAAGGATTTTTTATCATGTCAGAATATAAGTTTGAAACTCTTCAGCTTCACGTCGGTCAGGAGACCGCAGACCCCGCAACGGACTCGCGCGCCGTTCCGATTTATCAGACAACCTCATACGTATTCCATAATTCGGAGCACGCGGCGGCTCGATTCGGTCTTGCCGATCCCGGAAACATATACGGTCGTCTCACAAATTCAACCCAGGATGTCCTCGAAAAGCGCATAGCAGCGCTTGAGGGCGGTGTCGGAGCGCTCGCAACATCATCGGGCGCCGCCGCTGTTACATACACGATAGAGGCGCTCGCGCAGGCGGGCGACCACATCGTATCGCAGAAAACGATTTACGGCGGGAGCTATAATCTTCTTGAACACACGCTCGCGCAGTTCGGAATCGAAACGACCTTCGTTGACGTACATAGTCTTTCAGAGGTTGAGGGTGCAATACGCGAGAACACAAAGGCGATTTACATCGAAACGCTCGGCAATCCGAACTCGGACATTCCCGACATTGACGCAATCTCCGAGATAGCGCACAAGCACGGAATCCCCGTAGTCATCGACAATACCTTCGGCACACCGTATCTCATTCGTCCGTTTGAGCATGGCGCTGACATCGTTGTTCATTCGGCGACAAAATTCATCGGCGGTCACGGAACGACCCTCGGCGGACTTATAGTCGATTCGGGCAAATTCGACTGGGCTGCAAGCGGCAAATATGCGCCTATATCCGCTCCGAATCCGAGCTATCACGGAATTTCGTTTACGGAAGCCGCGGGACCCGCCGCGTTTGTGACATACTGCCGCGCGATTCTGCTGCGCGACACGGGAGCGACAATTTCGCCCTTCAATGCATTTCTGCTTTTACAGGGTGTCGAAACGCTTTCACTAAGGCTCGACCGCCACGTCGAGAATACAAAGCGCGTCGTCGAATATCTCGCAAATCATCCGAAGGTTGAGCACGTCAACCATCCTTCCCTTCCCGATCACCCCGATCACGCACTTTACGAGCGCTATTTCCCGAACGGCGGCGCGTCGATTTTCACCTTCGAGATAAAGGGCGGCAAGGAGGAGGCTTGGAAATTCATTGACAGCCTGAAAATTTTCTCGCTGCTCGCGAATGTCGCCGACGTAAAAAGCCTTGTGATTCATCCCGCAACGACAACGCATTCGCAGCTTTCCGAGGATGAGCTTCTCGATCAGGGAATCAAGCCGAACACGATTCGTCTTTCGATAGGAACGGAGCATATTGACGACATAATCGCCGACCTTGATGAGGGCTTTGCCGCTATAAGCCGAACGGATAGCATAACCTAAATTTTTATTTAAGCTGATAAAGAGGGGCAATGCCCCTCTTTTGTCTATAAATAACTGTAATTTTCAAAGCGATGAGACAGCTCTCGCGGGCGAATAAAGCGAAATTTCGATGAGATTTGGAGCAAAAATTTTTATTTTCCTATTGGCAAATTTTAATTCATATAGTATAATATATACGGCATTTGAATTTGCAGCGGGAGGATGACCCATGACAAAATCGGAAATAGGAAAATTAATAAAAAACCGGCGGGAGGAGATTGGCGTCAAGCAAGCCGAAATCTGTGCCGGAATATGCAGTGCTTCAACAATGTCGAGAATAGAGGCGGGGGAATTTGACATCAGCTCGGATATTCTGCCTATGATTCTCGAACGTATCGGACTTGTCGGCATTATTCTCGAGGAAATGCTGAACGAGTCGGATATTTACGTGCGTGAAAAAATTCGCGAGGCAAACAGAGCCAAATGCAATGGAAACATCGACAAAGCATGGGCGATTGTAGACGGGCTTTCAGACGATTACGAAAGCTTTTCAAAGGCAAACAAGCAGCGATATGACGTACTTTCCACATTGCTTTTGCCCGCAAGAAGCGAAAAAGAACACAAATCGAGGCTTTTCTCATTTGAAAAAAGCCTCAGAATGACATCAAAGGATTATCGTCCCGACAATCTGCCGCCCTTCATGACGAGCATGGAGATACAGATTATCGGCTATATCGCCGTTACATACGCTTTCCTTAACGACAGCGAGATGACCATCAGAATGCTGTCGCATACGAAAGCATATATCGAAAGGTTTTATGTCACCAAATCGACAGCATATGAAAGGCTTTCGACAATATGCTACAATCTTTCCAAATATCTCGGTCTTGCCGGAAGATACGACGAGTGCATAAATACGGCGCGTCAGGGCGTGGAATACTGCAATACAATCGACGATATTCCCCTGCTTCCAAACTGTATGTACAATCTGGCGTGGGCGCTCGCGCGAAGAAACGACCGTGGCGACAAAGAGGAAGCGAAAGAACTCGCCGAGGAAGCGCTGGTTTACTGTAATCCGAAAACCATTAACGCCAAAACCCTGCCGAACTCAATCAGACGTTTGATAAATGATTATTTGAGTTAAAAATCTCCTTTTCGCTCAATAGAGGGGTCCTCATCGCATTGGGGACGATATTCCGTATCTTCCTTATCCGAGGTGACCGATGTCGTGATTTCCGTCTCATCGCTCGTCACGTCAGTCTCTGCCGCGAGCGGCGCTACTGTAGCCGTAATGATTATTGCCGCAGCCGCCGGCAGCACCGCAAGAAATGAGAAATTTCGTGTGAAGAAATTGTTTTTCATAATAAAGCCTCCAAAAAAATTTTATTTGATGCCGTCCTGCCGCTTAAATATCGCGTCAGGATGGCATCATTTTTATTTTATCACAGTAAAATTTGTTTGTCAACATTTTTTCATTTTCACATTTTGAAAATGGAACCCTTGACAAAGCGAAAAATATATGCTATGATTAAATCGGTAACAAACAAAGGTAATTTTACGGGAGGTTAGGCAAAATGCATATCACGCCTGCTATAATTTTCGGGTACATAATCAAGCCTCATATATGCGCATGAAAGAAATGCACGATGAAATTTCGCTTGAGCGAATGAAATTTCTTCGTCTTTCATGCGCAAAGGAGAGACAATTCGTTCAAAAAATAATTTTTTGTCAAGAAAGGAATCTTGTTATGAAAAACATAAAAGCAATATCATTTCTGCTTGCGGTATTGATGGCACTTTCATCGTTCACTATATCGGCATTTGCGCTTGAAATCGAGGATGCGTCGGAAGATGAAACGACAGAAGAAGCCGCAGCAGCCGTAACATGGGACGATGTAATCGCAGGTATGGCAACGCCGGAAGAATACTGCGAAGCAAACGGTGTATCGGATTTATCAACGGAGCTTGGCGGCGAGGCGTCAACGGCAAATCTAACTGTCGAGGATGGATTATACTACATAAACAATAAATATACAGGAAAGTATATGTATTATTCCTCTTCATCCGTAACGTCGAAATCGGGATTAACATCGTCACTTGGAGTTAATTCGAGATGGAAGGTGAGCGAAACAGATAATGGATATATTATTCATTCTGCGGCAAGTGCCACAAAATATCTCGCGGTATCGACTTCAAGCACAAGCGGCGTTGAAATAGTCACCGTGACGAGTTCTCAGACAATCCCTGATACTTGTTATTGGGATATGAGCGTTGCGTCAGGAGGCGGTATTCTTATACAAAGTATGTATAACTCGAGATATTTGTACTCAACAGGTACAGATCTTTATACCGCGTCATCGACAGGTACCTCGGGCACCTCAACGTACTATTCAAGGGCATGGCGATTTGTCAGCAAAAGCAACATGAGCAGCAGGGAATTGACATCTTTTACTGTAAATGACTGTAGTATGCTTGCAGGAAATTCTTCAACTCCAACAATTAATTCCACACCAAGCAATGCATATTGGACACAGGCATATGACTTTACATACAGTGATTACAGTACGAGTTATTTCACCTTCAACAGTCTGACGGGAATCTTTACAGGTGTATCTTCCGTTACGGGGGTACATTACAGCAAAGTTATCGCAACGCATAAGGTGACGGGTTTGACAGCTACGTTTTATCTCGTTATCAATCCTCGGTCAGTACTGATAGGTGTCCCTTCAACAGGAGACGATGAAACGCATTACCATAAAGAGTGGATAGATGATGTTGACGATATTCTGACTGACATGGGATATACTAACCATTTGGGCAGTTATACCACGTATACTATCTCAAAAGTTATTTCACTGATCGATGATTATACGTGCAGCATTTTTGTGAGCCGAAGTCACGGCGGCGCAACAAGCTCACACACATGGATTTTACTCTCCGACACAGCGTCTACATCAAATATAATAAGGCTGTACAGCGATGGTGATATTGCGTCAACAGATTTATCAAATATGAAGCTGATGCTTTTTGTCGGATGTAAAACCGGATACGGCGGTAACGGCGGCAATAATCTGCCTACTGCCGCTGTTGAGAGCGGTGCAACTACAGCAGTCGGATTTACAGAAAATATTAATTGCAAAAAAGCTTCCAATTGGACAATAGAGTTTTTCGATCTTATGTCCGAAGGCAATAGTGTTTCTGCAGCGTGTTCAACATTGGCAATTAGCTCTAATTACAGCTCTACAAATTTGACGAGTTACGTAATATGCGGAAGCACATCTACAAAGCTTACTTAAACAAAAGGAGGAAACTTATCATGAAAAAGATTTTATCTATAGTGCTTTGTCTGATGATATGTCTTTCGGCTGTTTCGTGTACAGTCGGAAATTCCGAAGCCGAAATAACGGCGACGTTTGCAAACGGAATATATTCTGGAGATATTGCCGCTTTTGAGCTGGGCGGTTCTTATGACGACGGAGATACTGGAGTTCACAGTTCGGATTATTCCCTGTGGTCTGATGAAAACACTTCAAGGTATGAACGGGAAGATGCCGAAGAAACGTACTCAATCACATTTGACGGTGTTACGTATACAGGAACCTACTATTATACCGTGCTGTGGGATTATACCAATTTTGAAGTTGACTGTTATCGAATCAATTCAGGCTGGTTTTCCGTAAAAACGAATAACGGAGAGCTTGTTGAGTTTTTGCACGTTGTCGATGAGGACAGCGGAACGGGTGCGTATACGCTTGAGGGCAGTCAATCAACAGCGGAAACTTTTGCATCACAGTATATCAATACCGAAGCATACACGCTTGAAACATGGGAGAATGAATACTATAATTCATACTGTTATACAGTATATGTGGACGGTATTGCCACAAGAGATACGGTGAACATCGGTGTGTCGAAATATACGGGAGAAATTGCGATTTTCAGCGCGGGCGATCTCGGAGCTTTTTCATCGGGTACCGCAAGCACGGCATCACTCACTGATTCGGTGTCGGCGTTCACGTCCGAAAAAGCAGCCTCAGCGCTTGAAGCAAAGCTTGACGCGATATATGACGAATATGAATCGTATGAAGTGCCATATAAGGTGCTGGCAAAGCTCGCGAACGGCGATGTATGTTTGATTTCAACAGTGGACGTAGAAACGGAAACGGACAATTGGTATCAAATAATGATTCTCCTTTGCAATTCTTCTTCCGTAACGGAATAAATCCTCCCATCATAACCCCCTCGCCGCAGGCAACCTCTTTGCCTGCGGCGAGGGGTTGCTTTAAAAAAGTTTTTTTCTTCAAAATCACGTTTTTTATCAAATACCCCTTGACAAATGCGAAAATAAGGTGTATAGTATTGTCAGTCGAATAAAATCAAACCGATGAAGCGGAGATAAAATCGGACGCTGCACGCAAAGAGATTTCGGGTAGGTGAGAGCCGAATCGTAAGCAGACCGATAAATGGACCGCAGAGGGCGCAGAGGAAAGCCGCAGCAGTATTCCGGCAACGGCAAGTATTTTGCGACGTGGGGCGCACGTAAAAGCGCGATAAAATTCCGAGTGGAATATTCGGAGTTTTTGTAAAGAGTACGGGAAACCGTAAATCAAGGTGGCACCGCGGACATATTGCCCGTCCTTGAAAAAGCAAAGCGCTTTTTCGGGACGTTTTTTTATACCGAAAAAGGCGAAATTGGAGGTCATATTTTATGAAAAAATCGCTTTATCCGACGCGGGAGGCGGTCGGACAGTACGCCGAGAGCGGAAATTATCGGCGTGTCCCGATTTGCCGCGAGCTTATGGCTGACAGATTCACGCCTGTCGAGGTCATGCGCATACTCGCCGCCGCCGACAAGCACTGCTTTTTGCTTGAAAGTGCGGAGCAAAATCAAAGGTGGGGGCGCTGGTCGTTTCTCGGCTGCGATCCGACAGTCGAAATCACGTCAAATGACGGCGCGCTTTGTGTGCGTGAGGAAACGGACGACGGCGAGATTTCTGTGAAGGAGGCGAGCGTTTCTCATCCGAAGGATGAAATACGAAAAATACTTTCAGAATACAAAAGCCCATATATTGACGGTATGCCTCCCTTTTCGGGCGGACTTGTCGGATATTTTTCCTATGACTACATCAAATATTCGGAGCCGACGCTTTCGTTTGACAATCTTGACGGCGGGGATTTCCGCGATGTTGATTTAATGCTATTTGACCGCGTTATCGCGTTTGACGGGTACAGACAAAAAATTTTTGTCATCGCAGGCGTTGACGTTTCAGATTCGGACAGAATTGATTCGGCATATGATGAGGCGAGCCTCGCGATTGACAATATCGTATCGCTCATCACAAGCGGCGTGCGCGCGTATTTTCCGAAGCTTCATCTGAAGGATAAGCTGAAGCCGAAATTTTCGCGCGAGGAATACGGGAGCATGGTTGAGCGCGGCAAGCATTATATCAAAGAGGGCGATATATTTCAGGTAGTGCTTTCAAATCCGCAGACGGCGCCCGCCGAGGGCAGCCTTTTTGACACCTACCGCGTCCTGCGCTCGACAAATCCGTCGCCATATATGTTCTATTTCAGAAGCGACGACATCGAAATTGCGGGAGCATCTCCCGAAACCCTCGTAAAGCTTGAAAACGGAACGCTTCACACCTTCCCGCTGGCGGGAACGCGACCCCGCGGGGCAACGGACGATGAGGACCTCGCGCTTGAAAAATCACTTCTCGCAGATGAAAAGGAGCTTGCCGAGCACAATATGCTCGTCGATCTCGGGCGCAATGACATCGGCAGAATAAGCGAGCTTGGAAGCGTAAAAATGGAAACATACCTCGACATTCTCCGCTTCTCGCACGTCATGCACATCGGCTCGACCGTGAGAGGAACAATTAAGGATGGAATGGACGCGCTCGACGCGATTGATTCGATTCTGCCCGCGGGAACGCTTTCGGGCGCGCCGAAGCTTCGCGCCTGCGAGATAATAAGCGAGCTTGAAGGCGAGCGGCGAGGAATTTACGGCGGTGCCGTCGGGTATCTCGATTTTGCGGGAAATCTCGACACCTGCATAGCGATTCGCTTGGCTTATAAGAAAAACGGCGTCGTCACCGTCCGCTCGGGCGCAGGAATTGTCGCCGACAGCGTACCCGACCGCGAATTTGACGAATGCATAAACAAGGCGTTTGCGGTTGTCAGCGCGCTTCACACGGCTGAGGAGGGACTTGAATGATACTTCTTATTGATAACTACGACAGCTTCGCTTATAATCTTTATCAGCTTGTCGGCTCGTTCCGCCCCGACACAAAGGTCGTGCGAAACGACAAAATAACGACGGATGAAATAGAGAAAATGCGTCCCGACGCGATATTCCTCTCGCCCGGTCCCGGTCGTCCCGAAAATGCCGGCATCTGCATTCCCGTAATAAGGCGCTTTTCAGGCGAGATTCCGATATTCGGCGTATGCCTCGGACATCAGTCAATCTGCGCTGCGTTCGGCGGCGTCGTCGGCTACGCCTCCCGCCTCATGCACGGCAAGGTGTCGGAGGTGACACATTCGCGCGAGAGCAGGCTCTTTGAGGGAATTGATGAGCGCTTCCCCGCAGCGAGATACCATTCGCTTGCGGCTGAAAGGGAGACGCTGCCGCCAGAGCTTCATGTGACGGCATACACTGACGACGGCGAGGTGATGGCTGTCGAGCATGAAAAATTTCCCGTCGTCGGAGTTCAGTTCCACCCCGAATCTGTGATGACGCCGTGCGGCGGTCAGATTGTGTCAAATTTTTTGAATCTTTTTGTGAGGTGATATATTTATGATCAAAGAAGCTATTGCGAAAATCGTGTCTGGTCAGGACCTGACGTATCAGGAAGCCTACGACGTGATGAATGAAATCATGTCTGGCGAAACGACACAGACAATGAATGCTGCATTTCTGGCAGCGCTTTCGACAAAGAGCGACATTGCGGAAACTCCCGATGAAATCGCGGGCTGCGCTGCCGCAATGCGCGACAACGCCGCGCTTCGTGTGAATTACAAAGATGACGTTCTTGAAATCGTCGGTACGGGCGGCGACAGAGCCGGGAGCTTCAACATCTCAACGACATCGTCATTTGTAATCGCGGCTGCGGGCGTCAAGGTGGCAAAGCACGGCAACCGCGCCGCGTCGTCAAAATCGGGTGCGGCGGACTGCCTTGAGGCGCTCGGCGCGAATATAAACCTCGAGCCTGAAAAGTGCGTCGAGCTGCTCGACCGCGTGGGCTTCTGCTTCCTTTTCGCGCAGAAATATCACACATCGATGAAATACGTCGGCGCGATACGCCGCGAGCTTGGAATACGCACAGTATTCAACATTCTGGGACCCCTCGCCAATCCGGCGAATCCGACGCTTCACTTAATGGGAGTATACGACGAATATCTCGTCGAGCCGATGGCAAGAGTGCTTACAAACCTCGGCGTAAAGCGCGGAATGGTCGTATACGGACTTGACAGGCTCGACGAAATCTCCGTGAGCGCCGAAACAAAGGTATGCGATTTCGGCGGCGGCGAATACAAAACCTACGTCATATCGCCCGAAGAGCTTGGGCTCTCAAGGCATAATAAATCGGATATTGTCGGCGGCACGCCCGAGGAAAATGCCGAAATTACCCGCGCCGTTCTTCATGGAGAGCGCGGGGCGAAGCGCGACGCCGTTCTGGCAAATGCGGGCGCGGCAATTTACTTTTCGGGGAAAGCCGATACTATTAAGGGCGGCGTAGAGCTGGCGGCAAATCTCGTCGATTCGGGCGCCGCATATCGGGTGCTTGAGGATTTTGTCAGGATTAGCCGCGAATGACGATACTCGATAAAATAGCGGAGCGCACTTTTGCAAGAGTTGCCGAAAGAAAGCTCGCACATCCGACAGATGAGCTTGCTGAAAAATGCGCCGTGCTTTGCAGGGGCGAGCCGAAATTCAGGGACGCGCTTTGCAAAGACGGGCTTTCATTCATCTGCGAGGTCAAGCGCGCCTCTCCCTCGCGCGGCATGATTTCACCCGATTTTCCCTATCTTGAAATCGCGCGTGATTACGAGGCTGGCGGAGCCGATGCGGTGTCATGTCTCACCGAGCCCGAATGGTTTTTAGGTTCGGATGAGATTTTCGCCGATGTGAGACGCGAAATCGGCACTCCGATGCTTCGCAAGGATTTCACCGTCGATGAATATCAGCTTTACGAGGCGCGGCTTCTGGGGGCAGACGCGGTTTTGCTCATCAGCTCGCTTTTGAACACGAAAACGCTCTCGCGCTATCTTGAAATCTGCGACAGTCTGGGGCTTGACGCGCTCGTCGAGGCTCATACGGAGGATGAAATCGCGTCTGCCGTCGAGGCGGGCGCCCGTATTATCGGCGTGAACAACAGAAATCTTAAGGATTTCACCGTTGATTTCAGCAACGCATCCAGACTTCGCTCACTGATACCGAGCGGCGTCGTATATGTTGCAGAATCGGGCGTAAAATCCCCAGAGGACGTCCACGCTCTTTCCGAAATCGGTGCGGACGCGGCTCTCATAGGCGAATATCTCATGAAATCCGCCGACAGAAAAAAGATACTTGCCGAGCTTTACCGCGCGGCTGGCAAAAAATTTACGACAGATGACGAAAATTAAGATTTGCGGGCTTTCTCGCGAGGATGACGTCGAATACGTAAACGAGGCGCGCCCCGACTTCTGCGGATTTATAATAAATTATCCGAAAAGCAAAAGAAACGTATCGCCCGATACGGTGCGCCGGCTCTCGTCGAGGCTTTCGGATGAAATTCTGCCCGTCGGAGTATTCGTAAACGAAAATATCAATCTTGTTGCTTCGCTTTTGCGTGACGGTACGCTTTACGCCTGTCAGCTTCACGGCAGCGAGGACGAGGATTATATTTCCCGTCTGCGCTCTTTGACGGACAAGCCGATAATCAAAGCATTCCGCGTAAAATCGCGCGCCGAGCTTGAATTTGCGGCTGTGTGTACGGGTGATTTTGTTCTGCTTGACAGCGGCGCCGGCAGCGGAGTGACGTTTGATTGGTCTTTGCTTTCGGGATTTCCGCGCCCGTATTTTCTCGCGGGCGGGCTGAACGATGTCAATATTGCGGCGGCGCTCGATACGCTTCATCCCTATGCCGTCGATATATCAAGCGGAGTTGAGACGGACGGAGTGAAGGACAGGGACAAAATACAAAGGGCGGTCGCAGCAGTCCGCAAAAACAACATTTGATAAAGGAGATTTTGTGAAAATGAACGAAAAAGGACGCTTCGGAATTCACGGCGGACAGTACATTCCCGAAACGCTGATGAACGCCGTCAACGAGCTTGAGGAAGCATATAATCACTATAAGGATGACCCGGAATTCAACCGTGAGCTGACGGAGCTTCTGAATGAATACGCCGGCAGACCTTCGCGGCTTTATTTTGCCGAGCATATGACAAACGACCTTGGCGGCGCGAAAATATACTTAAAGCGCGAGGATCTCAATCACACAGGCGCGCACAAGATAAACAACGTGTTAGGACAGGTGCTTCTCGCAAAAAAAATGGGCAAAACGCGCGTAATCGCCGAGACTGGCGCGGGACAGCACGGCGTTGCAACTGCAACGGCGGCGGCGCTCATGGGAATGGAGTGCGAAATTTACATGGGACGCGAGGACACAAAGCGTCAGGCACTCAACGTATATAAAATGAAGCTTCTCGGCGCGACAGTTCACCCTGTAGACAGCGGAACCGCTACGCTGAAGGATGCGGTGTCGGAGACGTTCCGCGAATGGGTGTCGAGAATCGACGACACACATTACGTTCTCGGCTCCGTCATGGGACCTCATCCCTTCCCTACGATTGTGCGTGATTTTCAGGCGGTGATTTCGCGCGAAATAAAGTCACAGATGCTCGAAAAGGAGGGCAGACTTCCCGACGCGGTGCTTGCGTGCGTCGGCGGCGGCTCAAACGCTATAGGGTCGTTTTATCATTTCATAGATGACCGTGACGTGCGTCTTATCGGCTGCGAGGCTGCCGGACGCGGAATTGACACATACGAAACAGCCGCTACAATGGCAACAGGAAAGCTTGGCATATTCCACGGAATGAAGAGCTATTTCTGTCAGGATGAGTTCGGGCAGATAGCCCCTGTCTATTCAATTTCGGCAGGGCTTGATTACCCCGGAGTAGGTCCCGAGCACGCATGGCTTCGCGACACGGGGCGCGCCGAATATGTACCGATAACGGACGACGAGGCTGTCGATGCGTTTGAATATCTTTCAAAAATCGAGGGCATAATCCCCGCAATTGAATCGGCTCACGCCGTCGCTTACGCGATGAAGCTCGCGCCTACTATGAAAAAGGAAGAGATTATTGTCATCACAATATCGGGGCGCGGAGACAAGGACTGCGCCGCGATAGCGAGATACAGAGGGGAGGACATCTATGAGTAACATCAAACGCGCGTTTCAGAACGGAAAGGCGTTTATCCCGTTCATCACCTGCGGCGATCCCGACGCCGAAACGACAGAAAAGCTTGCGCTCGCGATGGCAGACGCGGGAGCTGACCTCATCGAGCTTGGCATTCCCTTCTCCGACCCGACGGCTGAAGGCGTGGCGATTCAGGAGGCGAATCTTCGCGCGCTCTCGGGCGGAATGACAACGGAAGGCGCTTTCAGAATCGCCGAAAACATACGAAAAAAATCGGATATTCCGCTCGTGTTCATGACATACGCGAACGTCGTGTTTTCATACGGCACGGAGCGCTTCTGCGCCCGCGCCGCTGAAATCGGGCTTGACGGCATCATTCTTCCCGACGTTCCGTTTGAGGAAAAAGAGGAATTTGCCGCGCCGGCAAGAGCGGCGGGGCTCGCGTCAGTGTCTCTCATCGCGCCGACCTCGCAGGGGAGAATAAAGAAAATCGCCGCCGAGGCGGAGGGCTTCGTCTACTGCGTCTCCTCTCTCGGCGTTACGGGCGTGAGAAGCGAGATAACAACCGACATTGGCGCTATGGTGGGGCTTGTCAAAGAGGCAAATCCCGAAATTCCGTGCGCCGTCGGCTTCGGAATTTCAAATCCCGCGCAGGCGGCGGCGATGGCAGCGGTTTCCGATGGGGCAATCGTCGGCTCGGCTATTGTGAAAATGTGCAAGGAATACGGACGCGATGCCGTACCTCACGTCGAAAAATTCGTGCGTGAGATGAAAGCCGCAGTTGCGAAAGCGTAATTTTATCGGAATATGGCAGCAGCGCCCCTTGCCGCTTGGCAGGGGGTCGCTTTTTTCGGATTTTTTCGATAATTACGATTTTTTGTTCGTTTGTCAATGATGTGAGACCAAAAAAAGCAGAAAAAATAAGCTGGGA
>JAJQCT010000030.1 GCA_021202555.1 Clostridiales bacterium
ATATTCATCCACTACCGATAAGTGAAGCAAAGCTTCACTTATCGGTAGTGTTGTTTGCGGAAAATTTGCCGCGCAAGGCGTCCGAAAAGGAGACGGAGCGCGCAAAAAACGACTAAAGCAGGCTTATTATACAGCATATTTTTCTCCGTGTCAATAGGTTTCGTGTAAATTCGCGAAAAAACAAAATTGCATTATTTGCGATATAATGTAAACAATTTAAGACGTTTTCCGACGAAGCACAGCTTCATCGGAAGGCTATCAAATATTTTTCCCGAGTCACAGACTCGGCAAAAATATTTGCGGTGCAGCGCTTAATGCCGCATTTAGTCGTTTCCCGCCGAAGCACAGCTTCATCGGGAGGCTATCAAATATCCACTCCCGCGTCACGGATTCAAATTGTCCCGCCGATTTGATAAAATTATTTGCAGTTTCGAGCGCTTTATGTTATAATGGTATTGTAGCCGTGCGGGGATTCGTTTTATACAGCAAACCTATCTTCTATGGGAACGGTTCTCTTCCCTGACGGTAATCCCAAATTCACTTTTACGGAAAGAAGGAGACTTTTCAATGAAGCCGCTTACTAAGCATTCTTATTTTGAAGGCAATCGCGGTCCCGTACTCACCGTCATTATGGACGGCGTGGGGCTTGGACTTAAAGCTGAGGGCAATGCCGTATACGAGGCGTACACACCGACGCTCGACCGTCTCATGTCCGAATATCCGTGCGTTACACTTCGCGCGCACGGCGTCGCCGTCGGACTTCCCTCGGACGACGACATGGGAAATTCCGAGGTCGGTCACAACGCGCTCGGCTCGGGGCAGGTATTCGCTCAGGGCGCGAAGCTCGTGTCAAATTCAATAGCATCGGGAAAGCTTTTCGAGTCCGATTCGTGGAAGCACGCCGTCGGCGACGTAAAATCGAACGGCTCGACGCTTCATTTCCTCGGGCTTTTCTCCGACGGAAACGTACATTCGCACATTGACCACTTAAAGGCGATGATTGAACACGCAAAGGAGGACGGCGTTCCTCATGTGAGAATTCACATTCTGCTCGACGGACGGGATGTGGGCGAAACGTCGGCTCTCGATTATGTGACGCCGTTTGAGGATTTCATCGGCAAGCTTCGCTCCGACGATTTTGACATCAAAATCGCGTCGGGCGGCGGAAGAATGAACATCACGATGGACAGATACGAGGCGAACTGGGACATGGTAAAGCGCGGCTGGGAATGCCACGTCATGGGCGAGGGCAGGCAGTTTGCATCGGCGACTGAGGCAATCGAAACCTACCGCAAGGAATACGGCGTAATCGACCAGGACCTTCCCGCATTCGTAATCGCCGAAAACGGCGTTCCCGTCGGAACGATAAACGACGGCGACGCTGTGATATACTTCAATTTCCGCGGCGACCGCGCGCTTGAAATCTCACGCGCGTTTGAGGGAGACGAGAGCTTTGACAAATTCGACCGTGTAAAGGTGCCGAAGGTATTCTACGCCGGAATGCTTCAGTACGACGGAGATTTGCACATTCCGAAAAATTATCTCGTATCACCGCCCGAAATCTCGAACACCATGGGCGAGTATCTCGCAAATACTGGCGTTCGCTCATACGCGATTTCCGAAACGCAGAAATACGGTCACGTCACGTATTTCTGGAACGGCAACCGCTCGCTCAAATTCTCCGAGGAGCTTGAAGAATTTGTCGAGATAAAATCCGACGTCGTACCGTTCGAGCAGCGTCCGTGGATGAAGTGCGCGGAAATCACCGACGCTTTAATCGAGGCGATGCGCTCGGGCAAGTGGGATTATTACCGCGTGAATTTCCCGAACGGAGACATGGTGGGACATACCGGAAATTACGAGGCGACAAGATGCAGCCTTGAGGCGCTCGATTTGCAGCTCAAGCGACTGATTGACGTTATCGACGAGCTTGGCGGGGTCGCGCTCATCACGGCAGACCACGGAAATTCGGACGAAATGTATGAGCGCGATAAGAAAACGCACGAAATCAAGCACGACAAGGACGGCAATCCGAAGCCGAAAACGTCGCACACGCTCAATCTCGTTCCGTGCATCATATACGACAACAAATTCGCCGACAGATACACGGTGAAGCCCGATGAGGGAAAATTCGGTCTTTCAAACGTCGCGGCGACGATGGTAAATCTGCTCGGCTACGACGCGCCCGACATCTGGGACGCTTCGATGATAGAAATAAAATAAAGCACCAAAGTGCCGCCGGCACGCGGTGCCGGCAAAATTCCCCCTCGCCAAAAGCGAGGGGGGATTTGTGTGGTATTTACGGAGGAATATGCGGATTGAAAAAGGTTAACATTTGGAAATATCTTGGCAAATACAAAAAGGACGCGGCGCTTACGCTCTTCAAGGTTTTTGAGGTGCTTTGCGAGCTTACCGTCCCGCTTTTGATGGCTAATATAATTGATGTAGGAATCGCGAACGGCGACACGGGCTATATTCTCAAAATGGGAGCGGTGCTTTTGCTTGTCGCCGTATTCAGCCTTTCCGCTACAATCGTGGCGCAGTATTTCGCCGCCAAAGCCTCGATGGGCTTCGCATCCGAGGTGCGTCGGGCGCTTTTTTCTCACATCGGCACCCTTTCATACACGGAAATTGACAAATCGGGGACGGATACGCTCATAACGCGCCTCACCTCCGACGTAAACCAGCTCGGCTCGGGAATGAATCTCACGCTTCGTCTCGTGCTTCGCTCGCCGCTCGTCGTTTTCGGCGCGGTGATAATGGCGTTTACGATTGACACGAGAGCTGCGCTTATATTCGTCGTCACCGTACCCGCTCTGGCTCTCGTCGTATTCGCGATTATGCTAATCACAATGCCTCTTTACCGCAAGGTACAGTCCTCGCTCGACAAAATTCTCGGGCTGACGCGCGAAAACATCACGGGCGCGAGGGTTATACGGGCGTTTTGCATGGAGGATGGCGAGCGCGAAAGCTTTTCCCTTAAAAACGGCGAGCTTAAATCGCGTCAGCTTTTCGTCGGCAAAATTTCGGCGCTTATGGATCCTCTGACCTTCATAATCGTGAACGCCGCGACGATAATTCTTCTGCGCTCGGGCGCCGTTCGCGTCTATGACGGCGCGATTACGCAGGGAGAGCTTGTTGCGCTCGTCAATTATATGTCGCAGATTCTGACAGAGCTTCTGAAGCTCGCGAATCTCATTATCACAATATCGAAATCTCTTGCGTCGGCGTCGCGCATAACGGACGCGCTTTCAACAGAAAGCGAGGAGGAAACGGGGGTGCTTGACGCGAGGGAAGCCGACAAATCCTCTCCCATACTTGAATTTCGCGATGTCGGAATCAAGTACGCGGGTGCCGGCAGCGAGGCGCTTTGCGGCGTGAATCTCACCGTAAACCGCGGCGACACTGTCGGCGTAATCGGCGGCACAGGCTCTGGAAAAAGCACGCTTGTGAATCTGATACCGCGATATTACGACGCGACGGAGGGCGAGCTGCTTTTCTGTGGACGCGACATACGCGATTACGACAGAAAAAGCCTGCGCAGCATGACGGGAGTCGTATCGCAGAGCGCGCCGCTCTTCTCGGGTACGATACGCGAAAATATCGCGTTCGGACGCGGTGTCGGCACGGGCGAGAACGAGGTTTCAGACGAGAAAATAATGAACGCGCTCGGCACAGCACAGGCGCTCGATTTTGTAAGCGCGCGGGACGGCGGGCTTGACAGTGAAATTACCGAGGGCGGACGCAATCTTTCGGGCGGTCAGCGTCAGCGGCTTACAATAGCGCGGGCGCTCGTTCGCGACCCCGAAATTCTCATTTTGGACGATTCCGCGTCGGCTCTCGACTTTGCGACCGACGCGCGTCTGCGCGGCGCAATAGCGCGGCTTTCGCCGGAAATGACAGTGTTTATCGTCTCGCAGAGGGCGGCTTCGGTGCGGTACGCCGACAAAATCGTCGTTCTCGACGACGGAAAGCCTGTAGGCGTCGGAACGCATGATGAGCTTATCGAAAGCTGTCCCGTTTACGAAAACATATATTACTCGCAGTTCGAGCGTAAGGACAAAAAAGACGAAACGGAGGGCGCGAAATGAAAAAAACAAAATATTCCGATAAAAAAGGCTCCGCATTGACCCTTCGCCGCGTATTTCACTATATAGGACGGCACCGCATTCTGCTCATTCTGTCATGCGTATTCGCGCTTATCGGCGCTGTCGGCGCGCTCATTTTGCCGATTTTGTCGGGAAACGCAATCGACGAGATAATAGGGGCGGGAGATGTTGATTTTGACGCGATTGCAAGGATAGCTCTTGAAATGGTCATCGTCCTTGCCGTCACGGCGTCCGCACGCCTTCTTGCGGCAATTTGCAACAACAGGCTTTCGTGCAGTGTTCTTCACGATCTGCGCGAGCGTGCGTTTGGAAAGCTCGGCTCCGTTCCGCTTTCATATCTCGACACGCACTCCGCCGGCGACACGGTAAGCCGCATAATTTCCGACGCTGACACCTTCGCCGACGGGCTGCTTCTCGGATTCTCGCAGCTTTTCTCGGGAATTGTCACGATTATCGGGACGCTCTGCTTTATGTTTGCCGTAAACGTATGGATTGCTCTCGTCGTCGTACTTGTCACGCCGCTCTCGCTCGTCGTCTCGTACTTCATAGCAAAGCGTTCATACAGTATGTTTCACGCGCAATCGGCGATACGCGGCGAGGAGACGGCGCTTATATCGGAATCGGTGGGCGCCGAGAAAATCATACGCGCATTCGGGCGCGAGGACGACATGAACGAAAAATTCGGTGAGGTTGATGAAAGACTTCGCACAGCCTCCCAGAAGGCTACGTTCAATTCGGCGCTTACGAATCCGACGACAAGATTCGTAAACAGCATTGTATACGCCGCTGTCGGCGTCGTCGGCGCCATACTCTCGATAACATCATCGGGAATTATCACAGTCGGCACGCTCTCGATTTTCCTTTCCTACGCGAATCAATATACAAAGCCGTTCAACGAAATCGCGAGCGTCATAACGGAGCTTCAGAACGCGCTCGCGTGTGCGGAGCGAATTTTCGAGCTTATCGAGGCGGACGAGGAAGAGGACGACGAGGGCAAATTCGAGCTTGATCCCGAAAGCGTTTCCGGGCGCGTGACGGCGGAAAACGTATCGTTTTCGTATTCGCCCGACCGCGAGCTTATCAAGAATTTCAATCTTGACGTAATGCACGGACGCAGAATTGCGATTGTGGGTCCTACGGGCTGCGGCAAAACGACGCTTATAAATCTGCTTATGCGCTTTTACGACGTTGACAGCGGAAAAATTTCCGTTGACGGTCACGACATACGCAAGGTGACGCGGAAAAGTCTGCGCTCGTCATACGGAATGGTGCTTCAGGACACGTGGATACGAAACGCGACGGTGCGCGAAAATATCGCGATGGGAAAGCCCGATGCGACAGACGAGGAAATTATGGCGGCAGCCGTCACCTCGCACGCGGAGGAATTTATACGGCGTCTGCCCGAAGGGCTTGACACAGTGCTCGGTGAGGGCGGAGGCGGTCTTTCACAGGGGCAGCGCCAGCTTCTCTGCATTTCGCGCGTGATGCTCGCGTCCCCGCCAATGCTCATACTCGACGAGGCGACCTCCTCAATTGATACGCGCACTGAGCTTGAGGTTCAGGATTCGTTCGCAAAAATGATGGTTGGCAAAACGAGCTTTATTGTTGCGCACAGGCTCTCAACCGTCAAATCCGCCGATTTGATTCTCGTCATGCGCGACGGAAAGATTATCGAAACGGGAACGCATGAAAGCCTGCTTGATTTGGGCGGCGCATACGCCGAGCTTTACGAAAGCCAGTTCAAAAACGTGGCGGAATGAAATAAAAATTCCGTCAAATAAAAAAGCCGCGCCCCTGTGGCGCGGCTTTTTTAAATGCAGCTCATTTTTTCTTGTGATGTACAATCGGCTCCTTAACCTTGACCTCTGCGAGCGCCTTATAGGCTATGCCCGCGAGCGCGCCGCCGATAAGAGGCGCGACGATGAAAATCCAGACCTCAGAAATCGGTGTGGTGTTGCCCGAGAATACCGCGGCGATTGCAGGCGCGAGGCTGCGCGCGGGATTTACGGATGTTCCCGTAAGACCGATTCCGAGAATATGTACGAACGTGAGCGTCAAGCCGATGACAATTCCCGACACGGCGCTGTTTTCTGTCTTGCTCGTTACGCCGTGAATGACTAATACGAACACAAACGTCAGCACGATTTCAACTAAAAGCGCCGCGACAATGCTGTCGTTCACGCCAGACGTTGAATTTGAGCCGTAAGACGACGTCGCGTCCGCGATTCCGCTGATGTTCCAGATGATGGCGAGAATCGCCGTGCCTGCGAGCGCTCCGAGCACCTGAGAGACAACGTAGCCGACAAAATCCTTTGCCGTCATTTTGCCCGTCACGAGCATCGAAAGCGACACGGCGGGATTGACGTGACAGCCCGACACGTTCCCGATGCTGTACGCCATCGCGACGATTGAAAGTCCGAACGCGAGCGCGGTAAGAATGTAGCCCGAGCCGGCTCCGCTGTCGCAGCCGACAGTCATTGCGGTTCCGCATCCGAAGATAACAAGCACCGCTGTTCCGATAAATTCCGCAACATACTTTTTCATAAAAGCACGCCTCCTAATGATTTTTTATTATTGTACATCATAAAAGGGCGTTTTGTCAATTGCCTAATCAAAGCTCAAATGAAACAATACTGTAAACTTTCATTTGCACGGCATGACGCGCGCATGAATTCCGTACTTTTTTGCGCCGCCGCGGCGTTTCAATTCCGTTTTACACGCTTTTTCGCTTATTTGACATCATTTTTTGACGGCACGCCGTTCATGAAATCGACTGCGTTTCTGAGCGTCGTGTCCGCTATGGCGCGCATTGCCTCGCGCGTGAAAAATCCCTGATGAGACGTTATCATGACGTTCGGGAACGAAAGCAGACGCGCCGTCGTCGAATTTTCGAGAATTTCGTCAGAGCGGTCTTCAAATACGTTTTTCGTCTCCTCCTCGTATACGTCAAGCCCCACGCCGGCGAATTTGTGAAGCCGTATTCCCTCAATCAAATCGTTCGTCTTTACAAGACCGCCGCGCGACGTATTGACTAAAATCACGCCGTCCTTCATTTTCTTTATCGAGTCGATATTTATCATGTGATACGTCGAATCCATGAGCGGACAGTGAATCGATATGAGGTCTGATTCAGAAAGCAGCTCGTCGAGTGAGACATACGTCACAAAATCCGAAAGCGCGGGATTCTGATACACGTCGTAAGCGATGATTTTCATCCCGAAGCCGCGGCAAATCCGGCACATCGCCGCGCCTATTTTGCCCGTGCCTATAATTCCCGCCGTCTTGCCGTAAAAATTCACGCCCATAAGCCCGACTAAGCTGAAATCGTTCTCGCGAACCTTGTTGTACGATTTATAAAGCCTGCGATTTGCCGCAAGCGCGAGCGCCATCGCGTGCTCCGCGACCGCCTCGGGCGAATACCCCGGCACGCACATGACGCGCACTCCGTATTCCTTTGCCGCCTCAATATCGACGTTGTTGAAGCCCGCGCAGCGCATGAGAAGAAGCCCCACTCCGCGGTCATGAAGCGCACGAAGCGTTTTTCTGCCCACGTCGGAGCTTACAAAGGCGCATACAGCGTCAAATCCTTCGGAAAGAGGCGCCGTTTTTGGCGTGAGGTCTGTTTTAAGGAAATCAATCTCGATATTCTCAAAGCCCTCAAGCGCGGCGGTGAAAAATTCCTCGTCGTAGCTCTTCGTGTCGTAAAAAAGTATCTTCATGCAAATGCCTCCTTAAAGTAAATTCTGACTCTCCTCAATCCGGTATATCAGTGAGAGAAGCTCGCCGTACTGCCTGACGGTGTGGCGCGGAACCATGTCCTCATTTTCAAACGTGTGAAAATAACGCGGCGAAATGTCGAGCCAGATTGATGTTATTCCGAAACGATTCGCGCCCGCGACATCCTTTTTCAGATTGTTTCCGATCATGACAACGCGGCTCTTGTCGTCGTCTGTCAGGCGCATTTTCTTCATGGCGTCGGAAAACATTTCGGCTGCGGGCTTTTCCTTGCCGACCTCTTCGGAAATCGTCCACGTTTCAAAGCATCCGTCAAGTCCGTGACGCTCATAAACGCGGTGAAACGATTCGTTCTTTCCGTCGGCGACGAGCGCTATGCGGAAGCCCTCGCGGCAAAGCCGCAGAAGCGTCTCTTTCGCCTCGGGAAAAAATTCGGCGTCGGTGACGACACCTCGCTCGTCGTAAATCTGCGTCGATTCGTCGATGAGAGTGTCGCCGCTGTCAATAAAAATTATTGTGTTTTTCGGCATAAAATATTCCTCGGAAAAAAATTTTGTATATTGCAGCATATAAGCGCTGCAACGCAAATAATTTTGTCTTGTCCGTGACGGGACAAAATTATTTGACAGACTTGAGAAATGGGCTACGCCCATTTCTCAATGTCCTATTATAACATAAAATATAGCGCTATGCCGTGAATATTTTACGCGAATCATAGATTTGCGTAAAATATTCATCTAACTTGAGTGACGAAGCTGCGCTTCGTCGCTCAATGTTATTATACCATACTGGGCGCAAAACCGCAAACACAAAAATCAAATTACCGACCCGACTTTATCACTTGCCGCTGTCGCCGTAGTTTGAAAGCACACGTGCCGACGGGTCATCGACATCGCACCCTTCCCACGTCCTGTTTGGCATCCAGAATCCCGCAATCATGCGCGCGCAGTTCGGGTAAAAGCGCTCGAACAGCTCGCGATAAAGGAGCGATTCCTTTGTAAAGGGCGCGGAATAATCGTAAGCCGCTCGCTTTTCTTCAAATTCGGCGTCCGTATAATATTCCTCGGCGTAGCGTTTGATGCAGTCAACCATCGAATGTCCGACCGCGTCCGAAAACGCCGCCTTTTCGCGCATTAGAATATCGCGCGGGAGCAAATCACCCTCGAATGCGTGGCGCAGAAGGTATTTTCCCTTGCCGTATACGTTCATTTTGATTTTCGGGTCGAGCGACATCACATATTCGGCAAATGCAAGGTCGCCGAAAGGAACCCTCGCCTCAAGCGAGTTTACCGATATGCACCTGTCGGCGCGCAGAACGTCGTACATATGAAGCTCGCGCACACGCTTTTCAGCCTCCCGCTGAAATTCCTCGGGAGACGGCGCGAAATCCGTGTATTTATACCCGAAAAGCTCATCCGAAATCTCACCTGTCAGAATCACGCGCAAATCCGTATTCTCATGTATATATTTGCAGACGAGATACATTCCGACGGAGGCGCGAATCGTCGTTATGTCGAACGTGCCGAGAAGTTTCACCACATCCGGCAGCGCTTCAATCGCGTCTCGCTCCGTTATAATCACCTCCGTATGCTCCGAGCCTATATAGTCGGCAACCTCCTTCGCGTAGCGAAGGTCTATCGCGTCCTTTGACATCCCGATTGCGAACGTCTTTATCGGCTTTTGCGAATGCTTCGCCGCGATGGCGCACACGAGAGATGAATCAAGACCGCCAGAAAGCAGAAATCCGACAGGCGAATCGGAATCAAGGCGCTTTTCGACGGCGGATATGAGAAGATCGTGAATTTTAGCCGAAGCCTCCTCAACGCCGTCGTCCGATTTCGCGCGCGGCGTGCTTATATCGCGGTAGCAGATAAATTTCCCGTCGGCGTAGTAATGTCCCGGCGGAAACGGCATAATTCCCTTGCATATCGGCACGAGATTTTTCGGCTCGCTTGCAAATACAATCTCGCCTTCTCGGTCATATCCGTAGTAAAGCGGACGGATGCCGAAGGGATCGCGCGCCGCTACTATGCGCTTTTTTTCGGAGTCGTATATTATCATCGCGAACTCCGCGTCGAGCATTGAAAACATATCAAAGCCGTATTCGCAAAAGAGCGGAAGAATAAGCTCGCAGTCCGAATCGGATACAAACGTATATCCCTTTGCCTCCAGCTCGCGCTTTGTTTTGCGGAAGCCGTATAGCTCGCCGTTACAAACGAGGTACAGTCCTCCGAACCGAAACGGCTGCATTCCCGTCTCGTCAAGCCCCATTATCGCGAGGCGGTGAAACGCCATAATTCCGCCGCCCGTATCGACCACACGCGACATATCGGGTCCCCGCGACTTTGTTTCGTCAAATCCCTTTATAAAATCCTCGGTCGGAACCGCCGAGCCTTCATATCCCATTATCGAGCACATAAAAAACTCCTCCCTCTGACGTGCGATAATAAACACAAATCATTAGGACGAGTGTGCTCCCGTGGTGCCACCTAATTTTGTTCTCTGCGGCTCAATATAAGCCCTGCCGCTTAACGCGCGGCTCACGTCTCACCTACTGAGGAACATCCCTTTTCGGATTGCGGCTCGCGGGTGTTATTCGCCGGCGGTCGTCCGTGCGGCTCTCACCCTCCCGCGCTCGCTTTGTGCGTTCCCGTCCGATTACTTCTCCCGGTCATAGCTTTTTTATTTTCCGCCCTCCCTCGGGGGAGAATCCGTTTTCACCCCCATGAAACATTCTCCCCCGAAAAAGAGCGTTTTTTATCATGCTTTATATAGTAATCCCGAAGGATTTGCCTTTCAGGGCTTGACTATATAATTCCCCCTTGCATTTATTCTACGTCCTGAAGCGCAGCGTAGCCTTCCTCGCCCGTTCTGACCTTCACGACGTTTTCAACGTCATAGACGAATATCTTTCCGTCGCCGATATGACCCGTGTAAAGCACCCGCTTTGCCGTCTCGATAACTGTCGCGACGGGAACCTTTGAAACAACGATGTCAACCTGAATCTTCGGCAAAAGCGTAGCTTCGACGACAACGCCGCGGTAATATTCGGGACGCCCCTTCTGCAGTCCGCATCCCATAACGTGCGATACCGTCATTCCCGTAATACCGATGTTTATCATCGCGTTTTTAAGCTCCTCGAGCTTCGCCTCACGGCAGACAATCTCAATTTTCGTGAACTTCACCCCGTCAGCAGAGGATGATACCGCGGCTGCCGCCCTCGGCATTTCCCTGACCTCGACAGCCTCCGCCGCAGGAACATCTCCCGTAACTGCGGGAACCTCAACCTCATCGACCGCAATTGTCTCGGGCATGAGCATGAAGCCGGCATATGCTGTCGGAAGTCCGTGCTCCGTCGGATCAAGTCCCTCTATCTCCTCCTCAGGCGCTACGCGAAGTCCTATCGTCTTTTTGATTATCGTAAATGTAATTGTGATAAGCACTGCAGCCCATGCGCCGACGGCAACAACACCGAGAGCCTGAATTCCGAGCTGCGTGAAGCTTCCCGTATAGAGAAGTCCCGAAAGTCCGGCGGGTGCGTCGGGATTTGCAAGAAGTCCGACTGCGAGCGTCCCCCAGATTCCGTTGACGCAGTGAACTCCGACAGCTCCCACAGGGTCGTCAATGTGAAGCTTTGTGTCAAGAATCTCAATTGTCAGAACAACAAGTATTCCCGAAACAATGCCGACAATTGTCGCACCGAGCGCGTCGAGCGCATCGCATCCTGCCGTGATTCCCACAAGTCCAGCAAGGGATGCGTTAAAGCACATCGAAACATCGGGCTTGCCGTTTTTCACCCATGTGAATATGAGCGCCGTCACCGTCGCGACAGCGGGCGCTATCGTCGTGGTGAGGAATATGGAGCCAAGCTCCGTCACGCTTGTCGCAGCGGCACCGTTGAAGCCGTACCAGCCAAACCAGAGAATGAAGCAGCCGAGCGCGCCTATTGTGATATTGTGACCGAGAATGGCGTGCGATTTGATTTTGCCGTCCTTGTCCTTAGTGTACTTTCCGATACGCGGTCCGAGCATAATAGCACCGATGAGGGCGCATATTCCGCCGACCATGTGTATCGCGCAGGAGCCGGCGTAATCGTGAAATCCCATGACCGTGAGCCAGCCGTTGTCGCCGTTCCAGATCCATCCCGCCTCAATCGGGTAAATCACGAGCGAGATTACCGCGGAATAAATGCAGTACGAAATGAACTTTGTTCTCTCCGCCATAGCTCCCGACACAATTGTCGCCGCCGTCGCGCAGAAAACGAGATTGAATACGAAGCTTGACGCATTCGATTCGATGAACGAGCCGAAATCGGTGAATATCTGCATATTCGGCACGCCGATGAATCCGAAAAGATAGTTTTCGGACATCATCAGAGAGAAGCCTATAATCATGAAGCAGACAGTACCTATACAAAAGTCCATCAGATTCTTCATGAGTATGTTTCCCGCGTTTTTCGCGCGCGTGAAACCAGCCTCCACCATTGCAAAGCCCGCCTGCATAAAGAATACGAGCGCCGCGCCAATCAAAAACCAGATGGCGAAGCCTGTTTCAGTCGCAAGACTTTCAACCTGTTCGAGAATTTCTTCCATAATGATTTCCTCCCCATATGGAAACTTTATTGAAATATAAAAATCCGGCACTTATGCCTGCTCTCATTGAAAGCGCACGCCATTGTGCCGGATAATTATTGAGTTTTACGCTATACTCCAAAAAGAAGCACAGCCGCTTATCTTACTCCGTAGAGTATCTCGCCGTATGACGGATAAGGCCATTCATTCGACGGCACGACAGTCTCCATCTCATCGACCGGGACGCGCAGAGCCGTCATATCGGGAATAACCGTGTCCTTGTAATAATATGCAAGCTCCTCGACATCCGTTATCGACTTTGATGCGGCAATGTCAGCCTCAAGCTTTTTGACAGCCTCATATGCAGCCGTCATATTCGCGTTCAGGAATTTGAGAGTCTCGTTTTCGTAAGGACAGCGGTTCGGATACGGAATATCGAGCACCTCGCTTTCCTTCGTCATCCTCTCCGCAAGCTCTCCTGCGAATTTGCTCGCCGCGGGAAGAATGTCGCGTCTCACCATATCCGTCATCGTGAGCGCCTCAATGTGAACCACATTGCTGTAGTTTCCGAGGAAAACGTCGTGACGCGATTTAAGCTCAGTTGTCGAATAAACCTTATGTCTTTCAAAAAGCTCTACGTTCTTTTTGTCAAGCAGATGATGGAACGCATCGGGCGTCGCCTTGAGATTGTAAAGTCCGCGAGCCTCCGCTTCCTTCACCCACGATTCCTCATATCCGTCGCCGTTGAATATAATGCGCTTATGCTCAACTATCGTGCGCTTGATAATGGCGTGAAGCGTTGATTCAAAGTCGTCGGCAGCCTCAAGCTCGTCAGCGAAGATGCGAAGCTCCTCTGCTACTATAGTATTGAGAACCGTGTTCGCGCATGAAATTGACGATGCCGAGCCGAGCATACGGAACTCAAATTTGTTGCCCGTGAAAGCGAACGGTGACGTTCTGTTTCTGTCCGTCGTATCCTGTGAAAATTCAGGGAGCGTGTCAACGCCGATTTTAAGCGGTACGCTTTTCTTTGACACATATTTTGTATCCGTCTCGATAGCCTCAAGTATTCCGTTCAGCTCATCGCCGAGGAATACGGAGATTATCGCGGGAGGCGCCTCGTTCGCGCCGAGCCTGTGATCGTTGCCGGCAGTTGCAACCGACATACGAAGAAGGTCCTGATATTCGTCCACTGCCTTTATCGTCGCGACGAGGAAGAGCAGGAACTGTGCGTTCTCGTAGGGCGTCTTTCCGGGAGCCAAAAGGTTGATGCCGTCGTCCGTGCTTATCGACCAGTTGTTGTGCTTGCCCGAGCCGTTTACGCCCGCAAAGGGCTTCTCATGAAGCAGGCACACAAGCCCGTGGCGCTTAGCCACCTTCTTGAGCGTCTCCATGACGAGCTGGTTGTGATCCGCCGCTATGTTCGTCGTCGTGTAGACCGTCGCAAGCTCATGCTGCGCGGGAGCGACCTCGTTATGCTCCGTTTTCGCAAGCACGCCGAGCTTCCAAAGCTCCTCATTGACCTCCTTCATGAAGTCAAGCACCTGCGCCTTTATCGTGCCGAAGTAGTGGTCGTCAAGCTCCTGCCCCTTGGGAGATCTCGCTCCGAAAAGCGTTCTTCCCGTATAAATGAGGTCGGGGCGCGCGTCGTAATGCTCCTTTTTGACGAGGAAATATTCCTGCTCGGGTCCCACATTCGACATAACGGACGTTGTCGTCGTATTTCCGAAAAGCTTCAGAATGCGCAGTGACTGGCGGTTGAGCGCCTCCATCGAGCGAAGAATCGACGTTTTCTGGTCAAGCGCCTCTCCTCCGTATGAGCAGAATACAGTCGGAATGCAGAGTATTCCGTCCTTTATAAATGCGTATGACGTCGCATCCCAAGCGGTATATCCGCGCGCTTCAAACGTAGCGCGAAGTCCGCCCGACGGGAACGATGACGCATCAGGCTCGCCCTGAATAAGCTCCTTGCCCGAGAACTGCTCTATAATCTTGCCGTTATCCTTGCGCTGACCGAAGGAATCGTGCTTTTCGGCAGTAACGCCCGTCAGCGGCTGAAACCAATGCGTAAAATGCGTAACGCCCTTTTCGATTGCCCAATCCTTCATTGCGTTCGCGACGACGTTCGCGACGCCGGGATCGAGCGGCATACCCTTTTTGATGGTATTCTGAAGCGCCTTATATGTCTCTTTGGGGAGACGCGCCTCCATCGCAACATCGTCAAACACCATCGACGAATAAATTTCCGCAGCAGAACTCATCAGAAATCTCCTCTTTTACAAAAATGATTTTGAATCAACGCAAGAAAAACGGGACGCGAACATAAACGCACCATGCGTTCTGCGTTCGCGACCCCTTTGTCGCCTGCAAATAAATTTTATCACACGCGAGCGCTTTTGTCAACGGCAAATTCAATTTTTTCGACCGCAAATTTCAACAAAAATTTTTTGCCTTCGCGCGCGATTATATCCGATTCGACAATTTGCGACATTTTATGGCAAAACGCACGTATTTTGACGATGCCGCAGCCGCCCGCCGCAAAATTAACGGAAAAATCGAAAAAAGACGCGCCGCAGGGATTGAAATCCCTCGGAATATATAGTAAAATAGGCAAAGACAGACTTGAATCAATGCGTGCGGCGCGAATGTCGGCGCTCATTTGACAATAAAAATCGGAACGGGAGGCGCTTTTTCATGATACGACGTTTTTTTATCGCATTATCATCCGCCGCTTTAGTCGCTCTATGCGTTTCCGTGCTTTTCGCTTTTTTGCCGGTGAGCTGTGAGGGAACGCCCGAGGTCGGCGAAAATGTGAAAAAGACGGGGACGGCGTCGGAAATTTCCGTTTCAGACGCGGTGACGGACGCCTCGGGATTTGACGACTTGAGCTTTCTTTGCGACGGGGATCTGCTCACGGGATATTCGTCGGAAGGCAGCGCCTGCCTGACCGTGGAATACTCGGGCGGCATCGGCTCGCTTTATTTTATCTACTACAGCGAATACGGCGTATACACCGTAACCGACAACGACACGGGAATAACAAAATCTGTGGGACAGGGCTCCTTTCTCCATGATTTTATCGACCTTGCGGATTTATTCGGTCACGCGCCCTCGTCCGTCACCGTTTCATGGGACAGCGGAGCTGTGGCGATAAATGAGATGTATATATTCACTCTTGGGGACGCGCCCGATTACGTGCAGCAGTGGGAGCTTCCCGCAGAAGGAGGAGCTGACATGATTCTTTTTTCCACGCACGGCGACGACGAGCAGCTTTTCTTCGCCGGAATCCTTCCCTATTACGCAAACGCTCTTGGCTATCGCGTGCAGGTCGTTTATTTAACAAATCACCGCAACAACTCGGACAGCCGCGTGCATGAAATGCTGAACGGTCTTTGGGCTGTCGGCTGCACCATATATCCCGTATTCGGCAGCTTCTCCGATTTTCTCTATGACTCAATTGAGAAGACGTACAGTGTTTTTGAAACGCAGGGCGTTTCAAGGGACGATATTATCGAATTTTGCGTCGAGCAAATCCGCCGCTTCAAGCCGCTTGTGATTGTGGCGCACGATTTCGACGGCGAATACGGTCACGGGCAGCACATGGTGTACGCCGACTGTGTGGCGGCGGCGCTTGAAGCTTCAAACGACGCCTCATATTTTCCGGATTCAGCCGATGAATACGGCGTATGGGATGTGCCGAAAGCATATTTTCACCTGTACGAGGAAAATCAGATAGTAATGGACTGGGATACTCCTATGGAGGAGCTTGGCGGCATGACGCCCTTTGAGGTGACGCAGAAGCTCGGATTTCCGTGCCATGTCTCACAGCAGTGGACATGGTTTAACGGCTGGATTAACGGAAAGGGAACGGCGATTACAAAAGCGAGCGAGATAGAATATTACAGCCCGTGCCTTTACGGTCTTTACCGTTCAACGGTAGGTCCCGATGTTGAAAAAAACGATTTTTTTGAAAATCTTATAACCTACGGGGAAGCCGAGGCGGCTCAAAACAGACAAAATTCCCACCGCATACTTGAAAATAAGCGCTTGGAAATGCCGGCGGACGCCTCGTCGGGGTCAAACGAAAGCCTCATCTCTCCGACGGAAACCGACATACAAACGGAAACGACACCCTTGGGCGGGGTGAGCGATGAGAATGAGGATGACGGCATCGGCAGAATCGCGGCGCTTTTTGCCGTCGGCACGGTGATTATTTCAGTCACCGCGGCGGCGCTTTGCCTGATTTCAAGGGAGCGGCGGCAGCAGCGCACGAAAAAATAATCCGCGCTCTCCTTTCCGGTATCGCAGAGAGGACTGCAAAGCGGCGAAAAAATATGTTTTTGAAAGGAAGTCATTATGTCAAAGGGAGAAATTCTTCTCGACATTCCGCCAAGGGAGAACAATCCGCGCAACAGCGAGGGCGCGTTCATTTCGCTCGCGGACGGCGGGCTGCTCTTCATGTACAGCGAATTTCACGGAGAGTACGGCGCCGATTACGCGGACGCCGACATCGTGAAAATCGTCTCGCACGACAACGGGAACACATGGACATCGCCCGAAGCCGTCGTTTCTGCAAAGGAGCACGGCGCCATGAACGTGATGAGCCTCTCGCTTATGCGCATGAAAAACGGGGATGTCGGGCTTTTCTATCTCGTCAGGAAAAGCTGGACTGACATGAGAGTCGTGCTGCGCCGCTCGCAGGACGAGGGCA
Organism: Clostridiales bacterium; assembly: GCA_021202555.1. Classification (GTDB taxonomy): domain Bacteria; phylum Bacillota; class Clostridia; order Oscillospirales; family CAG-272; genus DTU064. The sequence goes on from JAJQCT010000030.1 coordinate 17,127, forward strand.
AAAGCTGGTCGGACGCGAAATACTGCATAGAGCGGAAGGCATTTTATGTTATCAATAACGACCGCGCCGTCAGGCTTTCGGACGGTCGAATCATTCTTCCGACAGCGGAGCATCCCATCACGGTGAACGACCGCGGAGATGTAGTCCGCTACGGACCCGCCGTCGGCAGCTTCTTTTATTCGGACGACGACGGTGACACATGGCGCGAGGCGGATATGTGCGTCTCGCTCAATATTCCCCATGCGGACGGCGGATTTCAGGAGCCGGGAATTATCGAATACAAAAACGGCGTACTCGGCTGCTTTGCCCGCACATCTCTCGGCTGCCACTACATTTCCTATTCCCATGACAGAGGCAGAAGCTGGACGGCGCCCGTCCCGACGCGATTTACCGCTCCCCTCTCTCCCCTTTCCATGAAGCGGCTGTCAAGCGGAAAGCTTTTCGCCGTGTGGAATCCGATTCCCACGTACCAGACCCGCCGCTTTAATCCCGCGACGGGCGGCAGATTTCCTCTCGTTTACTCTCTGAGCTCCGACGACGGCGCGTCATGGAGCTATCCTTATGCGCTCGAAACGGACGAGGACGCGGGATACTGTTACACGGCGATATACGAGCGGGACGGTCTGCTTTTCCTTTCGTACTGCGCGGGGAATGCGAGGGCAGATGAGGGGTGCCTTGACCGCACGAGAATAAGACGCATACGCACCGACGAGCTTGAAAACGGATAATAATAACGGTACAGCCGCCCGCAATAGAATGCGGACGGCTGTATTACGTTACCTCTTATCCGATTTTATTTCGTATTGACAATCAGATTTTTCTGTGGTATATTAAATACGTCAAATACATCGCTTTTATGTATGGAGGATTTCATGGAAAAATCAAAGGTATACTTTACGCGCGAAATCACGCCAGAGGCTGTGGTTCGTATGATGAACGAGACGGGCGGTGTGCTTACGGGAAACGTCGCCGTCAAGCTTCATTCGGGCGAGGTCGGAAATCAGAATTTTCTGCGCCCCGAATTTATGTCGGCAGCAGTCAGCGCTGTCGGCGGAACGGTTGTCGAGTGCAATACCGCATACGGCGGCGAGCGCGACACGACGGAAAAGCATATGCGCACGATGGAAAAGCACGGCTGGACGAAAATCGCTCCCGTCGATATAATGGACGCCGACGGCGACATTCCGCTTCCTGTCGAAAACGGAGTTCACCTCAAATATAATTACGTCGGCAAAAATCTTAAAAAATACGACTCAATGCTCGTGCTTTCGCACTTCAAGGGTCACCCGATGGGAGGCTTCGGCGGCGCGCTGAAAAATATTTCAATAGGAATCGCCTCATCGCACGGCAAAGCCGTAATTCACGGAGCGGGCGACGAAAAGAAAATCTGGCGCGCGAAACAGGACGATTTTCTCGAATCGATGGCTGAGGCGGCGGGAACCGTCACCGAGTTTTTCGGCGGGAAAATGATTTTCGTCAATATCATGAAGAATATGTCTGTTGACTGCGACTGCTGCGCCGTCGCTGAAGACCCCAAAATGGGGGATGTCGGAATACTTTCATCCCTCGACCCCGTAGCGCTCGATTCGGCGTGCGTTGACCTCGTATATGGGTCGGACGATCCCGGGAAAAAGCATCTTATCGAGCGGATGGAATCCCGCCACGGCGTTCACATTCTCGATACAGCCGAGATACTTGGAATCGGAACGCGCGATTACGAGCTTATCGAGGTCTGATCCGCGTCAGCTCTGCGGCTTTGAGGCGCGCATCTTTGCAAAAAAATCGCGCAGAAGCTCGGAGCATTCGCTCTCAAGCACGCCGTGTGAGACGCTCGGTCTTTTTCCGAGCGGATAGGAATTGACATTCAGAACGCTGCCGAACGCGCCCGCAGTCGGATCCTTCGCGCCGAAAACGACGCGCTCAATCCGGCTCTCCAAAATGGCGCCCGCGCACATCGTGCAGGGCTCAAGCGTCACATAAATCGTGCATCCCGCAAGCCGCCATCCGCCGAGCTTTTTGGAAGCCTCGCGTATGGCGGTCAGCTCGGCGTGACCGTCGGCGCAGCCGACAGCCTCGCGTGTGTTGTGTCCGCGCGCGATTATCTTTCCGCCGCACACAATCACGGCGCCGACGGGAATGTCCCCTGTCGCTACGGCGAGCTGTGCCTCTTCAATGGCACATTTCATGTATTTTTCGTCGTTCATAATAAAGCTCCTTTTCTCAGTTTATATTCAAAATTTATCGCTGTGCAAACGCTTCGCACTGCAACGTAATCGCTTCACTGTAAGCACTGTACCGTGAATATTTTTTTCAATCTGTGATTGGAAAAAATATTCATAGGCTTGCAGAATGAATCTATGATTCATTCTGCAATGCTTTATAATACCATGAAATGAGCAAAATCTCAAGGGGCTAAAAATAAAAAATATAGGAGGTTATCATGTATATATCATGTCTTGATATGGAGGGCGTCCTCGTTCCCGAAATCTGGATAGCTTTTTCAAAGGAAACCGGAATCCCCGAGCTTTCGCGCACAACGCGCGACGAACCCGATTACGATAAGCTCATGCGCTACAGGCTCGATATACTAAAAAAACACGGGCTGGGGCTCGGCGAGGTGAAAAGCGTAATAGAAAAAATCGATCCCTTTGTCGGCGCGAGGGAATTTCTCGAACGTCTCACGGAGCTTTGCCCCGTGATTATAATAAGCGACACCTTTGAGCAGTTCGCGGGTCCTCTTATAAAAAAACTCGGAAGTCCGACGCTTTTCTGCAATACGCTTATTGTCGGCGACGGGGGCGAGATAACAGGCTATAAAATGCGGGTGAAAAACTCCAAGCTCTCAACCGTCCGCGCACTTCAGTCGATAGGCTTTGAAACTGTAGCCGTCGGCGACAGCTATAACGATATTTCCATGATGAGGGCAAGCAGCGCGGGATTCCTTTTCAAAACAACACCCGCAATTGCAAGTGAAAATCCGGATATCGCGGTATATAACGAATTTGACGAGCTTTATCTCGCAATGAAAACCGCGATGGGAAAATAAATCAAAGAAGCTTTTTACAATGTAAAAGCACATTTTTCCCCTCCGAAAAATAAACAAAAAGCAGCGTCGGAGACGACAAATTTTACTGTGTTTTTCACGAAATTTGCGGTTTTCGGCGCCGTTTTTAAAATTTGTTCTTGACCTCGAAAACCGAATTTGGTATAATCACATAATGTGTATATGTATATGTATCGTACCGCAAAAGCGGACGAGCGATACCCCATGGAGGATGTAGGAGATATTTTTATGGAAATAAGAGATCCGAGATTTCACGACGGCGCGCGCAAGGCGGCTGTAATCGGAGCGGGATACGTCGGCTCGACAATAGCTTACGCTATGGTGGTGCGCGACGCCGCGAGCGAAGTTATTTTAATAGACATTGACAGAAAAAAGGCGGAGGGCGAGGCTCTCGACATTCCTCACGGAATTTCGGATATGGGAACGGCTCCCGTTTACGTAGGCGACTACAGCGACATAAAGGACTGTGATCTCATTATCATAACTGCGGGACGCAACCGCCGTCCCGGCGAAACAAGACTTCAGCTCGTCAGCGACAACGCGGCAATTATGCGCGACGTTCTGACGAATATTCAAAAATATTATACTCACGGCACAATTCTTGTCGTCTCAAATCCCGTCGATGTCCTCACGGCATATACCGACAAGATAATGGGACTTCCGAACGGTCAGGTATTCGGCACGGGGTGCCTGCTCGATACCTCGCGCATGATTCGCACGCTTTCGGATTACCTGAACGTCCCGACGCCGCTCATCAAGGGCAGCATCGTCGGCGAGCACGGGGATTCGCAGATTCCCGTCTGGAGCCGCTTTACCGTCTGCGGCGTTCCGATTGAAAAATTCTGCGAGGTCAGCGGCATTCTCTGGAACGACGAAAAGAAAAACGAAATCAAGACGACGGTCACGACGATGGGCTCGACTATAATAAACGGCAAGGGCAAGACGCATTACGGCATCGGAACGTGCACCTGCTATCTCGCCGATACTGTTCTCGGGCAAAAGGTTACGGTCGCGTCCGTTTCGTCCGTTCTTCGCGGCGAATACGGAATATCGGGAGTGGCGCTCAGCGTCCCGTCCGTCATAGGCTCAAACGGCGTTTCGCAGCGCATAGTCGAGGAGTGGAGCGACTCTGAGCTTGCCGCGCTCCGTCAAAGCGCAGCCCGCCTTAAGGAAACTCTTGAAACGATAGACGTCTGATTTATGAAGTCCGATAAGGGAAAAATCACCGTTTCCGCAGAGGCGGTGTATGTCTTTTCGCTCTTAACGCTGTCGCTCGCCGTCGCCATGACGGCAGCGAGCGGGCTGGGCGTTTCGATGATTGTCGCGCCCGCGTACATTATATGGCTTAAGCTGTCCGAGGTCGTTTCGTGGATTACGTTCGGACAATGCGAGTACATCGTGCAGGGCGCGCTTTTCGTTTTGTTCTGCGTTCTCATGGGGCGCGTCAAGCTCGTCTATTTCAGCTCCTTTATAACCGGCGTAATTTACGGGTTTATTCTCGATATGTGGCGGCTTATCCCGCACTTCAATCCCGACGTAACGACCCCCGGAACACTGCCGACCGCGCTGAATATTTTGTATTTCGCGCTCGGAATGGTGGTGACATCGTTTTCGATTGCGCTCTTTTTCGGGACATATCTTTATCCGCAGGTTTACGATTTTTTCGTCAAGGGAGTATCCGCTCACTTCGGGATTGACCGCGGCAAATTCAAAATCGCGTTTGATTTTACGTGCCTTGCCGTATCGCTCGCCCTCTCTTTTCTCCTCTTTCACGGGATTGTCGGGGTCGGCGTCGGAACGGTCATAATAACGTGCTTCAACGGGCTTTTGATAACCTTTTTCGGGCGTGTGTTCGAGAAAACGCTCAATGTCAAGCCGACATTTCCAAAGTTCGCCGAGAAATTCAGGCTCGAATGAAAGCCGTTTTATATATTTATTCGCGTAAAACGCGGGGAAATTCCCCGCGTTTTTTTACTTATTCACGCGCGAGCGTATATCTCCGCGCTCGCAGCGGTTGCCCCACGAATCGATTAAGGTCCCGTTGCGGGAAACGCAGATTATCTCGCAGTTGTTCGAGCATTTGCCGCAGTTGACCTCGCGCGTGACAAAATCCATATCGGCGACATCAAATGAAAACGGCGTCTCGCGCTTTGATTCCATCGAAAGTATAGCCGCGCCGAACGCGCCCATGAGATGCCCGTTTTCGTCAACCCTCACGGGAACCCCGAGATATTCCGAAAATGCGCGCACCACGCCCGAATTTTTGCTCACGCCGCCCTGAAATACGACGGGCGAGACGATTTTCTTCCCCTTCGCCACGTTGTTGAGATAATTGGACGCGACCGCGCGGCAAAGCCCCGCGATAATGTCCTCGCGCGAATGCCCCATCTGAATTTTATGCACAAGGTCTGACTCTGCGAAAACGGTGCAGCGCGCCGCAATCGGCGTCGGATGCTTTGATTTTTTCGCAATTTCTCCAAATTCCTCGACCTCGACGCCGAGGCGGTGCGCCTGACTTGAAAGGAACGCCCCCGTTCCCGCAGCGCAGAGCGTATTCATCGCGTAATCGACGGCAATTCCGTTCTCGACGAGTATAATCTTTGAATCCTGCCCGCCTATTTCGAGAATCGTTCTCACGTCGGGGTGAATCGACGTCGTTCCGACCGCGTGCGCCGTTATCTCGTTTTTAACAATTGTAGCGCCAATCATAGCGCCGATAAGACGGCGCGCGCTTCCCGTCGTACCCGACGCGACGACAGTGTATTCATCCGCGTCAAACTGATTTTTCAGCTCCGACAAAAGGCGGCGCACCGCGCCGACGGGATCGCCCTCCGTCCAGAGATACGCCGAGGCGATTATGTTTCGCTCGCCGTCGATTATTACACCCTTCGTTGAAATCGAGCCTATGTCTATCCCTATGTATGCTTTTTTCATTCAGTCCGCCTTTCCTTGCTCTTTTATCCCTTCAGCACCTTTTTCTTAAGTGAGATCATGTCGTAAAACGCCTCAAGGCGAGTATCAAGCCCCGTGTCCGAGGTCTGCGTGTCGTAGCTCAGATACAGTATCGGTATGTGATATTCCGAGGAGATTCGCGAGAGAATCGGCATAATATCAACCTCGGGCGTGCAGCCGAAGCTTTTGACGTGAATAATCCCGTCATAGCCGAGCTTAGCGTAATTTTCGGCAGTCTTAACATTTGTCGCCGAGGTCGGTCCCATCGAAAATCTCATATACTGCTTAGCCGTGACAAAAAGCTTCGGCTCGCTTGACCCGAAATTATAATTTGTCACATTCATGAAGCGGTGTACCTCAACGCCCATCCGGCAAAGCTTGTTTTCAAGGTCCAGATTGCTGTATTTGTCCATAACGGTGAAATATTCGCCCACGATTCCCACGCGAAGCGGCAGCGCCGGCTTGTTTATCGGCTCGTCGTCCATTGCCGTCTTTGCTTTCTTGTATGCGTTTTTGATGTCAGTACCCGAGGAGGCGGTATTCATGTCAAGCAGAAATTCGCGGTAGATTTTGTCGTATGCGCCGCGCGTCACCTCAAAGCCCATGTTCGCGTGATAAAGCGCTTCAATCTCGTCAAGATAACGTATCATTCTGAATGTGTTCGTCGCCTCGACGAGCATGGTTGACATCTTCATTGAGGGATTGACAGATTTCATCACGTCAATCCACACGCTTTTTTTCACGTCCTTGAGACTGTCAAAGTCAATCATCGTGAACTCGTAGCCCATATCGGTGAGAATCTGCCGCTGAAGCTCTCCGTAAAATCCGAGCCTGCACGGTCCGCCAAGCTCGATAAGCGTATCCGCTCCAAGCTCGAGCGCCTCAATCATGCTGCCAAGCGTATGCTTGAACGGTGTGCAGACAAAATCGGGGCTGTTCATCTCCCCGTACTGCATTGTCTTTTTCGTCGGCTCGGGCGGCATAACATATTCCGCGCCGACCCCCTGCTCGACAAAATATTTGAGCGCAGTCCCGTAATTCGAGAACGCGGGGAATGCGAGCCTGCGCTTGCCCACCGTCTGATTTTTATTCTTTTTTGCCATATCCGCCGTTTTCCCTGAATTTAATAATATCAACGAAGCTTTCAAGCCTCGTCTCAAGCCCTGCCGTTCCGTCCTGAACGTCAACCGTCACCTGCAAAATCGGCAAATCCTTCACTGTCCTTATAATGTACTCGTTCGCCATCGAATCGGCGCAGCAGGGATAAGCGCTCATTAAAATTATGCCGTCCGCCTTTTTGCGGTAAAGGTCGATTGTGCCTAAAATCTCGCGGCTTTCAAGCCACGGCAGAGTATGTACCATCGCGTGACTTCGCTTTACTGCCGCGTCGGGGTCGGCGCTGTCAACGTAAAGCACGGAGCAGCCGAGCCGCCGCAGAATTTTCACCGTCTGCCCACCTATGTATGGGTCATGCGCAATATACGGATGCGCCGCGAAAAGAAGCTTGATTCCGTCCTCGCCAAGCGCCGTCTTCTGCGCCTTTGCCTCCGATTTTGCCGCCTGCGCCTGCGCCTTGACGGCAGCCGAATACGCCTTTTTCGCCTCTCCCCTCGTTTTGCCGAATTTCATTCCAAGCTCGATATACGCCTCGTCAATGTCGCCCTCCGATTCCGCGTCGTGCGAAAGCGTTACAAGTCTTACGCCGTCATCCGAAAAAATCGTCGCGACGGTGTCGTAAAGCGCCTCAAACCTCGTGCAGAATTTCGTGCGTATTTTATATCCCGCGATTCGCGGCACGAATATCGCGTCGCACCTCCCGATAAGCGAGGCGACATGACCGAGATAAACCTTCAGCGAATAGCAAGCCTCGTCAATCGAGCGTGAAACGCCCGAGGCAACAATATCCTTGTTTGTTTCCTCGCTTAAAACAACATTTACGCCAAGGGAAGCAAAAAATTCAATCCACATACGCCCGTATCTGTAGTATTGAAGCGCGCGGGGAATCCCCACGGTTTTAATATCCGCGTATTCGTGAAATTCCTTTATAAAATCAAGTGCCAAACAGAGCGCCCTCCCTCGAAAAACCGACCTGCGGTGCTTTGATTTAATATTGTACACCAAATCCCGTGCGATGTCAAGTGTACAAATGTAACATTTGCAGCCGCTCCTTTTCAAATCCGCGCATTTTTCCCTGTTTTCGGCGATATGCGCATAAAATCCGGAAATTTATTTGATTTTATCGCAGAATAATGCAAAAAAAAATAAGATTTTTTTCAAAAAGCGCTTGACAAGCCCCTGAAAGTGTGCTACAATGAGTATGACAGAAAGAACCGGACGGAAAAAGAGTAAAAAGCAACCTTCGGATTTTACTTTTTCGGAAAAATATATCATATACTTGAAATGTATTAATCGGCAATGTTGTGCACGCATTCGCCGTTTGATAAAAATTTTATTTCAAAGGAGGGATTCCCGTATGAACAAGGTATTTAATCTTTCAATTTTGCTTCTTGCTGTCTTACTGATAACCTGCGGTTTGGTTGGCTGCGCACACGGAATTGATTGGGTCATCTGCAACGAACCATACTTCTGCGGCACAGTTGCGGAGATTACGGACGAATACGTTGTTGTCAACGTAAATACGGACGATTCGCTTTACAGTACACACCCTGTTATTTACGCCTCAAGAGACGTTGAATTCTCGGACATATCCTCAAGTGGGATTGAAGTGGGCTTTGAGGTTTACGTTTATTACCACGGAGCAATAACAGGAGAAAACCCCTCATACGTGGAAAATGTATACGGGTTCACATACTGATTTCATCATTGTCCCTTACGTATAATTTTTTGAAAGCTCAAAG
>JAJQCT010000033.1 GCA_021202555.1 Clostridiales bacterium
CCAGCTTATTTTTTCTGCTTTTTTTGGTCTCACATCATTGACAAACGAACATAATTTCAATTTTTTTGCGTAAGCGGCGCATATTTTTCGCGTTTCAGCGTATTTTTCGCTAAAGCCTGCCCGCTTGAAAGGGCAAAATGCGCCGAGACTGCCACTTGACAAAGCAACGCGCAATATGGTACAATAGATGTGCCGTCATGACGGCGGCGTCCGTAGCATTCATATAACGTATTTTTCTTTTTTGAAAGGAACAAACGCATGAACATAATCAGGATAATGACGCCCAAAATCAATGTCAAGTATCTTTCGGATACGGACACACTGCTTGACGGCATTCAGGAGATGAGAAATCACGGGTACACTTCCGTTCCCGTCATTTCCGACGACTGCATATGCGTCGGAACGCTTTCGGATGGCGACTGCCTCCGTTATATCTTTGACCACGCCGACAAATTCAGCCCTGAGCTTCTTTCCGGCGTTAAGGTTTCCGAGGTGATGAACAAAAGCAGAAATCCTGCCGTGAAAATCGACGTCTCGGACGAAACGCTTTTCTCGCGCATTACAAACTGCAATTTCGTTCCCGTAACGGACGACAGAGGCTGCTTTGTCGGAATCGTCACGCGCCGCGCCGTCCTTAAATATTACGAGGATGTCATATCGGGCGGCGAAAAGCGCGAAGACAGGGCGTAATTTCAAAAAAAGGGGGAACAGCATGAACTCGTCAATCAGAATAATCGCTTTTTTGACGGCGGCTTCGATTTTGCTGCTATGTCTTTCCGGATGCAGCGACAGTGCGGGCATTGCCTCGGTATCATGGGAGGATTACGACGAGCTTATATTAAAAGCGCGTGAGGAAACCGACGGGGCATCTCGCGAGGAGTATCTTCATGAGGCGGAAGATATGCTCATGGATACGGGCTGCATATCCCCGCTTTACTATTGCCGCGACGTTTATCTTATGAGCGATGGGCTGGCTGGCGTTTATTCGTCTTACATCGGTGTCAAATACTTTTCAAAAGCGGAAAAGACGGACGGCAGCGCCGTCTCGGCGGCGTTTTACGGCGAAATTTCGAGCTTTGACCCCGCGCTTGCCGAATCAGTGGCGGAGCTTTCTTTAGCTGCCAATCTTTTCGCGGGGCTTTACGGATATGATGAAAGCGGCGCGCTCGTACCCATACTAGCGGAGTCAACCGAAATCTCGGAGGACGGTCTGATTTATACCTTTACGCTCGCGGAGGGGCTCATGTGGTCTGACGGAACCTCTCTCGGCGCGTCCGACGTTGCGTATTCGTGGCGCAGGCTCGTCGATTCCGACACGGGGAGCGGATATGCCTATCTGCTCGACGTGATAGCAAGGGACGACGACGGGAATCTTGCAGTGAGTGCAGACGATGAAACCGACACGGTTCTCACGGTGACGCTTGAGTATCCGTGCGATTATTTTCTTGAGCTTTGCGCGTTTCCCGCGCTTTACGCGGTAAAGCATTCGGCTGTCGAATATGCTGACGGCTATACGGATTATTACGGAAATATTGCAGACGTCGACGCATGGACCTCCATGTCGGGATTCCCGACGTCTGGCGCTTACAAGGTGTCATCAAGCACCGGCTCCGTATTCACCCTTGCGAAAAACGATAATTACGCCCGCGCGGAGGACGTGACAGCGACCTCGGTTTCATTTATTTTATCGGACGATTCGTCTTATCTTTTCTCTCTTTACGCGGAGGGTTCGCTTGATTTTCTCGGCTCGGTAACGTATGAGCTTATAGCGGAGGCGACCGAAAGCGGCGGGAATAACGGTGAGGAAACGTCGGAGGACACGACCGAAGGCGATGAGGACAGCGATGTGACGAGCGGGTCGGACGTGTCGGTGTCAATATCCGAGAGCGAAATTTACAGCGACGAGACAGCGTCCGTTTATTTTCTCGCCTTCAATTTCAACGGCGACACCTACTACGGAATGACCGAGGAGGACGCGAAGCTTTTAAGGCGCGCGATTTTGCTTTACATTGACCGCGAGCTTATAGTAGACGAAATAACGGGAAACGGCGAGAACGTCGCGACCTCACTTATTCCGTCGGCAATATCGGACGGAAACGGCGGAATTTACAAAAAGAACGACGAAAGCTACACATACACGTACTCAGGCGCGCTCGGGTACTATGACACCGATACGGAGAAAAACCGTGAGGAAGCGCGTGAAATCATATCCTCGCTCGGTCTTGACGAGGACGGCGACGGCGTGCTTGACACGACGATTACGCTTACGTATCTCACCGTCAAAAGCACGCTCAACATCAAAATTGCACAATCGATACAGCAGGATCTCGCAGAGCTTGGAATCATAGTCCGTATTTCAACCGCCGAGGAGAACGTGTTTGAATTTGAGCAGAGCATTTTCAATTACGATATTGTCGCCTCGACGGCAACCGCCTGCTATGACGACGCCATGACTTTCCTCGAAAGATGGATTACAGACGCAGCGCTCAATTACACCGGTCTCGGTTCCGAGGTCGTCGAGGATGATGCGAACGCATATTAATGCGAACGCATATTAAAACGTGCATTTTTCGCAAAAAGTGTCACGAATCGCGCAAAGTTAATTTTCTGTTCACAATACCGCGCGGACAAAATATTATAATATACTTGTATATTTTGCGGCAAAGGAATATTTGAAACTGAATTATGGGCATAGCCAATGTTATATCTCTCCTTGGCGGAATCGCGCTGTTTCTTTTCGGAATGTCGCTCATGGGCGACGGTCTTAAAAGCGTCGCCGGAGACAAGCTCGAGCTGTTTTTATGGAATCTTTCAAACACCCCAATCAAAGGGGTGCTTCTTGGCGCCGTTGTCACGGCTGTGATCCAGTCGTCGTCCACGACGACGGTCATGGTCGTCGGCTTCGTCAATTCCTCGATGATGTCCGTCTATCAGTCCATAGGAGTGATTATGGGCGCAAACATCGGAACAAGCGCAACCGGCTGGCTTTTGTCACTTTCGCAGATAAGCGGCGACGACAACATCTGGATTTCTCTTTTTTCGACCTCGACGATTACGGCTGTTGTGGCTCTTATCGGAATTGTGCTTTGGATGTTTTCAAAGTCGCAGACACAGCACCACGTCGGCGGAATTTTACTCGGTTTTGCCGTTTTGATGTACGGCATGAACGCTATGTCCGACGCGGTGTCCCCGCTCAAGGAAAGCGAGACGTTCCAGCAGTTTCTCACGACATTTGAAAATCCCCTGCTTGCCATACTCATGGGCGTTGTGATTACGTCAGTGCTTCAGTCGGCGTCGGCAGCGGTCGGTATTCTTCAGGCGCTCTCCGCAACGGGAACGATAACCTTCGCCGCTGCGGTTCCGATTATAATGGGCATCGGCATCGGCGCGTCCGTCCCAGTTCTCTTTTCCGCTATAGGAGCGAAGCGAGACGGCAAACGCACGGCGTATACATATCTCATAATCAACGTGATAGGCACTCTTGTCTGGTCTGTCATATTCTACGCGCTGAACGCGATATTTGATTTTTCCGTCATGTCAAGCACCGTCAATTCCGTTGAAATCGCACTCATAAACAGCGTATACAGAATTTTGATGGTTGCGGTGCTCTTCCCGTTTATAAAGCAGCTCGAAAAGCTGTCGGCAATCCTCGTAAAGCCGAGTGCAGAGGAGGCAGCAGCGCCGTCCGGAGGAAAGCCGGCAGGCGACGACGCTTTGGACGAGGGATTCACAAACAGCCTCGAGGACAGATTCATACCTCACCCGACGCTTGCCGTTGAGCAGAGCACGCTCGCAATGCGCGATATGGCATCGCGCGTCAAGACGAATCTTTACCGCGCAACGCTTATAATGCGGGAATACAGCAGTGAGGAATACGAGGAAATTCAGGCAACGGAAAAAATAATCGACAGGTACGAGGACAGAATCGGCGCTTACCTTGTCAAGATAACGGGACGCGAGATGACGGACGCGCAAAACAAGCGCGTGTCAAGCTTCCTTCACACTATAAGCGATTTTGAGAGAATCGGCGACCACGCGGTGAATCTGTCGAAGGCGGCGCAGGAAATGCACGACAAATCGATTAAATTCTCAAAATCCGCCGACGACGAGCTTGACAACATAATGTGCGCGGTAAATGAAATCGTATCGACATCGTTCGCGGCATTTTCCGGCTTTGATATTTCCGTAGCGTACAGGGTCGAGCCGCTCGAGGAGCTTATCGACATTCTCTGCGACAAAGCGAAGCTTCACCACATAGAGCGTATACGCGCGGGCGAATGCGAGCTTGTTCACGGATTTGTGTTCAATAACATAATGACAGACCTTGAGAGAATAGCCGACCACTGCTCAAATATCGCGGTGGCGCTCATTGAGCTTGAGGAAAACATATCTGACACGCACGAATATCTCACGAATCTGAGAAACGCTAAAACACATTCGTTCCAGCAGTACTTCGACGAGTACGAAAATAAATTCGGATTTTAATAAAAGGAGTGTTATATGAGCTTCAAAATTGACACAAAATGCGTACAGGCGGGTTACACGCCGAAAAACGGGGAGCCGCGGCAAATCCCGATAATACAGTCCACGACATTCAAATACGACACGAGCGAGGCTATGGGAAGGCTTTTCGACCTTGAGGACTCGGGATATTTTTATACGCGGCTGCAAAATCCCACAAACGACCATGTAGCTGCAAAAATCGCGGAGCTTGAGGGCGGCACGGCGGGAATGCTCACCTCGTCGGGGCAAGCCGCGAATTTTTTTGCGCTTTTCAATATCTGCGAGTGCGGTTCGCACATCGTATCGTCCTCGTCGATTTACGGCGGCACGTTCAATCTCATCTCCGTCACAATGGCAAAAATGGGAATAACGGCGACATTTGTCTCGCCCGACTGCACCGATGAGGAGCTTGACGCCGCGTTCACGGAAAACACGCGCGCCGTTTTCGGAGAAACCATAGCAAATCCCGCGCTTACCGTGCTTGACATCGAAAAATTCGCTGCGGCGGCACATCGCCACGGCGTTCCGCTTATAGTTGACAACACCTTCCCCACTCCCGTAAACTGCCGACCTATTGAATGGGGCGCTGACATCGTGACGCATTCGACGACAAAATATATGGACGGTCACGGCGCCGCAGTCGGAGGCGCGATTGTCGATTCGGGCAAATTCGACTGGATGGCGCACGCCGATAAATTTCCGGGGCTTACGACGCCCGACGAATCATATCACGGGATAACATACGCCGAAAAATTCGGTATTGGCGGCGCCTTCATTACAAAATGCACCTCGCAGCTTATGCGCGACTTTGGATGCATTCAGTCGCCGCAGAACGCGTTTATTCTGAATCTGGGGCTTGAATCGCTCCATGTGCGTATGCCGCGCCACGTCGAAAACGCGCAGGCTGTCGCTGAATTTCTGCATTCGCGCCCGGAGGTGAAATCCGTCACGTATTCGGGGCTTCCAAGCGACAAATACCACAATATCGCCAAAAAATATATGCCGAACGGCGGCTGCGGAGTAGTTTCCTTCGAGCTTGTCGGCGGCAGAGGAGCTGCGGAATCATTTATGAAAAAGCTGAAGCTCATTGCGATTGAAACGCACGTTGCAGACGCGAGAAGCTGCTGTCTTAATCCCGCAACGTCCACACACCGTCAGATGAACGACGAGCAGCTCGAAGCTGCCGGCGTTCCCGCGGGTCTTATACGCGTATCATGCGGGCTTGAGGATAAGGATGACCTAATAAACGACATCAAAAACGCACTTGAATGAAGCAATAGATAAAGTTTGATTTGATTTATCCTGCTGCAAACATCATATATTTTTAAAAGGTGAAAACGCAAAGGAGAACATCAAGTCTCTCCCCTCGTGGGAGAGTGGATTGAAATTATAATGAACTGAAGCGCGGTGATCTCATGGTTAGATCCCTTCCCTCGCGAAAAGAGCGATACCGTCATCCGGTATCGCTCTTTTGATAATTCCTTACGGAACGAAGCGCTCCTTTACACATATTTTTCAGCCTGAAGATTGAATAGCTGCGCGTAGCGCCCATTTTTCATAAGCAGCTCGCGGTGTGAGCCTTCCTCGATGATATGACCGTCCTCGATGACGAGAATTTTGTCCGCGAGGGTCGTGTTTGAGAGCCGGTGCGAGATTGTCACGGAGCTTTTTCCCTCGCTTAGGTGATAGAGCTGCTCGAATATTCTGTCCTCCGATACGGGATCAAGCGCCGCCGACGGCTCGTCAAGCACCATGTACTCGCTGTCCTTGAAGTAAGCCCTCGCAAGACCGACGGTCTGCCACTGACCGCCCGAAAGGTCTTTTCCGTTGTCCTCGTAATTGCGCCCAAGAACGCTGTCAAAGCCGTCATTCCAGTCCTTTATTATCTCGGAGGCGCCGCTGATATCACACGCACGCCTGAGCTTTTCGTCGTTGAACCTCTCGTCAAAGTCGGAAAGCGCGATTATTTCTCGAAGCGGCAGCGAATACGTCACGTAATCCTGAAACAGCACGCCGAAAATTCTTCTCAGGGCGTAAATGTCGTATTCCTTTATGTCAACGCCGTCAAGCAGTATTTGCCCCTCCTGCGGGTCATAAAGCCTGAACATGAGCTTAACTATCGTTGATTTTCCCGCGCCGTTGACACCGATAAGTCCCACCTTCTCATGCGGATTTATCGTGAATGAGCAGTCACGCAGCACATATTCCTCCGAGTTCGGATAGTGAAACGACACGCCGCAGAATTCGATTTTCGGATTTTCGGACGGAATTTTTGTCCCGCTCTTCTCGCCTTCGGTTTTCATACGCATAAACTCATGTATCGCCGCATAGTTGATTTCCTCGACGGCAAAATCGTTGACGGACGACACAAGCGATTCCGCTTCGCTTCGCAGCGTCGATACCATGCTTAAATTGTATTGCAGGTCGCCTACTCCGATGAGCCCGACCGCAGCCTCCAGTGCCGATACCGCAAGAACAATCGCTTCGCTTGCCAGATTCAAAAGCAGAATCAAAAGCGAAATTATGCTGTGGCGCACGTCCTCGCGCCTGTTTATGCGATAGAGCTTTTTCCAAAGTGATTTGTATCGCCTGATGAAAAAATCTCCGATGCCGTAGAGCTTGATTTCAAACTGCACGTCGCTATTAAAAAACACATTATAGCAGTAGTCCTTTTTGCGGTTGTCGCGAAGCTGCTCCTTTTCCATACGCATACGCTTTTTCGCGTAGCTTTGATTGTAAAGGAGATACGGAACGAGAAGCGCAAGCGTCAGAAGCCCTAACCACCATTTGTACGCTGTCACAATTATGAGCGTCGCGGTGACATTTACGGCGCTCGACAGTATGCTGAATGTCTGCCATACGGTAGAATACATGACGGAAACTACGTGCGAGCGCACATAATTCAGCTTGTCGTTTTCGCTTGCTGAATCAAAGAAGGAAAGCTCGACGCGCGACGTTTTCTCCATGAGAATCTTATCAAAATAAATGCGTATTTCGTCAGTGTAGCGGTTCTCCACATATGAGCTGAAATTGTTCAGAATATATGTGAGCATTGTCAGTGCAAGGTAGAGGGCGAGGCATACGATTACCCTATTGTCCGACGACTCGTAATCGACTATCCCGTTGAGTATCTCGCGCCAGAGCGCGTAGTTCAGAAGTGGAATCGCTGTTGTTGCCAGCATAGCGACAAGCTTCATCGAAAAATAGAATTTTGACGCCAGAAAGCACGTTTCGACCGCATAACATATGTTTTTTAACAGCTCCGATATTTTGCTCATCACTTTGCTCCCTCCGCTGTGTATTTTTCCTTTTGCAGGTTATAGAATCGGGCGTAAAGCCCGTCCTTTGCGATAAGCTCATCATGCGTCCCCGTCTCGGTGATTTTGCCGCCGTCAAGCACGATAATTTTATTTGTCAGCCTCGCCGCCGATATGCGGTGCGAAATCATTATTCCCGTCCTGCCCTCGGAGATTGACTCGAAATTCTTGAAAATCCTGTCCTCCGCCTCCGCGTCGAGCGCCGCGGACGGCTCGTCCATGATAAGTATATCGGCGTTTTTGAAGTATGCGCGGGAGAGCGCGATTTTCTGCCACTGTCCGCGTGAAAGCTCCGTACCTTTGTCGTCAAACTCTCTTGTCATGTACGAATCAAGTCCGTTTTCGAGCTTGTCCTTTATTTCCCCGTATACGCCGCTTTGACTGAGGGCGTCCTCAATCGCTTCGTCCTCGTCCAGTCTTTCATAGTCCGAGAGCGCTATATTATCCTTCAGCGTCAGCGGATACTGCACAAAGCTCTGGAAAAGCGCCGAAAACATTCGCCTTACGTCCTTTATATCATAGTCCGACATCGGAAAACCGTTTATGAGTATTTCTCCCGAATCAATTTCGTAAAGCCCCAGCATAAGCTTCACTATCGTTGACTTTCCCGAACCGTTCATGCCGACGATTGAAAGCTTGTCGCCACGGTCAAGCGTAAACGACGCACCCGACAGTATGTATTTGTCCGTGTGCGGATATTTGAAATACACATCGGCAAATTCAAGCGAGCGGAACTTGCCGAGCGCGCGCTTCGCTTCATTCCCGTCCTCGCAGGCAATGTCCATAAACTCGAAAAGCCGTGAAAGTCTTGTCTTCGATTTTTGGTATGCCGACACGGAAAGGTCCATCACTACGGTGAAATTGCTTATAACCGTGAGGGAATATCCGATATAGAGCGTTGCGTCGCCAATCGTGACGTTTCCGTTTATAGCCGAAATTACAATGTATGCGGTAAATACAATCTCACCGCTCCTTTTAAGTATCTCGGCAAGCGTCATAAGAACGTATCTTTGCTTGTTAAGCTTTATCATCTTGTCCCTGTATGTCCGCATTTCCGTGCGGTACCGCTCCTCTATCGGATCTGTCAGGTTGTACATTCTCACATCCTTCGCAGGCCATCTGTCAATGAGCATCCAACGGTAATAGGAGTATTTTCTGTTGTTCGCGGCATTCTGCATCACATATATATTCATGGCTTCCTCACAGTGGGCGCGGACGATAATCCCCGGAATCGTCAGAACCAAAAACAAAAGCGAGAAAAATACGCTGAACCTTACCATCGGCACAAACGCGACAAAGAAAGCGGCAAGGTAGGTGAAAACGCGAATAATGTCGTCAGATAAAAGCACCGCCGGTACCTCGGACATCCGGGCTTTTTCAATCAAATCCTTCCCGTATGACGAATCGATAAATGAAATCGGAAGTGACTTCAGCTTTTCGACAATGCGGAGGTTGAATTTGTGTCTTCCCTTTTCGGTAAGCGAATTAAAAGAAAGGTCTTTCATAGATCTGACAGCCTGTAGGAGTACGACTGCCAATATATACGCGGCAATATATACGCCGACAAGGGTCATTTCGATTTTGTCAGCCGTCAGGACATTGAGCAGATTGCGAAGCACATATGTTGATACGAGGGGAAATACCGAGGTGAGAAAGCACAAAACGATATATGCCCCTGCTGTCAGCTTGTGAGGTCGGGCGACAAGATTCACCGAATATCCGACACAGCTGATAAAATATTTTAGATTTTTCATGGGAATACCTCCATCGGAAATTTTGCCGCCGAAGCGCACGGCAACGAAAACGCAGAACGCATCGGCGGCGATTTTTTGTTTTTTCGGCTTGAAAGATTATACGCATCAGCTATTAGCGGATGAATTGAGCTGAAGATTGACGTTATTGTTTTCTATCTCTGTATGCGAGGTTTTTTTGCATCTGCAGCTCGCGTTGCACACACCGCCGTTCGGGCAGCTTACAAGCGCCGTGTTTTTCTCGGACAAATAAAGCATCATGTCTTCAAAGTCGTCTTCGGTGAAATTGTATGCCTCAAGAAGCTTGCCAATATCAATATTCATATCCATGATTTTCACCTCCTTTCAGATGTCGTATCATGTGTCGTCTGCTTTTCTTTGCGTTTGCGTTCGTTCAAATCTTAAACATTATATGTCCCGACGGGCAAAAAGAGCTTTTTGCATATCAGCTTGGTGAGCTTTTCGCCAAGCTCTGCGTCCTCGGCAAAAAGGCAGTCCGCTTCATCCGACGGCGTCTCATCCGTCGGCGGCGCGTTTCTCATCGGAATTATCCTTGTATCGCTAAGCTTCAAGGGAGTGTATGCCGATTTTACTGGAATGTCGATTTTCACGTCGTACTTATAAAAAATATTTTCGCGCAGCCTCTCCGAAAAGTCAGAGCTATAGTTGACGGTGAGAATTACGAACCGAGGCTTTGACGCGCGAATTGTTCGCCTTATTTCGTCGTCACTCTCGGGACCTTCAAATAGCCCGATGCTTGACGCGGCAACGCGAAGCCGTTTGATGCCCGTGGGCGGCGAAATTCCGGCGCTCATTCCGAGAATTTCAGCCGCAGACCCTTCAATTGAGCGGTAAAGCGGGGAGCCGCACATTTCAATGTTGATTCCGCTTTTGCGAAACGCGCCGCAAAGTGCCGCCTCCGTGCAGCACTGCTGCGCGTAAAGCCCGTAACGCAGAATGAGTATCGTCGGCGCGGGCGCGTCAAGCTGTACGCTCTCCTTTTCATCCTCGCGGCAAAGTCGAAACACGCGCTTGCGTGCGAAAAGCTCTTCGAGCTTCTCGATATTTTCGGGCGGGCATTCGCCGTCCGTTATGAGATAGTCACATATCTCGGCGCACGCTTCAAGCGAGGTTGCGGGAATAACCTCGATATTTCGTGCAAAATCGAAATCCCCGTCCCCGCAAATATCCCGCGGGACGTATACGCGCAGCTTGGGCGAATTATTGTCACAGAGCGCGTCCATAGAGCGAATTACAGCGGCGGCTGTGTAATTGTTGACGTATAAAAATACGTTCATGTTTGACCGCCCTCCTTTTTCGATAAATAGCGTTCCGCACTCCGCTTCAGCGCGGCAAGCGACATCTTTAATGTAAAATCGCAGTACCCTTCTTTTGTTCCTCTGTCAATGTCGCCCGTTTCGGGATTCGTGCAGTGAAGCACGCACATCGAGCAAAATCTCACAGCGTAGCATCCTCGGCACCTGTCATATGAAAGGCTTTTTAGGTCGGCGATTCTTTTTACGTTTTCGATGTCAAATCCGCGCGTTAAATTCCCGATTTTCAGCGCATCGGTTTCGTTTACCTTCTCGCACGGGTAAAAGTCCCCGTCAGTCGTGACAAAAAGCTTAATCAGTCCGGGAACGCACCCGCCCGACGGCAGATTTTCAACCGGATCGAGTGATTTTTTTCTGTAAGTCTCCTCAATATGCTGCATTCCCTCGGCGTTGAACTCGATGTATCTGTCATAGTCGGGCATATCCGCAATGCCTGACGAAAACAAATCGTAATCATAGTCAACGCCTTTCATGTTAGCGTACTGCTTTCGGACGTTTTCCCTCGGAACGCCGAGTGAATCGAAAAAGCTTATGACATCGGAATACTTTTCGTCGGCAAACATGACGGGATTGAACATTACGTATCTTTCAAAATATTCCCGGTGCCGCTCACGAAGATGAGTGATGTTTTTTAGTACAAAATCAAATGTCCCCGACCCGTCAGACGAAAATTTCCTGTGCCTGTTCTGAATTTCGCGCGGTCCGTCAAGGCTGATTAAGAGGCTGACGCTGTTTTCCGCGAGAAAATCGGCAATTTTTCCGTTCATGACTGAGCCGTTTGTCGTAATCGAGAAGCGCGGGGACTTTGAAACGAAAAGTTCTTTTGCGTAATTCACCGATTTTTCAATCACGTCAAACGCTAAAAGCGGCTCACCGCCGTAAAAGGAAATTGTTATCGCGTCCGAATCCGCCGAATGTGCGAAGAGAAAATCAATCGCTGATTTAGCTGTCGACTCGCTCATGAATTTTTTCTCGTGATTTCTCACAACTCCCGTGTCGTTTGCAAAAAAGCAGTATCTGCATTTGAAATTGCAGTCACGCGTCACCTGAAGCACAAGGCTTCCGACGCATCTTTCAAGCATTTGCCCGACGTCCCCGTCAACGCCGCGGCATTCGTCCGGCAGAAAAGGCGGTGAGAAAAATCCCTTGGCGAAAAGCATCGACATATCGTCGCCAATACCCTGCGAGAGATATTCAGATACGCCAAGCGCATTCATTTTTCCGATTTCGCCGTAAATCTCCCCTGTCACCTCAATCATGCGGTTTGTCAGGCTGTCGTAGTAAAAATAGTGACCGTCAACCGCAAAAGCTTTGCCTACCGGCGCGTCTTTCATTTTATTCATTCCTTTACCTCAAGTATTGTGCCCTTGCCGCGCCTGTATTCGGTGTTCCGGACAGTTTCAATCTTCAAATCCCCGAAGCTGCGGCGCAGAAGCGAGATTATGTCGCCCGCAATCGCCCCGTACCATTTTCTTTCGTCACCGCGTATGAACAAATGGCAGACAAGCGTTTCTTTTGCGGGCGAAAAGGTGAAATAAAACTCCGAAATCGCGTTTCTGTAGATATTGTTTACCTCGGCGACGGCAGATGTCAGAAGCAGCGAATCAAGCTCATATCCGCCGACCTTTATTTTTTCGTTTGTGCGCCCGTCAATTGATTTGATTACGGTTTTGCCTAAACCGCACCCGCACACTCCCTCCGCCGTGTCAAGCGTGATTGTATCGCCCTGCTCGTACCTGATAAGCGGCATTGCCCTACCACATAGATTTGTGATTACATCATACCCCGCGCCGCCGCCGCTCGCCTCGACGAATACGTTGTCCTCGATTACGTGCATATGACCCGCGCCGCATTCGTAAGCGATACAGTTCATTTCCTCCGAGCCGTACATATTTGTCACCGGAACACCGAACACGTCAAGCGCCTCGCGCCTTACCGTTCCCGTCAGAGTTTCGCCGACGGATTCGATATACTTAATACTCAAAGGGGGCTTTTTCCCCGAGCGCATATAGCAAAGCGAGAGCAAATGCAGAACGGAGGGCTGAATATACAGCCACCTCGGCGAGAAGCTGTCAATCATCTCCGCCAGCTCGGCGTAGCTTTCCTCGTGCAAAAGCGACGCCCTTTTCACATTCAAAATATTTTTTGATTCAAAATAGTATTGAGGGCGATTTCCGCCGCCGAATTTTCCCCCAATGTCTGACGTTATGAATTTCATAACCTTGTCGGAGGGCAAAATACCGTGAAGGTCGCGCCGAGCACGCCAAAGCGGGAGCATTGAGAGGGCATAATCATCCCGTTCCCAGAATATGCTCACAGGAATCCCCGTCGAGCCTGATGACGACTGCCGCCTTAGCTGCTGATTGTAATACTTAGACTTATACCCATCCGAAAACATATTATACCTGTTTTCCTGAAGCTCGCGGCGCGTCAGCACGGGATACTGAGTGATGTCAAGCGGATTCTTAATTCCGTATTCCGCGATGCGCTTTTTGTAAAAGTCATTATGCTCCGACACGTAAAGAAGCATTTTTTCAAGCCTTGTCACAGAATCGACCTCAAAAATCCATCAGACTGCCGTCTCTTGTATCGCTGAGCATTTCCTTCTGCTTTGTCAGCTCGCCCTCTATAATGCCGACAATATCATCGATTTTTCGGAAGTTTTCCGCTTTTATCATTGCGTCGGGAATTCTGATTACGAATTTCGTTTCAAGCGCCATGATAAGCGAAATGAACGTAATCGACTCCATTCCGAGGTCGTCTGCCAAATCAACCGCGTCAATCATGCCGGGATCAATTTTTTCCTCGGCGAACACCTCCGAAATCACACCTGCAACCGCTGATTTAATCTCATCCTTTTTCATATTCCAGCCTCCTTTATGTTATCTTCTATTATTTCCCGAACGCGCTCCCGCATAACCTTTCCGTTTGCGTTTTTCGGGATTACCTCGCACCGCGCCATAACCTTTGGCACCTCATACGTCGGGGAGCAAGCCCGCAGAATTTTTTTAATCCGAGCGCCGTCAATGTTCCCGACGTAAAGGCAGCCGATGTATGCTTTTCCGCTTACTGAAACGCCGACGACGGTGCACTCGTCAACCTCCCGAATGCTCAATATCCGCGATTCAATATCAGACGGGTAAATCTTGTGCGAATCCGTGATGATCACGTCGTCAGCCCGTCCGATAACGTGAAGCTCGCCGTATGTGTCGATAAAGCCTAAATCCCCTGTATTCAGCATATTTTCGCGATAGGACTTCAGCTTCTCATCGCCCACAACATATCCCGAAAATATGCTCGGTGTGCAAACGTGAATCATGCCGACCTGTCCCTGCGGAAGCTCTCCGCCATCCTCGCCGATAATTTTCACTGTGACGCCGCGAATCGCTTTCCCGACCGAGGCACCGTGACAGCATTCGCGGCGCTGCGCCGAAACGCGGGGGCCTGCCTCGGAAAGACCGTATACATTATATATTTCAATGCCCGGCAGCGCAAGCCTTGCCTCATCACACAGCTTTTCACTCAAAATTGAGCCGCTTACATAAACCGTGCGGAGCGTGTCAAACCTGTGCGTCGTCCGGTTTACCTCACCCGTCAGCAGCGAAAGCAGCGTCGGGTTGAGGCATAGAATTGTTGCGCCAAGCCGATTTATGTTTTCAATCATGAGCCTTGGCGGAATAACAGTCGGCGCGATTATTACGTCCATATGAGTTTTAAGCGCGACCAAAAGCTCTCCTATCAGGGTTGAGGAATGGCAAAGCGTTTTGGCAATGTAAATACGGTCGTCAGATGTCGGCTTCATGTAATCTATTACAGCGTCTGCGTTTGTGTTCACGGCGAAATATGAAAGGATTATTCCCTTTGATTTTCCCGTCGTGCCTGAGCTGTAAATGACAACCGCCTCATCGGAGCTGTAATCGGGGGAAAACGAATCGCGGACTTCATTGGGCAAAAGCTCCGCCGCCGTGCAGGTATCATCGAACGGAACAAATTCGATGTCGCGCGTGATTTCACGCGGCAGACCGTCACCTACTGACGCGAAAATTCGCCCGCCGATAAGGCACTTTTTGACGTGAGCCTCACGCATCATCAAAATCGCAGAGCCCATGGGTATTCGCGGGTCAATGAGAACGGCGCTGTCGTGCGACCTCCATATACGAAGCAGCGATTTGACGTATCCCACGGAATTTTCTCCGTACAGTGCGATTCGGCTCATTTTATTTCCTCCGCTGTTCATCTGTAAGTTTATTCTCGCATATTCGTCTGCTTTTGTCAAGGAGAAAAACTTTCTGATTTGGAAATTAAGACATTCCGATACGTATCACAGATACGTATCGGAAGTCTGTTGAATATTCCGCGCAGCGGAATATTCACGGGTACAGTGCTTGAAATGAAAAAGCATCAATATTGAAGTCTGTTGAATATTCCGCATAGCACAGACTTGAGCGACGTAGCACAGCTTCGCCGCTCAATGTCTTATTCACGGGTCATGCCTCTCTGTAAAACTTCGTCTGCAAGACATTCAATAACGAATCACAGATTCGAGTAACAAATCGCAGATTTGTTACTGAAGTCTGTTGAATATTCCGCAATTAAATTTATTCATTGCTAATAATATACGCGGCAGATGAAAATCATCTGCCGCGTGAAGGCAATATTTTTGTATTACGTGCGCCGGGAGAAACTGTGGGGACTTTCAAGGCGGTGAAGCATAGCGAGAAAATTATCGATTTGCGAGGGCAGCGTATCGGCATGAATTATCTTTGAGTTGCATAAAGCGCGCGCCTCAATCGCGAGCTTTTTCGCTTTATCCCTGTCGTCCGCCTTATTTCGGCGGGAAAGCGACCATGCGCAGTTGTACATACATTCGGGCAGCCCTTCATAATACCTCGCATATTCATGACACTCTATGCTCTGACGCGCAGCATCGATTGCTTCGTCGTACCTGTCCTCAAGCGCAAGATATTTTGAAAGGTTATAGCAAATATCCGAAAGCTCTATTGCCGATGCCATTTTGTCGATGTAAAATTCCTCTATGAATTTCTTCACATGAAATATTATTTTGACCGCCGTACCGTTGTCGCCCATATAATGATACGTATTTGCGATATAAGAGAGAATCTGAATTTCCGTTTTTGTCATCAGAGGCGGCAGGTCACTGAGGCTGTATTCCTTCACCGTAAGTCTGAGGCTTTCTTCAAGGCGGGCGAGCCTTTCCGAGTCCGTAATTTTCCCGTCCTCGTGCAGCATAACTGTTTCGAGCGTTTTATATCTTTGCTTGTTTGCGGCTGAAAAGCCGTCGTATCCGTCAGCGAGCGAATTCATGATTTCCCATGCTTTATCGCGGCATCCCATGCGATCTGCCTGATTCGCCTCGCGAATTTTCTGGCGGATAATATAGTCGCTTGAATCGTTGACCTCGCCGAGAATCTCGGAGCCGAAGCCGAGACGCTCAAGAAGCATTTCCAAAACGACGGGATCGCCCGGTGCCGTGCCGGATTCCGTCTTTGAAAGCATTGATTCGCTGCATATGCCATAGCAGAGCACTTTTTGCTTTATGCCAAGCTCGCGCCTTCGCTGTCTTATTATTTTCCCGATTTCGGATTTGGTCATGATTTGCTCCCGGCATAAAAATATATTTGTCGCATGAATATAAGGAGTATGCTCTCGTCTCCGTTTTTAATTATATTCCTTTTTACCGTTGAAGTCAATCGTTCTTCGTTAAAAATTTGAGCAGTATTCAAGACATTCAGTAACAAATCGCAGATTTGTTACTGAAGTCGTTGAATATTCCGCACAGCGGAATATTCACGGGGCAGCGCTCGAAATGAAAAAACTTCAATATATATGACATTCAGTAACAAATCGCAGATTTGTTACTGAAGTCGTCACGCCTCTCTATAAAATTCAGCCTGTTTGTCAAACATATCGGTATAAATACCGCCCATCGCGTAAAGCTCCGAGTGTGTGCCATATTCGGCGACATGACCGTCGTCAAACACAGCAACCTTGTCCGCAAGCTGTACCGCCGAGAGACGGTGCGTGATGAGTACGGCACATCTATCGCCCACCATCTCATTAAACTGCTTGTATATTTTATATTCCGAGAGAGGGTCGAGCGCCGCCGTCGGCTCGTCAAGCAGGTAGACAGGCGCATCGTGATATATCGCTCTTGCTATCGCAATCTTCTGTCCCTCGCCTCCCGACGGCTCAAAGCCTTCAGGATCAATATTTTTTCCAACCTCCGTGTCGCTTCCGTAAGACAGTTCTTCTTCAAGCTCATCAAGACCGCACCTTACATATACGGTGTCAAGCCTTTCGGTATCTGATTCATTTGATAAAGTCACATTTTCGCCCATCGAAAAAGGGTAAAGATTGAAATCCTGAAACACCGCTGAAAAGATCTTCTGATATTCTTCGCCTTCAAATTCATTTATATTCACGCCATCGAGCGTTATCTCCCCATCCTGTGGGAAATAAAGCCGCGTCAAAAGCTTGATAAACGTCGATTTTCCCGAACCGTTTTCGCCTACAACAGAAAGCCTTTCACCGCAGCGAATTTTAAGATTCAGATCCTTTACGGCATATCTGTCGCTGCCCGGATATTTGAAGGACACATCATGAAACTCAATAACGGAGCCTTTGCGAAATTCGGGTATTTTATGCCCGCAGCTTTTCTGTTTCGATGGAATATTCACAAATTCAATGTAGTCCTGAATGTTGAGACTTTGCGTTGAGAGTTCGAGATACTGTTCAAACACAGCTCCAAGCGCGGATGAAAGCGACGCGACGGCGCTCATGTATATGGATAAGCCGCCGACGGACAGTCCCGCCGCAATAACGCAGTATATGAGATACGCATAAAGTATCGCCTGCTGCACCGCGTTTGTTATCGTACAGACGGTATCGGAAACTGACGTTTTTCTTTGCGAGCGCTCTTTTATTTTATTGAGCTGCCGACTGCTTTCGGCATATTTATGCAAAAGGAAATCCTTTGCTCCGAACATTTTTATTTCCCGCGTGTAGAAATACGAGCTGCCGTAGCTGTTCATCATATAGCCGAACATACTTTTCAGCTCCTCGTATTTGTCCGTTTCCTTTTCGAGCATATATCTGATGTAGTTCGACTTTTTTGCTGTGGCAAAGTTTATGTATACGCTCGCCGCCGCAAGCAAAATCATAAAGGGATTCAGTGTCGATATGACGGAGGACATCGCGGCAATGCTCAATATTGCCGAGAAAAGCGCCATTACAATTTCAACGAAACCGAATACGTTGTCAAGTGCGTAATCGGCTCGTTCCTTCAGATACTGCACATCCGGCGTTTCAAGCTTCTCGTAATCCATATCGAGCGTGTCGCTGAAAAAATCAACGCGGTATTTCAGTTCGGTTTCGTCGCGCAGCGTCTTCATTTTCAGATTGCAGTACTTGTTAATATAAAATCCCGCGATGGATGATCCCGCAAGCAAGGCGACGTAGGCGACAAGATATTCCGTCCGCGCACTCTCTGTCAATTCGTTTATTATGAAGCCCGGAATCAGCGCATAAACAACGGAAAATCCCGCGTTCATGACAGCCGTCACCGCTTTGATGAAAATGAAAAGGCGCCCGTTTCTTTCCCTCCACGCAAACTCAAGCATGAGCCTGCACGTTTTTATTATTTTCGATAATGTCTGTTCTCTCTTCTCGGACTCGTCCATTCAGTATACCTCCTTATACTTCCCTATAAAATTCAGCTTGCATGACATTCAGTAACAAATCACAGATTTGTTACTGAAGTCGTTGAATATTCCGCACAGCGGAATATTAACACCTCACGCTTCTCTATAAAATTCAGCCTGTTTGTCAAACATATCTCTATATATCCCGCCCATCGCGTAAAGCTCCGAGTGTGTGCCGTATTCGGCGACGTGACCGTCCGCGAACACCGCGACCTTGTCGGCAAGCTGTACCGCCGAGAGACGGTGCGTGATGAGTACGGCACATTTTCCGCTTGTCATTTCGTGGAACGTCGAATAAATCTCATACTCTGCCTTTGGGTCAAGCGCCGCCGTCGGCTCATCGAGCAGATAAATATCCCCGCCGTGATAAGCCGCCCGCGAAATTGTCATTCGCTGAAGCTCTCCGCCCGACAGATTTATCCCTTCGGGATCTAACCACTTGCCGACCTGCGTTTTGTATTTCTTTTTGAGCTTCTTCACAAGTGAGTCAAATCCGCTCGATTCGCATACCTCGTCAAGCTTCTCCTCGTCGTAATTGTCAGTCAGGGCGATGTTCTCCCCGACTGTCAGACTGAAATCCTTGGAATCCTGAAACACCGCCGTAAAGACGGACAAATACTCGCGGTAATCGTATTCCTTTACGTCTATACCGTCGAGCAGGATTTCGCCGTCGCTCGGACTGTAGAGGCGCGTCATCAGCTTGACGAATGTGGTCTTTCCGACGCCGTTCTCACCGACAATGCAAAGCTTCTCGCCGAGCTTCACCTTGAGATTGAAATTCTCAAGTATATGCCTGTCGGAATGCGGGTACTTGAAGCTGACATTCTTAAATTCAATCGTTGAGTTTTTGTCGATTCGCGGATGAAGTGTACCCGATCCGTACTGCGTCTGCTCCATCGTCATGAATCTGTTGTATTCGTCGTATTTGTACACATTGCCCGCAAAACGAACATAGATATTTGTGAATTGAGAAAGGGTGCTCGAAAACTGCCGAGCCGCCGACAGAAATATCGTCATGCTGCCTACCGACAAGCCGCTGTATATCACCTCAAATATAACGAGCGCGTACATGATACCCTCGTTTATTACGTTTATAAACGACTGAAGAACATGGTATTTCTGAGCTGACACATTTACTTTTTGTGTCTCTACGTTTTGTTCTTTGACGGCTTTGACACGTCTGCCAAGAAGGAAAGAACCGATCCCAAAAAGGCGAATATCCTTCGCATAATCCATGGAAGAGAGATTCCAGCTTATTTGGTTTCCCTCTCTCTCCTTTGCCTGCACAGCCTTGTTCATTTCATACTGCTTTTTGTCACGCCTCTTCGTAAGTACCGTATTGATCGCGACAATGATTACGTTCAGCACGACAATCAGCGGATTCAGGTACGATATTATCGACACAATCGATATAAGCGCGGCAAATGCGCCGACAAGACCGCATAAAGTACCGATAATGCCGGACTGATTTCTCAAAACGTCTGAAGCGCGGCTTTTGAGGTCCTGTATTTCGGGATTTTCGAGCTGCTCGTAGTCCATTCTCAGAATATGCTCCTCAAAATTGCGCTGAAGCTGCAGGTTGATTCCTCTGTAATAAGGGTGGTCCACATAGTCGAGAAACGCACCCGCAATCGTGTGCAGCAGCGGCGTGACAATAAGTATGACAGTATGTATAGCAAGTGATCTTGAAACTTCGAGCACCGCCAGATCATTGATGATGAGTCCCGGAAAAATCGTGTATACGAGCGGCACAAGCGAGTCCATAATTGAATGTATCAACGTAATGAATGTATGCATTTTCCCGCCGTCGCATTCAAGGACTTTTCCGAACATTCGCTTTGCCGTCGCAAAGGTTCCCACGAACTCTTTCTTCTTTTCTTTCAGCATTTTATCGCTCCTTTCAGTTAATAGCGGAATATTCACGATTCCCTATAAAACTCTGCCTGCATGACATTCAGTAACAAATCTGCGATTTGTTACTGAAGTCGTTGAATATTCCGCACAGCGGAATATTCACGTTTCACACCTCACGGTAAAATTCAGCTTGTTTGTCAAACATATCACGGTATATCCCGCCCATCTCGTAAAGCTCCGAATGTGTGCCGTATTCGGCGACGTGACCGTCTGCGAACACAGCAACCTTATCGGCAAGCTGAACCGCCGCGAGACGATGCGTGATAAAGACCGCACATTTTCCGTCTGTCATTTCATTGAACGTCGAATAAATCTCGTACTCCGCCGTAGGGTCGAGTGCCGCCGTCGGCTCGTCAAGCAGGTAAATATCTCCGCCGTGATATGCCGCCCGCGAAATTGTCATTCGCTGAAGCTCTCCGCCAGACAAATTGATGCCCTCGGGGTCAATCCCTTTACCGACCTGCGTCTTGTACCTTTTGGTCAGCTTCTTCACGAGCGAGTCAAACCCGCTCGATTTGCATACCTCATCAAGCTTTCCCTCGTCGTAATTGTCTGTCAGGGCAATATTCTCACCGACACTTAAGGCAAAATCCTTGGAATCCTGAAATACCGCCGTAAAGACGGACAAATATTTATTGTAGTCGTATTCCTTTATATTTACCCCGTCAAGCAGAATTTCTCCTTCTGACGGAGCGTAAAGGCGCGTTAGCAGCTTAACAAACGTGGTCTTTCCGACGCCGTTCTCACCGACAATGCAAAGCTTCTCACCGAGCTTTATCTCGAGATTGAAATGCTCAAGAATATACCTGTCGGAGTGCGGGTACTTGAAACTGACATCCCTGAATTCAATTGTTGAGTTTTTGCCGATTCGCGGATGAAGGATACCTGATCCGTACTGTGTCTGCGGCATCGTCATGAATTTGTTGTATTCGTCGTATTTGTATACGTTGCCCGCAAATCCAACATATATATTTGTGAATTGAGAGAGAGTGCTCGAAAACTGCCGAGCAGCCGATAAAAATATCGTCATGCTTCCAACCGACAAGCCCCGGTATATCACCTCAAAAATGATGAACGCATACATCAATCCCTCGTTTATGATGTTTGTGCCGGACTGAAGAATACTGAACTTCCGAATAAGCGTATGTATTTTTTTTATTTCATCGTTCCGTACTTTTATGGTTTCGAGAAATCTTTCGAGCAAAAAGTGACCGAAGCCGAAAATGCGTATGTCCTTCGCAAAATCCATGGAATGAAGGTTATATTCTACAGCGTACTCTTTTCGGAACCGCGCCATCATCGGTTTGTTCATTTCATACTGCTTTTTATTGCGCCTCTTTGTCAATGTCGCGTTAATCGCCACAATGATTATATTCAGAACGACAATCAGCGGGTTTAAGTACGATATTATCGACACAACCGATAAAAGCGCGGCAAATGCGCCGACAAGTCCGCATAAAGTATCGACAACGCCGATTTGCGAATGCAGAACGTCCACCGCACGATTTTTGAGATCCTCTATATCGGGATCTTCGCGCTGCTCATAATCCATTTTCAGAATATACTCCTCAAAGTCGCACTCAATCTGCAAATCGATGCTTTTTTCGAGCGGGAACTGCAAATAGTTGAGAAGCTCGCCTGCGAGCGTATGCAGCAATGGCGTGACAATAAGTATGACGGTGTGTATAATAAGTGACCTTGAAACTTCAAGCACCGCCAAATCGTTGATGATTAGTCCCGGAAAAATAGTGTATACGAGCGGCACGAGCGAATCCATAATTGAATGTATCAGTTTAAGGAATGTGTATATCCTCCCGCCGTCGCATTCAAGGACTTTTCCGAACATTCGCTTTGCCGTCGCAAAGGTTCCCATGAACTCTTTCTTCTTTTCTTTCAGCATTTGTATCGCTCCTCTCGGTTGAGAAATAATAATTTTTATAATCGTTTTTAGGGGTTATCCCGCGGGAATCTATATCGAATTTCTCTTTGCTTTGCTGCACAATGCTATGGTATCATAAATCGAACGCTAAACCGTGAATATTGTGCT
Source organism: Clostridiales bacterium (assembly GCA_021202555.1). Classification (GTDB taxonomy): domain Bacteria; phylum Bacillota; class Clostridia; order Oscillospirales; family CAG-272; genus DTU064. The sequence goes on from JAJQCT010000033.1 coordinate 22,588, forward strand.
GTGCGCAATATTCATCAACTTGAAGAATAAATCATAGATTTATTCTTCAATGTTATTGTATCATAATAATGTTGCTTTTGTCAAGAGGATTGAGTAAAATAATTATTTTGGGACGTATTCGCCAAGGACTTTTTGAAATAATGTTATACAAACATGATTCCGCATAGCAGCGTGAATATTCAACAGACATTGAGCGGCGAAGCACAGCTTCGCCGCTCAATGTCTTATTCACGCCTCTCTATAAAATTCAGCCTGCATGACATTCAGTAACAAATCGCAGATTTGTTACTGAAGTCGTTGAATATTCCGCGCAGCGGAATATTCACAATTCATGCCTCTCTATAAAACTCCGCTTGCTTATCAAACATATCTCTATATATTCCGCCCATCGCATAAAGCTCCGAGTGTGTGCCGTATTCGGCGACGTGACCGTCGTCAAACACCGCAACCTTGTCCGCAAGCTGTACCGCCGAGAGACGGTGCGTGATGAGCACAGCGCATTTGCCGAGGGTCATCTGATGAAACTGCGTGTATATCTTCCTCTCCGCGTCGGGATCGAGCGCCGCCGTCGGCTCATCGAGAAGATACACCTCCCTGTCATGATACCTTGCTCTCGCGATTGCCAGACGCTGAGTTTCGCCGCCCGACATTTCTACTCCGTTGGGGTCGATATTCGTTCCAACGTGTGTATCAACGCCCAAGGGCATTTTTTCTACCGTCTCCCAGATTTCCGCGAGTCGGCACGACCATTCAACCTTTTCTTTGTCGATATTATCATCGAGCGCGACGTTCTCCGCGACGGTCATATCATATGTATTATAGTCCTGAAATACGGGAGAAAAAAGATTCTGATATTTATAATAGTCATATTCGTAAATATTCAAGCCGTTCAGAAGTATTTCGCCGCTTTTTGGGACGTACAGCCTCGTAAGCAGCTTGACAAACGTGGATTTGCCCGACCCGTTCTTCCCGACAATCGCAAGCGTCTCATTCGCTTTTATCGTAAGATTCAGATTTTCTATGACAAGCCTGTCGCTTCCGGGGTAGCTGAATGAAACATTTCTGAACTCTATCACGGAATCGGAGTCCCAATGCGGCTCCTTGTCTCCGGTAGTACACTGATACTGCGCGATATTCATAAAGTCAATGTACTTCTGAACCTTCGCGCTGTCGCGGTATAAATCGAGATACATCACCGAAAACGAATTCAGCGCGCCCGAAAGCTGACCTGCGGCTGATATGAAAATGGACATACGTCCGACAGTAATTACATCGGCAAGAACAGCCCATATTACATAAACGTAAAGAAACGCATTCTGTATAAATCCCGTTAAGCGCGTACAGCCTCCCGCCACACGCGACGTTTTGTCTTGTTTTCGTTTGAGTTCGTCCATTGCCTCGGATGATTTCGTAATTTTTTTGACAACCAACTTCGCCATGTTGAAAAGACGCACTTCCTTTGCGTAATAATTCGCTTGCAGAAGGTATGTATAAACCCAGTGGGCATTCCAAAGCTCATGCCTCTCACCATCATATTCTATGAGCTTGCTCTTGTGCTTTTTGGATATGAAATAATTCAAAAACACATTCGCTAAAATTATGAGGCTTACAAACAGATTCAGCGACGTTACAAGAGAAAGCAGCAGAACCAGATTGAGTACGGTCGATATGATTCTGCAAACAAAATCAACACTGCCTATGAAATTGTTCATAACAACCTCGTGAGCTTCCCCGCTCAGGTTTTTAAGCTCCGGATGATCGAAAAAATCATAGTCGAGCTGGCTCATATGCTCGTAAAATTCCGCTTCAAAGCTTCTGTTGATTTTATACTCAAATCTCGTCGTGCAGATATAGTATATTACGTCGTTAATAAAGCCCCACACGACGGGAAGAACTATCATGCAGACAGCATAGATGACAAGCGTGCGAATCCTGCGCTCACCCGTCAGCTCGTCAATCAAAAGTCCCGAATAAATTGTCGCCATTATGGATATAAAGGGTCCGACTGCCGTAGCCGCCGAACGAAGAAGTATGTATATCTTCCCGTATTTTTGTCCCCATACCCTTGACAAAAGAAACTTCAGCGTCTGTATTGTTTTTTTGAATTTTTGCATAAAATGCCTCCTCTGTTTTTTTAAAATAGAATTTGGTGAATTGAGCGCTTCACCGTGAATATTGCGCTGCGCGCAATATTCATCAACTTGAGTGATGAAGCTGTGCTTCGTCGCTCAATGTTATTATATCATATCTTTTCCACAAAATCAATAGGGGGGGGGGGGGGGGGGGGGGGGGGGGGGGGGGGGGGGGGGGGGGGGGGGGG
>JAJQCT010000022.1 GCA_021202555.1 Clostridiales bacterium
CTGTCAGGTATTGTTACGCTCGTAAGGCTCGTGCAGTAATAGAATGCCCAATCACCTATCGAAATTACGCCGTCCTCAATAACAATGCTTGTTATCTCGCTTGTGTTGTCATCCCACGGAGACGTCGCGGCTTCGTATTCGTACATTTCTCCCTCACCGCTGATGGTGAGTGTGCCGTCGCTCGTAAGCGTCCACGTCAGATTATCACCGCACGTGCCGCTGTCGGTGACTGTCGCATCCTCCGCGCTCATGGATAGTGTCGCCGCGAAAATTACGCCAACACAAAGCGCGAGCGCTAAGGTCAAGCTGAAAATCAGCTTCTTTTTGGTTTTCATAATTGAAATCCCTTTCTTCATCCTTATTTTGCACCTTTTTCGGGCGCATATATATCATATCACATCATTTCTGAAAAGTCAATACACCCCCCCCCCATGAAGTTTGATAAAAATCGGCGTTTTTAACGCCGAAATTTTCAAGGGATTTTCGAGATTCTTTGTGCATATTGCACAAGCGGACGATTTTGCGTGTAAAATGAAGGGATTAAAGGCTGCATATGTGAAGCATACCATTCATTTTAGAAGCAGAGATATAACCGCGTAAAAAAGCTCTCACGGTTGCCCGCGAGAGCTTTTGCTTCCGAATTATTGTTCAGTCGTCGTTTCAGGATTCTCCTGAGCTTTTTGGTTTTCATCCTGCTCACCGCTGTCATCACAGCAATTCTTTTTATTATGTGCCGCCTGACGTTCAGCTTCCGCCTGCTCCAGCTTTGCATTCCGCCTTTTCCAGTAATAATATGTTCCCTTCGGCATACCGATCAGGTCACACAGCAGTGTCAGTGAATATTTCTTTGAAAGCTTTTCGATTACCTTGCACTCATCGCGCTTCATGAAATACAGCCCGCTCGTTTTATCGACATCATAACCGAGCTGTCGGCGTTCTTCGTTTATCTCCTCCATAACCTGCTTGGGGTCGATCTCATTCTTTTCCTTGATAACCGCATCCGACTCGCCCCTATGCTTGGGCGGCAGACGGTTTACGTCGCGATAAAGCCGCATATAATCACGTGCGGTCATTTCGCTGATGCCGTACTCATCGGCAGCCATGTACTTGGTTATCTCGCCCTCGTAGATACGGCGTCCGATTTCGATTCTTTCAGCTTTGCTGTGTCCCATAGATTTTCCTCCTTGAATACCGCAGATTTTTATTCGGGCGGCGGCGCAAAGTGACGCCGCCGCCTCGTTTTTTGTTTTTCGCGCGATAGACGGAACCGACGCGTTTTTTTACTTCAAATTCCTATATGCTCCGTCGTTCTCATCGGGAAAACGGACGCTGCCTTCAAAAGCTGCAATATAGGAGGTTTTGTTTATGCTCTCTTACTTTTTGAGATTCTCCTCAAGAGCTGCAAGCTCGTCGTACATTTCCTGCGGAACGTGCGAACCGACCTGCGCGTAAAGTCCCTTGATATTCTCAATGTCGTCGAGCCATGACTGCTTGTCGATTTCGAGAAGATTCTTGATTGTATCAAGCGTCACGCCGTCAAGCTCCTCAATGTTGATATCCTCCGCCTTCGGGATATATCCAATCGGAGTTTCAACGGCATCAACCTTATTCTCGCAGCGCGCGAGGATCCAGAGAAGCACTCTGAAGTTGTCACCGAATCCCGGCCAGATGAAGTTGCCCTCGTCGTCGGTGCGGAACCAGTTGACGTGGAAAATCTTCGGCTGATTCGGGATGTTCTTGCCCATTTCAAGCCAGTGAGCCCAGTAGTCGCCCATGTTGTAGCCGACAAACGGTCTCATAGCCATCGGGTCGCGGCGAACAACGCCAATAGCGCCCGCAGCGGCAGCGGTCGTTTCCGACGCCATAATCGAGCCTACGAATGTTCCGTGCTGCCAGTTCCTTGACTGATATACGAGCGGTGCGGTCTTTGCGCGTCTGCCGCCGAATATGATAGCCTCTATCGGAACGCCTGTGAGCGAATTGAACTCGGAGGACAGGCAGGGGCAGTTCTTCGCCGATGCTGTGAAGCGTGAGTTCGGATGAGCGCCCGAGGTGTTGATTTTGTCCTTTTTGTCGTATTTGCGATAGTCCCAAGGCTCGCCCTTCCAGTTGAGTGCGTGCTCAGGCGGCTCGTCGTTGAGACCTTCCCACCATACTACGTTCTTGTCTATGTCGTAGCAGACGTTCGTGAAAATCGTATCGCGCTTTGTGGTCGCGAGAGCGTTCGGATTTGAATGCTCGTTTGTGCCGGGGGCAACGCCGAAGAATCCGTTTTCGGGATTGACAGCGTAAAGCTTGCCGTCATTCTTGTTTACGCGCAGCCAAGCGATGTCGTCGCCGACAGTCCATACTTTATAGCCCTGCTTGCGGTAAAGTTCGGGCGGAATGAGCATGGCAAGATTCGTCTTTCCGCACGCGGACGGGAACGCAGCCGTCAGATACTTGATGTCTCCGTTCGGATACTCAACGCCGAGGATAAGCATATGCTCAGCCATCCAGCCCTCCTTGCGTCCAAGATATGACGCAATGCGGAGCGCGAAGCACTTCTTTCCGAGAAGAACATTTCCGCCGTATGCGGAGTTGACCGACATAATCGTGTTATCCTGCGGGAAATGCGTAATATAACGGTTTTCAGGGTCGCAGTCAGCCGTCGCGTGAAGTCCCTTGATGTAGTCGGGGGAATCGCCGAGAGCGTCAATAACATTCTTGCCGACGCGCGTCATGATTACCATGTTGAGTACGACGTAAATCGAATCGGTAAGCTCGATTCCGATTTTTGCGAAATCGGAGCCAACAACGCCCATCGAATAAGGGATAATATACATCGTGCGTCCCTTCATCGAGCCTGTATAGAGCTTCTTCAGCTTTGCATACATCTCCTCGGGAGCAACCCAGTTGTTGATGTTTCCTGCTTCCTCCTGCGTCGGAGTGCAGATGAACGTGCGGTCTTCAACTCTCGCCACGTCATTCGGTGCCGTGCGGTGAAGGAAGCAGTTCGGCAGCTTTTCCTCGTCAAGTCTCGTGAACTCGCCGGTGCTGCAAGCCTCGTCCTGAAGCGCCTTTACCTGCTCATCGGAGCCGTCAATCCAAACTCTTCTGTCGGGACGGCACATTTCAGCCATCTCGTCAATCCAATCAAGAACATACTTGTTCGTCGTCATGAAAAAATCTCCTTCTATGATATTCGGTATGGAAACCCTTGTTTCACGCCTATTATTATACTTCCTTTTTGTCAAGATTTCAATGCTTCAAATCGAAAAAATGCGCTCTCACGACGATGTTTACATTTTATCTATTGAAAGTTTTCATTTTGCGTCCGATTTTTCCCGAACGTCTGTTTGATTTTGTGGTATAATAAGACATGGAAGAATAGATCACAGATCCAAAGACTTTCCGCTGTGAATCTTCGATTCGCGGCGGAAGCCGTCAGGTCTGTTGCAGCGTTATTTTATAATACAGCAAAATCATATAGTCAAGCCGCCGTCACCGGCGCGGACAATCAAGGAGGAATCATGCAGAAGGAAGAACTCAACGAGAAGGAAAAGGCGGTATATGCCTATATCGCCGAGTCGATTCACAAAAACGGATTTTCGCCGAGCGTGCGCGACATAAAAGCGGCTCTCGGGATAAAAAGCACGTCTACAGTGCACGCATATCTCGGTCGCCTCGAGGAAAAGGGATACATCACGAAGGACGACGGCAAGAGCAGGACTGTCAGAATGGTATTTCCGCCCGAGGACGGCGCGCGCGAAGCAGTGCGTCTGCCCGTGAGGGGAGATATAGCCGCCGGCTTGCCGATTCTCGCCGCCGAGGTATATGACGATGACGATTTTATTGAGGTATCCGTGCGCGGAAATTATCCGAAAGACGAGCTTTTCGCGCTCCGCGTAACGGGAAAAAGCATGATAAACGCGGGAATATTCGACGGGGACGTAATCATCGTTCACCGAACACCCGCCGCCGACAACGGCGACATCGTTGTCGCTCTGGTTGACGATTCGGCGACGGTGAAGCGAATCTTCCGCGAGGACGGCGGATTCAGGCTTCAGCCTGAAAACGACACAATGGAGCCGATTTACACAGACGACCTCATCGTACTCGGCAAGGTTATCGCCTCCGTGAGATATTATTAAAGCCGGAGCCCATACAAAAAAACGCGCGCCCGAAAGCATTCGGGCGCGTGTTCTTTTTTTTATTGCGAAATCAATACATTCCGTCCATTCCGCCTGCGGATGCCGCCGCTGCCGCAGCAGCAGCCGCCTTATCCTCGGGCTTATCGACTACGATCGATTCGGTCGTCAGCACGATTGACGCGATGGATGCGGCGTTTTCAAGCGCGCAGCGCGAAACCTTCGTCGGATCGACGATTCCCGCTGACATCATGTCGCAGTACTGCTCCGTAGCGGCGTCAAATCCGTATCCGAATTTGCCTGCCGATTTAACCTTATCCGCGACAACGGAGCCTTCAAAGCCCGCGTTCTCCGCTATCTGGCGAAGAGGTGCCTCGAGCGCCTTGACAACGATAGCGACGCCGGTCTTTTCATCGCCTTCAGTCTCGTCAAGCAGCGTAGCAACCTCGTTTATGATGTTGATGTAGGCAATTCCGCCTCCGGGAACGATTCCCTCCTCAACTGCCGCGCGAGTTGCGTTGAGAGCGTCCTCAATGCGCAGCTTCTTTTCCTTCATCTCGGTTTCGGTAGCAGCGCCAACCTTTATGACAGCAACTCCGCCCGAAAGCTTGGCAAGACGCTCCTGAAGCTTTTCCTTGTCAAATTCGGAGGTCGTCGTCTCGATTGAAGCCTTGATCTGTGAAATGCGAGCCTTGATGTCCGCGCTCTCGCCGTAACCGCCGACGATAAGTGTGTTTTCCTTGTTGATTTTAACCTGTCTTGCGCGACCGAGCATATCGAGCGTCGCGTTCTTAAGCTCAAGTCCAAGCTCCTCGGTTATAACCTGACCGCCCGTGAGAATTGCGATGTCCTGAAGCATTTCCTTGCGTCTGTCGCCGTAGCCCGGAGCCTTGACAGCGGCGCAGGTGAATGTTCCGCGAAGCTTGTTGAGAACAAGCGTCGTAAGAGCCTCGCCCTCAACGTCCTCGGCGATAATGAGAAGCTTTCTTCCCGCCTGAACAACCTGATTGAGAAGCTCAAGAATCTCCTGAATGCTCGAAATCTTCTTGTCGGTGATGAGAATAAGCGGGTCGTCAAGCTCTGCCACCATCTTATCCATGTCGGTAGCCATATAGGGTGAGAGGTATCCGCGGTCAAACTGCATTCCCTCGACAACCTCGCAGTACGTCTCAGCGGACTTCGATTCCTCAACGGTAATTACGCCGTCCGTCGTCACCTTCTCCATAGCGTCCGCGATGAGCTTTCCAGTCACATCGTCGCCTGCCGAAATCGTTCCGACTCTCTCGATGTCCTCGCTGCCGTTAACCTTGGAGGAATGCGCCTTGAGCGATTCCGTCGCCTTAGCAACAGCCTTTGAGATTCCGCGGCGAAGCACCATCGGATTCGCGCCAGCCGTGACGTTCTTCATTCCCTCGTGAATGAACGCCTGCGCGAGGAGCGTTGCCGTCGTCGTGCCGTCGCCTGCCGCGTCGTTCGTCTTTGTCGCGACCTCTTTTACAAGCTGCGCGCCCGTGTTTTCAGCCGCGTCCTCAAGCTCGATTTCCTTTGCGATTGTAACGCCGTCGTTGATGATGAGCGGTGAGCCGTACTTTTTCTCAAGCACTACGTTTCTGCCCTTAGGTCCGAGAGTAATCTTGACCGTGTTGGCAAGCTTGTCGATTCCCGCAAGAAGCGCGCTGCGCGCCTCGCTGCCGTAAAGAATATCCTTTGCCATAAAATTAAGTCCTCCTTAGCAAAACTGTCTGACCCCTCAGCCTATCTTGGCGAGAATGTCACCCTGACGGACGATGGAGTATTCCTCGCCGTCGATTTTGATTTCCGTACCCGAATACTTGCTGATTATCACGCGGTCGCCCACATGGCTTGTCATGGTCGTGGTCTTTCCGTCAACCTCGCCTCCGGGTCCCACAGCGATAACCTCGTAAACCTGCGGTTTTTCCTTCGCGGAATCGGGGAGAATGATTCCCGACTTCGTCGTTTCCTCTGCCTTTGTCAGCTTGACCACCACACGGTCAAAAAGCGGAGTAATTGTCATCTCTTTTTCCTCCTTTAATTAGATAAACATGAAAAATATTGTTTGAAGATTAGCACTCATAAGCGGCGAGTGCTAACCTACGCTCTATATTTTATATTGTTCCGACGGAAAAATCAAGTCAATTTCGCAATATTCACATTTTGTTTACAAATGAGGCTTCCGGCTTAGCCGTTTTCTGATTCATCGGCTCCGATTGAACGCAGAATAACGCAAAAACGCGCTTCTCTATAAAAAAGCGCGTGTTTGGCAGCAGCGGGAATCAAGTTTCAGTGACGGTCACATCGTATCCGTCGGCTTCAAGTGAGGCGATAACCTGCTCTGCCGTCTTGCCGTAAAATTCGGAATACTCAATCGGCGAATCGTATTCCTCCGTTTCCCCCGGCCATATTCCGTAGCTGCCTTTCCCGTCGTAGTTGTTTGAATATCCGTGATATACAACCTCGCCGTCTACAACCCATATTTCCGCAAAGGCTGCCTCATCATCATTCTCTCCGGATATGTAATATGTTCCCGTACCGTAAGCGGTTGTGCCTGTCTCTGACTGCTCCGCCGCATCATTTTCGCTCCCGCAGCCGACCGCGAAAACAGTAAGTGCGAACAAAGCCAAAATAAAGCATATGATTTTTTTCATAAATCCTCCGTTTTACCGCATTTCTGTATGCGTAATTCAATTTCAAGCATTATTATACCGATTCTTTTCAAAAAATCAACCTCTTAAAAGTAACATTTACATTTTATTTACGAGCGAAGCGCTAATCGCTGCCGTTTTCGGATTTTCCTGCTGCTGATTGGAGGTGTAATCGCGAAAAAACGTGCATTTTCAGGTAGATACGGAACTTCCGTATATCTTATAGCAGCAGCGCTGATACTCGCCGCTGATAATGGTCTCCCACCACCCGCGGTTGTCGATGTACCACCGAATCGTTTTCTTGATGCCGACCTCAAAATTTGTCTCCGGCATCCAGCCCAGCTCGCTGTGAATTTTTGCCGGATCAATCGCATAGCGCATATCGTGCCCTTTGCGGTCAATGACGTGGGTAATTAAATTCTCCGGCTTTCCAAGCTCCCGACAGATAATTTTTACAACATCAATGTTCTTCATCTCGTTATGACCGCCGATATTGTAAACCTCGCCAACTCTGCCTTTATGGATGATAAGATCGATAGCGCGGCAGTGATCCTCCACATAAAGCCAGTCACGGACATTCAATCCTTTGCCATATACAGGGAGCGGCTTATTGCAGAGAGCGTTCACAATCATAAGCGGAATGAGCTTCTCAGGAAACTGATATGGTCCGTAGTTATTGGAACAGCGACTGATTGTCACCGGCAAACCATAGGTTCTGTGGTAAGCAAGAACAAGCAAATCCGCGCTCGCCTTTGAACTGCTGTATGGGCTGTTCGCGTGAATTGGTGTTTTTTCGGTAAAGAACAAATCCGGACGGTCTAACGGCAAATCACCATATACTTCGTCTGTTGAAACCTGATGGTAACGAGTAATGCCGTATTTCAGGCAGGCATCCATCATGACACTTGTGCCGATAATGTTTGTCTCTAAGAAAAGGCTCGGATCTTCTATCGAACGGTCAACATGACTTTCCGCAGCAAAGTTGACAACGATGTCGGGGTGTTCCGCCTCAAAAAGCTTGTAAACTGTATCCCTGTCGCAGATGTCCGCCTTCACAAATCTGAAATTTGGATTGTCCATCGCAGGTGCAAGTGTTGACAAATTACCCGCATATGTCAGCTTGTCAAGGCAGATAATGCGACAATCAGGATATGTATCGAGCATATGGAATATAAAATTGCTTCCGATGAATCCGGCGCCGCCGGTTACGATTATGGTCATGTAAGTTCCCTCTTTATTTTATATTTTTGCCGTCACAGTGCAGCACGCCCAAGCATTTTTCATTTTGTTTTTTTCCTTTGCGTCGCATCTTCTAACGTCCTTTTGCGCTAGTCTCCTGCATTGACTTATTTCTTTTTGCGATTTTTCAAGTGGGGCGAGACAATGTGCTTGTCGGCGGTGCTACACTGTTGAGGAAGTATTTCAATCCTCTCGCCCCGGATGGGGCGAGACCCTCACCACGTGTACATATCCGCTCGAACTCCCCGCCATTTCAATCCACTCGCCCCGTGAGGGGCGAGACCTTGTCAGCTATGTCGTCTCGGAGATCAAACGACTATTTCAATCCACTCGCCCCGTGAGGGGCGAGACGCTGCTCTGGCGCAGCTCCTCGATTGTCGCAGCTCTATTTCAATCCACTCGCCCCGTGAGGGGCGAGACCATCACAATAACGCTTGACCGGTCGATGGTCGGTCAATTTCAATCCACTCGCCCCGTGAGGGGCGAGACTCTTATCAAACGATCGAGGGATCGTGTTACATGAATTTCAATCCACTCGCCCCGTGAGGGGCGAGACAAGCCGCGTATAATGCTTACCACGTCGGAACGGCGATTTCAATCCACTCGCCCCGTGAGGGGCGAGACATTGACGGGTTGATAGCGGCAATGACAGCGCCGACATTTCAATCCACTCGCCCCGTGAGGGGCGAGACAAGGCGCGGGCGGAAGAGTACAACTACACATGGCGCATTTCAATCCACTCGCCCCGTGAGGGGCGAGACCACGGTGCAGCGCGTCAAACGCTTTCCAAAAGCATTTCAATCCACTCGCCCCGTGAGGGGCGAGACGGGATGTAACCGACGAATACCCTATTGATGTCAATATTTCAATCCACTCGCCCCGTGAGGGGCGAGACTATCGCCCACACCAAATTTCGTTTGATGATATATGATTTCAATCCACTCGCCCCGTGAGGGGCGAGACTGAGATAATAGGCACGTCGGGCGGATGTCCGGCATTTCAATCCACTCGCCCCGTGAGGGGCGAGACGCGAATCAGAGCGCCGAGAGAGGAACGAGACATGACATTTCAATCCACTCGCCCCGTGAGGGGCGAGACCCTTCCTTTTTCATCGTTTGTTCATTTTTTGCCCTATTTCAATCCACTCGCCCCGTGAGGGGCGAGACAAAATTCGCGTAAAAAATCGCGATAAATTTTGATTATTTCAATCCACTCGCCCCGTGAGGGGCGAGACGTCAAGCCGCGCCTCCATCGTCTCCGCGACCTCTTGATTTCAATCCACTCGCCCCGTGAGGGGCGAGACTCCGCTTCCGCGTCAAGCCGGGATTTTGCATAGTAATTTCAATCCACTCGCCCCGTGAGGGGCGAGACACCGGCTCTGGCGTTGACCGTGCCGCAGATGTCGCATTTCAATCCACTCGCCCCGTGAGGGGCGAGACCACGTGGGGCTTCTCCTTTCTCTATCGCCGCTTTATTTCAATCCACTCGCCCCGTGAGGGGCGAGACTCAATTTGGTCTCAACCTGCAATTCTGCTACAACATTTCAATCCACTCGCCCCGTGAGGGGCGAGACAGTCCACCGATTTGATTTGCCACTCAAGAGTTTTATTTCAATCCACTCGCCCCGTGAGGGGCGAGACGTAGAAGTGTGCGCTGTGTCCCGCTTTCTCTGCGTATTTCAATCCACTCGCCCCGTGAGGGGCGAGACACGCTGCCGACCGGCTCTCCGTCAAAGCACCACTTATTTCAATCCACTCGCCCCGTGTGGGGCGAGACGGCGGAAAGCTCGAAAGCGTCGGAGACGCTGACATTTCAATCCACTCGCCCCGTGAGGGGCGAGACCTATCTCCTTATCCTTCCCAACTCCATTTCTCGATTTCAATCCACTCGCCCCGTGAGGGGCGAGACGAAGCGCTTGCTTCTGTCAATCCGCATTACCACATTTCAATCCACTCGCCCCGTGAGGGGCGAGACGTACAACGCGGCAGGCAAAATTGATAGCCTGATTATTTCAATCCACTCGCCCCGTGTGGGGCGAGACCACGGAAAAAGGCAGCCGACGGGACTTTCGAGCCTATTTCAATCCACTCGCCCCGTGTGGGGCGAGACGCGACTACTGGTACAGCATTCTCGAAGCCGCGCTATTTCAATCCACTCGCCCCGTGTGGGGCGAGACATATTGTTAATCTATATACTGCAAACAATATCGTCTTTCAATCCACTCGCCCCGTGTGGGGCGAGACCGGGGTGGGAGGAATACGACGACGCCGTGAGAAGCTTTATTTCAATCCACTCGCCCCGTGTGGGGCGAGACAGGATGCGCGATAACACACGCGGCTCTGGAGCAAATATTTCAATCCACTCGCCCCGTGTGGGGCGAGACTCGGCATCTGCCGTTCCATCCTCAATCGTGTCCGCATTTCAATCCACTCGCCCCGTGTGGGGCGAGACCTTGCAGCACTTGCTTTGCGCCGTCGGCGGAAACGGCATTTCAATCCACTCGCCCCGTGTGGGGCGAGACCGCAGCGCAGCCGCTGGCGTGCCGTTGCCCAGCGTATTTCAATCCACTCGCCCCGTGTGGGGCGAGACTTTCGCAGGACAGAAAGCGTCGGGCTGCGCAGAGAATTTCAATCCACTCGCCCCGTGTGGGGCGAGACTTTCATAAAATAACCTCCTTTCCATCCTCGCTGTGAATTTCAATCCACTCGCCCCGTGTGGGGCGAGACTGCGTCAATCGGCAAAGTAGGTCTTAATGGTGCATTTCAATCCACTCGCCCCGTGTGGGGCGAGACTCAAAAAATAGCTCCTTACACATTCGAGTGCAAAAATTTCAATCCACTCGCCCCGTGTGGGGCGAGACACCACAGACACGCGACAATCGAGCCGCAGAATTACATTTCAATCCACTCGCCCCGTGTGGGGCGAGACGGAATTGCTCGTATACGGCAGGCTGGACGCTCTATTTCAATCCACTCGCCCCGTGTGGGGCGAGACCACATACGCAAGATACTCAATTGTCGAAGACGACATTTCAATCCACTCGCCCCGTGTGGGGCGAGACGCGTTGTTTCTGCGGCGGTCAGTCTCTCCTTAAGTATTTCAATCCACTCGCCCCGTGTGGGGCGAGACCAAAAGTTGACAGATATTGATGTAGACGTTGAAATTTCAATCCACTCGCCCCGTGTGGGGCGAGACCACCGTCAGGATAACGGGACGGTGGCAGGAATAACAATTTCAATCCACTCGCCCCGTGTGGGGCGAGACTCGATATAATGCCTGTATCCGTCGGATTAAAGAGATTTCAATCCACTCGCCCCGTGTGGGGCGAGACGCTGCCCTTTATTAGCTCTGCCATCTCCACATCATTTCAATCCACTCGCCCCGTGTGGGGCGAGACTTATTAACATCAACACTATCAGACATCGGTAAAATTTCAATCCACTCGCCCCGTGTGGGGCGAGACTTAGTGATAATTGTTTTGCTTCGTGCCATTCTTTAATTTCAATCCACTCGCCCCGTGTGGGGCGAGACGCAACATATAATTTACATACGCTTTACCATCATATTTCAATCCACTCGCCCCGTGTGGGGCGAGACTGCAGGACATAGCAGATTTAATTCATTTATCGGTTATTTCAATCCACTCGCCCCGTGTGGGGCGAGACGTGCTGATTACGATTTGATAGTTAATGGTAACTATGTATTTCAATCCACTCGCCCCGTGTGGGGCGAGACGTAATCCAATAATCCATAGCATACGAGCCGAGGTGATTTCAATCCACTCGCCCCGTGTGGGGCGAGACGCTTATTTTTTTCTATCAAATATGGAATTTCTGTATTTCAATCCACTCGCCCCGTGTGGGGCGAGACTATACAGTTAGTCACTTGCGGAATAAGGCTCGGGCATTTCAATCCACTCGCCCCGTGTGGGGCGAGACGCAGCATATAATTAACATACGCCTTAGCATCATATTTCAATCCACTCGCCCCGTGTGGGGCGAGACAGCAAAACAGCACAAAAATATTGCGTGTTCTGCGCTTGTCTCTCCACAAAACGCTCAAACTTCACAGAAGTTGCGCTCAACAGAAAGACAAATAAAGTTTATAATGTATTTTTGTGTGCAGAATATTGAGCGCGAAGGTTGGCACATTTCATGTGTGCTTGACCTTCGCACACTCCCGCCGCAATACATTTTGAGTTTTCACAGCCAAACAGAGTTCTTCAAGTCACACCATCAGCGTGCCCTCAGGGTCATACGAGTCCTTCACGCCAAAATGCTCTATCTTGGTCTGATATTTGTTTCCAAGATAATAGAATCTCAGGCTGTCGCGTTCCTCGTCTATGATTTCAAGAAGCTTTGCCTGCAGTAATCTGCACTGTGCTGCGTCGAGCAGACATTCAAAGACTGAATTCTGCACCCGCTGACCATAATTTACACACTGCTTTGCTATCCTGCGAAGCCGCTTTTTACCCATAGCATCCTCTGTGTTCACATCATAGGTGATAAGGACAAGCATAAATATCTCCTTTCACTTCCACAAAAACGGAGGATAGGCGTCAAGGTCATCTCTTAAATACCTCGAGAGCAGTTGCGCCTGCACAAACGGAACAAGTCCCCACTCAATCTTTTCATCTAAGAAAGGATGGGTGATTTCCTCGCGTTTATGCTCCTGCCATGCTTTCAAGAATGACTTTCTCGCGCCATCAGACATGATAACCGCACCGCTTTCCAAAAAATCAAAATCTTTTTTATGGAGCCGCCGGTTGTTGATAAGCGTCAAAACAAATCTGTCGGCAATGCATGGTCTCAGTTCTTCCATCAAATCAAGCGCCAATGACTTTCTGCCAGAGCGGGACGAGTGCATAAATCCAACATAGCTGTCAAGTCCGACAGCTTCAAGAGCCGAACTGCAGTCGTTTGTAAGAATGGAGTACGCAAATGACAAAAGCGCGTTTGTCGGGTCAAGCGGCGGACGACGGTTGCGAGTGGTGAATTTGAAGGTATCCTTATCACCTAAAATCATCTCGTCGAATGCGTCAAAATACGCATTTGCGGCAACACCCTCGTATCCCCTGAGAGTATCTCGGTCAGGCGCGTTCTTTATCATCGGCATATAACTTTTCAGCTTCTCCGACGCATTTTTCAAAATGTCGTCGTCGACTCTCATCCCATGATCCCGGCGCGTTCGTTCAATGCTTTTTTGGCAGTTATAGACCTTGCCCAAGATAAAGCATTTTGCGATTTCCACGCTTTTTGATTCATCGTCAGACACTCTGTACTGCGTTTGCCTGAGAAGGACATTTCCATGCGTGACACCCGCCACCCTCGCTAAAAATCTGCCGCGCTGAGAAAAGAACGCGAGATTCACGCCTCTTTCGGCACACGCTCCCATAAGCGCAGGGCTTGCGCCGGCATAAGAAAATGACAAAATGCTTTCAAGTGTGTGAAGCGGAAAGCGCGAGGCTACGGTGTCGCCGCGTTTTACCGCAACATTTTCGCCGTCAAGCGTCAGATACGAGTCCTCACTCATAACATATAGGGTATTCAACAGTTTTTTCACGTGTCAGACTCCTCTTGCAGTGAACGGCTTATGTATTCACGCGCACTTTTTGCCCGCAGAAGCTTCGGCAGACACTGTTCCTTAAGCGAGCACGACTGACATCCCTTTTTGGGCTTGACCTTTGGGGTATACCCTCTCCGATACAGCTCGTGCATTTCGGATAAGGCATTCTCAACCTCCGCTCTCAGCTCGTCCGTAAACTCGATCGGCACTCGCCGTCTGGTTTCGCCGTAGTAAAGCGCGCCTGACGGGATGCGGCAAAGCAGCATTTCCTCAAGGCACATTGCCTGTCCGCAGAGCTGATGCGCGTCTCCCGTGTCACCCCGCGGTCGCCCGCGCTTATATTCAATCGGATAAGGCTGCCACTTCCCTTCGCGTCCCGCAAGCGATATGCCGCCCGGGTCGCGGTGAAATTCGAGAATATCGCACTGCCCAGACACGCCAAGCCGAGCCGAGCGCACATACACGCCCCGCGTGACTATCACATCCCCGCGGCTTTCGACAAAATCCGTGTCGTGAGCCTTTTCGTGAAACAGCTCGCCGTCAACCGTGAGGTAGTTTTCAGACCAAAGTGATTCGATATGAATGAGAGACCACTGTCTGCGGCAAAAGATAAAGTGCTGAAGACCGGAGAGCTGAAGATAATCCTCCTCGCTGTACTCCGTCATCAGTCCTTAATTATGCAGTGAACACCTTGAGGCAATTCGTCGTCTTTGATGTCGGCAATGTCATAATCCGAGAAGCTCCTCGCAACGTCTACGCCGTCCTTGCGCGTGACGGCAACTTTATCAAAAAGCTTATATGACGGAGCGCATCCAAGCTCGCTGTCATGCTTAAAGATAATGAGCTTTCGTACAGCCATCTTGCCTCTTGCGGCGCTGTGGTCGTGCTCAAACATATTGAGAATCGCGTTCCACAAAAGCTCAAGGTCGTCCTCTGTAAATCCCGTTGTTTTGCGAGCGAGATTTGCCGAAACAAAGCCCTCACACCTGTAAAGTCCATACGGAACTATATATTTGCGTCCCATTTCTGTGTCCTTTTTCAGCGCGTCATCTTCCGTGGTTATCGCGACACGGGTTATGGTGACCTCCTGTGGGAGAATCGGATCAACAGAACGGGCAAAGCCGAGCTGAACGGGACCTCTTACCTGTCCGCAGTTGAGTGCGCCCTTCACAAACGTCGTCATAACGGCGCCGAATGTTCTGATATCAAAGTAATTCTCGCACATATAGTCGCGAATTTTGATGTCAATACCGGGGTCGCTTTTCTTTGCGTCTTTCAAATCTCCCGATATTCCAAGTGCTTTCAGAGCCTCGTTATCGCTTCTGTTCAGCGGAACGCTGTCTTTGATATATATGGCGTATCCGCTTTCATCCTCCTTCACAGTCTCGACGTAATTGCGAATCTTTCTTTTGAGGCAGACATCTGTTACAAGACCGTATCCGCTCTCAGGATCGGTTCTGGGCATATTGCCCGAATCGGGGTCTCCGTTGGGGTTCCCGTTTTCGACGTCGAACAGAATGACGAAATCGTAGCGATTTTTGATTACTTCTGACATTTTATTTGTCCTCCTTAGTTTTATAACGCGCCTGCGTTTCGTGATAATAGCCGAGCTGGAACGCTCCCTGCTCCGCAAGTGTCATTCTTGACGGATATGTTTCATGAATCATCGACATTATCTTGCCCTTTTTCCGAGCAAGATAAATTTTCGAGCCACCATCAATCTTTCGCATATGCTTTTCCGACAGATTGATAAGAAGCGGGATAATTGCGGACGGCGTTGCCGACGCAGAGTTGAAATACTTGTCCTTTATCGTCGCATTGATACCGGGATTCGCTTTTTGCTGTATCTCCTCAAGCACAGCGAAAAGCCTTCCAAGCACATACGGCAGATATTCGGTTTGTTCGTTAAGTTCCACTGTCAATACCTCCTTTGGACACTTAATATTTTCATTTTTCAGGTAATAGGCTTTTATGATTGCCGCTCTGCCGCGAGTAACATTCTTTTCAGCCCGAATCCTGAGTGTGGCTGCGTTTAAGAGAGTCGCCGGATAACGCCCATCGGTTAGTATCGCCTGAAGCAAATCTCCCGAAAGCCTCGGCTTGGGCGAAGGATTTCTCTCTTTTTTGTTTACTGTTTCATTCAGGAGCAAATACGGTGTAAGCATCTCTCTTTTATCGTATTCAGGCTTGATGATTTCAAGCCTTTCATAGTGATTCATAATGTTTTTCGCGAATTTGCCGAAGCTGTCCTCGATGAAAAAGCGGACTGAAATTCTTGCGGCGTTTGGCGCCAGACCCAAGATGTAAAAATGTTCATCCGGCGACAGTTCAAAACCTTCCCATTCGTATGTCTCTCCTCTTGAAAGGCGCTTCAATGCCATTTTGAGCTCACCGCTGCCAAATTTAGCATCATTGTCAGCATCATACCCCGAAAAAGCTGCTTGAGCAGCGTCCTGATATGCTTCATCACCGTGTTCTGACCAGCACAGCACCGCTGTATCACCAACATATCGGCAATGCTCCTTATCTGCGAGAAGTGAATTAAGAGCGGAAGTATATGCATAAGCGGCATATTTGCCGACCGGCGCATTTCTGCCCTGAGAACCCTCGTTGCCATATGACTCAAAAGCCGGAGCGTTAAATGACACAAGCGCAGCCCCCGATGTCTGAGCGCCCATCAGCCCTTTGATCGACGGATGCACAAGCTGAATCGGCGTTTTTTTGCCCGTAACCAAGCAAAGACCCTCATCAGATGAGAAATCGCCGGAATCGTAGTATTGCTGCCATGCGTTCGTGACCTCTTTATCTTTGATTACGGACTGCGAGCCATGATAATGAAAGATGAAGTTGGCACTTTTCCCTTTTGAAATTTCATCCCAATGTTCTTTGACATAACGGTTTTCAAGAGCTATATCAGGATTCCAATTATCAAAGAACGCGAGCACCGCCTTGGCGGCTGGAGTATCTATACCGTCAAGTATTTCGTGGTGCAGTCTTTGCGCCGCTTCAAAGCATTCCTTTGCGCGGGCGGGTTTTCCCTTATCGTCTACGCCCAAAAGGTACGAGCTGTTATCACAGAGAAAGAAGGCTTTTATGCCAACTGTTCTTACTTCATGTGCGGGAACCGACATTGTGCTCGGGACAAGCTTTGACTTCCCTTTGACTGTTATCATCTCCATCAGAGAGACAATATCCAAAAGCTCACCGTCATCATCAATTTTAAGTGCAAAGCTTACTTTTCCGTCTTTATCCCACCCCGGTCTTTCAAGCTCGCCTTTTTCCGCCATTGCTTCATAATAGCGAGTCAATGCTGACAAAATCATGATACCACCTCGCAGTCCCTCAAATCGAGAACACCGTTTTCAAGCTTTGCCCTGAAAAATTTCGGTTTGATGTTTTCGGTATCACTATAGTCAAGGTCATAAAGCATATATCCGAAATCCTGCGAATATGGCACGGCGGGTATCTCTTCACCCCTCCATTCTCTGAAGTTCGCAGGGAATTCTCTGCATCCGAAGCAGGGCATATGATAGCATTGCCCTCGATTCAGCCTGCGTCTGAGAATATCCTGAAACTTCCCGGGATTATCGGACGGCGTTGCCTTATCCGTCATGTCAAAGTGCGCTTCAATGACATAGTGAACATCCTGAAGTATCAGCGAAGCGCGCTGCTGAATTTCCTTTGATGTATAAAGCGAAGTGAGAACACCATTTTTCGCAGATTTTAACGCTTCGCCCGCACCAAGCTTTGCCTTCACCTCATTGCGGCGAACCGTTGTGAAGCGTATCGGGTTCTCGCCCTCCTCAAATGTTTTGCCCTTCGGAGGCAAAAGATAGATCCTATCAATGTGATATTTCATTCCCGGATGCCAATATATCGCCTCAATAAGACCTCTTGCCGCAGAAGGGGTAATTATTGGGTTGCTCACGCGCTCGACTTT
Organism: Clostridiales bacterium; assembly: GCA_021202555.1. GTDB lineage: Bacteria > Bacillota > Clostridia > Oscillospirales > CAG-272 > DTU064. The sequence goes on from JAJQCT010000022.1 coordinate 17,538, forward strand.
CATTTCAAGCCTTGAAAAGCACGCGTAATCACCCCAAACCTCAATGCGGATGGACAATATTCATCATCTCCTTCTTGTTTTATTTTAGACCGCAGTACGAATGCACATTCAATTTCCGTGTTGTTATGACAATTATATCATAAGCAAATAAGCTTGTCAAGCGATTTTCAAAAATTTTTTTATTCCGACTTGCATTTTTCTTTGATTGCGATTATAATGTTTGGGTCAACGAAAGTTGTGGGTTGAAATCGTGTCGTTATGAAAAGCAAAGACGGTGGAGCATTAGCTTCACCGTTTTTGACGTTATGCAATTATTCATCAAAAAACGCAATCCCGCCCTCTGCATTAGTACAAAGCCCCGTTTTGGAGCTGTAGGAATTACGAAAGTTGTCGCTTAGAATGGCAAAATCCCCATCTTCAAAACAGTCCACCACTCCCACGCGACGCATCTCTTCTAATTGACTTTCATAAACCTCAACACTGTACATTCCGAGCGCGCGGAAAAGCGCGCGACCGCGTTCGCCGTTTCTCAAACGCTCGCAAAGCTCCCTGCCTGTCGGAAATGCATCGCCGCAGCTGTATTCAAGCGGAATATATACCGTCCGAGTGTTTTGGTCTATCAGTTTGTATTCGTCGGCAATTTTCTTAAACGGAAATTGTGAGCCGTCAAAGCCTTTCTTTGACCACTTCATAATGCCTTTGACATCAGTGTTCTTTATGTTATACGCCTCATAAAAATACTCTTCAACGGACACGGGCGCATCAAGCTCATTAGGATGATTCTTTTTGACAGTTTTAAAGGCGGAAATGTTTTGACTTGTTGTATGAGCGTTTTTCGTGCCGTCAAATCCAAATATATAAGCAGGGCTGTCCGCAGCAGATTTTGTGCCGTTTCGGTTGCAGCGACCCGCCGCCTGAAGTATTGAATCAAGACCTGCGTATTCGCGGTATACAACCGGGAAATCAACATCAACTCCTGCCTCTATAAGAGACGTTGAGACTACTCGGCACGGCAATCCTTCCTTCAGACGCCAACGAATCTTATCAAGCTGTATCTTTCTGTCCGTCGAGCAGAGATGCGTAGTTAAACAGAAACATTCCTCATTGGGCAGCTCGCCTTGCTTGGTAAGCCGCTCATAAATCTCAGGTGCGCTGTCCTTCAAATTAACAACACACAGCGCCTGCTCCGTGTTCTTTATTCTGTCAGCGATGATATCATACGTAAAGTCCTCGCCCAAATCAAGGATTGTGGTTCGCTTTAAAAGTGCGTACAGGTCTTCAGACTGCGGGTAAATCTCACGTATATCATTACAGCCTTCTGCGTCAAAATAGCTTTGAAGCGTCGGCTGCGTAGCTGTGCAAAGAACAGCAGTAACACCGTAGTTTTTTACAAGCTGTGCTATTGCGGATACGCATGATTCAAGCAAATTTGCAGGTAAAGTCTGCGCTTCATCAAATATGATGACGCTGTTTGCGATATTATGCAGTTTGCGGCACCTTGATGGTTTATTAGAGTAAATCGACTCAAAAAACTGCACCGATGTTGTGACAATTATAGGCGCATCCCAATTTTCAGCCGCCCAAGAGCGGCGCATATCATCAGATGTCAAGTTGTCTTTATCACTATCTTTCATCAAATATTCAGCACCCGAATGATGAGGAAGAACATTTTTCGCGCCAAGGATTTTTTCAAAGAAATCAGCCGTCTGGTCAATTATGGATGTATACGTAATAACATATATAATCCTTGATATACCATGCTTCATTGCGTGTTCAAGCGCAAAGGCGAGTGAAGAAAATGTCTTGCCACCGCCCGTCGGGACAGTAAGCGTGTACAGCCCCTTTTCAAAATTTTTGCCGTTTTCAATACACGCCCTTAGTACATCATTTTTCTTTTGTATCAGAAGCTTTTCTTCAGGCGTTTTATCCGCGTCGTCAAGTGATCGGCGCTCAAGATCATAAAATTCGAGTGCCTTTTTTTGCATCTTCTCATGCAAGCATTCAAGCGATTCATATTCGCCTCGCGGCAGCGGCGCTCCATTCATGAATTCTTCCGTTTTTAGATAGTCGGCGTCCACAAGACAGGAAAAAATCATCCTTGTGTAAAACAAAAACGAAACATTGTCGCATACCCAATTCGGCAAAATCGGTTTTGCAGGCAAAACAATTTCGCTCTTCCATAAGCTATAATCACCGTTTCCAATGAATTCCTTTTTAATTCGTTGGAAAAATGTTTCTTCACCGCATTTATCTCCTCTGGTGCCGCTGTTTGGTATGCCGCCATGATGCCCCATTATGGCGTATGCGGCAGGCAGGGATAAGGACTTAACTTCTATAGCACCCGGCGTTGAATGGTCAACCGCAGGTCCGTTGTAAAGGAGATGCTTTTGAAAAGCGGAACTGTACTTTCCTATATCGTGAAAATTTCCCGCCAAATATGCAGTATCGCCTGATTCAAAAATCGCCGCGTACTCTTTTGTGAGATTAGCCACCTTTTCAAGATGTTCCTTAACCGTTTCCTCTTCGTCCTCGCGGATATGCGCAAGTGCTTTAGTGGACTCGGCAGATGTCATAGTATACTCCTTTTTCAGTTAGTTGTTTCTATGTAGAGCGCCACTAGCACCCTCATTTATTGTAATTCTTCATCGCATTTGTCCAATGCGACCGCAATAACCTGATCCATGTCGTAATACTTATACTCGCCAAGTCGCCCGCCGAAGATAACATTAGCCTCCTGCTCTGCGAGCTCTTTGTAATGCCGGTACAGCTTGCTGTTCTTCTCATCATTGACCGGATAATATGGCTCATCTCCCGGCTTCCACTCGGAGCTGTATTCGCGGCTGATGACAGTTTTCGGCAGATCATTGCCGTTCTCATCCTTGCCAAACTCAAACCACTTATGCTCAATGATTCTCGTCCATGGAGTTTCACGGTCTGTGTAGTTGACAGCGGCGTTGCCTTGGAAATTTGGAATGTCGAGCAGCTCTGTTTCAAAGCGGACAGAACGATACTCAAGATAGCCGAGCTTATAGTCAAAATAAGCATCAATCGGACCGGTGTATACAACTTTCTCCGCCAAAGAATCCAATTCAGACTTGTTTTCCAAGTAGTCTGTATTCAGGCGTACTTCAATACCGTCGAGAAGATTCTCAATCAGCTTCGTATAACCGCCAATCGGGATACCCTGATAAAGAGCGTTGAAGTAGTTATTGTCGAAAGTTAAGCGAACAGGCAGACGCTTAATGATGAAAGCGGGAAGTTCTTTACAATCACGTCCCCACTGCTTTTCTGTGTAGCCTTTGACAAGCTTCTCATAAACATCGCGACCAACAAGCGAAATCGCCTGTTCTTCAAGATTCTGTGGCTCGTGTGCTATCTCCGCCCGCTGCTCATTAATCTTTGCCTCAGCTTCCTCCGGAGTAACCACACCCCACATTTTGTTAAAGGTGTACATATTGAAAGGCATGGAGTATAATTCGCCCTTGTAGTTTGCAACCGGAGAGTTCGTGAAACGGTTGAACTCCGCAAAGCGGTTCACATAATCCCAAACCTTTTTGTTGTTGGTGTGGAAGATATGTGCGCCGTACTTGTGGATGTCAATGCCCTCAATCTTTTCTGTGTAGACGTTGCCGCCGATGTTAGGACGCTTGTCCACGACGAGAACGGACTTGCCATTCGACTTTGCTTCGTGAGCAAAGATTGCTCCGTATAAGCCGGAGCCGACTATTAGAAAATCGTAGTTCATATGATTTCTCCTGTGCCCCATTTTTAATAATTTCATTAAGCACCTTACAATATATAAATCATAAATATACCTAACATTTTCAGAAAAAATGCGAAATTCAGCAAGAATGAATCAGGAGATTACAAAAAGCATTGAATTTCACATTTTTACTTCTGAAAAATGTTTTTATAGTACTGTGGAACTGTAATTACTTAGAATTTCCTTACATCCGTGAGATGCACAAATTTATTCCCACTGTGCGTAGAAATGTACCTCAGAACCAACATTCGCTGTTCTTGCTACGGATGTGCCGTCCGCATACAGATAATAGCTGTAACCGTCCGGAAGCTCTCCGTTTACTAGGCTCTGCCAGCTCTGCGCTCCCGTCGAGTCCACCGCTCTCCACTGGTCCGTATCGCTCCGGTATACCTTCCAGCCGATGAACTTGTACCCGCTCTTCGTGTAGC
>JAJQCT010000005.1 GCA_021202555.1 Clostridiales bacterium
CCCCTACGGCGTATACAGACACATTGATTCGACAATGCACATAAGGCGCTTGCTCTGGAGCGACGACGGCTGGGCTGTCGTCTCACCCGAAAATTATACGGGCGAGATAATACAAAAAATCCCCGAGGACGCTGTTTCGGGGAGATACGAATGGATATCGCTTACGCCCACCTTCCCGCAGTCCGTCATCGGGAGCGCGCCCGCGGCGTTCATGAGCGACGGCAGTGCGCACATATCAAGCTACACGCGGTGCCGCTGGGAGATGACAGGCGAGCATTCGCTCAAGGTCAGCTTCGGCGGCGGGAAATATGCAAAAATGCAGCTTCTTGCCGCATGGGACGCGGAATCGTGGAAACCGACGATTGTCATGACGGGAATCACAGACGACGGAATTGCCGTATGGGCAAAGCGCACGGCGGACGTGCGCGAGCGCAGACTTCCCCCGGGCGCCGGCGGCGCAACGGTGTGAGTGCATTGACGCTCTGCGTCAAGCACCGCATTGTGGCTTACGCCACAATGCATTACACGTTTGACGCGGAACGTCAATACATTGCAAACGGTCACATTTCGGCAAAGCCAAAATGTGAATGCGCTCATTCACCAACTGTCGCTGAATAAATAAAGCAGGTCGCTGACCTGTTGTCTACGACCTGCTGTCTGCATCCAACCAAAAAAGGACTTGAACCCAACGTGTTGCACGCTTGTAACGCATTGGCGCTACGCGCCAAGCGTACAACGCGTTGCAAACGATCAAGAACGCGGTTAGTTCGCGCAAATTGTAGTGCGTTGCGCGTTCTTGAATGCGCTCATTCACCAACTATTCCTGAATAAAAAAGACAGGTCATAAACCTGTCTTTTTTATTCAGGGGCAGAAGGACTTGAACCCACGACCCACGGTTTTGGAGACCGGTACTCTACCAGCTGAGCTATACCCCTGTGCGGCTCCCTCTTGAGAACCGTGAGTTATTATAACATAAATCGACCCCTTTTTGCAAGACCTCCGTGAAATTTTTTTGCTTCATTTTTTCACAAAATAATTCCCTTCCCGCCTCATTTTTTTGTTGAATAATTTTTGAGAAAACACTTGACACAGATAACTCTGTTATGATAAGATATAAGTGCGAGAAAAGAAATCCGCAGATTTGTCATAGAAATGCGTGGTTTTCGCAAGTACAATGTTATCTTGGAGGCAGGCTATGGAGCACAAAAATAAAAAAGTTAAGGCAAAGCGCGAAAAGCCGCGCTATAATATGCTGCAAAATTCAGCGTGGATGATTTCGACAGCGTGGCATGACCGTGAAAAGAAGGTGATTGTGCTTTCAATTCTTACGGCTGTCCTCGCCGTATGCTCAACGCTCATAAACACGTACATCACGCCATCGATTCTCTCAAAGGTTGAGACGAGCGCGCCCGTCTCCGAGCTGATTTTAACGATAGTGATATTTTCGCTTCTTTTGATTATCGTCTCGGCAGCGCAGTCATATGTCACGACAAACACGCTCTACGGGCGCATCTCCGTGAGAATGGCGATAGTGCGTATGCTTTTCCGAAAAGCTGCTGATACGTCGTATTCGAACCTTTGGAACAAAAAATTCGACAAGCTGATAAATCAGGGAATTACATACACACAGGGAAACAGTACAGTGACGGAGGCTGTGTGGACGACGCTCACGAATCTTTTGAAAAACATTCTCGGATTTATCATCTACCTTGCCCTGCTCGCGACGCTTGAATGGTGGATTGTCGTCGTTGTAACGGCAACGACTGTCGCCGGCTATCTTGTTACAAGAGCGCTTTCATCATACGAATATAAGCACCGCGAGGAAATGGAGAAAATATCGAAGAAGATATGGTATTCGGTAAATTTGGCGAGGGAATCAAAGAACGCGAAGGATTTCAGGCTTTTCGGGATGACTGACTGGCTTTGCGACGTGAGGGATCGCGCGTTTGCTGCAAGACGGGCATTTGCCTCACGCGCGAAAACCCGCATAATGATAGCAAGCCTTGTCAATGTTGCGCTTGCGTTTATCAGAAACGGCATCGCATACGTTTATTTAATCGAGCGCGTAATTGAAGGCGGGCTTTCGGCATCGGAATTTTTGCTTTATTTCAACGCCGTCGGAGAATTTACCACATGGGTGTCGGGCATATTCGACGGATTCGCAACGCTTTATGAGCAATCGCTCGAGCTTTCAATTGTTCGGGAAACGCTCGAATTTCCGGAGCCGTTTTCGCTCGACGAGGGGATTGATTTGGTTCCCGACACTGACGGAAAATACGAAATCACGCTTGAAAACGTATCGTTTTCGTACCCGGAATCGGACAAAAAGGTGCTTGACGGGATAAATCTCACGCTTCATGCGGGCGAAAAGCTCGCGGTCGTGGGACTGAACGGCGCGGGCAAGACGACGCTCGTGAAGCTTATCTGCGGATTTTTCGACCCGACGGAGGGCGAGATAAAATTAAACGGCGTGAATATCAGAAAATACAAGCGACGCGACTACTATAAAATGTTTTCAGCCGTATTCCAGAACTTCTCGATAATAGCCGACTCGGTATCGGTGAATGTCGCGGCGTCGCGCGTCTCGATTGACGGTGAGCGCGTGCGCGAATGCATCGAAAAGGCGGGTCTTAAGGAAAAAATCGAGTCGCTTCCAAACGGCTACGACACGAAAATGAACCGCGAGGTATACGATGACGCCGTTATGCTTTCGGGCGGCGAGACGCAGAGGCTCATATTCGCGCGTTCGCTTTACAAAAATTCGCCCGTCATCGTGCTTGACGAGCCGACGGCTGCGCTCGACCCGATTTCTGAAGCATCGCTTTACGAGAGCTACGGCGACATGACTGACGGGAAATCGTCAATTTACATATCGCACCGTCTCGCTTCCACGCGCTTCTGCGACAGGATAATCCTCATAAAGGACGGCAAAATCGCCGAGGAGGGGACGCATGACACTCTTCTTGCGGCGGGAGGCACATATGCGGAGCTTTTCGAGGTGCAGAGCAAATACTACCGCGCTGATTTCAAGCCGGAAAACGAAAGCATAAATGATGAAGGTCAGGACAAAGGAGAATAAAGCTATGAGCATGAATAAAAAGAAAAAAGACAAAGAACTTCTGCCGTGGGGTGAGACAATTTCGCTCACGTTCAGAATGTTCAGGTTTCTGGCAGGGCGAATGCCGAAATATCTCATCTTCGAGACGCTCTACAACGTGTGGGGAGCACTTACGCCATATGTGGGAATTTACATTTCAGCCCTCATAATCGATGAGCTGGCGGCAGGAGCGGAGCGTGAGAGACTGTACACTCTCGTAATTATCGCGCTCGTGTCGGCTGCCGTAATATCCGCCGTGAGCGCCCTGCTGCGCCGGCTGCGCGACACGGAATCCTGCAACTTATATATGCAGTGCTACTCGATTTACACGGAGAAAATGCTCAGGCTTGACTTTGCGGACGCCGACAGCGAAAGGGCGAAGGCACTTCTGTCAAAAATCATCGAAAGTCAGAACAGCAGCGGTCGCGGGCTGCCCTCGCTCGTGGACAGCTACATTTCAATTGTGCAGCGTGCCTGTTCGCTTTTCGGAGGCGTGGCGCTTTCAGTCTCGCTTTTCATGACGCCTGTTCCCGAGGGTGCCGGAACGCTCACAATTCTGAACAGCCCCGTCTTTACGGTGCTTCTGCTCGCCTTGCTTTTGGCGGTCACGTTTATCTCACCGATTCTCGGCACAAAAGCCAGCTCATACTGGGCGCGGGCAATTTCGGACGCGAATCTCGGAAACAGACTATGGGGTCATTTCGGCTTTCTTCCCTTTGATAAATCGTTTGCCGAGGAGATAAGAATATACAATCTCATCGACTTATGTGAATCGTTTACAAAGGACAAAACAACGCTTTTCATGTCAGCAGGACCGCTCGCATCATACGCAAAGGGACCTGCGGGAGCGCTTTCAGCGGCATCATCGGCGGTTTCGGTTCTTTCTACCGGCTTCGTTTACGCATATGTCTGCCTTAAATCTCTCGGCGGTGCGTTCGGCGTCGGCGCCGTCACGCAGTATGTGAGCGCGGTGACAATGCTCGCGGGCAATGTGCGCGGAATCATGTCTGCAATCGGCTCGATTCACGTCAACGCGACGTTTCTGAAAAATATTGACGAGCTTCTGAATTATAAAGACACGATGAGAATCGGTCACGAGCATTTAGAGCCGCTTGACGCGAAGGATTACGAGATTGAATTTCGCGGTGTGTCGTTCAAGTATCCCGGAGCGGACGAGTATGCGCTAAAAGATGTGAATATAAAATTCGGACGCGGCGAGCGTCTTGCGGTCGTCGGGCGCAACGGAAGCGGCAAGACGACGTTCATCAAGCTGCTCTGCCGCCTGTACGACCCGACGGAGGGCGTGATTCTTCTGAACGGACGCGATATACGCAAGTACGATTACGACGAATATCTCGAAAGGTTCTCGGTTGTATTTCAGGATTTCTCCCTGCCGATGATGAGGCTCGGTCAGGTTGTCGCGTCCGGCGAGGAATACAACGAAAAAGCCGCCCGCGAGTGTCTCACTCTGGCAGGATTCGGCGAGCGTCTCGACACGCTGGGTGACGGTCTTGAAACATACATATATACCGGCTACGACGAAACCGGAGTTGACGTTTCGGGCGGCGAGGCGCAGAAAATCGCAATCGCGTGTTCGCTTTACAAAAATTCGCCTTTTATCGTGCTTGATGAGCCGACGGCTGCGCTCGACCCGCTCGCCGAAGCGGAAATTTACGAGAGCTTCAACGAGCTTGTGGACGGCAAAACGTCTGTTTACATAAGTCACAGGCTTTCGTCGTGCCGTTTCTGCGGGGACATTGCGGTATTTGACGGCGGCAGACTTGCCGAGCGCGGATCGCATGACGAGCTGCTGTCATTGAACGCCAAATATGCCGAGCTGTGGAACGCGCAGGCGCAGTACTACGAAGGTGAATAGTTTTAAGGGGGTATTTTTATAAAAATACCCCCTTAAAAAACCAAAAAACATGGCATTGGCAGACACGGCAGATATGCTGCCAATGTCTTTCCAAGCCGACGAGAGACAATCCTCGTTACCGCGAACATACATGCGTATGTTCGCTGAAAATAAAAAAAATTCAGCCCACCATGTGAAGCATGGTGGGCGGTTAAAGTTTTTTGAAACATCCAAAGAAACTTTTTGTAAAAAGTTTCTTTGGTGGGGTTTGGGGCAACGCCCCAAACAAGTCCCGAATCATCACGCATAAATCGGCTCTTCGGTTCCGCGAATTGCGCCTTCCGTGACAGTTACGGACGTGACGTTACCGCGCGAGGGCGCGTCAAACATCACAGGCTGCATCACGCCTTCGAGTATGCTGCGCAGTCCGCGCGCACCTGTATTTCTGTCAATCGCAAGCTCGGCGGTAGCATTGAGCGCTCCGTCATCGAAGCGAAGGTCGATTCCGTCCATTTTAAGAAGCTTTTTATACTGCTTTACAAGGCAGTTTTTCGGCTCGGAGAGAATCCGCACAAGCGCCGCGCTGTCAAGATCGTCAAGCGCTACTATCACGGGGAGACGTCCCACAAGCTCGGGTATAAGCCCGTACTTTACAATATCGTGAGGCGTTACTCCGCGATAAATTCCCGCATCCGTGCGTTCCTTTTTCGTCTTGATTTCGCTGCTGAAGCCGACGGTCTGGTTCCCTTCTCTCTGCGCGATTATATCCGACAAACCGTCGAACGCACCGCCGCAGATAAAGAGAATATTCGTCGTATTGATTTCGATAAATTCCTGATTAGGGTGCTTTCTGCCTCCCTGAGGCGGAACATTTGACACCGTTCCCTCAAGGATTTTGAGAAGCGCCTGCTGCACGCCCTCGCCGGACACATCCCGCGTAATCGAGCGGTTCTCGCTGCGGCGCGAAATTTTATCGATTTCGTCGATATAAATGATTCCGTGCTCCGCTCGCTCCACGTCGTAATCCGCTGCGCGAAGCAGCCGAAGCAGAATGTTTTCGACATCCTCGCCCACATATCCCGCCTCCGTCAAGGTTGTCGCGTCGGCGATTGCAAATGGAACGTCGAGCGTTTTCGCGAGCGTTTCGGCAAGATATGTCTTGCCGACACCTGTCGGACCGAGAAGAAGCACATTGCTTTTCTGTATCTCGACCTCGGACAGCTCGTCATCATCTTTCTGCACACCGTGACGACCTGTAGCCGTCAGTATGCGCTTATAATGATTGTAGACTGCAACAGACAGCGCTCGCTTCGCGTCATCCTGACCTATGACATATTCGTCGAGCAGTGACTTTATCACTGCGGGACGCGGCAGATTATCCATAGAGAAGCCGCTTTCAGTCTGTCTGACAGACGTCTGCTCGTCGAGTATTCTGCTGCATATTTCAACGCAGCCCTCGCAGATGTAATTTCCGCTCGGCGACGGAATCAGGTACATTACCTGTTCCTCAGTGCGCCCGCAAAATGAGCATCTGCGAATCCCGCGTCTTCCGTTTCCGCTATTTGAAGCAGGCATATTTACCTCCTTAGTTATTTATTCAGCGATGCGTATATACCTTGTCGATAAGACCGAACTCGCGCGCTTCCTCCGCTGAAAGGAAGTTGTCGCGTTCTGTCGCCTCTGCGATTTCCTCATAGCTTCTGCCCGTATTCTCGGAGAGTATGCGATTGAGCTGTTCGCGCGTCTTGATAAGGTAATCCGTATGAATTTTGATGTCCGTAGCCTGACCCTGCATTCCGCCGCTCGGCTGGTGAATCATTATCGTGCTGTTCGGGAGCGCGATTCTCTTTCCCTTCGCACCTGCCGAAAGGAGGAATGCGCCCATGCTCGCAGCCATACCAATGCATATGGTGGATACATCGCACTTTATGAAATTCATCGTGTCGTAAATCGCGAAGCCCGCAGTGACCGAGCCACCCGGGGAATTGATGTAAAGCGAAATGTCCTTGTCGGGGTCCTGCGCCTCAAGGAAAAGAAGCTGCGCCACAACGAGCGATGCGGTCGTGTCGTTTACCTCGTCGGCAAGAAATACTATTCTGTCATTCAGAAGGCGGGAGTATATATCATACGCGCGTTCGCCTCTGTTTGTCTGTTCGATTACTGTCGGAACAAGCGGCATTTTCATGTCCTCCTTAAAATAAAATAAATTCAAAATGGTTCAAGCCGATACCGCGGCAAAATTTACCTCTGCGCCAAAAGGCGCATATCGTAATATTATATGCCCTGTATCGGCTGTTTTATTTACGCTGCGTCAAAATTTTGGTTTTGGCGAGGTGCCGGCGAATTTTTATTCTTCCGTTTTTTCAGTTTTTTCTTCTTCCTTTACTTCCGGTTCTTCCTTAGTTTCTTTCTTTTTGCGTGTTCTCTTCTTTGCGGATGTCTCGGGCGCGACCTCGGCTTTCGCCACGGATTCACCCTCACCCTCATGTTCGTGATGGTGATGCTCGTCCTCATCCTTCGGCTCTACCTCGGTAACGGAAGCAGCGTCCTTCACGAATTTCACAGCTGCGCGAATTTTGAGATCCTCGGAAAGATCCTCCGACGCGATTGACTCCTTGACCTTGTCAACCTCGACGCCGTATCTTTCGGAAAGCGACTTATATTCGTCCTCAAGCTCCTCGTCCGAAACGACAAGTCCCTCAAGCTCCGCTATTTTTTCAAGAGCAAGGCGTGACTTGAGCTGGCGCTCTGCCATCGGACGAGCCTGCTCCTTCAGCGCATCGAGCGTTTCGCCCGTGTATTTGAGATATGTTGAAAGGTCAAGTCCCTGACTGCGCATTCTCATATCGTAGTCACGAACGACATTTTCAACCTCTGTAGCAATCATTGCCTCGGGAATATCCGCCTTCATGTTCTCGACGAGAAAATCGACAATCTGCGACTCAACCTCGTAGTCGGCGTTTTCTTCCTTCGTCTTTGCAAGCTTTTCCTTGAGGCTTTCGCGGTATTCCGCAATCGTGTCAAATTCAGATACATCCTTCGCGAACTCGTCATCCGCTTCGGGAAGCTCCTCAAGCTTTATCGCATTGATTTTGCATTTGAAAACAGCTTCCTTGCCCGCAAGATCCTCCGCGTGATATTCCGTCGGGAACGTGACGTTCACATCAAACTCATCGCCGACAGAGTGACCGGCAACGCCCTCCTCAAATCCCGGAATAAACGAGTTTGAGCCGAGCTTGAGGTCGTGTCCCTCGTCCTTGCCGCCCTCAAAAGCAACACCGTCCGAGAAGCCCTCATAATCGATGTTCACCGTGTCGCCCATCTGTGCGGGACGGTCGGTCACCTCGATTTCGCGGGAGTTGCGCTCGCGAATATGATAAAGCTCATGGTCAATCTCGCCGTCAGTCACAACGACCTTCGTCTTTTCAGCGGCAATTCCCTTATAATTTTCGATTGTAACCTCAGGCTTTACGTACACCTCGACCTTGATGACGATTCCTTCCTCGTCATTTGACACAAGGTCAAGCTCGGGCGTATCGACCGGGTGAATTTTCGTCTCGCTCACAGCCTCGTCGTAAAGCTTCGGGAACATATCGTTGAGAGTTTCCTCCATGAACGCATCCTTCCCTATCATTTTTTCGATGACGGGACGGGGTGCCTTTCCGGGGCGGAAGCCCGGAATCGTCATATGCGCCGTTTCCTTGCGGAAAATCCTCGAGTATGCCTCGCTGTATGACGCGCGGTCAATTTTAATCTGAAGCTCATGCTTGTTCGACGATATCCGCTCGCTTTTCAAAATTTCCATAATTACTGTTCCTCCGAATCCATTCTTCAACATCCTGCGCCGTGTCAGGCGCGCCGCATTCGCATCGGTTTGCGTCCGCGTTTTAATATTATAGCGTTTTTTTGCGCCAATGTCAATACACAAAAGAAAAATAAAGCAAAAATTTATCGCTCGGAAAAATTTTTTCGCGCATATTTCAGTCGGCGCGTCGATTTTCGATTTACTCACGCATCATAAAAGGAGAAATTTTCAAAAATTCGTCCGACGGCAGCGCGGGAGAAAACGCGAGAGTGTAAAGCCTCTCCGCCCGCGCCTCGCAAAGATACGAGCCTGCCGACGCGGGCGTCATTTTGCCAAAATCCGCGCCCTTTGTGAGAATTTCAATTTCGCCGCGGCGAACCGAATCATGAAGCACATTCCGTCCCACCCCGTCAGCGGCAAGCGCCTCCGTATACGTCGGCAGCGTTCCGCGAAAGCTTTCAACTCCGAGCACGGTAAAGAGAGCCGCGCGGCGAAGTCTCGCGTTCGTGTACTGCTTTGTCGCGGCGCGCGCAGCCATATCGCGGTATGTCCCGGACGAACGTGCGGCATCGATTACGCGGCGTCCCACGCCTCCCGCGCATTCGGCAATTTTTTCGGCGTTTTTCCCGTCTGCCGTGCGAAGCGACAGCATCATCGCGTCCCCCGCTCGCTCGGGAGAAGCCGCGCCGTATCGGCGAATAAATTCAAGCGTCGCCTCGGCGGATTTTTGCGGCATAAAGCGAATCGCCTCATCCGTTCTCCCGGACAAAAAAAGCCCTCGAATATACGATGCGGACGCGAAATCCCCACGCGGCGCCTCTCCGTTATGCTCCGCGCCCTCACGCTTAACAGCATATGGCGTAATATGTGCGGAGAGCGACGATATAGCCTTGATGTATTCGACGGCGAGCGTGTCGTTCGGGGAGGAGAGAAGCTCCGCTCCGTCATCGCCGTAAAGCTCGCGATAAAGCGCTTCAATTCCGCGCGCACCGTGATATGAATGCCCGAGACGAACCGCCTCTGACGCAAATTCCCCGCTGCCGACGCGACCTGATACTTTTTTTATTTTATTCACCTCTCCACATTCTCTTCCAAACGCCAGAATATGCTCCTCGTTCGGATATGCGGCAGCAATGCCTTTGGCGACGGCGACGCCGGCGCGGGCAAAATATTCGGATGACGCGGCGCACCACGGAAATGGAAGCGAAATCACAAGATTCACGCCCGACAGAACGGCTGCCCTCGCCCGCGTGAATCGCTCAATCGAGGCGGGCTCACCGCGCTCGGTGAAGTTCCCGCTCATGATGGCGGCGACGGCGCACTGCGGAAATCTCTCCCGCACCCGCCCCAAAAGATACGCGTGTCCCATGTGAAACGGGTCAAATTCGGCAATTATAAAGACTATCCGCACACGGCAAACCCCCTGAGATTCCGACATTTCAGTTTTTCGCGGAAAGCACCGGCGAAATCACCCGCCCTCTCCGTTTTTTTCTTTGCTTAAATTATATCGCAGTGCGTCAAATTTTGCAAGAGCATACGATGCGAAGCGTCATCGCTTTCGGCACAAACTTTACGACGCTTTCAGATACACGCGCGCCGCGCCGCATATACACATCACGGCGCCTGCCGCGAGCATTATTATGCCCGCCGCCGTCAGATACGTCTGATAAACAGATGACGTTCCCGCAATCTCAAAAACTCCGCGCAGAATCACGCTTATGGTGACAGCGGCGACGCCCGAGTGATAAATCCGCGCCGCGTAATACCCGACGTGAAAGCACCCGCGAAGCTGTGCCGCCGCAAAGCACGGCAGAACGCCGAGAATGAGCGTGACAGCAAAAGCAAACGTCATATACGGCGAATGGACGTTATGCGAATAAATATAATAAACGCGCGAAAAGATGAAAACAAAGAGCGAAATTCCGAGATAAAGCAAAGTCCAGCGGTACGCAAAGCGACTGCGGCTTTTTTGAGGATTTTTTGTGTTATCCGATGTATACAATGTCACTCACGCTCCTTTCCTTTATGCTGTTCCCGCTTGATGTGGGGTTGTTGACGACCGTACCCAAAAACCACATTGTCGATGAGCCGCCTCCGTCAAGATTATAGGCGAGCGTGCAGCCGAGCGACTGCATGAATTCGGCAAGCTCGTAAAGCGTAAGTCCTTCGCTCTCGTCCGTTCTGCCGTCGGAGACGACAAATACATAGTGACAGTCGGAAATATAGCCGACAGCCGTGCGCGGATTGCTCGACCTCGCCTGCTCAACCTCCGTGTTTTTGCTCACCGATATAGTCCCGTCCCTTAAAAGCGAGGGACCGAACGAGAATATCTGATACGCGCCTGCGGCGGCAAGCTCCTCCGCCGTCACGTCAGCTTCGTATACTATCTCCCATGTCCCGTCCTCGTATATCACAAGGTCCTCCGCGTCCTCGTCGTCGCTCGCAGTCGTTCGGTAAAGATAGCCGTTGCGCATGACGTACCCCGTGTCGCGGTAGCCGTAATAATCCCCGTTTATCGCCAGAATCGCGCCGACCTGCTCCGCTATTTCAGATGTTTTCGCCGTGAGATTTCTGCCGAACGCTCCGCCGGCAAGCCCCGCCGAAAGATACGACGGACTGCCAAGTACAATGTCGGCGACGTAAATATCCGTGTCGTTTTCGCGATACGTCGTTATAACAATCGAAAACTCATCGCATATATAGCTGGTGTCGGTGATTATAATTTCCCCGCTGCCCCCGTCTGTCGTTTCCTCATCTGTAACCGACGTATCGTCATCATTCTCTTCTGTGACGTCCGTGTCATCCGTTTTATCATTCTCGCCGACCGTGTCGGAGCCGGACGCATCGGTGCTTTCCACAGTATCGGAAATATACACGATGTCGTGAGGGATAATAAACGCGTCAAGCAGAATGTAAACCGTAAACGCAGTGAGCAAAACGCCGTAAATCATCGCCCAAAGATAAATTCAAAGTGGCAGAGACGAACGGAACGGAAATGTACTCGAACGATTTCGAGACGGAAACGGAGCTTAGCTCGGGTGTGTTCACCTCGACCTCAGGCGAGCTTTCAAGCTGGGCTATCGGCACGGACGCGACCGATGAGGATAATCATCAGCTCACCTATACCGGCTCGGGCGACGACAAGCTCTTTATGGGAAACACGAGATGGGGCGCTGTTCGCTTCAATGTTTACTATATGCTTGACGATGAGGACGCGGTCGCTCACTATTATTTCTGTGTGACGGACGAGAACAATTACTATGACCTTATGATTGCATACGATACTGCAACCGTTTCGCAGGTGACAAACGGCACCTCGAGCGTGATTTCGTCGCTTCCGATTACATCAGACATCGGCGAATGGGTATCGGCTCTTGCATACGTAAAGAGTACGCAGATAGCGATTTATATTGACGGAACCGAGTATTTCCACATAGGCGGCTCGGATTCGCTCACGCTTGAAACGGGAAAATTCGGCATAGGTCAGTGGCAGACGCAGTTTTACATCGACGACTTCACGATAACGGATATTGCGAGCGGAGATGTTATATACGCCGAGGACTTTGAAGGCGACACAATCGATACAATCGGAGAGGGAGGCGTTGAGTTCGGATGCAGAAACGGCGGCTCATGGACGGATACGACAAACTCAAACGGTGACTGGGTAGTCACAAGCGTCGGCATTGACGGCGAGGATCTCGGCACAAGCGTACTCGCGTATCAGGGCTCAACATCCTCCTACGGTGCTGCTGTCGTGTTTGATGTAAACATTCCGACGGACTGCGAGGGATATAAAATCACCGTCAGCGCGTACAGATATGCGGGTTCAAGCTCATCTTCAGAGTTCACCTGCGTAATCTGGGGCTGGGATTCGGAAGACGATTACATCGATTACAACTACGGCGGCTGGTCGGGCTGCGGCGGCTTCCAGACGATAACGAGCGGCACAAAGGTAAACGATGAAATGAGCAACACCATCGGCATGACGACGGGCGAATGGGTAACGCTTGAGGTTTACGTTTACGCAAACGTCGTATACGCTTACTATAACGGCACATTTATTCAGTGCCAGTGGCTTGATTAAGCGGCAAAGCATAATGAAAACAAACGGCGGGACTTGTTCCCGCCGTTTTGTTTTTTGTCTGCTCACACTTTTTCCCGCCGGCGCATAAACTGACGCTGTAAGCACCAGTAAATCGGTGCAGATAATTGAAAGGCAGGTTACATACAGTGCAGAATTCGGCAGATAAATCAAGCGTTCATCCCGCGGTGCTGCGCGAGGGGGCGCACGGATATTTCGCATCTTCAAATTCGGGCGGAGGCTTTTATTCGCTTTATGACGAGGTGTTCGGAGAGAAAAATTTTGAACACGTCTATATTCTGAAGGGAGGACCCGGGACGGGAAAAAGCACGCTCATTGACAAAATTGCGGCTCACGCCTCATCATTGGGGCTTGAAACAGACGTTTTCGTCTGCTCATCCGACAACAAATCTCTCGACGGGCTTATAATTCACGAGCTTGGCACGGCAATTTTAGACGGCACTGCGCCGCACACGTTCGATCCGTCGTACCCGGGCGTTGTCGGCGAAATTGTAAATCTCGGCGCAACGTGGGACAGCAAAAAGCTCGCGGGAAATCGCGGCGAGATATTCCGCGCAATAACGGGCAAATCGGAAAATTACGCACGCGCCTACCGCCTTCTTTCCTGCGCGGCAACCGCCAAGCGCGATATTCTCTCTGTCGCCGGCACGGCAGTGCTTTATGAAAAAATGAGCGTTTCATGCGCGCGTCTTTTCGCGAGAAATATATCCTCGCCCGGCACAGGTCGCGTGTCTCACAGATTCATCACAGGCAACACGTGCGGCGGTGTAATTTCGCTCGGTACGATAGACGACCTCTGCGAGACGAAAATCACAGTCAGCGAGAGCGGCGGGATTGGCTATTTTTACCTTGACGAGGTGAAAAAGCTTGCGATTTCAAAGGGAGCGGACTGCATGATTCTCCCCGACCCGCTGCTGCCCGACACGACGGAGGCTGTTTACTTTCCGGCGGATAAGGTCTTTTACAAGATTGCCTCAGGCGAGGAATATGAGGAGGGCAATATCCGCGTGAACTGCGCGAGATTTGCGGACACGGAGCTTCTGCGCAAAAACCGCGTCAGACTCCGCTTCTCCGCGCGCATAGTCGAAACGCTCATGGAGGAGGCGCTCTCGTCAATAGCGGCGGCAGGCGAAATTCACTCGGGAATCGAGGAATTTTATAAGGAAGCAATGAATTTCGACGGCGTGACCGAGATTCTGGGGCGCCTTGACGAGAAAATCTTCGGATGAGGCAAAAAAAGCGCGCAAATAACAACCAAAACGCAGTCCCCACCGGGCAAATCACGCTCGGTGGGGATTTTTTCGCGCCGTTTCCGCCGGAAATCGCCCCGAAACTTACGCATAATCCCTTGAAGCCCTTCATTTTACACGCAAAATCGGTCATTTGTGCATTATGCACAAGGAAACTCAAAAATCACCCGAAAATTTTAGCGCCGAAAATAGCAAATTTTAATCTAACTTTAGGGGGGGGGGTATCTTGACTTTTCACGAAAGATGTGATATGATATATATGCATCACTATATGGTGCGGAAAAAATGCAGAAAGAGGACTTTCTAACATGAGAACAGCAAAGTGCAGGCTGCTGAGCCTGACCCTCGCATTCCTTTTATGCGTGGGAATGATTCCGCTTTCCTTTATTCTCGCAGGAGCCGAAGAGGCTGCGGAGGAGACAGAGGAAGAGACTGCAACAGATTTGAGCGATTACATAATCGCCAACATCTCATTCGCGAGTGCTGACGACCTTTCGGGCGGCGGCGCGACAGCAACTGCTGTAGGTGAGGGCATGACGTATGATGACGGCGAATCCGTCACCATGACAGACGGCGAATCCTACTTCACGGTTGCAAAGGACGACGGTACAGCTCTCCTTGAGGGACTTACCGAGGTAACAATTTCGTTTGATGCCAACACAACGGGCGATACATCATGGGCATTCGAGGTAACGTCCGAGACAGAGCATTCTTATGAAACGGAGCATTACATCGGCTGCGTTATCAGAGATGATGTGCAGGTTGAGCGTTATAACAATACGGAAGGTCGCCCGGATTACGCATCCGGCTCGACGACGAACGACACATGGGTGCATTATGACTGCATTTTCTACGCTGACGGCTGTACTGCCATTTACGTAGACGGCGAGCTTGTTTCCATAGTGGCGCAGAATGACGGCTTCGATCTCTCGCTTGCAAACTGCATCGGCGAGGACAGCACGTTCTACGTCGGTCATTCTGTATGGGGCGAGTATTTCAGCGGCTCGCTCAAGAATCTCGTAGTTTACAGCACGGCGATTTACGAGCATACTGATGATTCGACTGCAACAGATTTGAGCGATTACATAATCGCCAACATCTCATTCGCGAGTGCTGACGACCTTTCGGGCGGCGGCGCGACAGCAACTGCTGTAGGTGAGGGCATGACGTATGATGACGGCGAATCCGTCACCATGACAGACGGCGAATCCTACTTCACGGTTGCAAAGGACGACGGTACAGCTCTCCTTGAGGGACTTACCGAGGTAACAATTTCGTTTGATGCCAACACAACGGGCGATACATCATGGGCATTCGAGGTAACGTCCGAGACAGAGCATTCTTATGAAACGGAGCATTACATCGGCTGCGTTATCAGAGATGATGTGCAGGTTGAGCGTTATAACAATACGGAAGGTCGCCCGGATTACGCATCCGGCTCGACGACGAACGACACATGGGTGCATTATGACTGCATTTTCTACGCTGACGGCTGTACTGCCATTTACGTAGACGGCGAGCTTGTTTCCATAGTGGCGCAGAATGACGGCTTCGATCTCTCGCTTGCAAACTGCATCGGCGAGGACAGCACGTTCTACGTCGGTCATTCTGTATGGGGCGAGTTTTTCAGCGGTTCGCTCAAGAATCTCGTGGTTTACAGCACGGCGATTTACGAGCATACGGATGATTCCACCGAAGCGACCGCCGGCTACACAATGGTATCGGGCGCGGAGGTTACCGTTCTTTCCGTTATTGACGACGGAAACGGCACATGGGACGATAACGAGGACACCACCTCCGACCACGTATTCGACGGCGACACGTCAACATACTATGACGGCGCGGCTGAGGACGCATGGGTAGGCTGCACATTTGACAGCACAGTGATTTCAACCATCGCGGTTTACGCGCGCAGCGATACCTACGATCGCGTGAACGGAGCCGAAATCCAAGGCTCGAACGACGGCGAGACTTGGACGACGCTTTACACTATCTCAGAGGAAGAAAATGCGGCGGGGCAGTGGATTGTCTGCGAAATCACCGACACGACGGCTTACACGTATGTCAGAATTTACGGCTGCGAGTACGGCAACGTCGCGGAGATGAAGCTTTACACCGCATACGGAGTTACCGACGGGCTTGTCGGGTATTATTCGCTCACCTCCGATTTTTCAAACTCGGTTGAGGGCGGAAATGACGGCACAGCAATCGGCTATATGTTCGGCGACACTGAGGGAGATGCCAACTTCACGGACGGCTCGTTCCACACGACAAACGGCGTCAACGACGGCGCTGTGTTCACGGCTGACATCACCGACAACTTCACCGTTTCATTTACGGTGAGCGCCGACTGGTATGTATTTGCCGCTCCGATTCTCTGGATCGGCGGTACAGATCAGTCGAGCGAGAACTGGATTGGCGTATGGTGCGACTTTGAGGAGAGCTACGGACCCTCGGTGGGCTCGAACGACTCGGAGGGATACCGCATCGGCGTTATGGGCGGCACGTCCGAGGGCGTTACATACCCTGTAACCGACCTTGTTATCACGCTTGTGGTTGAGGACGGAGTTGCATACCTTTATTATGACGGCGTTCTCGTCGGACAGTCGAACGACCCCGACAATGGCGCGTTCCAGACATCCGGGGCGAACGAGCTTGAAGACCTCACGACGGCTTCTGTGCCGAATCCTTGGACGGCTGAGGACTGCGCGATTTATCTCGGCGTAAACGCATGGGACGAATCGGCTACGGCTGCGTACAGCGACCTTTATATCTACAACCGCGCGCTTACGGCAGAGGAGGTAGCCGAAATCGCGACGCCTGTGATATACGGCAGCTCCTGCGGCGATAATCTCTCGTGGACGCTTGAGGACGGTACTCTTACCATCAGCGGCACGGGCGATATGTACAGCTACGAGGACGGAACAACTCCGTGGTTCTATATTTCAAATAAGATTACAAGCATTGTTATCGAGGACGGCGTAACGTCGATAGGCGATTGGGCGTTCGCTAACTGCACGAACCTAACGAGCGTATCAATTCCCGACAGCGTAACTTCAATAGGAAGCTTTGCGTTCTTCGGCTGCTCGGGGCTGACGAGCATTTCAATCAGCGCATATGTAACGTCGATAGGCGGCGGCACGTTCGCTAACTGCACGAGCCTCGGCGAAATTGTTGTTGATGAGAGCAATGAGGCATACTGCTCGGCTGACGGCATTCTCTTTGACAAGGGCATGACGACGCTTATCTCTTACCCCGCGGGCAAGACAGAAACGTCTTATGACATTCCCGACACCGTGACGGCGTTCGATTGGGGCGCGTTCTACGGCTGCGCAAGCCTTGAAAGCGTAACGATTCCCGACGGCGTGGCGGATATACGCGATTGGGCGTTCGCCGACTGCTGGAATCTCTCAAGCGTAACAATAGGCAGCGGCTTAACATCGATGGGCGGCGGCGCGTTCTTTAACTGCGTGAGCCTGACGAGCATAACTATCCCCGGCAGCGTAACATATATATCAGGTCAGACGTTCTGTAACTGCCAGAGCCTCGGCGAAATCACCTTTGAGGGTGACGCGCCGTACATTGAGGATTCCGCTTTCGAGGGCGTTACCGCAACCGCGTATTATCCTTACGGCAACGACACATGGACTGAGGACGTCATGCAGGACTACGGCGGGTCGATTACATGGCTTACTGTTACTGCATACGGTATGTGCGGCGACGAGCTGTCATGGACGCTTACAAGCGACGGTACGCTCACCATAAGCGGTACGGGCGAAATGTTCGACTACTCAGAGGACTACGGTGAAACGGCTCCGTGGTGTGACGACGCAAACGATATTACAAAAATTGTTATCGAGAACGGCGTAACATCGATTGGCGACTATGCGTTTTATAACTGCTGGTGCGCTGAAAGCGTAGTCATTCCCGACAGTGTAATGACGATTGGTCAGATGGCGTTCGAAATGTGCTTTGCACTGACGAGCGTAACTATTCCCGCCAGCGTGTCGGAGATAGGCTATATGGCGTTCTATAACTGCTCGAGCCTGACCGAAATCATCTTTGAGGGCGACGCGCTGAGCTTTGGAGATTATGCCTTCTATGGTGTTACCGCAACCGCATATTATCCCGCGAGCAACGACACATGGACAGAGGATGTCATGCAGGACTACGGCGGGTCGATTACGTGGGTTGCATACACGGACGGTGTGTGCGGCGACAATCTCACGTGGATGCTCACAAGCGACGGTACGCTTACCATCAGCGGCACCGGCGATATGTACGATTATGAGCATATCGAGGAGGATGAGGACAACAACTACGGAACAGCTCCTTGGTTCTCATATTTTGACAGCATCACATCGGCAGTTATTGAGGACGGCGTAACATCGATAGGAAACTTCGCGTTCTTCGGCTGCTATAACATGACAGAAATAACAGTTGGCAGCAGCGTAACGTCGATAGGCTATTTTGCTTTCCAGTCATGCGGGATTGAAAGCATAACCCTTCCCGACAGCTTGACGACGATATACGATTCTGCGTTCGACAACTGCACGAATCTGACGAGCATAGTAATACCCGACAGCGTAACAGAGATGGGCAGTTGGGTGTTCGGTACCTGCACGAGCCTTACAAGCGTAACACTCGGCAGCGGCATAACATCGATAGGCGAGTATACATTCTACGGCTGCTCGAGCCTTGAAAGCATAACTATCCCTGACAGCGTAACGTGGATAGGCAGTTATGCGTTCCTTGACTGCACGAGCCTTGAAAGCATAACAATTCCGGAGAGCGTAACGGATATAAACGGTTATGCGTTCCAAGGCTGCACGAGCCTGACAAGCGTAACTATCCCTGCAAGTGTGACGTGGTTTGCCGACGGAGTATTCGCCGGCTGCACGAGCCTGACGGAAATCAATGTCGATGAAAACAACACGGCGTACTGCTCAGTTGACGGAGTAGTGTTTGACGCGAATATGACATCGCTTGTCGCTTACCCCGCGGGTAAGACGGATACATCATATGATGTTCCCGATGGTGTGACGACGATAAACGTAGCCGCATTCGACAACTGCGCATATCTCGAAAGCGTTACATTCCCGGAGAGCCTGTCGTGGATAAGCAACTGGGCATTTGACGGACATACGGGCGTGACCGAAATCACCTTTAATGGTGACGCGCCGGGTATTGACAGTTACGCTTTCTATTACATCACCGCTACGGTATATTATCCCGCTGAAAACGACACATGGACAGAGGATGTCATGCAGGATTACGGCGGAACGATCACATGGGAAGCATACGGCGCGGAAACAACCGGCACAAGCGGCACGTGCGGCGACAACCTGACGTGGACGCTTGAAGACGGTACGCTCACCATAAGCGGCACGGGCGATATGTATGACTACGACGAGGGAACCGCTCCGTGGTCTGAATATAGCGACAGCATCACCTCGGTTGTTATCGAGGACGGTGCCGAATCTATAGGCGCCTATGCGTTCACCGGATGCACAAGCCTGACAAGCATAACAATACCCGACAGTGTAACGTCGATTGGCAACTCTGTGTTCTACGGCTGCACGGCTCTGTCGAGCGTAACTATTCCCGACAGCGTGACGTACATAGGCGAGGGCGCGTTCTCGTGCTGCACAAGCCTTGAAAGCATTATAATACCCGCCGGTGTGACGGTGATAGCAGAGGGTGCATTCTCGTGCAGCTATGGTCTGACCGAAATCACCTTCGAGGGCGACGCGCCGAGCATTGGAGATTATGCATTCGACTATGTTACAGCTACGGCGTATTATCCCGCAAGCAGCTCCACATGGACAGAGGATGTCATGCAGGATTACGGCGGGACGATAACGTGGGTTGCGTACACCGAGAGCGGCACGTGCGGCGATAACCTCACGTGGATGTATACAACCGACGGCACGATTATCATCCGCGGCACGGGCGATATGTACGACTACGACGAGGGAACCGCTCCTTGGTATGAATATCACGAGAGCATTACCTCGCTTGTTATCCCCGACGGGGTAACGTCTATAGGATGGAATGCGTTCGTTAACTGCACGAGCCTTGAAAGCGTAACTATTCCCGACAGCGTAACGGAGATA
>JAJQCT010000026.1 GCA_021202555.1 Clostridiales bacterium
TATAATAAGACATTGAGAAATGGGCACAGCCCATTTCTCAAGTCTGTCAAATATTCGCTTGGAATCGCAGATTCCAGTCGAATATTTGCGGTGTAGCGCTCGATTTATGATATAATGGCATTGAGAAATGGTCATAGCCCATTTCTCAAGTCTTGCGGTCGATATGAAATACTATATGGAAAACCGAAAAAGGAGGCATCCGCTGTGAGCGCAGACCTCGTAAGACTTGATAAATTCCTGTCCGCGTCGGACAAAATGCTCTCAAGACGCGAAGCGTCCGAAGCCGTGCGCCGCGGCAGAGTGGCGATTGACGGGAAAACAGTGACGGATTCCAAGGTACGCGTCGGGTCATCATGCTCCGTGACGCTTGACGGCGAGCCGATTTTTTACCGGCGGTATGTTTATCTGATGATGAATAAGCCGAAGGGAACGATTGTCGCGTCGAGCGATTCGCACGGCGAGATGCTTGTGACGGATTTTCTGCCCGGCGAGCTTTTGCGGCGCGGTGTGTTTCCGGTCGGAAGACTCGACCGCGACACGACAGGGCTTTTGATTTTCACCGATGACGGCAATTCTGCGCACAGGGCGCTTTCACCGAAATCGCACGTTTCAAAAATATATGCCTTTGAATGTACCCCGCCGCTTACGGAGGCGTCGAGACGTAAAATCGAGGGCGGCGTCGATATCGGCGAGCGCGACGGCAAGGGGCGCGTTATATTGACCGCTCCCGCAAAAATCGAGGATGGCAGAATAAGCGTAACCGAGGGAAAATTTCATCAGATAAAGCGGATGTTCCACGCGGCGGGACACGAGATAACGTCGCTGTCGCGCATGGAGTTTGCGGGGATTTCGCTCGATACGACGCTTGAGGCGGGCGGGTGGAGGTACCTGACAGACGCGGAAACGTCGCTTTTCACCAAGGACGATATGATTAAGGGGGATTTTTGAATGGAGATTATAAAAACAATATCGGAGGAGCTTTCGATACCTGAAAAGCAGGTTGAAGCCGCTGTAAAGCTCATTGACGAGGGAAATACGATACCCTTTATAGCAAGATACCGCAAGGAGGTCACGGGAGGACTTGACGACACGCAGCTTCGCGATCTTTCCGACAGGCTTTCATATCTTCGCGGGCTTGACGAGCGCCGCGAGGAGGTGCGCGAGCTTATAAGGGCACAGGAAAAGCTCACGCCCGAGATTGAAAAGGCGCTTGACGGCGCAAAAATCCTCGCGGAAATCGAGGATATTTACCGCCCGTTCCGCCCGAAGCGCAAAACGCGCGCATCAGTTGCCCGCGAGCGCGGGCTTGAGCCGCTGGCGGCGCTCATAATGGAGCAGCGCCCGTCATACGACCCGCCGATTGAGACTGCCGCGCTTGACTTTGTTGACGAGGAGGGCGGCGTTCCCACCGTCAAGGACGCGATTGCGGGCGCGTCCGACATTATCGCCGAAATCGTGTCCGATAACGCCGAATACAGGCAAAGACTGCGCGAGCTTATGCGCGAGGAGGGAATCCTAAAGACTGAGCAAATCAAAGAGGGCGACAGCGTTTATTCGATGTATTACGATTACTCCGAGAGAGCGTCGAAAATCGCGCAGCACAGAACGCTTGCCATAAACCGCGGTGAAAAGGAGGGAATACTCAAGGTCTCCCTCACGCTCGACCCGCAGTATTCGCTCTCGTATCTTTACGGGCAGGTGCTCGCTGAAAATGACAGCCCTGCGCGCGAAACAGTAAAGGCGGCGGTTGACGATGCGTATTCGCGCCTCATCGAATCCTCGATTGAGCGCGAGGTGAGAGCGGAGCTTACGGAGGAAGCGTCGGAGGGCGCGATTAAGGTGTTCGCGGAAAATCTCCGCCATCTTCTGATGCAGGCGCCGATAAAGGGCAAAACGGTGATGGGGCTTGACCCCGGCTACCGCATGGGCTGCAAGCTCGCGGTCGTCGATAAAACGGGAAGAGTACTCGATACCGCCGTAATCTATCCGACAAAGCCGCACGAGAAAATAACCGAGGCAAAGCGAATCGTAAAAAACTTCATTAAAAAATACGCAGTCGATGCCGTTGCCATCGGAAACGGCACCGCGTCGCGCGAAAGCGAGCGCTTTATCGCAGACACGCTTCACGAAATGCCCGAATGCGGCTGCAAATACGTCATAGTATCGGAGGCGGGCGCGTCCGTTTATTCCGCCTCGAAGCTGGCGGCAGACGAATTTCCCGATTTTGATGTTACGCAGCGCTCCGCCGTGTCGATTGCGCGCAGGCTTCAGGATCCTCTCGCGGAGCTTGTGAAAATCGAGCCGCGCTCTATAGGCGTCGGGCAGTATCAGCACGACATGAAGCCCGCGAGGCTCAACGAGGTGCTTGGCGGCGTCGTCGAGGTGTCGGTAAACTCCGTCGGAGTTGATCTTAACACGGCGTCGCATTCGCTTCTTTCATATGTTGCCGGAATCACGCCGGCGCTCGCGAAAAACATCATAAAATACCGCGAGCAGCACGGCGAATTTTCCTCGCGCGCCGAGGTTATGTCGGTGCCGCGCATGGGCGAACGCGCGTATGAGCAGTGCGCGGGATTTCTGCGCGTTTCCGGCTCAGACGAGATTCTCGATGAGACGGGCGTTCACCCTGAATCATACGACGCCGCAAAAAAGCTTCTCCGGCTTTTCAAATATTCGGACGCTGACGTGCGGGCGGGCAAGACATATCTTTTAAGCTATCAGATAAAGCGCGAGGGCGAGGAAAACGTCTGCCGGCGTATAGGCGTCGGCGGGATGACGCTTCACGATATAGTTGAGGAGCTTGAAAAGCCCGGCCGCGACGTGAGAGATTCGTTCCCGGCGCCTGTGCTGCGCGAGGATGTTCTTGAAATGAGCGATCTCAAGGAGGGCATGATTTTAACGGGAACGGTGCGCAACGTCACGGATTTCGGCGCGTTTGTCGATATAGGCGTTCATCAGGACGGACTTCTTCACCGTTCCGAAATCTCCGAAAGATATATCAAAAATCCCTCTGACGTACTCGCTGTCGGAGACATCATCTCCGTGAAGATACTTTCGGTTGACGAGAAGAAGGGCAGAATTGCGCTTTCATCGAAGGGTCTGAACAAAAATGACCGCGTAAAGGGCTGACATTTTTAATTTATTAAAACGACCTCGGAAAAATCGGGATTTTGCCTGACCGTCCGACGGCGAATTATGCAAGGTTCACAAACCCCGCCCGATTTTTTTGGCGAAAAGACCCCTTTAATAAAAATCTCCGTTTTGATAGAATATATGAAAAGCAAAGCTGTGATTTTATCGGGACATCGGTCCCGAAAACTTGGATATCTTAAGGAGGATTTATTCCAATGGCAAGCTTATCACTGAAGCACATTTACAAGAAGTACCCGGGCGGCGTCACCGCCGTATCCGACTTCACCCTTGAAATCAAGGACAAGGAGTTCCTTGTTCTCGTCGGACCTTCCGGATGCGGAAAATCCACGACCCTGCGCATGATAGCGGGACTTGAGGAAATCACCGAGGGTGAGCTTTTCATCGGCGACAAGCTCGTCAATGACGTTGCTCCGAAGGATCGCGACATCGCGATGGTGTTCCAGAACTACGCTCTTTATCCGCATATGTCCGTGTTCGACAATATGGCGTTCGGTCTGAAGCTCCGCAAAACTCCGAAGGAGGAGATAAAGCGCAGAGTTGAAGAGGCTGCCCGCATACTCGACATCACCCACCTTCTCGACAGAAAGCCGAAGGCTCTGTCGGGCGGTCAGAAGCAGCGTGTTGCTCTTGGTCGTGCAATCGTCCGTAACCCGAAGGTCTTCCTTCTCGACGAGCCGCTGTCAAACCTTGACGCAAAGCTTCGTGCATCGATGAGAACCGAGCTTACAAAGATTCACCAGAGAGTCGGCGTTACATTCATTTACGTCACGCACGACCAGGTTGAGGCTATGACGATGGCATCGCGCATCGTCGTTATGAAGGACGGTCTCATCCAGCAGGTTGATTCGCCTCAGGTGCTTTACGATGAGCCTGTGAATCTCTTTGTTGCAGGATTCATCGGCACGCCTCAGATGAACTTCATCGACTGTGTGCTTGAGCGCCGCGGCGAGGACGCATATCTTACTTACGGCTCTAACGCTATCAAGCTTCCCGCTGAAAAGGCAAGCAACCCCGCACTCAAGGATTACTTCGACAAGGAAGTTATCGCAGGCGTTCGTCCCGAGTGTCTGAGCGACGACGAGGCTGATCTCGCGAAGCATGAAGGCGCGGTTATAAACTGCGACGTCGAGGTTACCGAGCTTATGGGCGCTGAAATTTATCTCTATCTCGTATCTGATGAGCAGAATCTCATCGCGCGTGTTGCTCCTACGTCAACGTCACGCGCGGGCGATTCCGTTAAGATTGCTGTTGATCCTAACCGCATTCACATCTTCGATAAGGATACCGAGCGCTGCATAGCTCACTGATTCATGTTAAAGTGACAGAAATTTTTCATAGATGAAAACCTCAAAAAAAGACGGTCGGCAAAAGCCGACCGTCTTTTTTGCATTTATCTGAAAATTCAACTCGAACAAAAAGCAAAGCCTTCGCAGCATCGCTGCGAAGGCTGCTTATTTTTACTCCTCGACGTATACGATCCCGCAGGCATATGGACCTATATGGCTTCCTATTGCCGCCCCGACATTGAGAAGCGAGCTGCGGTCTACAGCGAATCCGCCGATGTCGTGAAGCAGGTCAATCAGATCGCAGGCGTTCGTGCTGTCGTATGTGAAAAGCGTGTAAATCGGAAAATGCATATCAGGAATGTGCTTTTTCATCATGTTGAGTATCAGATTCATGCCGTTTTTCATTCCGAACGGCTTGCCGACGACGGAAAGCTCGCTGCCAATGAATGTTATCACCGGCTTGATGTCGAGCAGATTTCCCATAAACGCCGTTCCGTGCGAAAGCCTGCCGCCCTTAGCGAGATATTTGAGCGTGTCAAGACAGGCGTAAAGCTTCATGTGGGACACGACATATTCAAGCTCGTCTGCAATATCAGCGGCGCATTTTCCGTGATCGCGCAGCTTTGCAGCGTGCTCCGCCAGAATTTTCTGACCGCCCGTCGCAATCTTGCTGTCAACAATGTAAACGCGGTCGAAATTTCCGTCCTCTTTCACGAATTTTGCGGTTGAGCAGGTGCCGCTCAGACGCGATGAAATCGAAATATATACAGCCTCTCCTCCGTCCTTCGTCGCCTCGGAAAAAACCCTTGAAAAATCCTCGGGCGTCGGCTGCGACGTTGTCGGAAAATCGCTTGTGTTAAGAAGCTTATCGTAAAAAACGTCCTTCGTCAGCTCTTTTGTTTCAAGATATGTTTTGTCGCCGAACGTAACCGAGAGAGGAAGCGGGACAATACTCAGTCGTTCGTAGTCTTCTGCGTCCATATCGAACGCGGTGTCGGTGATTATCGTAACCATCGGGTACTCCTTTGAAGATTAAAATCTTTCGTTATTATACACCCGCTTTGTATATAAAAATAAAACGGAATGTTATTCATATGTAAAATTATTGTGCGTGTGATATTTGGCGGGCACAACTGCATATTATTGTCACAGCGAAATATGAAAGGACGTATGGCATCATGACAATATATACCGTAAAAAGCGGCGACAGCGTATATTCGATAGCGGACGCGTTCGGTGTCCCCGCCTCACTTATAATAAGCGATAATCAGCTCACCTCTCCCGCCTCGCTCGTTGTGGGGCAGTCGCTTATAATCCGCGTGCCGACACTGACGCACACGGTCATGGAGGGTGAGACACTTTCCCTGATTGCGGAAAGGTACGGCACGACTGTAAGGCGGCTTTATCAGATAAATCCCGCGCTTGCCGGGAACGACGACCTTTTCGAGGGGGAGACGATAATCATCGAAACGGACGCCACGCCGTCCCGAAGCGTAATCACAAACGCTTACGTATACCCGTTTGTGACAGTCGAAGCGCTGCGCCGGACGCTTCCGTATCTGACGTATGTAACGATTTTTACATACGGAATACGGCAGGACGGAACTCTCATTGCGCCCGGGGATGAGAATGCCGAGGAAGCAATAATTTCCGCGTCCCGTGAATACGGCACGCGCCCGCTGATGCACCTCTCGACCCTGACAGAGGAGGGAACCTTTTCAAATGAGCTGGCATCGTATGTGCTGATGAACGAGGAAATACAGGCGGCTGTGATTTCAAATGTCATGTCTACTGTTGCCGCGAAGGGATACGACGGCGTCGATCTCGACTTTGAGTATATAGGCGCGGAAAACGCGGAGCTTTACGCCGATTTTGTGCGAAAGGTAAGCTCCGCGCTCGCCGCCGCCGGAAATTACGTGACGCTCGTCGCGCTCGCGCCCAAAACATCGAGGGATCAGGCGGGACTGCTCTACGAGGGACACGATTACGCTTCTCTGACATCAGCCGCCGACCTTTCGCTTCTCATGACATACGAATGGGGATACGCCTACGGACCGCCGATGGCGGTAGCGCCCATAAATCAGGTGCGGCGCGTCGTCGATTTTGCGCTTACGGAGACGGACGGCGACGGTCGGAAGTATCTTCTGGGAATACCGAATTACGGCTACAACTGGACACTGCCCTACGTGCGGGGCGAATCAAAAGCGCCTTCGATTTCAAATACGGAGGCTGTCGCGCTCGCTTATGAGGTCGGCTCGTATATTTATTTTAACGAAACCTCGGCGGCGCCCTATTTTGAATATACTGCCGACGGCGTGGAGCATATCGTCTGGTTTGAGGATGCGCGTAGCATTTACGCGAAGCTTTCGCTTCTCGACGAGAAAAATCTCGCGGGTGCGGCGATATGGAATGCGATGAAATTCTTTTCGGCAGTCTGGATTTTGACAGAGGAAATGTTTGCGATAGAATAAAATTCAAAAAAAGCATAAAAACAAAGCGTCGGTGAAGCGGCAAAATGATTTCCCGGCGCTTTTCTTCACGCCGTACTCAAAAATTTTATAATTTCACAGTTGACTTCATCGCTTTAGTGTGCTATTATATTCGGGTATTACTTAAATGAAAGGGCAGCAATGACGTGGAAATGTTTAACGACAGGTCAAGAAGGCTTTTCCTTGCGATAAGGGAGCTTAAAACGCCGGAGGAGCTGGAAAATTTTTTTGCCGACGCTTTTTCGATGAAGGAGCTTGAGGAAATGACAATGCGGTTTGCCATCGCGGAGATGCTTTACGACGGAAAGGTTTATTCTGACATATCAAAAGCGACGGGAACAAGCTCGGCTACGATAAGCCGCGTAAACAGGGCACTGCGCTACGGTGAGGGCGGATATAAAACGGCGATTTTGCGCCTTCACGAGGCTGAGGAAAAAGCAAACGGCGGCGGTCAGGAGGGCGGCGAATGAACGCGCCCGCTGCGGGTGGACTACCCGAAAGGCTGTCCGCCCTTTACGAGCGCTGCGGATATGAGCAGTTCCGCATGAGCAAATTCGAGGAATATGACATTTATTCCGCGAACAAAAGGTTCCTTGCGGGCGAGGATATACTCACCTTTACGGACAAAAACGGAAAGCTTATGGCGCTCAAGCCCGATATAACGCTGTCGATTGTGAAAAATCACGGCGCGCTTTTCGGCGCGTCGCGGCTCGGCAAATATTATTACCGCGAGAGCGTATACCGCGTGCCGCGCGGCTCCGACTGCTTTTCTGAGATTACGCAGACGGGAGTGGAATGCGTAGGAGTTACCGATGCCGTATCGGAGTGCGAGGTGATTTTGATGGCGAATGCCTCGCTTTCCGAAACGGGAATGAAAACGGTGCTTGAAATATCGCATATGGGAATCCTCGGGGGAATGCTCGCGGGCGTCGGCTCGGAGGCGCGCAAGCACGAGCTTATGAGCTGTGTCGCCGCGAAAAACGCGCACGGCTTCAAAGCGTCCGCCGACGCGGCAGGTCTTGATTCCGAGACAACAGAGAAAATATTAAATCTATCTTCAATATCTGCGCCAATATCCGAATGCGCCGATGAAATTTTATCGCTCACGGAGGGCGGCGGCGCCGAATATGCTGCGCGCGAGCTTTGTACGCTTTCGGAGCTGCTTTCCGCTGTCGGCGAGGCTGAAAGGGTTTATTTTGACCTTTCCGTCGTTTACGACAGAACATATTACACAGGAGCGGTATTCCGCGGCTTTGCCGAGGGAATACCCGAACGGATACTTTCGGGCGGTCGCTACAGCGGACTTGTAACGCGCCGCGGAGAGGTCGGAGAGGGCATGGGCTTTGCGCTTTACACCGACCCGATAGAGCGGAAAGCGGACATGGGAGTCGCTCGCCGCGTCGACTGCTTAATTGTTTACGGCGAGGGCGGCGAGTGCGCCGCGCTTAAAATCGCAGATGAAAAGAGACGAGACGGCAAAAGCGCGCTTCTTATGCGCGAGGACGGCGGGGCGTCTGACGGCGGCGTCGATTACAGCGAGCTGATTCGCGTAGGAAAAGAGGGAATTTTATGAGCGGCTCCGAATTTTTGAATGTATCGCTTCCGAAGGGCAGGCTCGGCGAGACGGTGCTTAATATGTTTTGCCGTGCAGGGCTTGGAGCTGATGCCGAGCGGGGCGACAGGCGTCTCATATTTGAAAATGAGGACGCGGGAATCCGATTTTTCTGGGTCAAGCCCTCAGATGTGACAGTTTACGTCGAGCGGGGAGCCGCCGACATCGGAGTGGCGGGAAGCGACATCATCGACGAATACTCGCCCGATGTTTACGAGCTTCTCGACCTCGGAATGGGGAAGTGCCGTATGTGCGTCGCCGCGCCCGAGGGTGGAACGGTAAATAAAAATTTGCGGGGACGCCTCACGGTCGCGACAAAATTTCCCGAAACGGCTGTCAGATATTATCGCGGGCTCGGTCGCGACATCGATATAGTAAAGCTCAACGGCTCAGTTGAAATCGCGCCGCTTGCGGGGCTTTCCGATGTCATCGTCGATATAGTCGAGACGGGTACGACGCTGCGCGAAAACGGGCTTGTTGTGACAGAAACAATATCCGCTATAAGCGCGAGGCTTATAGCAAACAAATCGAGCATGAAATTCAAGCGGGAGCGGATTTTGGCAGTGACAGAGCTTTTGAGGGGGTACTGCGGTGATTAAAATAATAAAATACGAAAGCATGGTTGCGGAATATGCAAAAAGAGCCGTTTTTCACGATGAAAGCGTAACGTCCGCTGTCAGGGAGATAATAGAAAATGTAAGGTCAAACGGCGACGCGGCGCTTTACGGGTATACGGAGAAATTTGACGGATGCAGGCTCTCGTCGCTTGTTGTTTCGGAGAATGAAATCGAGGAGAGCTTTGAGCGCGTCGATGAGGATTTCAAAAGAATCCTTGAGGTGTCGGCTGAAAACATACGCGAGTTTCACAGACGCCAGATAAGGCACTCCTTTATCATGACGGAAAGGGAGGGCGTTGTTTTAGGACAGCGCGTTATACCGATAGAAAACGTCGGGCTTTATGTGCCGGGCGGGACGGCGGCATATCCCTCAACCGTACTCATGAACGCGATACCGGCGAAGCTCGCGGGATGCGGAAATATCGCGGTGACGACGCCGCCCGGGCGCGGCGGCAGGGTGCCGGACGAGATTATCGCCGCGGCGAGGATTGCAGGGGTTGACAGAATATACAGGGTTGGCGGCGCTCAGGCGATAGCGGCGCTCGCGTATGGCACCGAAACGATAAAAAAGGTTGATAAAATAGTGGGTCCCGGCAATGTCTACGTTGCCGAGGCGAAGCGACAGGTGTTCGGCGAGGTATCGATTGACATGATTGCGGGACCGAGCGAGATACTTATCATCTCCGACGGAAATTCAAATCCCGTCCATGTAGCCGCGGATATGCTCTCACAGGCGGAGCATGACAAAAACGCGGCGGCGATACTCGTCACCGACAGCGAGACATTAGCTCTTGCGGTCGCCTCCGAGCTTGAGCGTCAGCTCGCCGAGCTTCCCCGATGTGAAATCGCCCGCGCCTCGATTGAAAATAACGGCATGATAATAATTGCGCCTACAATTGAAAAGGCGATTGAGGCGGGGAACGCCGTCGCGCCCGAGCATCTCGAGCTGATGGTGGACGAGCCCTTCAAATACCTTGAGAAAATTAAAAATGCGGGGAGCGTCTTTCTCGGAAGATATACGCCCGAGGCTGTCGGGGACTATTACGCTGGAGCGAATCACACACTTCCGACGAGCGGAACGGCAAGATTCTCATCCCCTCTCTCGGTTGATGATTTCGTGAAAAAATCGCAGTACACGTATTACTCGAAGGAGGCGTTTTTGCGCGAAGCCCGTGATATTGCGGCATTTGCGGAGCGTGAGGGACTTTCCGGACACGCAAAAAGCGCGCAAGTCAGAATCGAGGGCGAATGCGGGGAGATATGCTCATGAGCCGATTTATGAACGAAAGATACCGCGACCTCCACGAGTATGTTCCGGGTGAGCAGCCGAAGGAGAGGCGATACATAAAGCTCAACACAAACGAAAATCCGTACCCGCCGTCCGATGCGGTTATTCGCGCGGTCAGGGAATTTGACGCGGGCAGTCTAAAGCTGTATCCCGACCCCGACGCATCGGTTTTGCTGAAAAAAATCGCGGAAACGTATGGTGTAAACCCCGAAAATGTTATCGCATCGAACGGTTCTGACGACGTTTTGTCGATGATTTTTGCCGCTTTTGGCGGAAATGGGGCTGCTTTTCCCGATATAACCTACGGTTTTTACACCGTTTTTGCATCACTTTACGACGTAAAATACACCGAAATTCCGCTTCGCTCCGACTATACGATAAGCCCGGACGACTACATGAATGTGGGAAAACTTATTGTAATTGCCAATCCTAACGCGCCGACGGGAATCGCGCTGACGACGGATGAAATCGAGCGGATTGTCAGGTCAAATCCCGACAGCGTTGTTGTAATTGACGAGGCGTATGTGGATTTCGGCGCGCAAAGCGCCGTGCCGCTTACAAAAAAATACGATAATCTCTGCGTTGTCATGACCTTTTCAAAATCGCGCTCTCTTGCGGGCGCAAGGCTCGGATTTGCCGTGGGAAACGAGGCACTCATACGCGATTTATATAAAATCAAGTATTCTACCAATCCCTACAGCGTGAATTCTCTCACGCAGGCAATAGGAGCGGCGGCGCTCGATTCGCGTGAATATTATGCGAAAAACTGTAAAAAAATCGGCAAAACACGCGATATTTTTGCGGATAAGCTGCGCTCGCTCGGATTTTACGTAACCCCGTCGCTCGCAAATTTTGTCTTTGCAAGGCACGGGACAATAGGCGGGAAATACCTTTACCGTTCGCTTCGTCAGAAGGGAATTTTGGTGAGGCGTTTCGATACGCCGCGAATCGAGGAATTTCTGCGAATCACGGTGGGAACCGAGGACGACATGGAGACGCTTTACGAGGCGCTTGCCGGAATTATATCGGAAGCAAAGGGGGAGAGAACATGAGAAAATCGGAAATCAAAAGAAAAACGACGGAAACGGATATTTCGCTGACGCTGGAGCTTGACGGCACAGGGAAGGGAACGATTGACACGGGCGTTGGATTTCTCGACCATATGCTGACGCTTTTTGCGCGTCATGGCAGGTTTGATCTTGACGTTTTATGTAGGGGCGACGTTCACGTCGATTTTCACCACACGGTCGAGGACGTGGGAATTTGTCTTGGGCGCGCCTTCGCGCAAGCTCTCGGTGATATGAGGGGAATTGCGCGCTACGCCGACACGACGCTTCCGATGGATGAGGCACTCGTTTTAACGGCGGTCGATATATCGGGCAGGGCGTATCTCGGATTCGAGCTTCCGATTCCGACGGAAAAGGTCGGGGATTTTGACACGGAGCTTGTGCGCGAGTTTATGGCGGCGTTTGTAAGATGCGCGGGAATTACGCTTCATGTGCGCGGGCTTGCAGGGGACAATTCGCATCACATAATAGAGGCGGCGTTCAAAAGCCTTGCGCGCACGATGGCAGGCGCCGTAAAAATCAACGAAAGCTTTCGGGACGATATACCGTCCACAAAGGGGTGTCTTTTATGAGCGGAATGACTGCGATAATAAACTACGACGCGGGAAATCTTTTTTCTCTCGTGAAGAGCTTTGAGACAATAGGCGAGGTGGCGACTGTAACGCTTGACCCCGACGTAATAAGGAACGCCGACTGCATTGTGCTGCCGGGTGTCGGCGCATTCGGCGCGGCGGTGCGCAGGCTTACCGAATCGGGGCTTTGCGACGTAATCAAGGAAGAGGCGAGAGGCGGGAAAAGGCTTCTCGGAATATGCCTCGGAATGCAGCTTTTGTTTGAGGGCAGCAGCGAGTTCGGAAATTACGAGGGCTTGGGACTGCTCAAGGGGAAAATTGCGCCTATATCGGAGATTATACCAAAGGACTATAAAATTCCTCATATAGGATGGAACGCGCTGCGCGTCATTCGCGGCGATTCGCAGATTATTTCCCCTGATCTCGACGGAAAGCTCGTTTATTTCGTGCATTCCTTTTCCGCGCGCGACTGCGGGGATGCGGTAGTCGCAACGACGGAGTACGGCGCGGAAATCACAGCCGCCGTAGAGCAGGGAAATATTTTCGGATGTCAGTTCCATCCCGAAAAGAGCGGAGAGGTCGGTCTTGAAATTCTTAGAGCCTTCTCCACGGAGGGATAAGCATGATAATCTTTCCTGCAATTGACATATCGTCGGGGCGAGCGGTGAGGCTGCTTCACGGAGATTTTGAAAAAAAGACCGTATACGGCTCGCCTGCCGATACGGCAAAAAAATTTGCAGAGGCGGGTGCGCGTCACCTTCACGTCGTTGACCTTGACGGCGCGAGGGACGGCGGAACGCCGAATTTCGCATTGATTTCGGAGATTATCAAATCGACCCCGCTATCGGTTGAGGTCGGCGGCGGGATTCGGACGGAGAGCGAGCTTGAAAAATACATTGCGGCTGGTGCTGAGCGAGTGATTATCGGTACTGCTGCCATTGAAAACCGCGAATTTCTTAAAAATGCCGTCGGGCAGCACGGCGATAAAATCGCCGTCGGCGCGGATTTCCGTGACGGCAAAATCGCGACGCGCGGCTGGCTTTTTGATACGGACACGACGCTTGAGGATTTCCTTTCCGATATGGAGTCGCTCGGCGTCAAAACGGCGATTGTGACAGACATATCGTGCGACGGCGCGCTCTCCGGGGCGAGCGCGGAGCTTTATTTTGGGCT
The DNA here is from genome assembly GCA_021202555.1 of Clostridiales bacterium. Taxonomy (GTDB): domain Bacteria; phylum Bacillota; class Clostridia; order Oscillospirales; family CAG-272; genus DTU064. The sequence continues at coordinate 13,258 of JAJQCT010000026.1, forward strand.
GACACAAAAGCTTCACATCAAAATCATCGCGTCGGGCGGCGTTTCGTCACTTGAGGATGTTATTTTATTAAAAAAAGCGGGGGTTTTCGGCGCGATTGTCGGACGGGCGCTGTATACGGGTGCCGTTGACCTTGCGTCGGCGCTGCGCGCGGCAGAGGAGCATTAACCATTGAAAGTACATCCTTCAAGGTGCAGCTTTTATCGCCCTATATTAGGCGACGATTTTGCAGAAAGGCAATAAAAAACTATGGTAACAAAAAGAATCATACCCTGCCTTGACATCAAGGACGGGCGTGTTGTAAAGGGCGTGAATTTTAACGGGCTGAACGACGTTTCCGACCCCGTGGAGCTTGCCGAAAAATATGAGCGCGACGGCGCAGACGAGCTTGTGTTTTACGATATAACCGCGTCGGCTGAAGGGCGGCGTCTTCTCACAGACGTGCTTTCCCGCGTCGCGTCGAAAATATTCATTCCTCTTACCGTCGGCGGCGCGATTTCGACGATAGGAGATTTTGAGAACGCGCTTTCAAACGGGGCTGACAAGGTGAGCGTCAATTCGGGCGCGATAAGAAACCCGTCCATAATATACGAGGCGTCGAACAGATTCGGCTCACAGTGCGTCGTTTTGTCGGTTGACGTAAAGCGCGTTGACGGTGAATATCACATTTTCTCGCTCGGCGGCAGATATGACACGGGAATGACGGCAATGGAGTGGATTTCGCGCGGGGTTGAGCTTGGCGCGGGAGAAATTGTCGTAAATTCAATTGACACTGACGGAATGAAGGGCGGATTTGACCTGCCGCTTCTTGCCGCCGTTTCATCGGAAGTGAACGTACCTGTCATAGCGTCAGGCGGCGCCGGCTCGGTATTTGATTTTATAACGCTTTTCAAGGCGGTGCCGCGCGTCGATGCGGGGCTTGCCGCGTCGATTTTCCACTACGGTGAGGTAAGAATCCCCGACCTGAAGCGCGACCTTTCGGCTGCGGGAGTGAATGTAAGACTTTGACGAAACGAGGTAAAGACTTTGAATATTGACGAGCTGAATCTGAAATTCGACGAGCGCGGGCTTATTCCTGCCGTCGTCGTTGACGAATACACGCGCGAGGTGCTTACGCTCGCTTACATGAACCGCGAAAGCCTTGAAATTTCGCTTGAGCGCGGACTGACGTGCTTTTATTCCCGCTCCCGCCGGTCCCTTTGGCTCAAGGGCGAAACGAGCGGAAATTATCAGCATATAGTGAAAATCGTGGCTGACTGCGACCGCGACGCGCTCACGGTTACGGTGCGGCGCGACGGACCCGCCTGCCACACGGGCGAGGTATCGTGCTTTTACAACACCGTATACGACGACGGCACGGACTTTACATACGAGGGTCTGATGGAGCTTATCGCGGGGCGCAAAAGCTCGCCGAAGGAGGGCTCGTACACGTCGTATCTTTTCGATAAGGGGATTGACAAAATCTTAAAGAAGGTAGGCGAGGAGGCGACAGAGGTCGTAATCGCGGGCAAGGATGGAGACCGTGGCGAGACCGTTTACGAAATTTCGGATCTTATTTATCATCTGATGGTTTTAATGACGGAGGCGGGAATAACAACCGAGGACATAAGCCGTGAGCTTGCGCGCCGTCATGTCGTTGACGCAAAAGTCAAGCAGGAAAAAATGACGGCGGACGTGACAGATGTATAAGCAGAATCTTCACACGCACACATATTTCTGCGACGGCAGGAGCACGCCCGAGGACATGATAAAGGAGGCGCTGAATCGGGGATTTGACTCGATAGGCTTTTCGGGACACGCGTATACCCCGTTTGACGTGTCGTGGTGTATGCCGCGGGAAATGACGCCGAAATATTATGTGGAATGCAGAATGCTCGCGGAGCGCTACCGCGGCAAAATAGACGTTTACACCGGCGTCGAGCAGGACATATTTTCGGAAAAATCCGAGCTGCCCTTCGATTTCCGAATCGGCTCCGTGCATTATCTTTCCGAAAATTCCGATGCGGCGATTGACGAGTCGCCCGAGATGCTGCTTTCTGCCGCCGAAAAATACTATGCTGGCGACATGATGGCTCTCATACGCGGATATTATTCGCTTGTAGAGACGCTGCCCGAGGCAACAGGATGCGATATAATCGGTCATTTTGACCTTGTTACGAAATTTATCGAGCGCGTGCCTGCGCTTTTTGACGCCGGCGGCGACGAATATCTCGACATTGCTCTTTCGGCTGCAAAATCACTCGTGGGAAAGCACGTCATATTTGAGATAAATTCGGGCGTGATGTCGCGCGGTTATCGCAGCGAGCCGTATCCCGCTAAAAATATTTTAACGGAGCTTGCGAAAATGGACGCGAAAATCACGTTTTCGTCAGATTGTCACGCGAAATGGAGCATTGACTTTGGCTTTGACGAGATGGCGTCGCTTGCCGTCGAGTGCGGGTTCGATCACATTTATGTGATGAAATACGGCGCTTTTGTGCGAGAAAAAATCGGCTGACGGGTTGACAACCGAGCGACTTTGTGGTACACTTATGTCATTGGCGTGAAGCGCAGTGCCGCATAAGGCAACTGCGCGGGACGCGGGACGGGGTGTGGCTCAGCTGGCAGAGCGCTGCGCTTGGGACGCAGAGGCCATCGGTTCAAATCCGGTCACTCCGATAAACACACGCCGCACATTTGCGCGGCGTGTGTTTTTTTCAATATTATATGCTGCACAAAATTAAGCGCAATAAAGTGGCGATATTTGCAAATATTTTCGCTTGACAATCAATAAAGAAACGGCTATAATATGCTCATAGCGCGAAACAGGCATTTTAGAAGGGCAATAAACAGGAAAAAAACAAAAAACTCCCGCAGTCCACCAAACTCACTCGCCCCCCCCCCGCATAATACAACAAAATTTTCAATGAGGGGGGGGGGGTGCAGGCGTTGACATATGTCAGACTGTGTGGTATAATAATTTGAAGTGTGGGCTATGCGAGTTTATCAGGTTGGGTGAATATTTTGAAAAAAATATTCACGGTATAGCGCCTTAACATGATACAGTGCATTGTTTTTGGTATGCATTGTCGGGAAATGACGGCTGACGCTGTATATGCTCAGCCCGGGAACAAATTCGTTTTGGGGTTGTAATTATGATTATGGAATCAAAAGAATTTGCAGGAGCGGAAACTATAGAAAAAGAGACGATAAATCGAAAGGATGTTCTAAGAACCAAGAGAGCGTACTGGGTTGGAAGACGTGCGCAGGACATAATTCTTTCGTTTATTGCGCTTGTGGTGCTTTTCGTGCCGATGCTGATAGTTGCGCTTGTAATTTACATAGACGATCCGCACGGCAGCCCGATATTCAAGCAGATAAGGGCAGGGCGCGACGGCAAGCCGTTTACGCTTTACAAGTTCAGGAGTATGTATGTTGACGCGGAGCAAAGGCTTGGGGAGCTTATCGATGAAAACGAGATGGACGGACCCGCGTTCAAGATAAAGAACGATCCGAGAATAACACGTGTGGGTAAATTCATAAGGCGGACGAGCATCGACGAGCTGCCGCAGCTTCTGAATATACTCAAGGGAGACATGAGCATTGTGGGACCGAGACCCGCACTTCCCCGAGAGGTAGAGCAGTACGACGAATATCAGATGCAGAGGCTGTATGTCAGTCCGGGATTGACGTGCTACTGGCAGATACAGCCGCAGCGCAATAATGTCAGCTTTGACGAGTGGATGGCTCTCGACATCAAGTACATATGCGAGCGAAGCTTTTTAACAGATTGGAAGATAATATTTAAGACTATAGGCGCTGTGATGAGAAGAGAGGGAGAATGAAGCAATCGCCGACTTAACAACAGCAAGAAAAATTTCTTTGATATACGGTTTTTAATTAATCACCAATAGTGTGATGTAAAGCCGTGCCAAGGCGAATATAGGTTCCATTATACGATTGAGGAGAGCTTCAGGAATTGGCTTGATGATTGTCAAGGCGAGTTCTGGAAGTAAGGAGAGAAGTAATGAAGGTCGTAATTTTAGCGGGCGGATACGGGGCAAGAATTTCAGAAGAGTCTGCTTACAGACCAAAGCCGATGATTGAGATAGGCGAAATGCCTATTCTTTGGCATATAATGAAAATATATTCCTGCTATGGATTTAATGAGTTTATCATCTGCGCCGGCTATAAGCAGCACGTCATTAAAGAGTGGTTTGCGGATTATTTTCTTCATACTTCCGATGTTACCTTTGACTATACGAACGGCAGCAACGAGATGGTTGTACATAATAAACATATCGAGCCGTGGAAAGTAACAATTGTAGATACGGGGCTGAATACTCAGACGGGCGGACGAGTTAAGCGCATTAAAGATTATGTGGGGGAAGAGACATTCATGCTCACATACGGCGATGCGGTTGGGAATGTTGATATAAAAAAACTGCTCGAATATCACAAGGCTTCCGGAAAAGTAGGAACTCTCTCTGTCTATAATTTTGGTCAGAACAAGGGCGTTGTTGAAGTCGGAGGTGATGGGCTTGTAGGGTCGTTCAGAGAAAAGTCTGATTTTGACGGTGATCTAATTAATATAGGATTTTTTGTGTTCGAGCCGGCTTTATTTGATTACATTTCAGGTGACACCACAGTATTTGAAAAAGAACCGCTGAACGGGCTGGTGAGTAAGAATGAACTGGCAGCCTATACTCATAAGGGCTACTGGCAGTGCATGGATACACTTCGTGAGAAACAACAGCTTGAGAAGCTGTGGGACAGCGGAAATGCCCCGTGGAAGCTTTGGGAGGACTGATTCATGTTTGATGTGTCTTTCTATAAAGGCAAAAAGGTGTTTGTAACCGGTCACACCGGTTTCAAAGGCTCATGGCTCTGCAAAATGCTTGTAAATGCCGGGGCGGAAGTAACGGGGTATTCTCTGAATCCGCCGACTGAACCGTCTTTATTCGAGATTGCCGGCATTGCATCAGATGTCCACTCTGTTATTGGAGATATAAGAGATTATGGGTCACTGAAAGCCGCGTTTGATGAGGCTCAACCGGAGATTGTACTTCACCTTGCGGCGCAGCCGATAGTGCGTGACAGCTACAAGGATCCTGCTTATACATATGAAACCAATGTGATGGGAACGGTCAATATCCTTGAATGCGTCCGCAACAGCAGCTGTGTGAAGTCGTTCCTGAACGTGACTACGGACAAGGTTTATCTCAACAGGGAATGGAATTGGGGCTATCGAGAGAATGAGGAGCTTGATGGCTACGACCCATATTCCAACTCAAAATCATGCTCAGAGCTTGTGACCCATTCGTATAAGCGCAGCTTCTTCGGCGACGGACACGTTGCGATTTCCACCGCAAGAGCCGGTAATGTTATCGGCGGCGGCGATTTTGCAAATGACAGGATAATCCCTGACTGCATCCGTGCAGCACAGAAGCATGAAGATATTATCGTTCGTAATCCGTATTCTACAAGACCTTATCAGCACGTTCTTGAACCGTTATATGCTTACTTGATGATTGCGGCAATGCAGTATGAAGACGTCAGGTACGCCGATTATTATAATGTTGGTCCAGATGACGTTGACTGCTTTCAGACCGGAGCCTTGGTTGATATGTTTGTCTGCAAGTGGGGCGACGGGATGAAGTGGGTTGACCGCTATGACGGCGGTCCGCACGAGGCTAATTTCTTGAAGCTGGATTGCTCAAAACTTAAGTCCACATTTGGCTGGAAGCCGCACTGGAACCTCGATACAGCGATTGAAAAGGTTGTGGAGTGGAGTAAGTGCTGGATGTCCGGCGGCGATGTGAGAGAGTGCATGAGTGAGCAGATTGCGGAGTTCATGATGGAGGGCATTCGATGAACAGAGTGATTATTACCGGAGCTGATGGCTTTGTTGGAAGCTATACAGTTGAGAAATTCCTTTCCGAGGGATGCGAGGTGCTTGCTCTGGATATAGGGGCAGAACCAAAAAGATTAAAATCCCGTGATAATTTGAAATATATGCAGTGCGACATCTCCGACACGGAGACAATGCTGAAGAAAGTGCCGCACGATTATTATGATACGTTTATCCATTTCGCATGGGCAGGTTCAGCAGGTGCAGCAAGAGTAGATTATAACCTGCAGATGCAGAATGCTCTCAATACCGTTGAGTGCATGAAAGCGGCAAAGAAATTGGGATGCGCCAGATTTGTATGCGCCGGCAGCATTATGGAATATGAAGTGGAATCCGCTGTCCATGCGCAGGGCAGCCGTCCCGGAATGGGATACATCTATGGCATGGGAAAACATATCGCCCATTGTATGTGCAAGTCCGTGGCGGTCGATATTGGCATTGAGCTGGTGTGGCCGATGATTACAAATGCGTATGGAGTTGGAGAATTGTCTCCTCGTTTTGTTAATACAACTCTGCGCAAGGTAATAAACGGAGAACCGCTGCAGTTTACGGCAGCAACCCAGAATTATGATTTCGTTTATGTTTCCGACGTGGCAAAGGCATTCTACCTCATAGCCAAGAACGGCAAACCGTTCTGCGAGTATATGATTGGCAGTGGCAACGCGAGACCGCTTAGGGAATTCATTCTTGAAATGGTGAAAGAATGTGCTCCGGATGCTGTTCCTTTGTTTGGAGATATTCCGTTTACGGGAACCAATATGCCGCTTAGTACGTTTGATATTACTGCTACAAAAGAGGATTGCGGATTTACACCGGATGTTTCTTTTGCACAGGGAACAAGAATGACTATGGAATGGCTTAGCAAGATGCAAGGAACAAAAGTATGACTAAAAGAATTGAAGAAATTGATATAGCAAAGGGAATAGGAATCATTCTTGTGGTAATAGGGCATTCAATTCCTGATGCGAATGCCGGCATTCAAAGCGTATGGGGGGGGGGTATCTATTAAACTGGATTTACTATTTTCATATGGCACTCTTTATGACAATGTCGGGAATGCTATTTTATA
>JAJQCT010000018.1 GCA_021202555.1 Clostridiales bacterium
TTCCCAGCTTATTTTTTCTGCTTTTTTTGGTCTCACATCATTGACAAACGAACAACATTGATGCTGTGAGCATAGCTCGCAGCATCAAGTCTGTCAAATAATTTTGTCATGTCACAGACATGACAAAATTATTTGCGGTACAGTGCAGGACATGGAAGTCTGCAAGACATTGATTGACGATGCAAGCGCAGCTTGCATCGTCAAGTCTGTCAAATATTCGATTCAACTCACAGACTTGAATCGAATATTTGCGGTACAGTGCAAGACATGGAAGTATGCAAAACATTGATGCTGCGAGCATAGCTCGCAGCATCAAGTCTGTCAAATATTCGATTCAACTCACAGACTTGAATCGAATATTTGCGGTACAGTGCAGGACATGGAAGCAATCAAGTCTGTCAAATAATTTTGTCATGTCGCAGACAAGACAAAATTATTTGCGGTGAAGTGCTTTTTATGTTATAATAACATTGAACAACAAAGCATAGCTTTGTCGTTCAAGTTAGATGAATATTGCGCGCAGCGCAAGACATTGACGACGCAAGCGCAGCTTGCATCGTCAAGTCTGTCAAATATTCGGTTAAAATCTGTGATTTTGAACCGAATATTTGCGGCACTCCGCTTTTTATAGTATAATAACTTACAAGGTCACCGATAAAGGAGGTACGACATATGCAAAACGCAAAGGGATATTATCCCGCGCTCGAAAGCGTTGCGCTCACGCCGAAAAACAGATTTACGGAGAATCGCGGACGAACGCTTGAATATCTGAAGCTTCTTCCCGCCGACACGATGCTCTACAGCTTTCGTCTGACGTTCGGGGAGGATACGAGAGGAGCGAGACGCCCGGGCGGCTGGGATGACCCCGAGGGGCTTCTGCGCGGTCACTCTATCGGACATTTCATCTCCGCCCTCTCGCTCGCGTATTCGGCAACGGGAGACGAAACCTTCCGCGAAAAGCTCGATTACATAGTAGACGAGCTTTCAGCTCTCCAGTCGAAAAGCCACGGCAGACCGCGAGATTTCGTAACGTCATGCACGCCTGAGGACTGCGGGCAGGACAAATGGAGCCGCGACCCATCCGTCTGGGGCGAGGGATTTATCAGCGCGTATTCGCCCGATCAGTTCGCGCTTCTCGAAAAATTCACGCCCTACGCGAAAATCTGGGCACCTTATTACACGCTTCATAAAATCATAGCTGGGCTTATCGAATGCTATGACAGGACGGGAAATGAGACGGCTCTCAAGGTTTCGCTCGGAATCGCCGACTGGGTATACGACAGGCTGTCCGCGCTCACGCCCGAGCACAGAAAGAAAATGTGGAGTATGTATATCGCGGGCGAATACGGCGGGATGAACGAATCCCTCGCGCGCCTTTACACGATTACGGGGAACGAAAAATACCTCGAAGGCTCGAAATTTTTCGACAACGAGAATATATTTCCCGGGCTTTCGGAGGGACGCGACACAATAGCAAACCTTCACGCGAACCAGCACATACCGCAGATAATGGGCGCAATGCTCGAATACCGCGCGACGGGAGACGAATACTACCACAGCGTCGCGAAATTTTTCTTCGACATCGTTACCGAGCATCATATGTACGCGATAGGCGGCGTCGGGCGCGGCGAATCGTTCCGCGACGCTGACAAGCTCGCCGAAAACATCGAATCCGACCGCAACTGCGAGACCTGCGCCGCTTACAATATGCTGAAGCTGTCGCGCGAGCTTTTCTCGTATGAGCCGGAGGAAACAAAATATATGCACTACTACGAGCGCGCGCTCATAAATCAGATTCTTGCCTCTCAGAATCCGCACTCGCACGAGCATATGCATAACGGCGTCACGTATATGCTGCCGATAGGACCGGGCGCTATGAAGGATTACAGCGACGATTTTCACTCCTTCACCTGCTGTCACGGCACGGGAATGGAAAATCACGTCAAATATCAGGACGCCGAATATTTCATTTCCGACAGCGGCGACGGCATCCCGACGGTGTATATAAATCTTTATATTTCCTCGGAGCTTTCGCTCCCCGAGCTTGGCATAAAAATCTCGCTCGAATCAGACTTCCCGTATCCCAAGGCGAAAATCACCCTTTCGGGAGACTCAGACTACGCCGTGAGAATGAGAATTCCCTCATGGTCGCAGAGCGCGGAATTTGTCTCGAGCGTCTCAAAGGTTGTCAAATCCAAAAACGGTCGGTACATGACAGCGTCTCACCGCGCGGGTACAAATGACGTGATATGCGTCAGCTTTGACTACTCGGCAAGGCTTGAATACACGCCCGACACGCTTGACGGCACACCGGTCGCGGCTTTGATGTACGGTCCCTTTGTAATGGTCACAGCAGACGAGAGCCGCGATTTTATCACGCTCACGGTGCCGGAGGATATAAACGGCGCGCTGACGCCCTCAACAAACCGCGAGGCAGGCTCGTTTCTGATTTCGGGTCTCGGACATCAGTTTTTCCCCATTTATATGGCAGGAGATATGCCGTATCACACTTATTTTAAGATAAATCGCTCGGAGGATTCAGAATGAAGTCGGTAATTACGGTCGTGGGTCACGACAGCATAGGAATTATAGCAAAGGTGTCGGCGAGATGCGCGGATTTTTCCGTCAACATCAGCGACATCACTCAGTCGGTGCTTTCCGATTACTTTGTCATGATTATGATAGTCGATATTTCTAAAATGACGTCCGATTTCGCCGAATTTTCATCTGCGCTCGAGGCGCTCGGCGAGCGGGACGGACTTGTCATTCACGTAATGCACGAGGACATCTTTAATTCCATGCACAGGATATAGGGAGCGGCGCTTTTATGATTGACATTCGCGAAATACAGGAAACTGTCGCAATGATACACGAGGAAAACCTCGACATCCGTACAATAACAATGGGAATCTCGCTCTTTGACTGCCAAAGCGACGACATTTGCCGACTTTGCGAGCGTATTTACGACAAAATCACAAAGAGCGCGGAGCATCTGACGGAGGTATCGTCGGCGCTTGAGCGCCGTTACGGCATACCGATAATAAACAGCCGTGTTTCCGTCACACCGATTTCATACATGGCGGGCGGAATCCGCTCGGAGGACGACTGCGTAAAACTTGCAAAAACGCTCGACCGCGCAGCGGACGCGCTCGGAATAAACTTCATCGGCGGATATTCGGCACTTGTGCAAAAGGGCGCGACCGATTCTGCGCTGCTTTTGATAAAAAGCATTCCCTATGCGCTTTCGGAAACCTCCCTCGTCTGCTCGTCCGTGAACGTCGCCTCGACGAAGGCGGGAATCAATATGGACGCGGTGCGCGAGATGGGAAACATAATCAAAAAAACCGCGTATCTCACGCGCGACAGCGGCTCAATCGGATGTGCGAAGCTTGTCGTTTTCTCAAACGTGCCGGAGGACAACCCGTTCATGGCGGGCGCTTTTCACGGCGCGGGCGAGGCTGAACGTGTAATCAATGTCGGCGTATCGGGACCGGGCGTCGTCGCCGCCGCCGTTAAGCGCGCGGGAGACGTTGACATGACGGAAATTGCGGAAACAATAAAGCGCACGGCATTCAAAATCACGCGCGTAGGTCAGCTCGTCGCGACGGAAGCGTCGAAGCTGCTCGGCGTGCCGTTCGGAATCGTCGATCTGTCGCTCGCACCGACGCCCGCGGTGGGCGACTCGGTCGCACATATACTCGAGGAAATCGGGCTTGAGGTGTGCGGCGCTCACGGCACGACTGCGTGCCTTGCGCTGCTGAACGACGCCGTGAAAAAGGGCGGCGTGATGGCAAGCTCACACGTCGGCGGGCTTTCGGGCGCGTTCATTCCCGTATCGGAGGACGCGGGAATGATTGATGCCGCCGCGTCGGGCGCGCTCACAATCGAAAAGCTTGAAGCCATGACGGCGGTATGCTCCGTCGGGCTTGATATGATTGCCGTGCCGGGAGATACGCCGTCCGAGGTAATTTCGGGTGTCATCGCCGACGAGATGGCAATCGGCGTCGTCAATTCAAAGACGACGGCTGTGAGGCTCATTCCCGCTTACGGAAAGAATGTCGGCGATGAGGTTTCATTCGGCGGGCTGCTCGGAAAGGCGCCCGTAATGAAGCTCAACACCGCCTCGCCATCAAAATTCATAAACCGCGGCGGCAGAATCCCCGCGCCGATACAAAGCCTGAAAAATTAGCGTTCAAATCGGGAAAGTATTCGCCAAGTGCTAAGCACTTGGCGAATACTTTCCAATAAGCGAGAGAAACATTCTGTATATTATATCAAGATAGCCGATTCGCTCGACGCTTTCCGAGACAGTTACGGGAACACTTCCGATAACCTCGCCGTCGAGCGTATATGTTACCTCGCCAACGACGTCTCCGACAGAAAGAGGCGCCGCGGCGCTTTTATTTATCGTTATCTCCTCCGTGACGGACGCAGCCTTTCCCTTTCCGAGAACGCATGAAAATGACGCATATTCCGTCGCCGCCGTGTCGGCTTTGCCGCCCGTGACGGCGATATTCTCGCCCTCACCGCCATTTGAGGTATAAAGCGAATAGTTCGCGTACCCGTAGTCGAGAAGCGTCTTTGCCGCCTCATTGCGCACATCTCTCGTGGGCGAGCCCATTATGACGGCGACAAGCTGCATTCCGTCACGTTCGGCAGTCGCCGATATACAAAATCCCGCCTTCGAGGTCGAGCCTGTTTTAAGCCCTGTCGCGCCGCGATAAAATCGTATAAGCCTGTTCGTGTTCGTCAGTCCGAACTCGCCGTTTCGGATTGTGTCCATCCAAACCGTCGTATATTCCGTCACCTCGGGGTGCTTTGTCATAAGCTCGCACGACATTATGGCAATATCGCGCGCGGAGGTGAGATGATTTTCGGCATCCGGCGAATCATCAAGCCCGTTTGTATTCACGAAATGTGTATTCGTCATTCCAAGCCCGGCTGCGCGCTCGTTCATGCGCTCGACAAACGCGCTCTCACTGCCCGAAACGTATTCGGCAAGCGCGACTGCCGCGTCATTCGCCGACGCGATAATGACGCATTTCAAAAGCTCCCCGACGCTCATCTCCTCACCCGCCTCAAGATAAACCTGCGAGCCGCCCATTGACGCCGCGTTCGCGCTCACGGTTACAATATCGTCGGATGAAATCATGCCGTCGTCAATCGCGTCCATGACGATCAAAATCGTCATGATTTTAGTCACCGACGCGGGCGGCAGCGCCTCGTCGGCGTTATATTCGTAAAGCACCGTCCCCGTCGTCATTTCCATGAGAATACAGCTTTTCGCGTCAATATCAAGCTCCGCCGCCGACACCTCCGCGCAGGGACACACCGCCGACATAAAAATCACTGCCGAAAAGACAAAAAGCAGCGCTTGTTTCATGCATACAGACATTCGTTTCACCTCAATCGGTTTTTTTATATTTGTATGCGCGGTCAGCGCGTTATATGAAAAGCGAATAAGCGCACAAAATAGCAAAAAGAGCATCGACGCCGTATTTCGGGCAGCGTCAATGCTCTTTTGAGATTTAAATTTTACTTTTCCGCTTCACCGAAGCATGACGGAAACATCATTCTTCGTCGTAGTCGGAAGCCAAAGCGCCTGTAAGCGTGAACACTATCTTGTCGCCGTCGCTGACATAGTTTGTGCCCGCGCGTCCTTCTGTCGGCTCTACACCGTTAATCGTGTACGTCCAGAAGTACGTGACGTTGTTGTCGGAATTTTCCGAATCCGTGTAGCTGACCTTGCCGTAGGATTCGATGGACGAAACACTCTGCCCCGAGTTGTCAAGCTCATAGGAGATGTCGTAGTTTGCGCACGCCTCGATAAACGCATCAAGTACGCTCACCTGATCGCCGTCTTTGTAGGATACCTCAATCGTGACATAATTGAGCATTGTACGGTCATCCTCAGGAATCATGTACTCCTCATCATCCGCATTAAGCGTATACATATAGTCAATGTAGTCATCACCGAGAACGATGGCGACATTAACGCTCAGCGTGTTCCCTCCCGCGCACGACGCAAGAGACATCGAAACGAGTACGACAGCCATAAGCAGGGCTGCGATTTTTGATTTGCTTCTTAAATGCATGATAATCCTCCAAAAAAATATTAACGCTATGTAGCTGTGTAATAGTATAACTCAACTTTTCGTCTTTGTCAAGCGTTTTGCACAAAAAATCCTAAAACTTTTCGGCAAATCTCATCCGCGGTCAGATTTTGCGCGCGGATATTCGCCGCAGAGAAGCCTGTACGGTGCCTCGTCCTCCTCGATTTCGGGGAAACGTGCGACAGGCTCGTAAAATCTGTTGTCGGTGTTGTCGTCGTTGCACTTGCTTACCTCTCCGATGAGAGCGGGTCCGGTGCCGACCTTAACGGTAAATTCATGGTAGCATCTCGGGTGAAGCGTAAGCGATTCGCCGACAGAAAGGGTGATTTCGGAGCCTGCGGTCACCTTATACCGCCTACCGTCGCGGTAAACCTCGACGTCCGTGTCCGAAAGACCGTCGTCCTCCGCCGCGTTCCACAGCCTGAAAATCACCTCACCGCCCCCTCGGTTGATGATGTCCTCCATCTTGCTGTGATGAAAATGATTCGGCGAGAGCTGCCCCTCGCGCAGCATCATGATTTTTTCGGCGTATGTCTTTTTGTATTTCCCGTCGTTCGCCTTGCCGTTGCGCAGCGTGATGAGCGCAAGCCCGACGCTGTTATAATCGCCGAGTCCGTAATCCGTCACGTCCCATCCGAGCGCGCAGTCGCGAATCTCATCGTATTCCTCGCCGAGCGTCTCCCACACCTCCGGTGAAAACGACAGATACGGCGGCAGCGCGAAGCTGTATTTTGAAAGCATCGCCTCAAATTCCCTTATAACGCCGTTTATCTCCGAGCGTTTCATAAGCATTTCCCTCCATAAGTTAAATTGACATACATATATTCAGCCGATTTCAAGCTGACCTTTTAATTTTGAAGCACGGACAAAATCCGCTCTCTTGTCGGAATCGACGTAATTCCGCCGTAGCCCGAAACACAGAGCGACGCGGATGCGTTTCCGTATTCGGCGGCTCGAATCAGCGCGCCGGACGAGAGCTTTTCCCTCGTATAAGCGCCCTCGATTATGAGCGAAGATATGAAAGCGCCGAAAAAAGCGTCTCCCGCGCCCGTAGTATCGACGACGCTTGCGGGCTTTGCGGGCGACGCGAACACATCGCCTCCAAAATAAACAAGCGCGCCGTCACCCCCGAGCGTCTCGACAACGACCGCAATGTCATGCTCCTTCATGAATGTCGGAATATTGTCCTCGCCCCCGATAATGTCCGCTTCCTCGTCGGAAATTTTGAGTATGTCGATATATTCTGCGACATCCGTCACGCGCACGGCGCAGGCTTCGCGGTCGCCGCCCCAGACGGTATCGCGGTAATTTACGTCAAAGCTCACAAGCCGCCCCGCCTCGTGTGCCGTTTTCATCGCGTAAAGCGTCGCCTCGCGCGCGGGAGATTCCGAAAGCGAAAACGAACCCGCGTGAAGGTTTCTCGCCGACAAAATATCCGCGTCGTTTATCATATCGCGCGACAAAAACATATCGGCGCCCGGCTTTCGAGCGAAGGTAAAGCTGCGCTCGCCGCGCCCGTCAAGCGTCACAAACGACATTGTGGTGACGGCACATCTGCACATTTCGCGATTGACAGCCGTAACGCCGAAGCCCTCGAGCGTATCATATAAAAATCGCCCGAAATCATCATCCCCAACAGAGCAGCACATGGCGGCTTCAAGTCCGTTTTTCGCGGCAGCGACAGCAAAATTTGCAGGAGCGCCGCCCGCGTGCCTTATATAGCTGCCAACCTCCTCCCCGGGGATAAAATCGACAAGCGCCTCGCCTATAGCGTAAACGTCAAAGGAATTACCATTTTTCATAATGAACTCTGTCCGCCTCAAATTCGGTGTTTTTCTTGGGCTTTGACGCTTCCTCCTCCGTCGGGTACCCGAACGCGATAATCGAATGCGGCACCGCCGAATCGGGAAGCCCGAAAAGCTTCGCCTGATTTTCCACGCGCTCCATCTGCGGCCATGTGCCGAGCCAGACGCTGCCTATTCCGAGCGCGTGAGCAGCTAAAATCATGTTCTCAGCGGCAATTGAGCCGTCGATTACCCAGTATTCCTTTGCGCGCGGGAAGGCGCGGTCAAGGTCGCCGCAGACGAGAATCCCCAAATCCGCGTTTTTCAGCGGCTCGGCGGGTCGTCCGCTCGCCTCCGCCATTTTGTGAAGCGTCTTTTTGTCGCGCACGACAATAAACGACCAGTCGCGGGCGTTTGTGCAGGACGGACCCGACATTCCAGCCATAAGAATCGTGTGTAAATCCTCGTCGCTTATTCTGCGGTCGGTGTATACCCTCTCGCTCTTGCGCGTCATGATGTTTTCAATCGCATCCATTGCTTTTTCTCCTTGTTTTAGCCATAAGGGCTTATATTCTCAAACACGTAGCTATAGTAATCGTAATCCAGAATACGGAATGAATATTTCCGCTTTGTCGAAACAATCGAGTTCATCTGTGAGACATATGTCGAAATCACGCTGTCATCGACAATGACGCCCTCCGCGGCAGTAAATTCCTTCGTTGAGGTGTTGTAGCTGCCGTAAGCGTTTATCCAGTTCCACGACGGGTATCCGCTGTCGCAGTTAAGAATTACGAGCGGGTCTGTCGATGAATTGAGATCGACACCCATGAGAAGTCTCGAATCGTAGCTCACGCCGAAAAGATTTAGTATCGTCGGCAAAAGATCGATTGTCGAGCAGGGCTTTTCGATATAAACAGGCTCCTCCATCGACGCGCACCAGATGACGGCGCCGTTTCTGAAAAGGTCAAAGTTGCCGTGAATCCCGTCCTCGTCAAGCCCGTAAAGCTCCGCGAGAGCCGAATCGGAAAGCGCGTAAGGGTAATGATCAGCGCTCATAACGAACACCGTATCCTCGAGTATTCCCGCCTCGTCGAGCGCCTCGACGAGATATTCGAGCATATACTCGACCTCAAGCTGGCAGGCGATATAAGCCTTAACCTCGTCGCTGTAATCGAGATCCGCCACCTCATCAGCGTGAAGCTTCGACATCGCATTGCCCGAAAAGCTGTAATTCGCGTGACCGCTCACCGTCATGTAATATGCGAGAAACGGCGTGTTGTTTATATAGTAATCGATTGTCTGCTCCGCCATCTCAAGGTCTGAGCGCGGCCAGTAATATGTGAGATTGTCAAGCCCGTTGCCGACGGCGAGATACTTGAAGCCGAAATTCGGATGCGAGAGATTGCGCCCGTAATACGTATATGTGTGGTTGTGGAACGCATAGACCGAGCTGTATCCAAGCGCGTTAAAGACATTTCCCGGGGAATACGGCCAGTAATTTTCGGCACTCATCGTCAGACACTGCGCGGAATTGTAGAAAAGTCCCGTCAGATTGACATATTCACCCGTCGCCGTGCTGCCGCCCCAGAGAGAATTGTAGTAATTTTCAAGCACAAAACCTTCGTTGAGCATTTTGTAAAGCGTCGGGAAAAGCTCCTCCGTAACGCAGGCGGAGGTAAAGCCCTCAAGCGTCATGTAAATGAGATTCTTTCCCTCAAAATATCCCGTATACTCATTTTGCTGCGTCGGCGAGAGACTCGAGAAATATTCGTGCATCTCGATTATCGTATCGTTCGTTTCACCCGCGATAAGAGCATCAAAGTCGATGTCAAGCACGTTGTAGCCGTATTCGACGGGCGTCTCGACCTCCTCCGCCGTCGTATCGTCTGCCGTCCCGTCATCAGATGAGACGCTGCTGCCGGCACTGTCCGTCCCCGACGTCGTGTCGCTTCCCGACGACGCTGTTGTGCTGAAGGGATTCAGATCCGAATCTATCGTCGTCAGATCGTCGTCGCTTTCGGGACCTCCCGTTATGAGATATTTTATGTCGAGCCGCGTCTCCGTCATCACTCCGAAATAGCCAACCGACTGCGACGCGGAAAACGTCTCGCTGTAATACATATTCGCCGTTTCGTCAACCACGACAAACGCCGTTCCGAGAAGCTGAAAAATCAGCCCCACAATCAAAAGCGTGAGCTTTACGCGAACAGGTGTGCCGAGCGCGGGCGCATTTTTGCGTCCCCACACGGAATATATGACAATCGGAACAAGCAGAAGCAGCACCGTAACGATATTTTTCCAGATTGCGACAAGCGCCTCACGCCAGAAATCGGTCACGTCATCCGCAAGCCCGAGTGTTGACCAGAGAAAATAATCCTTGAACTGCCCGAAATAAACTATCTGCACCTCAAATACAAGCGTTATGAATATCATAATCGCATATACGACAAATACGTTTATTTTCCTGACAAATATCGTTGAGGCTATCGTGAGAAAGCAGCCGAGGGCAGCGGAAAACAGGATTATATAAACTACCAACATCGCCCCGAAGCTGTTTTTTGTGCTGAAGTATATGGAAATGTGAAAAACAATCTCCATATAAATTATCATAGCGGGATACCAATAAAGAAACGCCCGGTTTCGCCTGAATGTATGCTTTATAAAATTTTTGAATGCGTCGAGCCTTGTGTTATTTCCCGCGTATCGCGCACGCGATCTCTCACCGTTCACAATTATATACCTCTGCTTCCGACAAACGAAAGCACCCTTTCTCTTGAATTTTTATACCGCACCGCAACAGACGTTGAAAGAATCGCACAGCGATTTTTCATCGTCTATTTCCTAATTCCAAGCGCTGCAACAGACTTGAAAAAATCGCACAGCGATTTTTTCAACGTCTTGTTTCCTCACTTCGAGCACTGTACCCGTGAATATTGCGCTATGCGCAATATTCATCGACTTGATGAGGAAATCTGTGATTTCCTCATCAACGTCTTATTATACCACGTTTTTTGTCGAACGGACGGGGAAAATTGTTAATTTTCGTTTAACCTTTGCAAATCAATCGCGTTCATCAAAAAAAGTATTCCCCGAAGCGTGTAAAAATTACGCTTCGGGGATAGACGGCAAAATTCCCGTGCCGTCAAATTCGGGGACAAAGCGGTCGCTTGACGCGCCGTCCTCCTGTATAAATCCATGCTTAACGCCGATTTTGTCCGCAAACGAAACGACTCGCCCGTATTCCTCGTCCGTGACGCGGCGGCGAAGCTCGGGCGGCAAGGAACCGTTTTGCGGCGGCGTATACTGATTCATTATGCTTATGTAAATATCGTCGCCAAAGTGCGCGTGAAGATACGCTATGACCTCAAGACTGTCCTCGATCTGACCCGGCAGCAGCAAATGGCGCACAAGCAGCCCCCGCGTCATAATTTCCGCCTCTGCCGCGCCGCTGCCGTCCGAAAATTCCGCGCCTCCTACCTGCCGGTACATCTCGTCAAGCGCTAACCTCGCTGTCTCAAAATAATTTCCGACACCCGAATAGGCGTATGACGAGCCGGGCGAAATATATTTTAAATCGGGCATATAGACGTCCACAAGCCCCTCGTAAAGTCTCAGCGTTGATACGCTTTCATATCCGCCGGAATTATATACGACAGGAATTTTAAGCCCGTGCGTCCTCGCCGCCTCGAGCGCTGTCACAACGCCGGGAGTGAAATGCACGGCGGTGACAAGGTTTATATTGTTCGCGCCCTCATCCTCGAGCCGCAGAAATATATCCGCAAGCTCCTCCGGCGTGACGGGAAATCCGTAATTTTCATGTGAAATCGCGCTGTTCTGGCAAAATATGCACCCGAGCGGACACCCCGAGAAGAATACCGCGCCCGACCCGCGCGTTCCCGATATGCACGGCTCCTCCCACATATGAAGCGCCGCGCGAGCCGCGCGGATTTCCGCTCCCACCCCGCATCTCCCGCGGCTTGATTTTGTTCTGTCAACGCCGCATTTCCGCGGACAGAGCATACATTTTTTATAAAGCTGTTCGTTTGTCCTTCCGATGTTCATTTCCTCACATTCCTAGAGACGGATCCGGCGCGGCGCGTAACAGCGCACCGCGCACCTTCCGCCGACAGACGTCAAAAACGCCCGTTCAAATCAAAGACGCGACAAGCGCCGCTATACCGCCGGCAACTGCAAGCGCACCGATGATGCACATAAGGCATCCGGGCAAGCACCCGCGCCTTCTCGGCGGCGGCATAGGACGTCTCGGTCCTCCGCCTCCCGGTCTGCCGCCGCGGGGTCCGCCTCCGCCGCGGGGTCCGCCTCCGCCGCGGGGTCCTCCGCCGAAGCCTCCGCCTCCTCCGGGCATAAAAAACACCTCCTTTTGAATTTCAGATTGAATGCAGCATTATTATAAGTTATCTGAATGAAAAAATCAAGCGCCGCAGCAGCCGTCAAAGCATGACTTTGTCAGGAAGCTTCCTCATTTGCAAACTGACTGCTGTAAAGCTCCGCGTAAAATCCGTTCATTGCCATCAGCTCGTCGTGCGTTCCCGCCTCAACAATGTCGCCGCCCCTCATCACGAGAATTTTGTCGGCGTTTCTTATCGTAGAAAGCCTGTGCGCGATTACAAACGACGTTCTGCCCTCCGTAAGCTTTCTCATCGCCTCCTGGATAAGCACCTCCGTGCGTGTATCGACTGACGACGTAGCCTCGTCCAGTATGAGCATCGGCGCGTTTTCGACCATAGCGCGGGCAATTGTCAGAAGCTGCTTCTGACCTGCCGACAGATTCAGACTTTCATCAAGAATCGTGTCGTAACCGTCAGGCAGCGTCCTTATAAAGTGCGAAAGCCCCGTCGCCGCGCAAATTTTGTCAAGCTCCTCGTCCGTCACGTCCTTTTTCCCGTATGTCAGATTATCACGTATCGTGCCGTAAAAGAGCCATGTGTCCTGAAGCACCATACCGAACATATCGTGAACGTCGTGTCTCGATATTTCCGAGGTGGGAGTGCCGTCAATTTTAATCGAGCCGGAGTTTACGTCGTAAAATCTCATGAGAAGATTCACCATCGTTGTTTTCCCCGTGCCTGTCGGTCCCACAATCGCCACCTGCTCGCCCGGATTAACGTGACAGTTGAAATCATTGATTATAATCTTGTCAGGCGTATATCCGAAATGAACGTGTGAAAAATCAACCTCTCCGCGAACCTCTCCCGAATGAGGTGTGAGCGCGCTCTCATCCGACATTTCCTCGGCTTCGAGAAATTCAAATACTCGCTCCGATGCCGCCGCGCCCGACTGAAGATTCGTCGCCGCCTGCGCCATCTGTGAAAGCGGGCTCGTGAAAAGCCGCACATACATCATGAACGCGACGATAACGGAAAGGTCAAGCGAGCCGTTCAGCGTCAGAAGTGCGCCCACAATGCAGACCGCGACATATCCTAAGTTTCCGATAAAGCCCATAAGCGGCTGCATAAGCCCTGAGAAAAACTGAGATTTCCAGTTGTTGTCGCACATTTCCCGATTCAGCTTATCGAATTTTTCTTTTTCCTTTCCCTCGCCGTTGAAAAGCCTTACTATATTGTGTCCCGAATAAATTTCCTCGACGTGCCCGTTGAGATTTCCGAGGACAATCTGGCGGCTGCGGAAATATTTCTGCGATTTGTTCATTATAAGCAGCATGAACACAAATCCTATGACGGATGACAAAATCGCCGTGAGCGCCATTCTGCCGTCAGTTGCAAACATCACGAAAATGCATCCGACAAACATCGTGACGGCTGAAATAAGCGTTGAGACGCTGTTCTGTATCGTCTGTCCAACCGTATCAACGTCATTTGTGACGCGCGAAAGCACGTCCCCCGTTGAGGTTTTCTGAAAATACGCAATCGGCAGACGCGTGATTTTCTTTGATATGTCGTCGCGCATTTGATAGTTGAGCCTTTGTGTGATGAGCGTCATTATAAGTCCAGACGCATACGATGCCGCAGCACCTATCACATAAAGCACAATGAGAAACACGCATATTGAAACGATTCCGTCAAGGTCAATTTCGCCCGTGATATTCTCCGTTATCATCGACGTGATGTCGCTTATTTTTCCCGGTCCTATAAGACGCACGACAACGCCTATAATGTCGGCGATGACAGCGACTGCAAACACAGGCAGAAAGGACTTACAGTACAGAAGCAGCTTTTTGAGCGCCCCTGTGAAATCCTTCGCGCGCTCGCCCGAGCCGCCTCCGAGACGACCTGCACCCGGACCGCCTCTCGCCGCGGGCGGCGACATTTTTTCGTTTTGTTCCATTACTTTACGCTCGCCGTTTTCACTCATGCTCCAAGTTCCTCCTCCGAAAGCTGCGAATGTGCAATTTCACGGTAGACATCGCATTTTTTCATAAGCTCGTCATGCTTTCCGTCGCCGACAATCTGACCGTTATCGATAACAAGAATCCTGTCGGCGTCCATTATTGTACCGATTCGCTGCGCTACTATGATATTTGTCGTACCTGCCGTTTCGCTTTTGAGCGCCGACCTTAAATTTTTGTCCGTCTTATAGTCAAGCGCCGAGAACGAATCGTCAAAGACAAGAATTTCCGGATTTTTTGCTACAGCCCGCGCGATTGACAGACGCTGCTTCTGACCGCCCGAGAAATTGCTTCCCGTCGCGGCAACATATCCGTCATATCCGACGGCGGGCGACTCGACAAACTCCTTCGACTGCGCGATTTCGACGGCGCGGCGAATATTTTCTTTGCTGCCGTCCGCACTCGCGTCAATGCCGTACCCTACGTTTTCCTCCACGGTTCCCGAAAAGAGAAACGCCTTTTGCGGTACAAATCCTATTTTCTCATGAAGCGATTTTTGCGTGTATTCCTTCACGTTCACGCCGTCGATGATTACCTCGCCCTCCGTCGCGTCGTAAATTCGCGGTATAAGATTCACTATTGTGCTCTTGCCCGAGCCCGTCGCTCCTATAAGCGCCACGGTCTGACCGCGCTCCGCCTTAAAGCTTATGTTGTGAATCACATCTCCGCCGCCCTTGCCGTCGCTCTCGGGATAGCGGAAGGATACGTTTTTGAATTCGACCTCGCCCGTGACGCCGTCAGCTCCCGACCTGCGTCTGCCGTCCTTGATTCTCGGATGGCACCCGAGCACCTCGTTGATTCTTCCGGCAGCAACGAGCGCACGCGGCATCATGAGGAATACCATGACAAGCATCAGAAACGCCATTACGACCTGCATCGAATACTGCATGAACACGACCATTTCGGAAAGAAGCTCAACGCGCTCGGCAATTGCCTCAAGTCCTGTAACGGCGACGTTTGATATTAAAATCGCTCCTATCCAGTAAATGCCGAGCGACAGCCCGTTCATCGCGAGATTAAGTCCCGGATTCATCAGCGACATCGCGACATAAGCGCTGCGGTTGTTGTCCGTCAGCTCCTTGTTTGCGGCGTCAAACTTGGAATTCTGGTATTCCTCCGCGTTGTAAGCCCTCATAACGAGGATTCCCGTAAGGCTCTCGCGCGTGACGCGGTTCAGATTGTCAGTCAGCCCCTGAATCCGCCTGAATTTCGGCAGAGCGAATACCATAAGTATCGCAAGCAGCGCGACGATAAAGACAATCACAGCGGCAGTAAGCGCCGTCCACTGCCAATTTTTTGCGCTTATTTTCGCTATCGCCATCACAGCCATAATCGGCGCCTTGATGATGACCTGCATTCCCATCGACACGAACATCTGCACCTGCGTTATATCGTTCGTCGTCCTCGTAATAAGGCTTGCGGTCGAAAATTTGCCTACTTCCTCATCCGAAAACGACATGACGTTTGAATAAACGCCCTCCCGCACGTTTTTAGAGAAATTCGCCGATGTTCTCGCGGCAAGATATCCGACAATGACCGCTGACGCGAGCGAGCCGAGCGCGCAGAGAAGCATTTTGCCTCCCGCAGACAAAACGTCCGACATCTCGCTGCCCTCCGTTTCAATCAGCGTCGTAATTTCCGACATATAGTCGGGCAGCGTCAGGTCAAGCTGCACCTGCAAAACAATAAAAAAAACGGATATACAGATGTAAACCCATTCTTTTGCGTGAAAAAATCTGAAAAGCTTAATCATATTATAGCCCGCATCCCCCGCCCCGCGAGGGTTCCTTTCCTGTTCGTTTACGCG
Organism: Clostridiales bacterium; assembly: GCA_021202555.1. Classification (GTDB taxonomy): domain Bacteria; phylum Bacillota; class Clostridia; order Oscillospirales; family CAG-272; genus DTU064. The sequence continues at coordinate 16,072 of JAJQCT010000018.1, forward strand.
GGTTATTATATGCTTTTTACATAAACCAAAAATCACGCGGAAATAAACGCTTGGTAAACCTAAAAATTTTTTCATGCGGCGGGAAAATCACAAAAGAAGCTCATATGCGAACGAAACATATACAAGATATCCCGATGTCGCCGTCGAAATCATAGCCGAAAGCGCCGTTTTTCTGTAATACGACGCCGAAATACACGACATAAGTGAAAGCGACGCCGACAAAAGCGATATAACCTCGGCAAAAAGATAATTTTCGTAAAGGAACACTGTAGGATACCAGAAATTCATAATTGAGACGCCGCCCGACATAAAGAGAATCGCGCGCACCCCGCACTCGCGGAAAAGCGTATTCTGCCCCGCGTCCGCTATGGCGAAAATCGCGGACGAAATCGATGCGCCCGCAGACAAATAATAGAAAGTCACCGCGAAAATCACGCGGTAAAGGGACGGCAGCCGCGACGGGTCGCCGCACGACGCATAAAGCTCCGACGGCACCCCGCCCGCGATAAGGGACAGCGCGAGCATTGATAAAAAGACCAGCATTATCGGAAGATAATGCTTTATTACCGGCAGATAATGCTTTGCCGCCGTCATATATTGCCTGAATTTCCGTCTGATATACATAAACCGCCCCTCATACAAAAAATGTGCGTCTATATGTTTATGAAGCGGGAACGGGAAATATGCGGGCTGTAATATATAAAAAATATCACTTGAGCCAGCCACCCATAAGACAGGTCTCAGAAAAATCAATATCAGGGCGTCTGCCTGACGAGGGCGGTCAACAAAGAGGTATGCACTTTGCAGTGCATACCTCTTATTTTGTAGACAAGAAACGGTATATCAACGAACTGCTCGAAATTTGCACCAGATTCGAGGATAACAAAGGCGAAGGCAGTTTACTGTATCACAGCTCAAAAATACCTTACATCGCAAAAAAGTGGCGTTTTTCGACCTTTATTTTGACAGTAAGTGACGTTCTCATGATTAAATGCAAAAGCAATCTGACTTTATCTATCTGAAACCAGTGCCAACTGTCGCACTGGTTATAACCTCCCGGTACAAACTGATGAACAAAACGAGACTTCCCGAAAGGTCTCGTTTGTGCTATACTAATATCAAAAAGACAAGGAGGAAATCACAATGGAGTATGTAGTTCTGAACAACGGCGTGAAAATGCCGATGGCGGGAATCGGGACGTTTCTTCTGGAGCCTGACGATGCGGAGGCTTCGGTTCTCTATGCGCTTGGGAACGGCTACCACCTGATCGACACTGCCAACGCATATATGAACGAGAAAGCTGTCGGCAGAGGAATGAAGAAATCGGGATTGCCAAGAGAGGAAATCTTTCTTGAAACGAAGATATGGGCTTCGTTCTATGAACAGGAAAATGCGGTCGAGAAGACACTTGAACGTCTCGGAACGGACTATATCGACCTTCTTCTCATTCATCAGCCAGCAGGAAACTATGTCGCCGGATAACGTCTGATGGAGAAAGCATACAAGGAAGGTAAAGTCAGAGCGATAGGTCTTTCCAACTTTAATATGGCTCAGATTCAGGAGATTCTCGACATTTGCGAAATCAAGCCTGCGATTCTGCAGACGGAGGTTCATCCGTATTTTCAGGAGAACGAGCTGAAAGCTTTTCTTGACAAAGAAGGCATCGCAATTCAGTCGTGGTATCCTCTCGGTCACGGCGACAAGGCACTTCTTGAGGAGCCTGTTTTCACTGCTCTCGGTGAGAAGTATGGCAAGAGTAACGCCCAGATTATTCTTCGTTGGCATATTCAGGCGGGCAATGTTGTCATTCCCGGCTCGAAAAATCCGGAGCATATCAAGGATAACTTTGACCTGTTTAATTTTGCACTTACCGATGAGGAAATGGCTGAAATCGCATCTCTCAACAAGAATGTAAGATACTACACAAGCACACCTGAAATGCTTGAAAACTATGTCCGCATGGTGCCGCCGGTTAACGAGCAGAAATAGAAAAAAGGAAAATATAGCATAAATATGACGAAGCCGAGACTCACCTCCTGAGTCTCGGCTTGGCTGTAACTGAGCAAGTTTGAGGAGAAAATCTGATGAAGCTGAAATTTAAAATCAAAATAGCAGTTGATGTGGGAATGACGGTGCTTCTGCTTCTCCTAATGGCATATGAACTTGTCGGCGAGGCGGCACATGAATGGCTTGGAATGGGAATCTGCGTATTGTTCATTCTGCATCATGTACTTAATTCAAATTGGAGCAGAAATATCCTGAAAGGTCGGTACTCCGCTTTCCGCATAGCACAGACGATTCTGAATATCTGCATAGCACTCACGATGCTCGGCTCGATGGTGAGCGGAATGCTAATGTCAGAGCATACATTTTCTTTCCTGCCAATCAGGAGTGTATACTCATATGCAAGCAGAGTTCATATGCTGTGTGCTTATTGGGGATTCGTCCTGATGAGCCTGCATTTGGGTTTTCATTGGAATATAATGCTCGGAATCGCAAAAAAGTATCTGCGTCCGGATAAGCTTAGGACATTAACTATTCGTGTCGTAGCACTCACAATAGCATTATTCGGAGTAAATGCCTTCTGGAAGCGAGACATCGGGAACAATATGCTTCTCAGGTATCACTTCGTGTATTTCGATTTTGAAGAACCGCTGATTTTCTTCCTGCTCGATTATATGACGGTGATGGGATTGTTTGTAGTGGTGGGGTACTATGGAGCTAAGTGTTTACGGAGGTTGAGAGCGAAGCGGTAAAATGAGATTCATGAAAATCGCCGAGTGTGGCAACACCGGCTGTGCTTGCTATTCTCAAAAACTCGTATATAAAAACAGGCAAGGTAGTTCGAGAATCTACCTTGCCTGTCGACTTTTAGCGGGACACGCTACGCAATCGTCCCAATGTGGCAGGAACTTCGCAAGAAATGCTAAGCCTTTTTGTTTTGGTTATCTTGACAAACACTAAACATTTATCTTATAATGATTACACCGATATATAAGTAGAGAAAAGTTATGGCTATTGGCGAAAGAATACGCTTTATCCGCAATTTGCGATGTATGACACAAAAATGGCTTGGTCAAGCCGTGGGTTTCCCCGAAAAGACCGCCAATGTCCGTATGGCTCAGTACGAATCCGGCTCCAGAACGCCCAAAGAGGATTTGGTGCGTTCACTTTCCAATGTGATTGGCGTTTCGCCCCCTTTTTTTGCATTGAAGCTCCCCAACATTGACAGCGATCTTGGCTTTATCCATACCTTTTTCTCCATCGAGGATATGCACGGCATCAGAGCTGAAAAGCAGGGCGATGAAGTACATATCGTCTTTGACGGCAGCAAGCAGACAATGCTTTCTGCATGGGCTGAACAAGCCGAGAAGTACAGAAACGGCGAAATCAGCAAGGAGCAGTATGACCGTTGGCGTTATACATTTCCGGCAGAGGACACCACACAGTGTTGGGTCAAAGTTCCGTCCCGGAAACTCAGCGAACTTTTCACCAATCTGTCCGAAGAATAGACACAGTGTGATTTGCAGACTGCATTTTGGAGGTAATAATATGTTTAGAATTACACATAGCGAAGCAATAGAATTGGAATACCAAGTTAGTAGATTATTCAAATGTAATTGTTCTGGCGTTTCAGGCTTGGCAGATGCTGACAACTTTGAACCTCATCCTATGGATGCAGCTGTAATGGTTGTTTCTTATATTCATGCTAAAGGTCTTCAGTACAACGAAACCGAGTATGACGAGTTTCTGAGCAAATACAGCACAATTTTCGAATATCCAGACGAAAACGATGCCGCAAATGAAGTCCGAAATTACATCAACAAATTGACAGAGATTGTCGAAAAATACATCTAATAATTAAAAGGTCTTTCTGCAATTTCACACTTGTTTATAAACAAAAAGAGAGCTAACTGACTTCCTAAAAAATCAGTTAGCTCTTTTGCTTTATTCTTTTGATAATACAAATTATGTTGCCATTTTGTTGCCACAGCTCGGTGAAATCGCCACTTTTACGGCTCTACAGCCGAGAAAGTTGGCTTGCGAAATCATTCCCACTCTCTCCTGACAGCCATAACCTTAAGCATTTTTATTATGGTAATTTGGCTGGTTGTATATGTATTATTCTTATTATAC